>NZ_JBIAQX010000002.1:217411-522405 GCF_042889445.1 Streptomyces sp. NPDC002602 | reverse complement strand
GGGTTTTTTAGTTTTGTTGTTTGCGGCCCGGTTGCGCTTGGTGTTTGCCTTTATTTAATTACCCATTACACCCCCTCTACCCCCCCGCGCCCCCCCGGCGGGGGGCCCCCCGCTTCTCGTCGTGCTCGCGTCCGCGCGTCGGAAGGGCAGAGCGGCCTCGGGGCCGCTGCGGTACCCTGACGCCATGCGTGCCGTACGCCTTCTGCTTACCGAGCCGCGCTGATCAGTCCCGACCCGTCGAGCCCACGGATGCGGTCGGCATCGGCGCGGCGCCCCCTCCTGTGCGAGGGGTTTTTTCGTTTGGGCAGGCAGAGACGGCAGAGACGATCGATGGAGCTTCAGAAATCATGAGCGAGACGAACACCCCGGCCCCCGAGGCGGCCGAGGGGCACCGTTACACGGCTGCCATGGCCGCCGACATCGAGGCACGCTGGCAGGACGTATGGGACGCGGAGGGGACCTACGAGGCCCCCAACCCGACGGGTGACCTGGCCGGGGACCCCGCGGTCGTCGCGCGCCCCAAGAAGTTCATCATGGACATGTTCCCGTACCCGTCCGGTGCGGGGCTGCACGTCGGCCACCCGCTGGGGTACATCGCCACCGACGTCTTCGCCCGCCACCAGCGGATGACCGGCCACAACGTCCTGCACACCCTGGGCTTCGACGCCTTCGGCCTGCCGGCCGAGCAGTACGCCGTGCAGACCGGCACGCACCCGCGGGTGTCGACCGAGGCGAACATCGAGAACATGAAGGTCCAGCTGCGCCGGCTGGGTCTGGGCCACGACCGGCGGCGCTCGTTCGCCACGATCGACCCGGACTACTACAAGTGGACCCAGTGGATCTTCCTGCAGATCTACAACTCCTGGTACGACGCGGACGCCGCCAAGGCCCGGCCGATCGCCGAACTGGTCGCCGCCTTCGAGGACGGCTCCCGTGAGGTTCCGGGCGGCCGCGCGTGGGCCGCGCTGACCGCGGGCGAGCGGGCCGACGTACTGAACGGCTTCCGGCTGGCGTACGCCTCCGACGCGCCCGTGAACTGGTGCCCCGGCCTGGGCACCGTACTGGCCAACGAGGAGGTCACGGCCGACGGCCGCTCCGAGCGCGGCAACTTCCCCGTCTTCAAGGCCAAGCTGAGCCAGTGGAACATGCGGATCACGGCGTACGCCGACCGCCTGCTGGACGACCTGGACGCGCTGGACTGGCCCGAGGCCATCAAGCTGCAGCAGCGGAACTGGATCGGCCGCAGCGAGGGCGCACGCGTCGACTTCGCCGTCGGCGAGGACGCCATCACGGTGTTCACCACGCGTCCCGACACGCTGTTCGGCGCCACCTACATGGTGCTGGCGCCCGAGCACGAGCTGGTCGAGGAGATCGTCCCGGCCGAGTGGCCCGAGGGCACCCGCCAGGTGTGGACCGGCGGTGCGACGAACCCCCGCGAGGCCGTCGACGCGTACCGCAAGCAGGCCGCGTCCAAGTCGGACGTCGAGCGACAGGCCGAGGCCAAGGACAAGACCGGTGTCTTCACCGGCGCGTTCGCGATCAACCCGGTCAGCGGCGAGAAGGTGCCGGTCTTCATCGCGGACTACGTGCTGATGGGCTACGGCACCGGCGCGATCATGGCCGTCCCGGCGCACGACACCCGCGACTTCGCGTTCGCGCAGGCCTTCGAGCTGCCGATGCGGTGCGTCGTGGAGCCCTCCGACGACCGCGACGCCGACCCGACGGAGTGGGACGACGCGTTCGCCTCCTACGACGGCACGATCGTCAACTCGACCGGCGAGGGCATCGCGCTGGACGGCCTGGGCGTCGTCGAGGCCAAGGCCGCGATCACCGAGTGGCTGACCGAACGTGGCGTCGGCGAGGGCACCGTCAACTTCCGCCTGCGCGACTGGCTGTTCAGCCGCCAGCGCTACTGGGGCGAGCCCTTCCCGATCGTCTACGACGAGGACGGCGTCGCGCACCCGCTGCCCGACTCGATGCTGCCCCTGGAACTGCCGGAGGTCGAGGACTACTCGCCGCGCACCTTCGAGCCGGACGACGCCGCGTCGAAGCCGGAGACCCCGCTGTCCCGCAACGAGGCGTGGGTCGACGTGGAGCTGGACCTGGGCCGGGGCGAGGGCGTCAAGCGCTACCGCCGCGAGACCAACACCATGCCGAACTGGGCCGGCTCCTGCTGGTACGAGCTGCGCTACCTGGACCCGAACAACTCCGAGGCGCTGGTCGACCCGGCGATCGAGCAGTACTGGATGGGCCCGAGCGAGAACGCCCCGCACGGTGGTGTCGACCTGTACGTCGGTGGCGCCGAGCACGCGGTGCTGCACCTGCTGTACGCGCGCTTCTGGTCGAAGGTGCTGTTCGACCTGGGCCACGTCTCCTCGGTGGAGCCGTTCCACAAGCTGTTCAACCAGGGCATGATCCAGGCCTACGCCTACACCGACGCGCGCGGTGTGTACGTCCCGGCGGCCGAGGTCGAGGAGCGCGACGGCGGCTGGTTCCACCAGGGACAGCCCGTCAAGCGCGAGCACGGCAAGATGGGCAAGTCCCTGAAGAACGCCGTCACGCCCGACGAGATCTGCGAGGAGTACGGCGCGGACACGCTGCGCCTGTACGAGATGGCGATGGGCCCCCTGGACGTCTCCCGTCCGTGGGACACCCGCGCCGTCGTCGGTCAGTACCGCCTGCTGCAGCGCCTGTGGCGCAACGTGGTCGACGAGGAGAGCGGCGAGGTCACCGTCGTGGACGGCGAGCCCGGCGAGGACACCCTGCGGGCCCTGCACAAGGCGATCGACGGGGCGGGCGCCGACATGGCCGCGCTGCGTTTCAACACGGCCATCGCGAAGATCACCGAGCTGAACAACGCCCTGACCAAGGCCGGGCGCCCGCTGGAGCGCTCGGTCGCCGAGCGGCTGGTGCTCCTGGTCGCCCCGCTGGCGCCGCACATCGCCGAGGAGCTGTGGCACCGGCTGGGACACGGCGAGTCGGTCGTCCACCAGGACTTCCCGGTGGCGGACCCGGCGTACGTCGTGGACGAGAGCGTGACGTGCGTCGTGCAGGTCAAGGGCAAGGTCAAGGCACGGCTGGAGGTGCCGCCGACGATCTCCGAGGCGGACTTGGAGCAGTTGGCCCTGACCGACGAGGGCGTCGTCGCGGCGCTCGGCGGCGCGGAGATCCGCAAGGTGATCGTGCGGGCGCCGAAGCTGGTGAACATCGTCATCTGACGTCGTTCGCCCTGGTCCGACGGGGTCAGGGGGCCGTCCGGCGGCCGTCCGGCGGTCAGCCGGCGTGGCTGAGGGTTCTCCCTTACGGGCAGGTTGGGGGTTCGATTGGAACCCCTGGCCTGCCCGTTGCGTTTACCGTGGAAGGGACGGAAAAAGCAGGGGAAAGGGAACCTCATGGAGCCGGGCTCAGTGCTCATCATCGTGGCCCTGTTGATGCTGTTCACCTTCCTGGGGCTGGGGGCGTGGGCCACCGTGAAGGTGATCGGGGCGGCGAAGCGCGGCGTGGACCGGACGATCACGCAGGCCCGCCGGACCGTCGAGGACACCACCCTGAGGGCGAAGAGCCTGGGTCAGGTCGGGGTCCCGGGTGCGCTGGCGCAGCTGCGGTTGGACCTGCGGACGTCGATGCGGGCCACCCAGCAGGCCCTGTACCGGGGAGTGCAGCAGGACCCCTCGCTCAAGGAGTCCATCGGCCTGTTCGAGCGACTGAGCGCGCACGGGTACGAGCTGGACGACGAGCTGAAGCGGCTGGAGCAGGAACCGGACCGCAAGCGAACCGCGGAACTCCTGCCCGACCTGCGGGAACGCACCGCGAAGATCGTCCAGTCCGCGGATTCGCTGCGGTGGGCCGCCCGCGACCGGGCGCGTCGGTTCGCGCAGGACGACCTGTCCTCGCTGTCCGAGCAGATCGAGGTCGAGTCGGGCGCGCTGCGGGACTGGTCCCGTGAGTCGGTGGACGAACTCGCGGAGGCCGCCGCGGCCTGGGACGCGGCGCAGGAGCGGTCCTCGGGTTCCACGGCGGCCCCGGGCACCGGCCCGGGCCCGGCGGCGCGGCCGGCGGCGTTGGACCCCTCCAAGCCGGCGCAGCGCCACCCGTGGCAGAAGACGGCCCGCCCGGAGCCCACCACCTGAGACCGGCCGCGGGGGAGGTCACGATTGCGGACCGGGATCCCCCCGCGGGGTCCTGACATGGGCCCCTGGCTGCCGGACGGCCCCCTGTGGCGGTAACCTCCGGCTCATGTCCCGCCATGTCGCGATCGTCACCGATTCCACGGCCTACCTGCCTCATCCGGCGATGGCGCGGCACGGGATCACCGCCGTGCCCCTGACCGTGGTGCTCGGCGACGAGGCCCTCGAAGAGGGCACCGAGATCTCGGCACGCAGCCTCGCCCTGGCCCTGCAGAAGCGTCGCTCGGTCACCACCTCCCGACCCAGCCCGGAGGAGTTCGCCCGGGCCTACCGGGCAGCGGCGGACGCCGGCGCGGCCGGCATCGTCAGCCTGCACCTCTCCGCCGAGTTCTCCGGCACCTACGACGCCGCCGTGGTCGCCGCGAAGAACGCTCCGGTGCCCGTCCGCGTTGTTGACACCGGCATGGTCGCGATGGCCCTCGGTTTCTGCGCGCTGGCGGCGGCGGAGGTCTGCGAAGCCGGGGGATCCGTGGACGAGGCCGTGGCCGCCGCCGAGAAGCGGGCCGCGGACATGTCGGCGTACTTCTACGTCGACACCCTCGACTACCTCCGTCGCGGCGGACGCATCGGGGCGGCGCAGGCGCTCCTCGGCTCGGCCCTCGCCGTCAAACCGCTGCTCACGCTGGACGGAGGGCGGATCGAGATGCTGGAAAAGGTACGAACCGCCTCCAAGGCCATCGCGAGGCTGGAGGAGCTCGCCGTCGAGCGGGCCGGTGCGGCCCGGGTGGACGTGGCGGTGCACCACCTGGCGGCGCCGGAGCGGGCCGAGAAGCTCGCCGAGCGGCTGCGGGAACGGATCCCCGGGCTGGTCGAGCTGCACGTCAGCGAGGTCGGCGCGGTGATCGGGGCACACACCGGGCCGGGGCTGTTGGCGGCGGTCGTATCACCCCGCTGATCACCGGAACGGGTGGCCCGGTTATCCACAACGGGCTCTTCATCCACCGGAATTGATGGCTCCGAACGGAGATCGGGGCAGAGCCCTACCGTCGTGGCATGACGACTCGAACGCGTACGCGCACCCGTACTTCGCGGCCCCTGGGGGCCGGCGCCGGAGCCACCCGTGGACCTGGCCGAACGCACCGTTTCGACGATGGTCCTGGCGACCGTTCCGGTGACCGCTTCGGTCGCCGTCTCGGCCATGGTTTCAGGGGTCGGTCCGATGGTGGTGCCGGTGGCCGGTCCGGTGGTCGGGCGGTACGGATCGTGGGGCGGCGGCCACGACCGGATCCATCGGCGATGCGACGCAGGGCCGAGGCCATGCTGACGGCCCCGCCACCTGACGGTGCGGGGGAGGTGGTGGGGTCGGATCCGGTGCCCGAAGCGGTGGTGGGGCCGGTGCCGGATCCGTTGACGAATCCGGTGGGGCGCGTCGGGGAAGTGGCGACGGGTGACCCGGTGATGGGGCCCGCGGGCCGGGACGCGTGGTCCCTCGCGGTGCGGGAGCGGATGCCGGTGTGGCTCCAGGCGCACTGCGGGGTGCAGCCGAGGACGGTGGCCGCCGTGGCG
Source organism: Streptomyces sp. NPDC002602 (assembly GCF_042889445.1). NCBI lineage: Bacteria > Bacillati > Actinomycetota > Actinomycetes > Kitasatosporales > Streptomycetaceae > Streptomyces > Streptomyces sp. NPDC002602. Next base: position 516,712 of record NZ_JBIAQX010000002.1, on the reverse strand, counting down.
GTGGTCCTGGTCGGGGCCGTCGGGTTCGCCGCGCAGCAGTACTGGACGGCGAGGCCGGAGCCGGTGACGGCGCCCGCCGTGGTGGCCCCGGCCGCGAGCCCCTCCCCGGCGGCGACCCCGGCCCGGGTCGTGGTGGACGTCAGCGGCAAGGTCCGGGAACCGGGGGTGCGGCGGCTGCCCGCGGGCGCGCGGGTGGAGGACGCGCTGGCCGCCGCCGGGGGAGCGCGGCCGGGCACGGACACCACCGGGTTGAACCGGGCCCGGGTGCTGGTGGACGGCGAGCAGCTCGTGGTGGGCGTCCCGGTACAGCCGATGGCGGCAGGCGGCGCCGCTCCCGGTCCGGGTTCGGGGCGGGGGCCGTCAGGTTCAGGGCCTGGTTCCGGTTCCGGCTCGGGACCGCTGAGTCTCGCCGGCGCCACCGTTGAGCAACTGGACGGGCTGCCCGGGGTGGGGCCGGTGCTCGCACAGCACATCATCGACTTCCGGACGGCGCGCGGCGGCTTCCGGTCCGTGGAGGAACTGCGGCAGGTCGACGGCATCGGCGAACGACGGTTCTCCGACCTGCGTGCGCTGGTGCGGCCGTGAACGGGGTCGAGCGGTCCGGCCCGACGGACCTGCGCCTGCTCGCGCCGGCGCTGGCCACGTGGGTGGCCTCGGCCGTCGCGCTGGGGACACCGGCCGGGTGGACCGCCGTCGGAGTGGGCCTCGCGGTGGCCGCCGCGGGCGGGCTGTTCCTCGCCGGGCACCGGCGACCGGGGCCGTCCTGGGGGATCTCCGCCGCCCTTGCCGCGGCCCTGCTGTGCGCGGCGGCAGGAGCCGGGGTGGCGGGTCTCCAGCGGGCCGAGGAGCGCGCCGGACCCGTCGAGGGCGCCGCCCGGGGGCATGCCCGGGTCGCGGTGGAACTCACCGTCGAGTCGGACCCCCGTACCGTCCACGGCGGAGGCGGGCCGCCCGCCGTGGCACTGAACGCGGTGGTGACCCGGATGACCGGCACCGACGGGACGCGCACCAGGGTCGAGACCCCGGTACGGGTCCTGGCCGGGCACCCGGGTTGGGCCCGGCTGCTGCCGTCCACACGGGTGGAGGCGGTGGGCCGGTTGGCGCCGGGCCGCGACGGAGAACGCGCCGTGGCACTGCTGCGCCTCGCCGGCGATGCCCCGCCGCGGGTGAGTGGCGGGCCGGACTTCTCGCAGCGCGTCGCGGGGTCACTGCGGGCCGGCCTGCGGGAGGCCACCGAGGGGCTGGCGCCCGACGCCAGGGCGCTGCTGCCCGGCCTGGTGGTCGGGGACACCTCCCGGGTGCCGACCGATCTGCACGATGCCTTCCGGGCCACCGATCTACTGCACCTGCTCGCCGTGTCGGGATCGAACCTGACCGTGGTGCTGTTCCTGCTCATCGGGCCCCCGGCCGGCGCGCAGCGCGCGGAACGGGGCGGACTGGCGCCCCGGCTGGGGCTCTCTCTTCGGGCCACCGCCCTGTGCGGAGCGGTGCTGACGTCCGGCTTCGTTGTGGTGTGCCGGCCGGAGCCGAGCGTGCTGCGGGCCGCGGCCTGCGGGGCCGTCACCCTGCTGGCCCTCGCCACCGGGCGGCGCAGGTCGCTGGTTCCGGCACTCGCCGCGGCCGCTCTGCTGCTGTTGCTGTACGACCCCTGGCTGGCCCGCAGCGTCGGCTTCCTGCTGTCCGTGCTGGCCACGGGGGCGCTGCTCACCCTCGGCCCCCGGTGGAGCGCAGCTCTGCAACGGCGGGGGCTGCGGCCCAGGTTCGCCGACGCGTTGGGGGCCGCCGCGGCCGCCCAGGCGGTGTGCGCGCCGGTCGTCGTCGTGCTCACCGCCCGGGTGAGCCTGGTGGCGGTGCCGTGCAACCTGCTCGCCGAACTGGCGGCGGGACCGGCCACGGTGCTCGGGTTCGCCACGCTGGCGGTGGCCCCGCTGTGGATGTCCGCCGCCGAATGGCTCGCCTGGTGTGCCGGGGTGCCCGCCGGGTGGATCGCCGCGGTGGCGCGGGCCGGGGCTCGACTGCCGGGGGCGGAGCTGCCCTGGCCGGGCGGGCTGCCCGGCGGACTGCTGCTCGCCGCCGCCACGGCCGCCTTGCTGCTGCTGTGCGTCCGGTGGGGGCGCCATCGCGGGCTCTGCTCCGCCCTGGCCCTGCTGCTGCTCCTGGCCGTCCTGCGGCCGCCACAGCTCACGCGTCCGTTCAAGGGCTGGCCTCCGCCCGACTGGACCTACGTACAGTGCGCCGTCGGCCAAGGGGACGCCGCCGTCCTCGCGGTGAGCCCGGGTACGGCCGTCGTGGTCGACACGGGACCGGATCCCGGCCCCGTGGACGACTGCCTGCGCGACCTGGGTGTGAGCAGGATCCCATTGCTGCTGCTGACGCACTTCCACGCCGACCATGTGGGCGGAATCTCAGGGGCGCTGCGGGGACGCGCCGTCGGTGTGATCCAGACCACCACCCTGGCGGAGCCGCACGCGCAGGCCGAAGCCGTGCGCCGTATCGCCGCCGCGGCCCGTGTGCCCGTCGTACCCGCCGCCTCGGGGGAACGCCGCCGGGCCGGAACGCTGGAGTGGCAGGTCCTGTGGCCGACGCCCGACGGCCCTGTGCCGGAGGGGCCGAACGACGCGAGCGTGGCCCTGCTCGTACGGACCTCCGGAGTGACCCTGCTCCTACTGGGGGACCTTGAACCACCTTCCCAACAGGCCCTGTTGAGGAGTCATCCGGAATTGGGGCCGGTGGACGTCCTGAAGGTCGCCCACCACGGTTCGGCACACCAGGACCCAGGACTTCAGGATCGGGTCAAGCCCAGGATCGCGATTGTTCCCGTCGGTACAAGAAACCGCTACGGGCACCCCGCGCCGGGTACGCTCGCGCGACTGCGGGCGATGGGCGCGACGGTGTTGCGCACCGATACCGATGGTTCGGTGGCGATCTCCGGAAGCGGCCCGCGGCTGCGGGCCTTTCCGTCCGGACGGCGGGGCAGGCGACGCGGGCATACCGGGCACACCCGTTCTGTTTGCCCACAACCCGGCAGCATGATCGAATGCGTCTTCGCCAGAGCGGCACAAGTCCACACAGCACGGGGGTGCACCAACCATGTTCGGACGCCGACGGGGGATGGAGACGGCCGGAAGCGCCGGTTCCCAGACGACCGCCACACTCGCGCTCCCGCACACCGCGCGACTGTTGAGCTGCCGCGTTCTCGACACGGTCCACCAGCCCATTCGCCAAGCGAAGTTCGAGGTCACCGACCCGATCGGCCGACGCGTCGTCAGCGGCGAGACCGATCCGTACGGCGGGTTCACCGCCGCCATGCCGGAGGGGGAGTACCGACTCTCGGTGAGTGCCGAGGGCTACGCGCCGTTCCACGGCGCGACGCTGGTGGGGGATCCGGCGCAGTCCGGCACCGCGGAGATCATCCTGGACGCCGTCGAGCCGCCCGTGCTGCCGGCGCCCGGCCACTGGGAACTCGACCCGACGCACTCGTCGATCGGCTTCACGGCCCGGCACATCGGCTTCGCCCGGATCCACGGCCGGTTCAGCACCTTCGCCGGGGCCGTCCGGATCGCCGAGCGCATGGAGGACTCCTCGATGCGCGTGATCATCGACGCGGCGAGCATCGACACCGGCCTGCGGATGCGCGACGATCACCTGCGCTCCGCGGACTTCCTGGACGCGGCGCGCCACCCCACGGTGGAGTTCTACAGCGAGCGTTTCATCCACCGCAGTGGCAGCCGTTGGGCGGTGGCGGGCGCGTTGACCCTGCACGGGGTGAGCCGCTCCGTGACCCTGGACACCCAGTACCTGGGACACGGCACGGGCCTGGAGGGCGAGCCGCGTGCCGCGTGTCGGGCCACCGCCGAACTGCAGCGCGAGGACTTCACCCTGAACTGGCAGTCGATGCTGGCGCACGGGATCGCGGCGATCGGTTCGAGCGTGGAAGTGGACCTGGACATCCAGATCGTGCACAAGGCGTAGGGCCCGCCCGGCGAGGCTCAGGGAGCCTCCAGCCATCCCTCGTACTCGGCGGCGAACTCGTCCAGCGCGGACGCGTCGAGGTGTTCCCTCGGGTCCTCGACGACCACCAGCCACTGGGCGTCCTCCGCGTCGTCCTCGCCGGCGAGGGCGTCGCGGACCAGTTGGGGTTCCTCGGGCACGCCGAAGCGGCCCACGAGTTCGCGCGCCACCTCCTCGGCGGCGTCACGGTCGGGCAGGACGAGTACATGTCGCGCGTTCACCCGACCATTCTCGGGTACCGCGCGAGGGGGCACGGGGGGAGGGGGACTGTCAGTGCGGCGTGGGATGCTGGAGGCGATGGCCATCAGGAAGAACTCCACCGACGATCCGCTCGCCCAGCTCACCCTCGCGGTGGGGCAGGAGGATCTGCTGCTCGACCGCGCGGTCCGGGAAGTGGTGATGGCGGCCCGTGCCGCCGACGCCGACACCGACGTGCGGGACCTCTCCTCCGAGCAGCTCCAGCCCGGCACGCTGGCCGAGCTGACCAGCCCCTCGCTGTTCTCCGAGCGCAAGGTCCTGGTCGTGCGGAACGCGCAGGACCTGTCCGCGGACACGGTGAAGGAGGTCAAGGCGTACCTCGCGGCCCCGTACGAGGAGATCATCGTCGTTCTCCTCCACGCCGGCGGCGTCAAGGGCAAGGGATTGCTGGACGCGGCACGCAAGGCGGGTGCCCGCGAGGTCGCCTGCCCGAAGATGACGAAGGCCGCGGACCGGCTGTCCTTCGTGCGGGGGGAGTTCCGGACACTGGGGCGTGCGGCCACCCCCGAGGCCTGCCAGAACCTGGTCGACGCCATCGGCAGCGACCTGCGGGAGCTGGCGAGCGCGGCCGCGCAACTGTGCGCGGACGTCGAGGGCACCATCGACGAGGCCGTGGTCGGGCGCTACTACACCGGTCGCGCCGAGGCCTCCAGCTTCACGGTCGCCGACCGGGCGGTCGAGGGGCGGGCGGCCGAGGCTCTCGAAGCCCTGCGCTGGTCGCTGTCCACGGGAGTGGCGCCGGTACTGATCACCAGCGCCCTGGCCCAGGCGGTCCGAGCCATCGGCAAGCTCGCCTCCGCTCCGCGCGGGGCCCGCCCGGGAGACCTCGCCCGTGACCTGGGCATGCCGCCGTGGAAGATCGACCGGGTCAGGCAGCAGATGCGGGGCTGGTCGGCGGACGGCGTCTCGGACGCCCTGCGCGCGGTGGCCGCCGCCGACGCGGGCGTGAAGGGTGGGGGCGACGACCCCGAGTACGCGCTGGAGAAGGCGGTCGTGGCGGTGGCCCGAGCGGCCCGCCCGAACCGGCGGTAGCCTCCGGCGGATTGACGGTTCCGGGGTGCGGGTGCGGCGTTCTCGTTCCTGCCCCGTGCCGTTCGTTTCCCGTGTCGTTCGTTTCCCGTGCCCTGCGCGGTTCGGCGGTTCGGCGGCTCTCCGGGGTGCCGGGGTGCCGGGGTGCGCTGGGACGTGTGCTGCTCCGGGCCCGTGCGGTCGGGGGCTCAGGTCCGGTTGCCGGGGGCTGCTTGTGCCGGCCGTGGGGGCGGGCCCGGGAAACGGCGTACGTAGCGCTTCTGCCAAGGGGTCTCGACGGCGCGGGGGTGGTGGTTCCCACGGACGAACTCCACCGCTCGTTCCGCCGGGACGCCGTCCAGCACCGCGATGCAGGCCAGGGCCGTACCCGTGCGACCGCGGCCGCCCGCGCAGGCGAGTTCGACGCGGTCCGTGGCCGCGCGCTCCCAGGCCAGGGTGAGGAGTTCACGGGCGCGGGACCGGTCGGAGGGGAGCCGGAAGTCGGGCCAGCGCAGCCACTCGGCCTCCCAGGGGACCTCGGGGGGTGGCGAGCCCAGCAGGTACACGGCGTACGTCGGCTCCTGGCCGGCCGGAAGGGACCGACGGAGTCCGCGTCCCCGGACGAGCCGCCCTGAGGGGAGGCGCAGGACCCCCGGGTCGGTCGAGTTCCAGGGCTCGGTCATCCGTCCAGGGTAGCCGGCGCCCCGGGCAAGGCGAAGGCCCCGGCGGCACCCTGGGGAAGGGTGGCCGTCGGGGCCTTCGGTGGTTCTGGTTGCGCCGCACCCGCGTGGCGAACGCTTCGCGTGCGGCGCGGAGTGCCGGTCAGGAGCGGGAGAGAGGGCCCGCTGGATTCCTACCCGGCGATCACATCAGGAGCTCAGCCCTGGAGGGAGGCAACCTTGATCGCCAGCGCCGACTTCTTGTTGGCGGCGGCGTTCTTGTGGATGACACCCTTCGAGACAGCCTTGTCGAGCGCACGCGAGGCGTCGCGGGAAGCCAGGGTGGCCTTCTCGACGTCGCCCGCGGCCACGGCCTCGCGGGCCTTGCGGATCGCGGTCTTGAGCGAGGACTTGACGGCCTTGTTGCGCAGGCGCGCCTTCTCGTTCGTCTTGTTCCGCTTGATCTGGGACTTGATGTTCGCCACGAAAGAGCCTTTGCAGGTTCAGAGTTTGATCTTCGGATTGCGTCCCGAACGGCTTGAGACCATACGAGACACAGCTGCTCAGGCTACCAGGCACGCTCCTGGCGGCCCAAACCGGGCGCATGCCCCCGTCCATGGGACCATGGAGCGTATATAGAGACGACTTCCCGACTACGACCCGAGAATCAGGACACTGCGTGCCCGCGATCCCCAGCCACGTGCCCGAGCCGAGCCGTACCGACCCGGCGCTGATCCGCAATTTCTGCATCATCGCGCACATCGACCACGGCAAGTCGACGCTCGCCGACCGGATGCTCCAGCTCACCGGCGTCGTCGACCAGCGGCAGATGCGCGCCCAGTACCTCGACCGCATGGACATCGAGCGTGAGCGCGGCATCACGATCAAGTCGCAGGCGGTCCGTCTGCCCTGGTCGCCCACCGAGGGCGAGGGCAAGGGCAACACGCACATCCTGAACATGATCGACACGCCGGGACACGTCGACTTCACCTACGAGGTCTCGCGCTCCCTCGCCGCCTGCGAGGGCACGGTCCTGCTCGTGGACGCCGCGCAGGGCATCGAGGCCCAGACCCTCGCCAACCTGTACCTGGCGATGGAGAAGGACCTCGCGATCGTCCCGGTGCTGAACAAGATCGACCTGCCGGCCGCCCAGCCGGAGAAGTTCGCTGAGGAGCTCGCGAACCTGGTCGGCTGCCAGCCCGAGGACGTGCTGCGGGTCTCCGCGAAGACCGGTCTCGGCGTGGACGCGCTGCTCGACAAGATCGTCGCCACGGTTCCGGCCCCCGTCGGTCCCAAGGACGCCCCCGCCCGCGCGATGATCTTCGACTCGGTCTACGACTCGTACCGGGGTGTCGTCACCTACGTCCGTGTCGTGGACGGCCAGCTCAACAAGCGCGAGCGCATCCGGATGATGTCCACCGGCGCGACCCACGAGCTGTTGGAGATCGGCGTCTCCTCCCCGGAGATGACCCCCTCCGACGGCATCGGCGTCGGCGAGGTCGGCTACATCATCACCGGCGTGAAGGACGTCCGTCAGTCCAAGGTCGGTGACACCATCACCAGCCTGCACAACGGCGCGACCGAGGCCCTCGGCGGCTACAAGGACCCGCGGCCGATGGTCTTCTCGGGCCTGTACCCGCTCGACGGTTCGGACTACCCCGACCTGCGCGAGGCCCTCGACAAGCTGCAGCTCAACGACGCCGCGCTCGTCTACGAGCCGGAGACCTCGGCGGCACTGGGCTTCGGCTTCCGCGTGGGCTTCCTCGGCCTGCTGCACCTGGACGTGGTCCGCGAGCGCCTGGAGCGCGAGTTCGGCCTCGACCTGATCGCCACCGCGCCCAACGTGATCTACCGCGTCGTCATGGAGGACGGCAAGGAGGTCAACGTCACCAACCCGAGCGAGTTCCCCGAGGGCAAGATCTCGGACGTGTTCGAGCCGGTCGTGCGGGCCACCCTGCTCGCGCCCTCCGAGTTCATCGGCGCGATCATGGAGCTCTGCCAGCAGCGCCGCGGCACGCTCCTCGGGATGGACTACCTCTCCGAGGACCGGGTCGAGATCCGCTACACGCTCCCTCTCGCGGAGATCGTGTTCGACTTCTTCGACCAGCTGAAGTCCAAGACGCGCGGTTACGCCTCCCTCGACTACGAGCCCACCGGCGAGCAGGCCTCCGGGCTGGTCAAGGTCGACATCCTGCTGCACGGCGACAAGGTCGACGCCTTCTCCGCCGTCACGCACAAGGACGCCGCCTACGCCTACGGCGTGCGCCTCGTCGCGAAGCTGCGCGAGCTCATCCCGCGCCAGGCCTTCGAGATCCCGATCCAGGCGGCCGTCGGCTCCCGCGTCATCGCCCGCGAGACCATCCGCGCGATCCGCAAGGACGTCCTCGCCAAGTGCTACGGCGGTGACATCTCCCGTAAGCGGAAGCTGCTGGAGAAGCAGAAGGAAGGCAAGAAGCGGATGAAGATGGTCGGCTCCGTGGAGGTCCCGCAGGAGGCCTTCATCGCCGTCCTCTCCAGCGACGAGTCCGGCAAGAAGAAGTAGCGGACGCCGGACGGGTGTAAAGGGCAGGTCAAGAAGCGCGCCTGTCCCATGTCGTGAGAAACGGGCCCACATGCATCCGCATGGGGGCCCGTTTCGTTATGAAGCGGCTGCTCGCCGCCCCTTACGCGTCGGGCGGGCGGCCTCTAGTCTGATCACTGCTTGATGGTTACTCGCCAGTCACAAACTCGCCAGCCGTAACGCGCAGGTCCCCACCCGCCCGTCCCAAGCGCCCCACGCCCACGCACTGCCGCGTGGACCGGTCCGGAGGATGTCGTGAGCGACACACAGACCTTGATCGAGAACCGCCCGCCCACCGTGGCGGCCCTCTTCCTTGAGCGCGTCGCGGCCACGCCGAACGCCGAGGCCTACCGCTATCCGGTCCCCGCGGCCGACGGCTCGGGGGGTCCTGACGACTGGAAGTCGCTCAGTTGGGGACAGGCGGCCGAGCGGGTGTTCGCCATCGCCGCCGGCCTCGCGGACCTCGGGCTCCAGTCGGAGGACCGGGTCGCGCTCGCCTCCAACACCCGGGTCGAGTGGATCCTGGCCGACCTCGGCGTGATGTGCGCCGGCGCCGCGACCACCACCATCTACCCGAGCACCAACGGCGAGGAGTCGGCGTTCATCCTGGCCGACTCCGAGAGCCGGGTGCTGATCGCCGAGGACGCCAAGCAGTTGGCCAAGGCCCGCGCGCACCGCGCCGGCCTGCCCCGCCTCGCCCACGTGGTGGTGCTGGACGCCGAGGACGCCGTCGCGCACGAGAGCGACCCCGAGGGTTGGGTGCTCTCCCTCGCCGATCTGGAGGCGCGCGGCAAGGAGTACCTCGCCAAGCACCCCGAGGCGGTCAAGGAGCGGATCGCGGCGATCACCGCCGACCAACTCGCCACTCTGATCTACACCTCCGGCACCACCGGCCGCCCCAAGGGCGTGCGACTGCCGCACGACAACTGGTCGTACATGGCCAAGGCCACCGTCGCGACCGGGATGATCAACTCGGACGACGTCCAGTACCTGTGGCTGCCGCTCGCGCACGTCTTCGGCAAGGTGCTGACCTCCGGCCAGATCGAGGTCGGCCACGTCACCGCCATCGACGGCCGGATCGACAAGATCATCGAGAACCTGCCGATCGTGCAGCCGACCTACATGGCCGCCGTTCCGCGCATCTTCGAGAAGGTCTACAACGGTGCCGCCGGCAAGGCGCGCGCCGCCGGCGGCGCCAAGTACAAGATCTTCAAGTGGGCGGCCGGCGTCGCCCGCGAGTACGCCAAGGTCAGCCAGGACAACTTCCGGCGCACCGGCAACGCGTCCGTCCCCCTCGGCCTCGCCACCCGCCACAAGGTCGCCGACGCGCTCGTCTACTCCAAGCTCCGCGACGCCTTCGGCGGAAAGCTGCGCGCCGCGATCTCCGGCTCCGCGGCCCTCGCCCCCGACATCGGCTACTTCTTCGCCGGCGCGGGCATCCACATCCTGGAGGGCTACGGCCTCACGGAGTCCAGCGCCGCCTCCTTCGTCAACCCCGGCGAGGCCTACCGCACCGGCACCGTCGGCAAGCCGCTCCCCGGCACCGAGGTCCGCATCGCCGACGACGGCGAGATCCTGCTGCGCGGCCCCGGCATCATGCAGGGCTACCACGGGCTGCCGGACAAGACCGCCGAGGTGCTGGAGGCCGACGGCTGGCTGCACACCGGCGACATCGGCGAGCTGTCCCCGGACGGCTTCCTGCGCATCACCGACCGCAAGAAGGACCTGATCAAGACCTCGGGCGGCAAGTACGTCGCCCCGGCCGAGATCGAGGGCCGGTTCAAGGCGATCTGCCCGTACGTTTCCAGCATCGTGGTGCACGGCGCCGACCGGAACTTCTGCTCCGCGCTGATCGCCCTCGACGGGCCCGCCATCCTGACGTGGGCCGCCGATCACGGCCTGGAGGGCAAGACGTACGCCGAGGTCGTGGCCGCGCCCGAGACGGTACGGCTCGTCGAGACCTACGTGCAGACCCTCAACGAGGGCCTCCAGCGCTGGCAGACGATCAAGCAGTTCCGGCTGCTGCCCCGCGACCTCGACGTCGAGCACGGCGACCTCACCCCGAGCCTCAAGCTCAAGAGGCCGGTCGTGGAGCGCGAGTTCAAGTACCTCATCGACGAGATGTACGCGGGCTCGAACGAGGCGTGACCCCTGGCGGCCCGAGCCTGTGGGCCGGCCGCGGTCGCGGAGCGTAAACGACCTTCGGGCGGTGCGGGACAATGGGCTCATGCCTTCCGCACTGCCCGACGGTGAACCCATGCCCGAAGACGGCTCGCTGCCGTCGCACGCCCTGGCGGGCGCCGGCGAGCGGCCGCTCGGCTTCTACCTGCACGTCCCCTACTGCGCGACGCGCTGCGGGTACTGCGACTTCAACACCTACACGGCCACCGAGCTGCGGGGCACCGGCGGCGTGCTCGCCTCCCGCGAGAACTACGCCGACACCCTGATCGACGAGGTCAGGCTGGCGCGCAAGGTCCTCGGGGACGACCCGCGGGCCGTACGGACCGTGTTCGTGGGCGGCGGTACGCCCACCCTGCTGCCCGCCGGGGACCTCGTGCGGATGCTCGCGGCGATCCGGGACGAGTTCGGGCTCGCCGAGGACGCCGAGATCACCACCGAGGCCAACCCGGAGTCGGTGGACCCGCGCTACCTCGCGGAACTGCGCGAGGGCGGCTTCAACCGGGTCTCCTTCGGCATGCAGAGCGCCAAACAGCACGTCCTGAAGGTGCTCGACCGCACCCACACGCCCGGACGCCCCGAGGCGTGCGTGGCGGAGGCGCGGGCGGCCGGCTTCGAGCACGTGAACCTCGACCTGATCTACGGCACGCCCGGCGAGTCCGACGAGGACTGGCGGGCCACGCTGGCCGCCGCGCTGGGGGCCGGTCCGGACCACGTCAGCGCCTACGCGCTGATCGTGGAGGAGGGCACGCAGCTGGCCCGCCGGATCCGTCGCGGCGAGGTCCCGATGACGGACGACGACGTGCACGCCGACCGGTACCTGATCGCCGACTCGGTGATGGCCGAGGCCGGCTACTCCTGGTACGAGGTGTCGAACTGGGCGACCTCCGAGGCCGGGCGCTGCCTGCACAACGAGCTGTACTGGCGCGGCGCCGACTGGTGGGGGGCCGGCCCCGGCGCCCACTCGCACGTGGGCGGGGTGCGCTGGTGGAACGTGAAGCACCCCGGCGCCTACGCCGCGGCGCTGGCCGAGGGCCGTTCCCCGGGCGCGGGCCGCGAACTCCTGTCGGACGAGGACCGGCGCGTCGAGCGGATCCTGCTGGAGCTGCGGCTCGTGGACGGCGTTCCGCTGTCGCTGCTGGCCCCCGCGGGCCTGGCGTCGTCCCGACGCGCCCTGGCGGACGGACTGCTGGCCCCCGGCCCGTACGAGGCCGGGAACGCCGTGCTGACCCTGCGGGGGCGGCTGCTGGCCGACGCGGTCGTCCGCGACCTGGTGGACTAAGGGCTGTCCCGCAATCCCTGGTGGATCAGCGCACGGCGTCGGACGCGGTGCATCGCAAGGCGGAGGGACGTCCTCATACCGGGCGTATTCGGGTGTTCCGACAACGCGGCGAGGTGCCGTGGCCGGCGTCGTGCGCCCGCCAGGGATTGCGGGACAGCCCTTAGGCCGGCTTCTTCGGATCCGGCCGAGCCCCGTCAGGCGGTGACGTGGTCGATCAGGTGCTCCACCGCGCCCAGCAGGGTCGGCTCCAGGTCGCGGTACGAGGTCACCCTGGACAGGATGTGCTGCCAGGCGGCGCCCGTGTTCGGCGGCCAGCCCAGCGCCCGGCAGACGCCCGTCTTCCAGTCCTCCCCGCGCGGGATCACCGGCCAGGCCGCGATGCCCAGGGCGGACGGTTTCACCGCCTGCCAGACGTCCACGTAGGGATGGCCCACGATCAGGACGTGCGGAGAGGTGACCTCGGCGGCGATCCGCGACTCCTTCGAACCCGGCACCAGGTGGTCCACCAGGACCCCCAGCCGGGCGTCCGCGGCCGGCGCGAAGTCCGCCACGATCGTCGGCAGGTCGTCGATGCCCTCCAGGTACTCCACGACCACGCCCTCGATGCGCAGGTCGTCGCCCCAGACCCGCTCCACCAGCTCGGCGTCGTGGCGGCCCTCGACGTAGATCCGGCCCGCCCGGGCCACCCGGGCCCGGGCCCCGGGGACGGCGAGCGAGCCCGAGGCCGTACGGGCCGGGGCGGCCGGGGCGCGGGACGGACGGGTCAGGGTGACCACCGCCCCGTCCAGCAGGAAGCCGCGGGGCTCCAGCGGGAACACCCGCCGCTTGCCGAAGCGGTCCTCCAGGGTCACCGTGCCGGCCTCGCAGGCCACCACCGCCCCGCAGAAGTCCGTACCGGCCACCTCGACGACCAGGTCGCGGTCCGCCGGCACCTCGGGCACGGCCTTGGCGCGCTTCCACGGCGGGGTCAGGTCGGGGGAGTACTCACGCATCCGGCGACCGTACGAGAGAGCCCGGGCTCACGCCCTCGACACGCCGAACCTCGTTGCCAGTGTGTCGCGTTGCGCACGGACGAAGGTCGCGTCGACCACCGCTCCGTGACCCGGCACGTACAGTGCGTCGTCGCCGCCCAGCGAGAGCAGCCGGTCCAGGGCCGCCGGCCACTGTCCGGGCACCGCGTCCGAGCCGGCCTGGGGTTCGCCCGACTCCTCGACCAGGTCCCCGCAGAAGACGACCTCCCGTTCGCCCGGGACGAAGACCGCCAGGTCGTGCTGGGAGTGCGCGGGTCCGAGGTTCGCGAGCAGCACCTGTACGGCGCCCAGGTCCAGCGTCCGTTCGCCCGACACCGGGTGCCCCGGCGCCACGACCAGGTCGGCGGCCTCCGCGGCCTCCGCCGCGTCCAGGCCGTGCGCGGTCGCGCTGTGCCGCAGTTCCTCGCGGCCGGTGGGCGTCGACAGCACCTTGTCCAGGCCGACCGCGCCGTGGAACTCGGCGCCCGTGAAGGCGGAGCCGCCCAGTACGTGGTCGAAATGTCCGTGCGTGAATGCGATATGGGTCACGTGCCGGCCGGTCAGCCGCTCCGCCTCGGCCCGCACCCGCGCACCCTCGCGCACGCACGAACCGGGATCGACGAGAAGAACCGAATCGTCGCCCACCACCAGCCCCACGGTGCAGTCCCACACCGGCAGACGACGCCGTCCGACCCGCCCGGTCAGCCGTTCCCAGCCCGCCTCTTCCCATTGCACGTCCATGCGGTGACGCTACCCTGGCGGGCCGCCCTTGCCTCCCGCGTACCACCCGGCCGTACACTGACCGGGGGATCTCTGGCACTCGAATGTGCAGAGTGCCAACAAGGCCCGCAACGGGACCGAACGACGACCGAAGAAGACCGACCGCATCCGGAGGTGTGCGCGATGCTCAGTGAACGCAGGCTCGAGGTGCTGCGCGCCATCGTCCAGGACTACGTCGGGACGGAGGAGCCGGTCGGCTCCAAGGCGCTCACCGAGCGGCACCGGCTCGGCGTCTCGCCCGCCACCGTGCGCAACGACATGGCGCTGCTGGAGGACGAGGGCTACATCGCCCAACCCCACACCAGTGCCGGTCGGATCCCCACCGACAAGGGTTACCGGCTCTTCGTGGACAAGCTGGCGGGGGTCAAACCGCTGTCCACGCCGGAGCGGCGGGCCATCCAGAACTTCCTCGACGGCGCCGTCGACCTCGACGACGTCGTGGGGCGCACCGTGCGGCTGCTCGCGCAGCTCACCCGGCAGGTCGCCGTGGTGCAGTACCCGTCGCTGACCCGTTCCACCGTCCGGCACGTCGAGCTGCTGTCGTTGGCGCCCGCGCGCCTGATGCTCGTGTTGATCACGGACACCGGGCGGGTCGAGCAGCGGCTGGTCGACTGCCAGACGCCCTTCGGGGAGACCTCGCTCGCCGATCTGCGGGCGCGGCTCAACAGCCGGGTGGTCGGCCGTCGGTTCACCGACGTGCCGCCGCTGGTACAGGACCTTCCGGAGTCCTTCGAGACCGAGGACCGGGCGACGGTCAAGGCCGTCCTCGACACCCTTCTCGAAACGCTCGTGGAGGAGGCGGAGGAGCGGCTGATGATCGGCGGCACCGCCAACCTCACACGGTTCGGACATGACTTTCCCCTGACGATCAGGCCGGTGCTCGAAGCGCTGGAGGAGCAGGTCGTGCTCCTCAAGCTGCTGGGCGAGGCCAACGAGTCGGGGATGGCCGTGAAGATCGGGCATGAGAATGCCTACGAGGGACTGAACTCCACGTCCGTCGTCTCGGTCGGCTACGGTTCGGGCGGCGAAGCAGTCGCCAAACTCGGCGTGGTCGGACCGACCCGCATGGACTACCCCGGAACGATGGGAGCGGTACGCGCAGTGGCACGTTACGTCGGACAGATCCTGGCGGAGTCGTAAGTGGCCACGGACTACTACGCCGTTCTCGGCGTGCGCCGCGACGCATCGCAGGACGAGATCAAGAAGGCCTTCCGTCGCCTCGCCCGCGAACTCCACCCGGACGTGAATCCGGATCCGAAGACGCAGGAGCGCTTCAAGGAGATCAACGCGGCCTACGAGGTGCTCTCGGACCCGCAGAAGAAGCAGGTCTACGACCTCGGCGGCGACCCGCTGTCCTCCTCGGGCGGCGGCGGCGCGGGCGGATTCGGGGCGGGTGGCTTCGGCAACTTCTCCGACATCATGGACGCCTTCTTCGGTCAGTCCCAGCAGCGCGGACCGCGCTCGCGGACCCGCCGAGGCCAGGACGCCATGATCCGCCTCGACCTGGAACTGGACGAGGCGGCCTTCGGGACGACCAAGGACATCCAGGTCGACACGGCCGTGGTCTGCACGACCTGCTCCGGTGAGGGCGCCGCCCCCGGCACCTCGGCGCAGACGTGTGACATGTGTCGCGGTCGCGGTGAGGTCTCGCAGGTCACCCGGTCCTTCCTGGGCCAGGTCATGACCTCGCGGCCCTGCCCGCAGTGCCAGGGCTTCGGCACCGTGGTCCCCACCCCGTGCCCCGAGTGCGCGGGCGACGGACGGGTGCGGTCCCGCCGCAGCCTCACGGTCAAGATCCCCGCCGGTGTCGAGAACGGCACCCGCATCCAGCTCGCGGGCGAGGGCGAGGTCGGCCCCGGCGGCGGCCCCGCCGGCGACCTGTACGTGGAGATCCACGAGCTGCCGCACCCGACCTTCCAACGGCGCGGGGACGACCTGCACTGCACGGTCACCCTCCCCATGACGGCGGCGGCCCTGGGCACCAAATGCCCGCTGGAGACGCTCGACGGCCTGGAGGAGATCGACATCCGGCCCGGCACCGGCTCCGGGCAGGCGATCCCGCTGCACGGGCGCGGCGTCACGCACCTGCGCGGCGGCGGGCGCGGCGACCTGATCGTCCACGTCGAGGTCACCACCCCCGGCAAGCTGGACGCCCAGCAGGAGGACCTGCTGCGCCAGCTCGCGAAGCTGCGCGGCGAGGAGCGGCCGATGGGCCAGTTCGCGCCGGGCCAGCAGGGCCTGTTCAGCCGCCTGAAGGACGCGTTCAACGGCCGCTGACCGGCCGCACGCACCCTCTCGCACGAGCCCGATCCGGGGATGTCCCGGGTCGGGCTCGATGCCGTGCGGGGC
Organism: Streptomyces sp. NPDC002602; assembly: GCF_042889445.1. Lineage (NCBI taxonomy): Bacteria > Bacillati > Actinomycetota > Actinomycetes > Kitasatosporales > Streptomycetaceae > Streptomyces > Streptomyces sp. NPDC002602. Next base: position 500,617 of record NZ_JBIAQX010000002.1, on the reverse strand, counting down.
GGGGTGCGACACGGGGTCGAGCGACTTCGCAGGCGGACTATGCCAGGCGAATGCGATGATTCGGCCCGGTGCGCGGGGACGTGGCACGATGCAGTCCATGTCCTCCTCGCCGAACGGTCTCACCCCTTACCCGATCGTGCAGGCGCCCATGGCGGGCGGCGCCTCCTGTCCGCCGCTGGCCGCCGCGGTGTGCGAGGCGGGCGGGCTGGGCTTCCTGGCCGGCGGCTACAAGACCGCCGACGGGATGTACCAGGAGATCAAGCGGCTGCGCGCGCTCACCCGACGTCCGTTCGGCGTCAACCTCTTCATGCCGCAGACCGGCTACGTGGACCCGGCCGAGATCGAGACGTACCGGGGACAGCTCGCCGGCGAGGCCAACTGGTACGAGGTGTCGCTGGCCGAGGAGGACATCATCGGCACCTCCGACGACGGCTACGAGGCCAAGCTCGCCATCCTCGTCGAGGACCCCGTCCCCGTCGTGTCGTTCACCTTCGGCTGCCCGCCCCCCGCCGTCTGCGCCCGACTGCGCGAGGCCGGCACGTACACCGTCGTCACGGTGACCTCGGTGGAGGAGGCGCGGGCCGCCGAGGCGGCGGGAGCCGACGCCGTCTGCGTCCAGGGCGTCGAGGCGGGCGGCCACCAGGGCACGCACCGCGACGACCCCGAGATCGACGGCACGGCCGGGGTCGGACTGCTCGTGCTGGTCGCCCGGGTACGGGAGGCCGTGACCCTCCCGATCATCGCGGCGGGCGGGCTGATGCGCGGCGCGCAGGTCGCGGCGGTGCTCGCGGCGGGCGCGGAGGCCGCCCAGCTCGGCACGGCCTTCCTGGCCTGCCCGGAGTCGGGCGCGCACCCCCTGCACAAGAAAGCGCTGACGAACCCGCTCTTCCCGCACACGGAACTCACCCGCGCCTTCTCCGGCCGGCCCGCCAGGGGCCTGGTCAACCGCTTCATGCGGGAACACGGCCCGTACGCCCCGGCCGCCTACCCGCAGGTCCACCACCTGACCTCGGGCCTGCGCAAGGCGGCCGCCGCCGCCGGGGACCCGCAGGGCATGGCCCTGTGGGCGGGCCAGGGCCACCGGCTGGCGCGGACGCTGCCCGCCGGGGAGCTGACGGAGGTGCTCGCGGCCGAACTGGCCGAGGCGCAGAGCGCGTTGAAGGTGTTGCAGATGAGGAGAGCGTCATGACGGCCCCCGTGTTCGTGGTCGAAGAGGTCCCCGCGGGACCGGAGTTCACCCTGGAGGGCCCCGAGGGCCGGCACGCGGTGTCGGTCAAGCGGCTCAACCCCGGCGAGGCGGTGGTCCTCACGGACGGCCGGGGCCGCTGGGCCGACGCCGTCGTGAAGGCGGCCGAGGGCAAGGACCGGCTCGTCGTGTCCGTGTCCGGGGCCTTCGAGGAGCCGGCGCCCGCCGTCCGGATCACCGTCGTGCAGGCGCTGCCGAAGGGCGACCGGGGCGAGGTCGCGGTGGAGACCATGACCGAGACCGGCGTCGACGCGATCGTGCCCTGGCAGGCCTCGCGCTGCATCACCCAGTGGCGCGGCGACCGGGGCGCCAAGTCCCTCGCCAAGTGGCGCAACACGGCCCGGGAGGCGGGCAAGCAGTCCCGCCGCGTGAGCTTCCCGGAGGTGGCCGAGGCCCTCTCCACGAAGCAGGTGGCGGCGCTGCTCGCCGAGGCCGACCTGGCCGTGGTCCTGCACGAGGACCGGGACGCCCCCTCCGGAGCCCTGGCGACGGCCGAACTGCCCTCGTCCGGGTCCGTCGTCGTGGTCGTCGGTCCCGAGGGCGGGGTCTCCCCGGAGGAACTCGCGGCCTTCGCGGAAGCCGGCGCCCTGCCGTACCGGCTGGGCCCCTCGGTGCTGCGCACCTCCACCGCCGGCACCGCCGCGGTCGCCGTCCTGCTGGCCCGCACGGGGCGCTGGGGCTGAGCGGGCGGCCGGGCTGACCGGGCGGCCGGGCTGACGGGCCGCGCCACAAACCCCTGGCCGTGGCGGGGGCGTCGGCGGATACGATGCCGGGACCGATCACCTTCACGGGAGGCTCAGCAATGGCCGGGGAACCCCAGGCGGACTGCCTGTTCTGCAAGATCGTCGCGGGTGACATCCCGGCGACCGTCGTCCGGGAGACCGAGACGACCGTCGCCTTCCGGGACATCAGCCCCAAGGCGCCCACGCACGTCCTCGTCATCCCCAAGGTGCACTACCCCGACGCCGCCTCCCTCGCGGCCGCCGAGCCGGGGATCGCCGCCGACGTGCTGCGCGAGGCCGGCCAGGTCGCGGCGGACGAGAAGGTCGACGACCAGGGTTACCGGGTCGTCTTCAACACCGGCGCCGGCGCCGGGCAGACCGTCTTCCACGCGCACGCGCACGTCCTCGGCGGCCGCGGCCTCGAGTGGCCCCCCGGATAAGCCGTGTCCGTACGAGAGTTCGTGGTGCTGGGCACCGCCAGCCAGGTGCCCACCCGAAGCCGCAACCACAACGGCTACCTGCTGCGCTGGGACGGCGAGGGCATCCTCTTCGACCCGGGCGAGGGCACCCAGCGCCAGATGCTGCGCGCCGGGGTGGCCGCGCACGACATCAACCGGATCTGCGTCACCCACTTCCACGGCGACCACAGCCTCGGCCTGGCCGGGGTGATCCAGCGGATCAACCTCGACCGGGTTCCGCACCCGGTCACCGCGCACTACCCGGCCTCGGGGCAGAAGTTCTTCGACCGGCTCCGGTACGCCACCGCCTACCGCGAGACCGTCCCGCTCCGCGAAGAACCGGTGTCCGCCGACGGGACGTTGGCGCGCGAGGCCGCGTACGTCCTGGAGGCGCGACTGCTCTCACACCCGGTGGAGGCCTTCGGCTACCGGCTCGTCGAACAGGACGGGCGCCGCATGGTGCCCGGGCTGCTCGCGGAACGCGGGATCAAGGGACCGGACGTGGGCCGGCTGCTGCGCGAGGGGGAGTGGAACGGCGTCACCCTGGACGACGTCAGCGAGCACAGGCCCGGGCAGCGGTTCGCCTTCGTCATGGACACCCGGCTCTGCGAGGGCGTGTACGCGCTCGCGGAGGGCTGCGACATGCTCGTCATCGAGTCGACCTTCCTCGACGAGGACGAGCGACTCGCCACCGACCACGGCCACCTGACCGCCGGTCAGGCCGCCCGGGTGGCACGCGACGCGGGCGTCCGGCACCTGGTGCTGACGCACTTCTCGCAGCGCTACTCCGACCCGACCGAGTTCGAGCGACAGGCCCGCGCGGCCGGCTACGCGGGCGAACTGACGATCGCCGCCGACCTCGTACGGGTACCGGTTCCCAAGCGGAGCTAGGCCGTCTCTTTCGGATCTTGCGGGTCAGGCAAGATCCGGAAGAGACGGCCTGGCAGGAGACGGCTCAGACGCGCGCCCCGTCCTCGGTCCGGGCACGGGCGCGCCGGGTCGCCGGGGAGAGCAGCAGCACCCGGCGGGGCAGTCGGCGCACGGGACGCACCGAGATCTCGGCGACCTCCAGCTCCGGTGCGCCGACCCGGGGCACCGCGCCCGTCGGGGCGCCCGCGCTCGCGGCCAGCACGGCCGCCGGCGCGCCACCGCGGCGCCGGACCGAGCCCGGTACCAGCGGGCGGCCGCCCGCGTGCAGTGCGACGGCGGTCATCGGCCAGGCCACCGCCAGCAACAGGGCGCCCAGGGTCAGTCCCATGCCGGGGAAACCGACGGCCTCGGCGAGCAGGCTGCCGGTGACGGGCCCGCAGGCCACCCCGAGGGAGGAGGCGGAGCCGGCCAGCACCGCCCACCGGCCGCGCGGGTCCAGGGCCGCCGCCAGACCGATGACGTACGAGAGGACCACCGGGTAGAAGGCGTTCCAGAGGATCTCCCCGGCCGCGAAGCCGCCCAGACCCCGCGCGGAGGTGGCCACCACCACGCAGCAGGCGATCACCGCGGTGCCCGCGCCGATCGGGACGGCCCGGCCCCAGCGGGCGCCGAGGGCGGAGGCGGCCGTGACACCGACCAGGCCGGCCCCCAGCGCCGCGGCGAAGACCATGCCGAGGGTGACCTCGGACAGGCCCGCCTGCTCGGCGCCGATCCGGCCGCTGACCCCCCACAGCGAGTTCTGGGCGAGTGACCACAGCAGCAGGCCGCCCGCCAGGGCCGCCCCGGCGCGCGGGTAGGGAAGCCGCCCGGAGGCCCGTACGGCGGGGCCGGGGCCGGCCGGGCCGCCGAGTCGGGAGGTCGCGGGCCAGACCGCCGCGGCGACCAGGGCGATGGCCGCGAACGGCAGCCCGTGCCCGAGCAGGTCGCCGCCGAACCGGGGCAGCGTCAGGTAGAGCGCGCCCGCGGTCGCCGACACCGACAGCAGTCCGAGGGCGGAGGTGCGGTGCGGATCGCGCGTCCCGGCGATCCCGGAGGCGGCCACGGCGGTCGCCGTCCCGGAGCCGAAGCCGCCGATCACGGCGCCCACGACGACGAGGGGCAGGAGGGAGGTCGACGCCGCGGTGCCGTAGCCCGCGACGGCGAGCAGCAGCCCGAGCCGGGCCAGGGCGCGGGGCCCGTGGTGGGGGATGCGCGAGGCGAGGGTGAACCCGGCGCCGGCGGATCCGAGGAGCAGGGCCGAGCCGATCAGGCCGGCCTGGGCGGGGCTCAGCGGAAGGTACGCGTCGAGCCGGCCGACCACGGTCGGGAGGAGGTAGGGCGCCGCGTAACCGGCTGTGAAGAGGGCCACCAGGGGCCAGGCGGCGGGGTGCGCGGACGAGGGCGCGGGGGAGGTGATCGACACGGGTGTTTCCGTTGCTGCGCAGCTGGAACGAGGGTTCCGGAGAGTGGGCGGTGCACCTGTTTATCAAGCGCCCGCCGGTCGACAGAAGAGCGTGCCGGCGGTGATGTGCGTCACACTTGGGTTTGCGCCCGCCGAACCGGGGCAGGGGTGGCTGCTTTCCACCTCAAGCCGACTTGCAGAAACGACTCTTCGAGACTTCCACGACACTTCCACGAGACTTCGATCCGCACACGCACGAAACGGGGAGCACACCGTGACCAGTCGGGACAGCCGCATCAGCCGACCCATGAAACTGGACCCGCTCGGTCCGGTGCGGGATCCCCAAGAACCGGGCTGCGACGTCTTCCTGACGGGAACGGTCTTCCTCGACATCATCTTCACCGGCCTGGACTCCGCACCGGTCCGCGGCACGGAATCCTGGGCGCGCGGCATGGGCTCCAGCCCCGGCGGCGTCGCCAACATGGCCGCCGCGCTCGCCCGGCTCGGCCTGCGGACCTCGCTCGCCGCCGCCTTCGGGGACGACCACTACGGCGAGTACTGCTGGGACGCGCTCGAACAGGGAGAGGGCATCGACCTGTCGATGTCCCACACCCTCCCCGGCTGGCACAGCCCCGTCACGGTCTCGATGGCGTACGAGGGCGAACGCACGATGGTCTCCCACGGCCACGAGGCCCCGCCCCCGGCGGGCCCCGAGCCCTTCCCGCTGTGCCCGCCGCGCGCCCGCGCCGCCGTGGCCTCGCTGGTGCCCGGCCGGGGCGAGCCCTGGGTCGCCGAGGCGGCCCGGCAGGGCTCGCTGGTCTTCGCCGACGTGGGCTGGGACGAGAGCGGGCGCTGGGACCTGGGGGCACTGGCCGACCTGGAACACTGCGAGGCCTTCCTGCCGAACGCGGGCGAGGCGATGCGCTACACCCGCACCGACTGTCCGCGCGCGGCGGCCCGGGCGCTGGCCGAGAAGGTGCCGCTGGCCGTGGTGACCATGGGTGCGGAGGGCTCGTACGCGGTCGACGGAAGGACCGGGGAGACGGCGGAGGTCCCGGCGATCGTCGTGGACGCGCTGGACCCGACGGGCGCCGGCGACGTGTACGTGGCGGGGTTCGTGACGGGCACCCTCGCGGAGTGGCCGCTCGTGGACCGGCTCGCCTTCGCGGGGCTGACGGCCGCCCTGTCGGTCCAGGAGTTCGGCGGCTCCCTGTCGGCCCCCGGATGGCCGGAGGTCGCGCACTGGTGGCAGACGGCCCCGGCCGAGCTGCGGGGCCGGTACGCCTTCCTGGAGGAGCTGGTCCCGTCCGGGACCACACCGGGACCGAGGCGCCGCGCGGTCCCCACGATCGGCTTCCGGCACCCGGTCTAGGCCGTCTCTTTCGGATCGTGCCGGGCGGCGCGGGTCAGGCGAGATCCGAAGGAGACGGCCCAGGTCCGGGTCGACCCGCGCCCCGTCGGGCGCGCCACGACTGGCCGGGACGCGTGGCGGAAAACCTCTCGGGGATGCGCCGGTGGAGTCGTACCCTTGGTAGTCCGGAGGTCGACGACCCGAGCGACCCTTCAGTGGGAGGTATGCGCAGGCCACAGTGCCGGCCCATGACTCAGACACCGACAGCCCGCACCCCCGCGCCGGGCCAGGCGCGCGCCCACTTCACCGTTCCGGCCACCCATCCCATGGTGACCGTGCTCGGATCGGGTGACGCCCTGTTGCGCGTGATCGAGAAGGCCTTCCCGAAGGCCGACATCCATGTTCGGGGCAATCAGGTCAGCGCGATCGGCGACGCGGCGGAAGTCGCGCTGGTCCAGCGCCTGTTCGACGAGATGATGCTGGTGCTCCGCACCGGGCAGTCGATGACGGAGGACGCAGTGGAACGCTCGATCGCCATGCTCAAGGCGAACGGCAACGGCAGCGGCGACGCCGGGGACGAGACACCCGCCGAGGTGCTCACCCAGAACATCCTGTCCAGCCGAGGCCGGACCATCCGTCCCAAGACCCTCAACCAGAAGCGGTACGTCGACGCCATCGACAAGAACACGATCGTGTTCGGCATCGGTCCTGCGGGCACCGGCAAGACCTACCTGGCCATGGCCAAGGCGGTCCAGGCCCTGCAGTCGAAGCAGGTCAGCAGGATCATCCTGACCCGTCCCGCCGTCGAGGCGGGCGAGCGGCTCGGCTTCCTGCCGGGCACGCTCTTCGACAAGATCGACCCGTACCTGCGCCCGCTCTACGACGCCCTGCACGACATGATCGACCCGGATTCGATCCCGCGGCTGATGGCGGCCGGGACCATCGAGGTGGCACCCCTGGCCTACATGCGGGGCCGCACCCTCAACGAGGCGTTCGTGGTCCTCGACGAGGCGCAGAACACCACCACCGAGCAGATGAAGATGTTCCTGACCCGGCTCGGCTTCGACTCGAAGATCGTCGTCACCGGCGACGTGACCCAGGTCGACCTCCCGGGCGGGGCCAAGAGCGGTTTGCGCCAGGTGCAGGACATCCTGGAAGGGGTGCCGGACATCCACTTCTCGCGGCTCACGTCCGAGGATGTCGTCCGGCACAAGCTGGTCGGCCGTATCGTCGACGCGTACGAGAAGTACGACGACAGCCGGGACTCCACGCAGCCCCGGAACGGCTACCAGCGGAAGTAGAACCCAGCGCACCATGTCGATCGACGTCAACAACGAGTCCGGAATCGAGGTCGACGAGCAGGCGATCCTCGACATCGCCCGCTACGCGCTCGCCCGGATGAGGATCCACCCGCTGTCCGAGCTGTCCGTCATCGTCGTCGACGAGGCGGCGATGGAGCAGCTCCACATCCAGTGGATGGACCTGCCCGGACCCACCGACGTCATGTCCTTCCCGATGGACGAACTCCGTCCGCCGGCGAAGGACGAGGAGGAGCCCCCGCAGGGGCTCCTCGGCGACATCGTCCTGTGTCCCGAGGTGGCCAAGCGGCAGGGCGAGGAAGCGCCGACGCGGCACTCCATGGACGAGGAGCTCGGGCTCCTGACCGTCCACGGGGTGCTGCACCTGCTCGGGTACGACCACGAGGAGCCGGACGAGAAGGCCGAGATGTTCGGCCTCCAGGCGGCCATCGTCGACGGCTGGCGCGGTGAGCGCGGCCTGACCGGTCCGTCACCCGCGCCCACCGTCTCGTGAACGCCGCCCAACTCATCACCGGCGCGGTCCTGCTGGTGGTGGTCGCCTGGTTCGCGGCGTGCGCCGAGTCCGGGATCGCCCGCATCTCCGCCTTCCGGGCCGAGCAGGCCGTACGGGAGGGGCGGCGCGGCAGCGCGAAGCTCCTCCAGGTCTCCGCCGACCCCACCCGCTACCTCAACGTCGCGCTGTTGGTACGGGTGACCTGCGAGATGGCGGCGGGCGTGCTCGTCACGTACGTCTGCCTCGACGAGTTCGGCGACACCTGGACCGCGCTGCTCGTGGCCATCGGGGTCATGGTGCTGGTGTCGTTCGTCGCCGTGGGCGTGTCGCCGCGCACCATCGGCCGGCAGCACCCGCTGAACACGGCGACGGCGGCCGCGTACGTCCTCGTGCCACTGGCCCGGGTCATGGGCCCGATCCCGCAGCTCCTCATCCTCATCGGCAACGCGCTGACACCGGGGAAGGGCTTCCGCAAGGGCCCGTTCGCCTCCGAGGCCGAGCTGCGGGCCATGGTGGACCTGGCGGAGAAGGAATCCCTGATCGAGGACGACGAGCGCCGGATGGTGCACCAGGTCTTCGAACTCGGGGACACCCTGGTCCGCGAGGTGATGGTGCCGCGCACGGACCTGATCTGCATCGAGCGGTACAAGACGATCCGTCAGGCGACCACGCTGGCGCTGCGGTCCGGGTTCTCGCGCATCCCGGTGACCGGGGAGAACGAGGACGACATCGTCGGGATCGTCTACCTCAAGGACCTCGTCCGCAAGACGCACATCAGTCGTGAGGCGGAGTCCGACCTGGTGTCGACGGCGATGCGGCCGGCGGTGTTCGTGCCCGACACCAAGAACGCCGGTGACCTGCTGCGCGAGATGCAGTCGGTGCGCAACCACGTGGCCGTCGTCATCGACGAGTACGGCGGCACGGCGGGCATCGTCACCATCGAGGACATCCTCGAGGAGATCGTCGGCGAGATCACCGACGAGTACGACCGGGAGCTGCCGCCCGTCGAGGACCTGGGTGAGGACCGCTACCGGGTCACGGCCCGGCTCGACATCACCGACCTCGGCGAGCTGTTCGGCGTCGAGGCCTTCGACGACGAGGACGTGGAGACGGTCGGCGGACTGCTGGCCAAGGCGCTGGGCCGGGTGCCGATCGCCGGCGCCTCGGCGATCGTCGACCTGCCCGAACCGGACGGGCGACCCCTGCGGTTGACGGCCGAGTCCCCGGCGGGGCGACGGAACAAGATCGTGACGGTGCTGGTGGAGCCGGTGGTCGCGGCGGCCGGCGAGGGCGAGGAGGGCTCGGAGTGACGCCGGAGCAACTGCGCGCGTTCTGCCTGGACTTCAACGAGGCCGTGGAGGAGTTCCCCTTCACCCCCGAGACCTCGGTGTTCAAGGTGCTGGGGAAGGTGTTCGCGCTGTCGGCGCTGGGCGCCTCGCCGTTGAAGATCAACCTGAAGTGCGATCCGGACCTCGCGGTGCGGCTGCGGGCCGATCACGAGGCGATCGTGCCGGGTTGGCACATGAACAAGCGGCACTGGAACACGGTGACGGTGGGCGGGCTGCCGGACGCGATGGTCCGGGAGCTGGTGGAGGACTCGTACGACCTCGTGGTCGCCGGGCTGCCGAAGGCGGAGCGGCTGCGGCTCGACCGGCCGTGACGTGCGGCCCCGGGCCGGCGCGACGTCCTCGACGTGCGGCGGGCGGACGCCCGGTCCGATCAGGGGCGTCAGGGGTGCCGGGGGCGGGGTCGTCGCACGGCCCGTCGGGGTGCTCCCTATGCTTTCGCCCATGACCGAAAGCACCGGGAACACCGGGATCGACCCCGAGGACAACAAGATCATCACGCTGGCGCGCAGCGCCCGCGCCCGCAACGGGGTGCCCGAGGGTGCGGCGGTCCGGGACGAGACGGGTCGCACGTACGTGGCCGGGACCGTGGACCTGGACTCCCTCAAGCTGAGCGCGCTCCAGACCGCCGTCGCCATGGCCGTGGCCAGCGGGGCGCGGTCCCTGGAGGCCGCGGCCGTGGTCAGCGCGGCCGACGCCCCGTCCGACGCCGATCGCGCCGCGGTGCGGGACCTCGGCGGCCCCGACACCCCGGTCCTCCTCGCGGCCCCGGACGGCACCCTCAGGTCCACGACCCCGGCCGGCTGACGAGCCCGGGGCCGCGCGTGTCCGCCGCGCTCCCGCCCGTCCGCCGCGCTCCCGCCCGTCCGCCGCGCTCCCGCCCGTCCTCCGGGCCGGACGCGCCCGTCGGGCGGCGCGGGACGCTCAGGCCGTGGCCGTGGCCGCGGCCACGGTCACGGCGGGCCGGCGGCGGATGACCATCGCCATCAGCGCGGCCATCGCGCACAGGCCGCCCGAGGCGTACCAGACCAGGTCGTACGAGCCGAAGGCGTCGCGGGCCAGGCCGCCCAGGAAGGCCACCACGGCCGCGCCCACCTGGTGCGAGGCCAGGACCCAGCCGAAGACGATCGCGCCGTCCTCCCCGAACTGTTCGCGGCACAGTGCGATGGTCGGCGGGACGGTGGCGACCCAGTCCAGGCCGTAGAAGATGATGAAGAAGATCATCGGCGGGTGGATGGACGGGGCCAGCAGCATCGGCAGGAACATCAGTGAGATCCCGCGCAGGGCGTAGTACACGGCCAGCAGGCGGCGCGCCTCGAAGCGGTCGGTGAACCAGCCCGAGGCGATCGTGCCGACCACGTCGAACACGCCGATCACCGCCAGCAGCCCGGCCGCGGCCGTCACCGGCATGCCGTGGTCGTGGGCCGCAGGCACGAAGTGGGTCCGCACCAGGCCGTTCGTGGAGGCGCCGCAGATCGCGAAGGTGCCGGCCAGCAGCCAGAAGGGGCCGGTTCGGGCCGCCTTGAACAGCACCGTCAACGCGCGGCGCGCGGCTCCGGGGACCGGGGCGGGCTTCTCCACGTACGCGCCCCCGTACGGCGCGAGGCCCACGTCCGCCGGGTGGTCGCGCAGCAGCAGCCAGACGAACGGGACGACCACCAGCGCCGCGAGCGAGACCGTGACCGCCGCCGGTCGCCATCCGTGGTGCTCGACCAGCCAGGACAGCAGGGGCAGGAAGATCAGCTGACCGGACGCCCCGGCGGCGGTCAGGATGCCCGTGACGAGCCCGCGTCGGGCGGTGAACCAGCGGTTGGTGACCGTGGCCGCGAAAGCCAGCGCCATCGAGCCGCTGCCCAGGCCCACCAGCACGCCCCAGAACAGGATCAGTTGCCAGGACTCCGTCATCCAGAGCGTGGCCACGGTGCCGCCGGATATGACCAGCAGGGCGACGGCGACCACCTTGCGGATGCCGAAGCGGTCCATCAGGGCCGCAGCGAAGGGCGCGGTGAGCCCGTACAGGGCGAGGTTCACCGAGACGGCGAGGCCGATCGTGCCGCGCGACCAGTCGAACTCCTCGTGCAGCGGCTCGATGAGCAGGCCGGGCAGGGAGGCGGAGGCGGCGGCGCCGATGATCGTCACGAAGGCGACGGCCGCCGCGAACCAGGCGCGGTGCACGCGCCCCGGATTCCGCGGGGTGGCGGGCGCGGGGGCGGGTGTGGATGCGGGGGTGGAGGCTGTCTGCGTCACGCAGTCAGCTTCCGGCCCGCGGGCGGCGCCCGACAGTGGCCTGAACGACATGCTTCGCTACGATCGGGCCATGGAGCCCCGTGCGCACCGTGTCGTCGTCCTCGCCCTCGCCGGGCTGTTGCCCTTCGAGCTCGGCATCCCGCACCGGATCTTCGGGTACGCCAGGGATCCGGCCGGGCGCCCCTTCTACGAGACCCTCACCTGCGGGCTCCGTCCCGGACCCGTGGCCACGGACGCCGACTTCGCGGTCTCCGTCGAGCACGGTCCGGAGCTGCTGGCCACCGCCGACACGGTGGTGGTGCCCGCCTCGTACGAGCTGGGGCCGGTGTACGAGGAGGGTCGGCTGACCGAGGCGCTCGGCGCGGCGCTCGGCCACATCCGACCCGGCACCCGACTGGTCTCCATCTGCACGGGTGGCTACGTCCTCGCCGCCGGCGGGTACCTCGACGGCCGCCGGGCGACCACCCACTGGGCCTCCGCCGAGCACTTCCAGCGGCTCTTCCCGGCCGTGCGGGTCGACCCCGGCGTGCTCTACACGGATGACGGGGACGTGCTGACCTCCGCCGGGGTCGCCGCCGGCATCGACCTGTGCCTGCACATCGTGCGCCGTGACCACGGCGCGGCCGTGGCCAACGAGGTGGCCCGGCGGACCGTCGTACCGCCCCACCGGGACGGCGGGCAGGCGCAGTTCATCGAACGTCCGGTCCCCGAATCGCAGTTGGCCAGCACCACGGCGGCGCGCGCCTGGGTGCTCGACCGGCTGCACGAACCGATCCGGTTGAGCGACCTGGCCCGGCAGGAGTCCATGTCGGTACGGACGTTCACGCGCCGCTTCCGCGAGGAGTCCGGGGTCAGCCCGGGGGAGTGGATCGTCGGGCAGCGGGTGGAGCGCGCCCGGCGGCTGTTGGAGCGCACGGAACTGGCGATGGAACAGGTGGCGCGGGAGGCGGGCTTCGGGACGGCGCAGTCGCTGCGCAAGCACGTGCAGGCGGCGTTGGGGGTGAGCCCGACGGCGTACCGGCGCACGTTCCGGGCCTCGGGCGGGTCGGTGGGGGCGGGCGTACCGGCCGGGCCGGGCGCTCTCTCGCCCTCCACCCTCCCATCTTCTGATGGGTCATCAGTTGTTGCCCGTTCCGCGCATTGACTTCTCCCGCCGCCCGCTCGTGAATTGACCCCCTGTCGGAGCGACGGAACGCGGGGGCGGACAGTGCGAGCAGGACGTACGGGACGGGCCGGGGCGCGCGACAGACGGTGGGCGGCGGCCGTCGCCGTGAGCGGCGGCGTGGTGGTTCTGCTGGCCGCCACGACCGGCGGAGCGCCGGCCGCCGCCGAGGGGGAGCAGCCGCCCCCGGGACAGGTGGAGTTCCCCACGCACTGCCTCCCGCCCCAGGAGGCCGGGCTGCCGCCCGCCGACGGGCCGACGACGGCCCGGATCAGCGTCGACGACCCGGCCCCGAAGGTCGGCGACACGGTCACCGTGACGTACCGGATCGCCGCGACCCCCGCCCTGAACCCCGCCGCGAGCGAACTGCCCGCCGACGCGGTGACCCCCACCGGGCGGATCGTGCTCGCGGGCGCGCAGAGCGGCGAGGTGACCGTGGTGGGCGTCCGACGCAACGACCCGGTGCCGGCGGGCGCGACCCTGCCGGGCGTGACCATGACCGGGACCTTCACCGTCACCGCGCCCGGCGAGATCACCCTCGCCCCGGGCGGCTACACCCTGCACACCGGCCACCCCGTGGACCTGGAGACCGTGTGCACCGCGGCCGGCCCCGCCCCCGTGTCCGAGCACCTCACGGCCGCCCCCCTGCCGACGGCCAACCCGCGCGCGCTCACGCTGGGGACGGCGTACGGCAAGCCGGGCGCCCGGGTCGCCGTCACCGGCTCCGGCTTCGCCCCGGGGGCGGCCGTCACGGTGGCCGGCCGGACCGGCGCCGCGGAGACCGTCGACCGGGTGGCCGCCACCGCCGACGAGCGGGGCGTGGTCCGGGCCGAGCTGCCGGTCACCGACAAGGGGACGACGGGCGTGGTCGCGTACGAGGGCACGGCGTGGTCGGCGCGGGGCGGATCGGGGCCGGCCGCCTACACGGTGATCGACGCGGCCACGGTGATCGACCCGGCGCCGCCGGCGCCGGGCACCCGGAAGGTGACGGCGGTCGTCGAGCCGGGCGCGCTGGCCATGACCCAGGCGGGGGAGTCCGTGACGCTCGGCGCGGTCCCGTACGGGAACGGCGGGCCGGCGGCCGGCCGGATCGGCACCGTCACCGTCGAGGACGCGCGCGGCGGCCCGGCGGGCTGGTCGCTGGTCGGCAGGGTCACGGACTTCGCCGGACCGGGCGGGGTCCGGATCCCGGGCGCCTCCCTGACGTGGACGCCGCGGTGCGTCGCGGCGGCCGGGAGCCCGAGCGCCTGCCGGGCGGGCAGCGCGGGCACGGTCGGCCCGGAGGGCGCCGTGCTGGCGTCCACGGCGGACGGCGCGCCGGCGGGCGGGACCTTCACGGTGGACGCCGGGGTGGAACTGCGCGTCCCGCCCTACACCCCGCCGGGGGCGTACACGGCCGTCCTGACGCTGACCCTGTCGTGACCCGGCCGGCCGCCCGGTGGCGGCGGCTCCCCGTCGCCCTCGTCGTCGCGGGCCTGGCCTGGCTCGCCGGCGCCGGAACGGCGGCGGCCGCGGACAACGGCCGGTGGTCCGTGCTCCCCGCCGCGAACACCGTCGGACAGCGCCCGTACTTCTACCTCGCCGCCGCCCCCGGCACGGTCGCCCGGGACACCGTCACCGTCACCAACCGCACCGACCGCCCCCGCACCTTCCGGCTCTACGCCGCCGACGCCCACAACACCGCCCGCGACGGCGGCTTCGCGGTCCGCGGCCCCGACGAGCCGCGCCGTGCCACCGCCGCCTGGACGGTGCTCGCGCGGGAGCGGGTGACCGTGCCGGCCCGGGGATCGGTCGACGTCGGGTTCACCGTCACCGTCCCCGACCGGGCCGAGCCGGGGGACCACCCCGGCGCCGTCGTGGCCCTGGAGGACCTGCCCGCGGGCGCCGGCTCCGGCATCGACGTGCGGCAGGCGGTCGCCGCCCGCCTCCACCTCCGGGTCACCGGACCGACCGCCCCGGCCCTCGCCGTCCGGGACGTCCGCGTCGTCGGCGGCGACGGGCGCGCCGAGGTCACGTACACGCTCCACAACCTGGGCAATGTCACCCTCCGCCCCCGCGCCGTCCTCACCGTTTCCGGGGCCTTCGGCCGCACCGTGTCGCAGCGGACCCTCACCGGCCTGCCGGCCGAGCTGCTGCCGGGGCAGGACGTGCGGCTGAGCAGCAGGTGGGACGGCCCGCCCGCCCTGGAGTGGACCCGGCTGACGATCCGGGCGCGGGACGCGGAAGCCACCGCCGAGGGGGCCGTCGACCATGCCGCACACCCCCTCCTGACCACCTTCCTGGCGGGCGCTTCGACCGTCCTGGCGGTGGGCTGGTCGGCGCTGGGAGCCGCATCGGGGAGAATGGCCCGTATGAGCGATCGTTCCCCCGAGCCCACCGCCCCGCACCGCGCGGGCTTCGCATGCTTCGTCGGCCGCCCCAACGCGGGGAAGTCGACCCTGACCAACGCGCTCGTGGGCACCAAGGTCGCGATCACCTCCAACCGGCCGCAGACCACGCGCCACACGGTCCGCGGCATCGTGCACCGCCCGGACGCCCAGCTGGTGCTGGTCGACACCCCCGGCCTGCACAAGCCGCGCACCCTGCTCGGCGAGCGCCTCAACGACGTCGTCCGCTCCACCTGGGCCGAGGTCGACGTCATCGGCTTCTGCCTGCCGGCCGACCAGAAGCTCGGCCCCGGCGACAAGTTCATCGCGAAGGAACTCGCGGGGATCAAGAAGACCCCCAAGATCGCCATCGTGACGAAGACCGACCTGGTCGAGTCCAAGCAGCTCGCCGAACAGCTCCTGGCCATTCACCAGCTCGCCGCCGAGCTCGGCTTCGAGTGGGCCGAGATCGTTCCCGTCTCGGCCGTCGGGGACAGCCAGGTCCAGTTGCTGGCCGACCTGATCGCGCCGCTGCTGCCCGAGAGCCCGCCGCTGTACCCGGAGGGCGACCTCACCGACGAGCCCGAGATGGTGATGGTCGCGGAGCTGATCCGCGAGGCCGCGCTGGAAGGCGTACGGGACGAGCTCCCGCACTCCATCGCCGTCGTCGTCGAGGAGATGATCCCCCGGGAGAACCGCCCGGCGGACCGCCCGCTGCTGGACATCCACGCGAACGTCTACATCGAGCGGCCCAGCCAGAAGGGCATCATCATCGGCCCGAAGGGCTCCCGCCTGAAGGAGGTCGGGATGAAGTCGCGCAAGCACATCGAGGCGCTGCTCGGCACCCCGGTCTTCCTCGACCTGCACGTGAAGGTCGCCAAGGACTGGCAGCGCGACCCCAAGCAACTGCGCAAGCTCGGCTTCTGACCTCCACAGGGCGAGTTCTGACCTCCACAGGGCGAGAACAGCCGAACTAGGGCAGCCGGCGCACCTTCACCGCGTTGTCCAACCGGGTCCCGGGCCGGCCGTCAGGCCGGTTCTGGACCCGTTCGTGCTCCTCGGCCAGCAGGACCTCCCAGGCGCCCTCCGGCAGCTCCAGGTCCGCGACGACCTCGGCGGGCGTCGGGAAGTGGACGCCCTCGACCGGCGGCTCCTGCCAGGGGGCCCAGCCCGCGTGGCCGACGATCAGCAGGACTCCGCCGGGGGCCACGGCGGCGGCGGCCCGACGCAGGATCCGCTCGCGCGGGAACTCCCCGTACGAGTGCAGGAAGCAGGCGGATACCAGGTCGTACTCGCCGGCCGGGAACGAGTGCGCGAAGTCGTGCCGCTGCCACTCCACCCGGTCGCCGACGCCGGCGTCCGCCGCGTGCGAGGCCGCTCGCTCCAGGGCCACCCCGGAGATGTCGGTCGCGGTCACCCGCCAGCCCCGCCGGGCCAGCCAGACGGCGTCGCCGCCCTCGCCGCAGCCGAGGTCCAGGGCCAGGCCGGGGGCGAGGTCGCCCGCCTCGCGGACCAGGGCGGCGTTGGCCTCGCCGCTCCAGATCCGGTCGTTCTCCCGGTAGCGGCCGTCCCAGAACTCCTCGCCCGTGACCCCGGGCTCCGGGGTGGGCGGCTGGGTGTGGGTGTGCGCGTGGTCGGACACGGGAACCTCGGTCTCTCGGGGTCTCATGGGGCAGGGCACGGGCCAGGCCCCGACCCTCCGGGTGCCTGTGCCGCCGATGCTCCGCCCGGGCACCCCGAAGCGCCAAGAACTCTTGCCGTTTCGGCAACCGCGCGGCCGTCCGGGCGGACATCCGCCGCACCGCACCGCACCCGACCTCTGCCGGCGGGGCCAGAGGTGCTACCCCGCGGGTTGGACGGGCTCCGCGATGAGGGCCGTCGCCACGCGGCGGAAGCCGATCCGGCCGTAGATCCGGGCCACGTCCTCGTCTCCCGCGGACAGGAACACCGTCCGGGCCCCGCCCGCCAGCGCCTGCTCGACCAGGGCCGCCGTCACCGCGAGGGCCAAGCCCTGCCGGCGCGCCGCCGGGAGGGTGCCGACGCCGACGACCTCGGCGACGTCGCCGACCGGGATGTACTGGCCCGAGCAGAGCACCACGCCGTCCCGTACGGCCGCGGCCATCCCCGTGCCGCCCGAGGCGAGCTGATCGGAGACCCGCGCGCGGCGCGGTTCCACCGTCGGATCCGTCAGGGCCGCCGCCAGTTCGGTCGGCCCGGCCTCGCCCAGCGCCGTGCCCGGGGCCGCGAAAGCCAGCATCGGCACCGTCACCGCGGCCGCCAGCAGTGGGTCGTCCGCGCCGAGGACCCGTACGTCCGGATGGGCCGGGGTCGGCCGCACGGATTCCAGCACCATCAGCGGGTGGGAGCTGACGCGCAGTCCCGCCGTCTCCACCGCGGCCCGCAACGAGGGGCTGTTTTCGGCCACCCATTCGAAGGCCTCGGGCACCTTCAGCTCCCGTTGGCGGGCAAGCACCCGCTCCACGTCGGCCGCGGAGGCCTCGGGTCCGCCGAGCGAGGGGCGCGCGTAGTACGGCCACCCCTCGCCCTCCCGTACGAACAGGGTGAGCGGCCCGAAGTCCTCGGCCCGGGCTCCGCCCACGCGCGGGACCGTGTCGTAATACCGCTCAAGGGCGGAAAGTATCTCTGTGGTCATCCGCCAATCCAAGCAAAGCGCCTGCTCGCGGACCTCCCAATTACCGAGGGATCGCCGAGGAACCACCGGGGGATCGCCGAGGAACCACCGGGGGATCACCGCGGGCGCCCGAGGGCGGCCTACGCGCCCTCCTTCAGCACGCGCGAGATCAGATCGCGTTGGGCGTCCGACACGTACGGCTCCGCGCAGGACACGGTCTCCCCGTCCACCGTGATCCGGTACGAGAACCCGTCCCGCACCCGGTTCGGCCCGTGCCCCGGCGGACCGGGCAGCAGGGCCTGTCGGGCCAGGTGCCGCCACTCCTCCTCGTCCGGCCGGGCCGAGGTGTCCACCTCCGCCCGGCGCTCGATGCCCGCGAAACCGCCCGTCCGCACCACCAGAATCCGCATGCCCGCCTTCTTACCCCGGATCCGCCGCCTACCCCAGGCCGACCGTCGACCACGCCTTCTGGAGCGCCTGGTGCTCGGCGCCGCCGTCCCCGAAGCGCGCGACGGCCGCCGCCGTCGACAGCCGGGCGAAGTCCGCGAACTGCGCGTCCGCCGCGAGTTCCCCGCCGGTGAGGGTGTCGTACCAGATCTGTCCGGCCCGCTCCCAGGCCTTGCCGCCCAGCTCGGTCGCCACGATGTAGAAGGCGTGGTTCGGGATGCCGGAGTTGATGTGCACGCCGCCGTTGTCGCTGTGCGTGCTGACGTAGTCGTCCATCGACGCCGGCTGCGGGTCCTTGCCGAGCTCGTCGTCGTCGTACGCCGTGCCGGGTGCCTTCATCGAGCGCAGCGCGACCCCGCTGACCTCGGGGCCCAGCAGTCCCGCGCCGATCAGCCAGTCCGCCTGGTCCGCCGTCTGCTCCAGCGACCACTGCTTGATCAGGGAGCCGAAGACGTCGGACATCGACTCGTTCAGGGCTCCCGGCTGGCCCCGGTACTCCAGGTTGGCCGTGTACTGGGTGACGCCGTGGGTCAGCTCGTGTCCGATCACGTCCACCGACACCGTGAAGTCGAGGAAGAGGTCCCCGTCCCCGTCGCCGAAGACCATCTGGCGGCCGTCCCAGAAGGCGTTGTTGTAGTCCTCGTCGTAGTGCACGGTGGCGTCCAGGGGCAGCCCCGAGTCGTCGATCGAGCGCCTGCCGAAGCCCTTGAGGAAGAGGTCGTACGTGGCACCCAGTCCCGCGTACGCGCGGTTCACGGTGGCGTCCCTCGTCGGCGCGTCGCCCTCCCCGCGCACCTTCTTCCCGGGGAGACGGGTGTGGTGCAGCGCGTCGTAGACGGTGCGGCGCGGTTCGTCGGACACGGGCGCGCCGAGCGCCGGGGCGACCCCCCGGACGGTGGTGACCCGGCGCCGGGTGCGCAGCAGGGAGTCGCGTTCGAGGGTGCGCTGCGCGGTGTCGGCGCGGCGGGTGTCCTGGGATCGGGCGATGCGGTCGAGGAGATGAGGCGGGACCACCGTGCAGAAGACGGGGTGCGCGGGGTGGCGAGTGGCGTCCATGCGGGAAATGTGGCAGTGCGTGATGCCTCTGTCACTAGCAGCGACCATGATTCATTCGGTTGTCTGAAAGCGTCCGCGCCATGTTGACGGATCGACCGGACCTGACGGCCGAGAAAGTGCCTTACCTCACAAATAGGTCAAATCGGACCACCCGGTCTTGCATACTGAAACAGGTCCTCGCATCACGGCTCGGCTCGGCTACGCTCGATCCATCATGCGTTTCGGGCTGCTTCTCCTTAGCTGCCGCGGCGAGGGTCTGTAGTCGTAGGCCGGCCCCCTCCCCGCGGAGTTCGGTGTCGCGGTTTTGCGACCGCCGTCGGCCGTCCCAGAACTACGCGGAACACGCGAGGAGCCCTACGCCATGAGCCAGCAGCCTTTTGTCGGTCGCCCCACGCCCATCACGAACGCGACCCACACCCAGCGTCCCTCCGGGATGCCGATCCACAAGTACGGCTTCTACGAGCAGGTCGAGATCCCGGACCGCACCTGGCCGAACGCCCGCGTCACCAAGGCCCCCCGCTGGCTGTCCACCGACCTGCGCGACGGCAACCAGTCGCTGATCGACCCGATGACCCCCGCCCGCAAGCGCGAGATGTTCGACCTGCTGGTGCGCATGGGCTACAAGGAGATCGAGGTCGGCTTCCCGTCCTCCGGCGAGACCGACTTCAACTTCGTGCGCTCCATCATCGAAGAGGGCGCCATCCCGGACGACGTCACCATCTCCGTACTGACCCAGGCCCGCGAGGACCTGATCGAGCGGACCGTGGAGTCCCTGGTCGGCGCCAGGCGCGCCACCGTCCACCTGTACAACGCGACCGCCCCCACCTTCCGCCGCGTGGTCTTCCGCGGTTCGAAGGAGCAGATCAGGCAGATCGCCGTCGACGGCACCCGCCTGGTCATGGAGTACGCGGAGAAGCTGCTGGGCCCGGAGACCACCTTCGGCTACCAGTACAGCCCGGAGATCTTCACCGACACCGAGCTGGACTTCGCCCTGGAGGTCTGCGAGGCCGTCTGTGACGTCTGGCAGCCGGGCGAGGGCCGCGAGATCATCCTGAACCTGCCCGCCACCGTGGAGCGTTCGACGCCGTCCACGCACGCGGACCGCTTCGAGTGGATGGCCCGCAACCTGACCCGCCGCGAGCACATCTGCATCTCCGTGCACCCGCACAACGACCGCGGCACCGCCGTCGCCGCCGCCGAGCTGGCCCTGATGGCCGGCGCCGACCGCATCGAGGGCTGCCTGTTCGGGCAGGGCGAGCGCACCGGCAACGTCGACCTGATCACGCTGGGCATGAACCTGTTCTCCCAGGGCGTCGACCCGCAGATCGACTTCTCGCAGATCGACGAGATCCGTCGCACGAGCGAGTACTGCAACCAGATGGAGGTCCACCCGCGCCACCCCTACGCGGGCGACCTGGTCTACACCGCCTTCTCCGGCTCCCACCAGGACGCCATCAAGAAGGGCTTCGACGCGATGGAGGCCGACGCGGCCGCCGCAGGCAAGACGGTCGACGACATCGAGTGGGCGGTCCCGTACCTGCCCATCGACCCCAAGGACGTCGGCCGTTCCTACGAGGCGGTCATCCGCGTCAACTCGCAGTCCGGCAAGGGCGGCATCGCCTACGTCCTGAAGAACGACCACAAGCTGGACCTGCCGCGCCGCATGCAGATCGAGTTCTCCCGGATCATCCAGGCCAAGACCGACGCCGAGGGCGGCGAGGTCACGCCGAAGGCGATCTGGGACGTGTTCTCGGACGAGTACCTGCCGAACCCGGAGAACGCCGCGTCACGATGGGGACGCATCCAACTGCGCTCCGGCTCGACGGCCACCGACAAGGACGGCACGGACACGCTGACCGTCGAGGCCGTCGTGGACGGCGTCGACACGGTGCTGACCGGCACCGGCAACGGCCCGATCTCGGCCTTCTTCGACGCCCTGGCCGGCATCGGCATCGACGCCCGCCTGCTGGACTACACCGAGCACACGATGAGCGAGGGCGCCTCCGCCGTGGCCGCCTCGTACATCGAGTGCGCGATCGACGGCCGCGTCCTGTGGGGCATCGGCACCGACGCCAACACCACCCGCGCCTCCCTGAAGGCGGTCATCTCCGCCGTCAACCGCGCGGGCCGCTGACCCTCCCCGCTCCGTCCGGAACCCCGCCGCTCCACTCGGAGCGGCGGGGTTCCGCGCGTCACGGGAGAGCGGGACGTCACCGGCGTGACCTCCGCGCCGCTCCGTCCGGATGGTGCGGGCGGCCACGGCGTTGACGCGGATCCCGCCCGCCGCCCGATCCGGAGCGAGCCGCCCCGCGGGGCCGACAACCCCCGCGCCGCCAGGCCAAACGCCGCCCGGGCGGGCCGGAATCGGGCAGGCGGAGATCGGCCAAGTCCCGGATCCGGGGCATGTTGTCTTGTCACACGACTGACACATCCTCACCGATGTGGCTAACATCACGCCAACCCGGGCGATGGTGCCAGGGGTCCCGCCCGTGCCCGAAGGCCACGGGGGAGTTACGGAGGTGCGACGTGCTGCCAGCTCGGGATGGGGACGGCCGGAAGCTGACGGCCTGGGGCATCCGGACCACCTGGAGCACCGTGGGCGACGGGGAGTTCTACTGCCCCGACTGCGGGGGTGACCGCAACTACCGCCGCCGCACCGGCCGCCGCAGGTTCACCGTCCTCGGGGTCCCGTTGCTGCCGCGCGGCCAGGCCGGGCCCGTCGTCGAATGCCAGGCCTGCCGGGAGCGCTACGACGCCGACGTGCTGGACCACCTGACCACCACGCGCTTCTCGTCGATGCTCCGGGACGCGGTCCACACGGTGACCCTCGCCGTGCTGGCGGCGGGCGGAGCCGCCTCCCAGAGCGCACTGGAGGCCGCCGTGTCGGCCGTACGGTCCGCCGGGTTCCAGGACTGCACCGAGGAGCAGTTGGAGTCCCTGGTGGACGCCCTGGCCGCCGACGAGGGCCGACTGGGACTGTACGACGGCCCGGAGTGCCGCGGCGCCGCGCTGTCGATCGAGCTCCACGAGATCCTGGAGCCCCTGGCCCCGCACCTGGCCGGCCCGGGCCGTGCCTCGCTGCTGCTCCAGGGCGCGCGGATCGCCCTCGCCGACGGGCCGTACACCCCGCCCGAGCGCGAGGTGCTGGCCACCGTGGGCGCCGCGCTGCGGATGGACACGGACGAGGTGGCGCGACTGCTGTCGGCGGTCCGGGCCCCGTAGTCCGACCCGCCGCACCCGCCCGGACACCATGCGGCCCCGGCCAAGCGGGCCGGCGGTGACGCACGCCCGGACACCATGCGCCCCGCCCGCCTCGATTGCATCCGAAACCGGTCGCGCAGCCGCTCCTCGACGTAACGATCCGGCCTCGCGGGGCCGAACCGGAGCGCCGCGCGGCCCGTGCGACGACATGGAACCGGCCCCTCCGTGAGTGGAGCGCCCGGCCCGCCCCCTGGGTGGAACCCTGCGATCGGCTCTGCCGTGTCGAACGCCCGCGAAGAGGGTCCGCCCAGGTCATCACCGCGGACTTCGCGCGAGCGCAGCGCCGGCGCGGTACGGGAGACGGACTTCGCCGCCCGCCGGCCATACCCGCCCCTCGCGCGTTCCCGCCAGTGGCGGAACCTCCAGATCGGCGATCCCGGAACGTCAACACCTTGTAGAAGTCGACGATATCTGTGAGCGCCCCCGCAGGCGTTCAATTCCGGTCACACGACGAGACGCCGCCGGTAACACAGCGGGGCTTCGATGCACGTGAATTCACTGACATCCCGGCGGACCAACGGGTTCGCGACCCACTCCGGCCAGGGATGACCAGATCTCCTCTCGTTCACCTACCTATCGAAGGGCAAGGCAGAGATGGCACGTGTCGCCGCCCGGCTTTCCGTCAACGGAGAGCAGAGCCCGCACCCGGTCGACGAGGTGCTCCCCCTCCCCAAACTGGCGCTGTACGGCTTCCAGCACGTACTCGCCTTCTACGCCGGTGCGGTGATCGTTCCGATCCTCGTCGGCAGCGCGCTCAAGCTCAGTCCCGAGCAACTGGTCTACCTGATCAACGCGGACCTCTTCACCTGCGGCATAGCCTCGATCATCCAGGCCTGGGGCATGGGACGGATCGGCGCCCGGCTGCCGATCGTCCAGGGCGTGACCTTCACCGCCGTCTCCCCGATGATCGCCATCGGCCTGGGCGCGGGCGGTGGCACGGCGGCCCTGCTGGTGATCTACGGAGCCGTGATCACGGCCGGCATCGCCACCTTCGCCTTCGCCTGGATGCCCGCACGCGTCTTCCGCGTCGTGATGTCGCTCTTCCCGCCGGTGGTGACCGGCACGGTGATCACCATCCTCGGCATCGTCCTGCTCCCGGTCGCGCTCAAGGACGTCGTCGGTGGCGCCCCGCTCGTCGGCGACGGCGGGGAGCCGAGGCAACTGGCCTACGCGGTCGCCACCATGCTCTTCGTCCTCCTGCTGATGCGCCTCGGCCGCCCCTTCGTCTCCAGCATCGCGGTCCTGCTCGGCCTGGTCGGCGGCACGCTCGTCGCCTTCGCCCTCGGCGACGCCAAGTTCGCGGCCGTCGGCCAGTCCGACTGGATCGGTGTCACCACGCCCTTCCACTTCGGCGCCCCGAAGTTCGAGTGGTTCCCGATCCTCCTCATGCTGATCGTCATGCTGATCACCATGGTCGAGACGACCGGTGACACCTACGCGATCGGCGAGATCGTCGGCAAGGACGTCGACAGCGAGACCGTCGCCCGGGCGCTGCGGGCCGACGGCGCTGCCACCGCGATCGGCGGCCTGCTGAACTCCTTCCCGTACGTGGCCTTCGCCGAGAACGTCGGACTGGTCCGGGTCACCAAGGTCAAGAGCCGGTTCGTGGTCGTCGCGGCGGGCGTGATCATGATCATCCTGGGTCTGCTGCCCAAGGCCGCGGCGGCAGTCGCCGCGATCCCGCCCGGTGTCCTCGGCGGTGCCGCCACCGTGATGTTCGGCATGGTCGCCCTCGCCGGCATCCAGACCCTCGGCAAGGTGGACCTCAAGGAGGAGAAGAACGCCCTGATCGTCGGCGTGGCCCTCGCCTTCGCGCTCTTCCCGGCGACCGTCCCGGCCTTCTTCGAGAAGCACATGAGCGTGGACCTCGCCTCGCTCCTCAACAGCGGTGTGACGCTCGGCGCCACGGCCGCGATCGTGCTGAACCTGCTCTTCAACGGCCTGGGCAAGGGCGACCCACACACCGACCCGCACCCCGCCCCCGACGCCGCTCCGGAGGTCGTGCTGCCCGCCCAGGCCGACGCGCCGGTCGCCCTGGCGGCCGCACACAAGTCGGACGGTACGGACAAGTCGGACGGGACGGGCAGGGCGAGCGCGGTGGATGCGGCGGATGCGCCCGGCGCGGCGGACGGCGCGGCGACGCCCGCGGGCTGATCCGCTCCCGAGGCCCAGGCGGGCCGACGGGCCGACGGCCCCGCACCCGGACCCCGGTCCGGGCGCGGGGCCGCGTCGCTTCCCGCGTCGCTTCCCGCGTCGCTTCCCGCGCCGCTCCCCGCGCGGGTCCTCGTACGGGTCCTCGTACGGGCGTCCCCGCGCGGGTCCCCGTACGGGCGACAATGGGGCCATGAGTCTGTTCCGCGACGACGGCATCGTGCTGCGCACCCAGAAGCTGGGTGAGGCGGACCGCATCATCACGCTCCTCACACGGGGCCACGGCCGGGTGCGGGCCGTCGCCCGCGGCGTACGGCGCACGAAGTCGAAGTTCGGGGCCGGGCTGGAACCTTTCTCCCACGCCGACGTGCAGTTCTTCGCCCGGGGCAGCGAACTGATCGGCCGCAGCCTGCCGCTCTGCACCCAGACCGAGATCATCGCCCCCTACGGCAACGGCATCGTCACCGACTACGCCCGCTACACCGCCGGCACCGCGATGCTGGAGACCGCCGAACGCTTCGCCGAGCACGAGGGCGAACCGGCCGTACAGCAGTACCTCCTCCTCGTCGGCGGACTGCGCACCCTCTCGCGCGGCGAACACGAACCCCACCTCATCCTCGACGCCTTCCTGCTGCGCTCCCTCGCCGTCAACGGCTACGCGCCCAGCTTCGACGACTGCGCGAAGTGCGGGATCCACGGCCCCAACCGGCACTTCTCCGTCGCCGCGGGCGGGGTCATATGCGGAGACTGCCGCGTACCCGGCAGCGTCGTACCCTCGTCTGAGGCCATCGCTCTGCTCAGCGCTCTGCTGACGGGCGACTGGGGTCACGCGGACGCCTGCGAGGCGCGTCATGTGCGGGAGGGCAGCGGGCTGGTCTCGGCCTATTTGCACTGGCATCTGGAGCGCGGGCTACGCTCCCTGCGATACGTCGAGAAATAGGAGCTGGACATGGCACGACGCGGCATTCTGGGACGCTCTCGCCGGGAGTACAAGGTTCCCGAGCCGCACCCGTCCGGTGCGCGCCCGCCGAAGATCCCCGGCGAGCTGGTCCCGAACCACGTGGCCGTGGTCATGGACGGCAACGGCCGGTGGGCCAAGGAGCGCGGATTGCCGCGCACCGAGGGCCACAAGGTCGGCGAGGGCGTCGTGCTCGACGTGCTCAAGGGCTGCCTGGAGATGGGCGTCAAGAACCTTTCCCTGTACGCCTTCTCGACGGAGAACTGGAAGCGCTCGCCCGACGAGGTCCGCTTCCTCATGAACTTCAACCGCGACGTCATCCGCCGCCGCCGCGACGAGATGAACGAACTGGGCATCCGCATCCGCTGGGTCGGCCGCATGCCCAAGATGTGGAAGTCGGTCGTCCAGGAGCTCCAGGTCGCCCAGGAACAGACCGTCGACAACGACGCGATGACCCTGTACTTCTGCGTCAACTACGGCGGCCGGGCCGAGATCGCGGACGCGGCGCAGGCCATCGCGCGCGACGTCGCGGCCGGCCGGCTGGACCCGTCGAAGGTCAACGAGAAGACCTTCGCGAAGTACATGTACTACCCGGACATGCCCGACGTGGACCTCTTCCTGCGCCCGAGCGGCGAGCAGCGGACCTCCAACTACCTGCTGTGGCAGAGCGCGTACGCCGAGATGGTGTTCCAGGACGTGCTGTGGCCGGACTTCGACCGCCGGAACCTGTGGGCGGCCTGCCTGGAGTACGCCCAGCGCGACCGCCGCTTCGGCGGCGCCGTGCCGAACCAGGCCGAGGGCCTGACGGGCTGACGGATTGGCCGGATCCCGCCGGTAGGCTCCCTGTCATGAACACGGATACGGAGCCCTCGGCGCAGCCGGACGGGCAGGCGGTCGAGCTGGTCTACTTGTTGACCAGGGCCGACATCGTGCGGGCCCTGCGCACGCGGGACGCGCACACGGCCTCGGGGCGCCGCGCCCGGTGGGTGTTCCCCCTGGGCGGACTGATGGGCGTGGGGTTCGGCGCACTGGCCCTGGCGGAGGGGGAAGGGGTCCTCGGCAGGCCCCTGTTCTTCCTCGTCGCCGGCGCGTTCCTGTGGGCCCTGGTGTTGTTCGGTCCACAGCTTCAGGCGCGGGCCTTCGGCGGGCTGCTGGAGAAGGCGGGGGAGGCCCGGGTCGTCGTCGACGCTTCCGGCGTGCACGTGACGACCTCAGACACCCGGACGCACATCGGCTGGGCGGCCCAGCCGCGGTACACGGAGACGGACGGGATGTTCCTTCTGCTCAGCGACGACAAGCGGGCGGCGGCCATGACCATGCTGCCCAAGCGGGGCGCCCAGGACCCCGCCGACATCGACCGCCTGCGGGCCGTGCTGGACCGGAACCTGCGCCGGATCTAACCGGCAGCGGCCGCGCAGTCGGCGCAGGTCCCGAAGATCTCCACGGTGTGGGCGACGTTCACGTAGCCGTGCTCGGCCGCGATGGACTCCGCCCACTTCTCCACGGCCGGGCCCTCCACCTCGACCGCCTTGCCGCACTTGCGGCAGACCAGGTGGTGGTGGTGATCGCCGGTGGAACAGCGGCGGTAGACGGACTCGCCGTCGCTGGTGCGCAGCACGTCCACCTCGCCCGCGTCGGCGAGGGACTGCAGGGTGCGGTACACGGTGGTCAGGCCCACGGAGTCGCCGCGGTGCTTGAGCATGTCGTGGAGTTCCTGGGCGCTGCGGAACTCGTCCACCTCGTCCAGCGCCGCCGCCACGGCCGCCCGCTGCCGGGTGGATCGTCCTCGTACTGGCGCGGTATTCATCTCGCCAGGCGCAGTCGCCACCGGTTCCTCCTCGTTTCGGCCTCGGCCCATTGTGCCAGGCGGCCGAGACTCCTAGACCTTCACATCGTCGCGCGTACAGACCTCCTCGGCGCTCCGGGCGGCCTTGGCCCGACGCCGGGCCAGTGGTGTGGACAGGGCCGTCATCACCATGAAGACGGCGATGGCGAGCAGCACGATCATGGCGCCGGAGGGCGCCTCGACGTAGTACGTGGCGGCCGTGCCGGTCAGGGCGACGGTGACGCTGATCGCGATGGCGAGGCCCAGCGTCGTGGCGAAACCGCGGGTCATGCGCTGTGCGGCCGCGACGGGGATCACCATCATGGCGCTGACCAGGAGCAGGCCGACGATCCGCATCGCGACGGTGACGGTGACGGCCGCGGTGATCGCGATCAGCAGGTTCAGCGCGCGCACCGGCAGCCCGGTGACCCGGGCGAACTCCTCGTCCTGGCAGACGGCGAACAACTGCCGGCGCAGGCCGATCGTGACGGCGAGGACGAAGGCGGCCAGGATCACCATGGCGATGACGTCCTCGGACGCGACCGTGGTGATCGAACCGAACATCGACCCGAGCAACATGGTCGTGGACCCGCCGCCCAAGTTGATGATCATGACTCCGCCGGCCAGACCGCCGTAGAAGAGCATCGCGAGGGCGACATCGCCGCTGGTCCGGCCGCGGGAGCGGATCAACTCCATGCCGACGGCGCCGACGACCGCGACGAGGGTGGCCATCCACACGGGACTGGTGTGGAGGACGAAGCCCAACGCGACGCCGGTCATGGCGACGTGGCCGAGGCCGTCACCCATGACGGCCTGACGGCGCTGGACGAGGTACGTGCCGATGGCGGGGGCGGTCAGGCCGACCAGGCCGGCCGCGATCAGCGCCCGCACCATGAAGGGGTAGGTCAGGAGGTCCATCAGCTCAGCAGTCCCGTCCGGAGGGGCTCGGCGTCGTGCGCCGCGTGGGGGTGTACGTGGTCGTGGCCGGGGAGGGCGTGCTGGCCCACGGCCTCCGGAGGCGGGCCGTCGTGCATCACGCAGCCGTCGCGCAGGACGACGGCCCGGTCGATCAGCGGCTCCAGCGGGCCCAGCTCGTGCAGGACGAGCAGGATGGTCGTCCCGGCCGCCACCTGGTGCCGCAGGGCGTTCGCGAGGACCTCCTGGTTCGCCAGGTCCACGCCGGCCATCGGCTCGTCCATGATCAACAGTTCGGGTTCCACGGCGAGTGCCCGGGCTATGAGCACGCGCTGGTGCTGGCCGCCGGAGAGGGCGTTGATCGAGGCGTCGGCGTACGTGTCCATGTCGACCAGGGCCAGTGCCCGCTCGACGGCGGCCCGGTCGGCCTTGCGGAGCACCCCGAAGCGGGAGCGGGCGAGGCGGCCGGCGGAGACGATCTCCCGGACGGTGGCCGGGACGCCGGCGGCGGCCGTGGTGCGCTGCGGGACGTAGCCGACGCGGGACCACTGGCGGAAGCGCTTGAACTCGGTTCCGAAGAGGGACAGCTCGCCGTCGGTCAGCGGGACCTGGCCGACCACGGCGCGTACGGCCGTGGACTTCCCGGAGCCGTTGGCGCCGAGCAGGGCGACGACCTCACCGCGCCGGACGGTGAGGTCGATCCCGCGCAGCACGGGGCGCGAGCCGAGCGAGGCCGTGGCCCCGCGCAGGGATATGACGGGCTGGTCCGTTGTCTGATCCGACGTGGACTGCATGGCTCGCGCCTCCGTTGCTGCTGTCATCACTTGGCTCCGAGGGCCTTCTGGAGGTTCTTCAGGTTCGACCGCATGACCTCGAAGTAGTCAGCGCCCTGGGACTTGTCGGTGATTCCCTCGAGCGGGTCGAGGACGTCGGTCTTCAGGCCGGTGTCCTTCGCGAGGGCCTTGGCCGTCTTGTCGCCCGCCAGCGTCTCGAAGAACACGGTGGTCACCTTGTCCTTGGCCGCGACGCCCTGGAGGTCCTTCATGCGGGCCGGGCTGGGCTCGGACTCGGGGTCGATGCCGGAGATGCCCTCCTGGTCGAGCCCGTAGCGCTCGGCGAGGTAGCCGAAGGCGGCGTGGGTGGTGATGAAGGTCCTGGAGGCCGTGGTCTTCAGGCCGTCCTTGAACTCGGTGTCCAGGGAACCCAGTTCGGTGACCAGCGTCGCGGTGTTCTTCTCGTAGTCCGCCGCGTGCGCGGGGTCGGCCTTCCCCAGTGCCGCGCCGACGCCCTTGGCGATCTGCGCGTACTTGGCGGGGTCGAGCCAGACGTGCGGGTCCTTGCCGGCGCCGCCGTGGTCGTGGTCGTGCTCCTCGCCCTCGGCGGCGTGGTCGTGGTCGTCGTGCCCGGAGGCGGCGTGCGCCTCCAGCTCGGTGAGGGCGCCGGCGTCGACGACGTTCTTCACGCCGGACTGGGCGACGGCCTTGTCCACGGCGGGTTGCAGCGTCTTGAGGTAGAGGATCACGTCGGATTCGCCGAGGCGGCCCGTCTGCTTGGGCGTGATCTCCAGATCGTGCGGTTCGACACCCGGCTTGGTCAGGGTGGTGACCGTCACGTGCTCCTTGCCGATCCGCTCGGCGAGGAACTGCATGGGGTAGAACGACGCCGTCACGGCGAGCTTGCCGTCCGTGTTCCCTCCGGCGGCACTGGCTCCGGAGCAGGCGGTGAGGGCCGTCGCGCCGAGGGCGACGGCGCCGGCGAGGGCTGTGGCAGGTATGAGGCGTCGTACGTTCATGACATCCATTTTCATCAAAGATGGAAACGATTGTCAAAAACCCTGGTGAGGGGAGCCCGGGGGAGCCGCCGCGGGGCCGCCGGTGGGCCGGGGAAGGGCATCCCGATTTGAAAGGGGGGGTGCGGGCGCCGGTAACCTAAAGGCTTCGCCGTTCGTCCTCGTAATGAAGAGAGCACCGTGGCCGCCGACAAGATCGAAACCATCGTCAGCCTGAGCAAGCGCCGTGGCTTCGTTTTCCCGTGCAGTGAGATCTACGGCGGCTCCAAGGCCGCCTGGGACTACGGCCCGCTCGGTGTCGAGCTGAAGGAGAACATCAAGCGCCAGTGGTGGAAGGCCATGGTCACCGGGCGTGAGGACATCGTCGGTATCGACTCCTCCGTGATCCTGGCCCCCGAGGTGTGGGTGGCCTCCGGTCACGTCGCCACCTTCTCGGACCCGCTGACCGAGTGCACCTCCTGTCACAAGCGCCACCGCGCGGACCACCTGGAGGAGGCGTACGAGGCCAAGCACGGCCGCGTGCCCGCCAACGGTCTTGCCGACATCAACTGCCCCAACTGCGGCGTGAAGGGCCAGTTCACCGAGCCCAAGCAGTTCTCGGGCATGCTGGAGACCCACCTGGGCCCGACCCAGGACACCGGCTCCAAGGCGTACCTGCGCCCGGAGACCGCCCAGGGCATCTTCACCAACTTCGCCCAGGTGCAGACGACTTCCCGCAAGAAGCCCCCCTTCGGCATCGCGCAGATGGGCAAGTCCTTCCGCAACGAGATCACCCCCGGCAACTTCATCTTCCGCACGCGCGAGTTCGAGCAGATGGAGATGGAGTTCTTCGTCAAGCCGGGCGAGGACGAGCAGTGGCAGGAGTACTGGATGCAGGAGCGGTGGAACTGGTACCGCGACCTCGGCATCCGCGAGGAGAACATCCGCTGGTACGACCACCCGAAGGAGAAGCTGTCCCACTACTCGAAGCGCACCGCCGACATCGAGTACCGCTTCAACTTCGGTGGCAATGAGTTCTCCGAGCTCGAAGGCGTGGCCAACCGCACCGACTTCGACCTCAAGGCCCACTCCGCCGCCTCCGGCCAGGACCTGGTCTACTTCGACCAGGAGACCAAGGAGCGCTACACCCCGTACGTCATCGAGCCGGCGGCCGGCGTCAACCGCGCCATGCTCGCCTTCATGCTCGACGCGTACAACGAGGACGAGGCCCCGAACGCCAAGGGCGTCATGGAGAAGCGCGCCGTGATGCGCCTCGACCCGCGCCTGGCCCCGATCAAGGTCGCCGTCCTGCCGCTGTCCCGCAACGCGCAGTTGTCGCCGAAGGCCAAGGGCCTCGCCGCCGACCTGCGCAAGTTCTGGAACATCGAGTTCGACGACGCGGGCGCCATCGGCCGCCGCTACCGTCGCCAGGACGAGATCGGTACGCCGTTCTGCGTCACCGTCGACTTCGACACCCTGGACGACAACGCGGTGACCGTGCGCGAGCGCGACACCATGAAGCAGGAGCGCGTCTCCCTGGACCAGATCCAGAGCTACCTCGGCAGCCGTCTGCTCGGCTGCTAGTCGGCGATTGCCGGTCGGCGGATCCGCCGCCACGGCGTCGTCAGGGCGTCGCCGTCAGGGCCTCGTCGTCAGGGCGTCGCCGCAATGCCGGTGGCCCGGTGCGCGACGCGCACCGGGCCACCGGCATTTCTCCGTCTCCCCGTGGCGGGGCGCCTCAGGCCTGTGCGGTCCCGGCGTGCTGCTCGGCCGCAGTCGTCTCGGCGGCGGTCGTCTCGGCGGCGCGCCGTTCGCCCTCCGCCCGTGAACGCTTGCCGTAGAGGGCGGTCCAGACGCCCAGCAGGCCGAGCACCGTGTACATCGTGACGGGGCTGAGGACCACCATCGTGTCGGTGTCCAGCGCGTAGGTGAGGGCGATGCGGACCCCGGCCTCGACCAGGTAGGCCACGCCCCACACCGCGGTCATCACGATCATGGTCCGGCGGAAGCCCTCGTACTGCCACAGGCCGTTCCACCACACCGTGCTCTCGGGAGTACCGTCCGTGGCGAACTTGCGGCCGAAGTAGAACATCAGCGGCCTCGGTGCGAGCAGGGTGACGAGGCAGAGCACCCCGAACAACCCCGTCACCCCCGAGTCCTTGATCAGCAGGGCCCGGGCCGAGTGCGCGCCGATCAGCGAGACGACCGCCGTGATCACCAGGAAGACCAGGGTGACGATCGCGAACTCGTCGACCTTGCGGCGCCAGGCCAGGTGGACGGCGCTGTCGAGGACGGGCCACGCACTACTGATCAGCAGTGCGTCGAACTCTCTCCAGCCGTGGTCGTGCAACTGGTTGTAGGTGATGATCGGCGCGACCACGTTGAGCCCGATGGTCAGAATCCAGCCGAGCGCCGCGGCGCCGCCCGACCGGGCGGGTGGCGCGGGGCGGGTGCCCTGAGGTTCCGGAGCGGACAATGCTTCCCCCTGAGAAGTGCCTGACGGGTGTCTCGGGGAAGGTAGGGCAGGTCCCGGGGCCGGTGACAGGGTTCGCCGACTCAAATGATCACCAAGTCGAACGGAGCCGCCTGCTCCGCATCAACGTCGGCCGGATTGACGTCGGCCGGATCAACGTCGTCCGGATCGGGGGCAGCCGGGCGGTCCGCGGTCCGCGCTCGGGAGCCTGCGATCCGCGGTCTGTGATCCGGGGGCGTCGGGTCAGGCGCGCAGGCCCCGGATGACGAGCGAGGTGACCGCCTCGAACTCCGGGAGGATGGTCGGGGAGAGCCAGTCGGCGGCGTACTGCGGGTCATGGAACCGGCCCGTGGCGTCGAAGACGGCCCGCGCCGCGGCCGGCACGTCGGGCGCGGCCAGCGTCCCGGCCTCGACCCCGTCGGCGATGATCCGGACCAACTGCTCGATCAGCTCGCTCAGATGCCGGTCCACCACGCCGCTGTTCTCGGCGAGCAGCACGGTGTACGTCGCGAACAACTCCGGGTCGGCGCCCGCCTTCTTGCGCTTGGCCTCGAAGAGGGCCTCCAACCACGCCTCCAGTCTGGAGGGTGCCGTCTCGGCGGGGGCCGAGGCGATCTCCTCCAGCATCACGACGCTCTTGGCGAGCCAGCGGTCCGTGACGGCCTCGCGCAGCGCCGCCTTCGACGGGAAGTGGCGGTACACGCTGCCGTGGCTGACGCCAAGCGCGCGCGCCACGTCCACCACGGTCGCCTTGGTGGGGCCGAAGCGACGCAACACGTCCTCGGTGGTCTCGAGGATGCGCTCGGGAGTCAGGGGTTCGGCAGCAGCGGGGGGCATGAGTACGACCGTACAGCCGGCTCAGTGCTCACTGTCGAGGTGGGCCATCTGGGCCTCCGGGTATCGATCGCCGGCCGCCGCCCCGGCCGGGACCGCCTCCTCGATGGCGGTCAGGTCGGCGGTGGTCAGCTCCACGTCGAGGGCGCCCAGCGCCTCGTCGAGGCGGTCCCGGCGACGGGCGCCGACCAGCGGCACGATGTCCTCCCCGCGCGCGAGCACCCAGGCGATGGCGATCTGGGCGACGCTGACGCCCTTGCTGTCGGCGACCTTGCGCAGCGCGTCCACCAGGTCGAGGTTCCGGTCGAGGTTGTCGCCCTGGAAGCGGGGGCTCATCCCGCGGAAGTCGCCGGGGGCGAGCGCCCGGTCGCGACCGAAGTGGCCGCTGATCAGGCCCCGGGAGAGCACCCCGTACGCGGTGACGCCGATGCCCAGTTCGCGGGCGGTCGGCAGGATCTCCTCCTCGATGCCCCGCGAGATCAGCGAGTACTCGATCTGGAGGTCCGAGATCGGTGCGACGGCGGCGGCCCGGCGCAGGGTCTGCGCGCCGACCTCCGAGAGGCCGATGTGCCGCACGTGTCCGGCCTGGACGGCCTCGGCGATGGCGCCGACCGTCTCCTCGATGGGGACGTCCGGGTCCACGCGGGCGATCCGGTAGACGTCGACGTGGTCCCGGCCGAGCCGCTGGAGGGAGTAGGCGAGGAAGTTCCGGACGGCCTCGGGCCGGCCGTCGTACCCGGCGAAGCCGCCCTCGACCGTGCGCAGGGCTCCGAACTTCACGCTCGTCAGCGCCTGCTCGCGGGCTGCGGCGGGCGCGGTGCGCAGGGCCTCGTTGATCAGCAGTTCGTTGTGGCCCATGCCGTAGAAGTCGCCGGTGTCGAGCAGGGTGACGCCCGCGTCCAGGGCGGCATGGATGGTCGCGATCGACTCGCTCCGGTCGGCCTCGCCGTACAGGGCGGACATGCCCATGCAGCCCAGTCCCAGCGGGAAGACGGAGGGGCCGGTGGTGCCGAGGCGCCGGGGGGTGCGAGGAGTGACGGGGGCGTTCTGGTGAGTGGTCATGAAAAGAGAATGGCATGACGAGTGACAGATTTCAATATCTGTCACTCGTCAGCGTGACGGAGTCGCGGATCCGGATCCGGATCGAGGGTGGGCGGTCAGGAGGTCAGGCGCAGTGCCAGGGCTGCCGCCGAGAGCAGGGTGAGGACGGCCGCCGGGGCGAGGTCGAAGTCCTTGACGCGCAGGTGACTCACGACCGCGCCCACGAAGTAGAGGGTCACGCCGGCGGCGGCGGCCACGCCGAGGGGCGCCACCCACATGCCCGCGACCAGCCCCACCGCGCCGGCGGCCTTCAGTGCGGCCAGGACCGGCAGCAGGGAGTCCGGCACCGCCACCTTCCGCATGTTCGCGAGGACCGTCTCGTTGCGCCGGAGGGTGAGGGTCGCCGAGGCGGCGAGGACGAGGGCGAGCAGGCCGGCGACGGCGACGTAGGCGATGAACATGATGTACTCCAACGGTCGAATGTGTAGAACCATTGAATAGCATCAACGATCTGATGATCGCAATCATTTCATGAGCGCTACGATGTGGGCATGACGGCAGCACAGGACGCACCGAACCCGCCGCAGCGGCTGGGCCTGCTTCTCGCCTGGCACGGATCGGTCACCCAGACCCGCATGAAGAAGGCGCTCGGCGCGGCCGGGCTCACCCCCAGGCACGCCATGACGCTCATGCACCTGGAGAGCGGCCCCATCGGCCAGCGGGCGCTCGCGGCCCGGCTGGAGGTGGACCCGAGCGTGCTCGTCGGGATCCTGAACGACCTGGAGCGCGACGGTCTGGTGGAACGCCGACGCGACCCGGCCGACCGCCGCCGCCACAACGTGGCCATCACGGCCGCCGGCTCGGTCGCCCTCGGTGAGACGAACGCGGCCCTCGACGCCGTCGAGCTGGGCCTGTTCTCCGGCCTGTCCGGGGCCGACCAGGAAGCCCTGCGCGCGCTCCTGGCCCGGATCGACTCGCACGCCGACGACTTCGAGTGCGGGGAATAGGCCCCCGGGCACCCGCCGTACGGCAGGACGCGAGAGAGGCGAGCCGGTGCCGTGGCCGGAAGGGTTTGCCGGGTCGCGGTGTCCGGTGCGGTGCATCGCAAGGCGGAGGACTGCCTCGTGTACTGGACGTACGTGAGCGGTCCGACAATGCGGCGAGGTGCCGTGCCGGACACCGTGACCCGGGGAAGCTTTCAGGCCACAGCGCGCGCTAGGGGACCCGCGAGCCGACGTCGCGGCTCGGGGCCTCCAGGGTGCTCGCGGTGCGCAGGGCCGTCGCGCGGGCCCAGGGGCTCGTGGTCAGGAGGCCGAGCGCGAGGACGGACGCGCCGCAGAGCGTGATGATCCACCAGGCGGGCCGGGTCGCCTCCACGAAGCTCGCGCCGCCCGAGGTGCCGGCCGCCAGGACCGCGCCGATCACGGCGACGCCCAGGGTGGCCCCGGTCTGCCGGCTGGTGGAGGCCACCGCCGCCGCCACGCCCGCCTGGGCGCGCGGCATCCCGGAGACGGCCGTGTTGGTGATCGGTACGTTGACCATGCCGAAGCCGAGCCCGAAGAGCACGTAGCCGGCGAACATCAGCGGGGTCGAGGTCTCGGCCGAGAACGCCGCGAAGAGCAGCCCGCTCGCCGCCATCGTCACGCCGGCGATCGCCAGCGGCAGCCGCGGCCCGGAGCGGGCCAGGAGCCGCCCGGACACGGGCGCGCAGAGGAAGGCCATCGCGGCCATCGGCAGCATGTACAGCCCCGCGCCGAGGGCGTCGAGCTCGCGCACGTCCTGGAGGTAGAGGGTGTTCAGGAAGAGGAACCCGGACATGGCGGCGAAGGCGCTCACCGCGATCACCGTCGCTCCGCTGAACGGGGCGCTGCGGAAGAACCGGGGGTCGATCAGCGGCTCCGCCCGGCGGCTCTCGTGCAGCAGCAGCCACACCAGGGTGACCACGGCGGTCAGCGCGCAGCCGATGACCAGCGGCGAGGTCCAGCCGGCGGCCGGGGCCTCGATGATCCCGTACGTCACCGAACCCAGCAGGGCCATGACGAGCAGTTGGCCCACCGGGTCCGGGCGGCGCGCGTGTTCGGCCCGGGACTCCGGGACGTAGCGCAGGGTCAGGACGAGGGCGAGCAATCCGATCGGGAGGTTGAGCCAGAAGATGGAGCGCCAGCCGACGGTGTCCACGAGCAGCCCGCCGATCAGCGGCCCGGCGGCCATCGAGATGCCGACGACGGCGCCCCACACGCCGATGGCGCGGGCGCGTTCCTTCGGGTCCGTGAAGGTGTTGGTGATGATCGACATGGCGACCGGGTTGAGCATCGAGCCGCCCACGGCCTGGAGCATGCGGAAGACGATCAGCCATTCCAGGCTCGGCGCGAGCGAGCACAGCAGGGAGCCCGCGGTGAAGAGCACCAGCCCGAGGGCGAAGATCCTGCGGCGCCCGAGCCGGTCCCCGGTGGATCCCGCCAGCATCAGCAGCGAGGCCAGTACGAGGGTGTACGCGTCGATCGTCCACTGCATCCCCGCGACCGAGGCGTCCAGGTCGTGCCGGATGGCGGGCAGGGCGACGTTGAGGACGGTGGTGTCGAGACTGACGATGAGCAGGCTCATGCAGCAGATCGCCAAGACGAGAGTGCGCCGCCTGGGGCTCAAGTCACGCATGCTGCCGATAGTACGACTAACTAACGACATGCGTGATGCGACAATGGGCGGATGACCACGCTTCCTCCGCCTCTCGCGATCGGCCCGCACACCGTGCAGCCCCCGGTGGTGCTCGCGCCGATGGCCGGCATCACCAATGCCCCGTTCCGTACCCTCTGCCGCGAGTTCTCGGGCGGCAAGGGGCTGTTCGTGAGCGAGATGATCACGACCCGCGCCCTGGTCGAGCGCAACGACAAGACCATGCAACTGATCCACTTCGACGAGACCGAGAAACCTCGCTCGATTCAGCTGTACGGGGTGGACCCCGTCACGGTCGGCAAGGCCGTCCGCATGATCGTCGAAGAGGACCGGGCCGACCACATCGACCTCAACTTCGGTTGCCCCGTCCCCAAGGTCACCCGCAAGGGTGGCGGCTCCGCGCTCCCGTACAAGCGCAACCTGCTGCGCGCGATCCTGCGCGAGGCCGTCGCGGGCGCCGGGGACCTGCCCGTCACCATGAAGATGCGCAAGGGCATCAACGACGACCACCTCACCTACCTCGACGCCGGTCGGATCGCCGTCGAGGAGGGCGTGACCGCCATCGCCCTGCACGGGCGCACCACCGCCCAGCACTACGGCGGCACCGCCGACTGGGACGCCATCGCGCGGCTCAAGGAGCACGTGCCGGAGATCCCGGTGCTCGGCAACGGCGACATCTGGTGCGCCGAGGACGCGTTGCGCATGGTGCGCGAGACCGGCTGCGACGGCGTGGTCGTCGGGCGCGGCTGCCTGGGGCGGCCGTGGCTGTTCAACGACCTGGTGGCGGCCTTCGAGGGGCGCCCCGAGGACTTCCACAAGCCGACGCTGCGCGAGGTCGCGACCACGATGGTCCGGCATGCCCAACTGTTGGGGGAGTGGATCGGCGACGAGGCGCGCGGGGTGATCGACTTCCGTAAGCACGTGGCCTGGTACCTCAAGGGCTTCGCCGTCGGATCCGAGATGCGGGGCAGGCTCGCGGTCACGTCTTCCCTGGCCGAGCTGGGTGCTCATCTGAGCGAGCTGGATCTGGATCAAGGTTGGCCCGAGAGCGCCGACGGTCCGCGCGGTCGGACGTCCGGAAACAACCGAGTTGTCCTGCCCGAGGGCTGGTTGAACGATCCTTACGACTGCGCCGGCGTCGGCGAGGAAGCCGAGCTGGACACGTCAGGAGGCTGACAAATCGCCCTCGGCGCCGCGTGATATACGCCACGCAAGGGGCAGGTTTCGCTCAGATGAGCGCAGAAGTCACGGGTAAGACTTTCAAAGGGTGGCACTGGGTGCCACCCTTTGTGCGTTCAACTCTTGAACGCAAATGTATCGATGATCGCTCATCCGAGCGTGATCAAGCCTCAATCGACCCCTCTGTCTTCGAGATCCGAACACTCTTCGTACTTTCGCATTACTCATCGGTTACTTTCGAATGGCTGGCGCACGGGTGGTTACGGCCGTATGACGACCAAGTGGACGTACCCAGAAGCCTTCGATCTGGGTATGTTCCTGGCCGTCAGGGCAGCCACCGAGTCCTCGAGGAGTCGAGACCCGTGTCGGAAAACAAAGATCAGAAGCTCGTCTACGACTTCACCGAGGGCAACCGGGACCTCAAGGACCTTCTCGGCGGCAAGGGAGCCAACCTCGCCGAGATGACCAACCTCGGTTTGCCGGTCCCCCCCGGCTTCACCATCACCACCGAGGCCTGCAAGGTCTACCTCGAAAGCGGCGAGGCCCCGGCCGAGCTGCGCGACGAGGTCAGCGCGCACCTCGCCGCCCTCGAGGCGAAGATGGGCAAGAAGCTCGGGCAGTCGGACGACCCGCTGCTGGTCTCCGTGCGCTCCGGCGCGAAGTTCTCGATGCCCGGCATGATGGACACCGTCCTGAACATCGGTCTCTCCGACGACTCCGTGACCGGCCTCGCCTCCCAGTCCGGCGACGAGCGCTTCGCCTGGGACTCCTACCGCCGCCTCATCCAGATGTTCGGCAAGACCGTCCTGGGTGTCGAGGGCGAGCTGTTCGAGGACGCGCTGGAGGCCGCCAAGGCCGCCAAGAAGGTCACCGTCGACACCGACCTCGACGCCGCCGACCTGAAGAAGCTCGTCAAGCAGTTCAAGAAGATCGTCGCGAGCGAGGCCGGCCGGGAGTTCCCGCAGGACCCCCGCGAGCAGATGGACCTCGCCGTCGAGGCGGTCTTCGACTCCTGGAACACCGACCGCGCCAAGCTCTACCGCCGCCAGGAGCGCATCCCCGGCGACCTGGGCACCGCGGTCAACATCTGCTCCATGGTCTTCGGCAACCTGGGCCCCGACTCCGGCACCGGCGTCGCCTTCACCCGCGACCCGGCCAGCGGCCACCAGGGCGTCTACGGCGACTACCTGCAGAACGCCCAGGGCGAGGACGTGGTCGCGGGCATCCGCAACACCGTCCCGCTGGCGGACCTGGAGGGCATCGACAAGGCCTCCTACGACCAGCTCATGACGATCATGGAGACGCTGGAGACCCACTACAAGGATCTCTGCGACATCGAGTTCACCATCGAGCGCGGCCAGCTGTGGATGCTCCAGACCCGCGTCGGCAAGCGCACCGCAGGCGCCGCGTTCCGCATCGCCACGCAGCTCGTGGACCAGGGCCTGATCGACGAGGCCGAGGCCCTCCAGCGCGTCACCGGCCACCAGCTCGCGCAGCTGATGTTCCCGCGCTTCGACGAGGACGCCAAGACCACCCTGCTGGGCCGCGGCATCGCCGCCTCCCCGGGCGCGGCCGTCGGCAAGGCCGTCTTCGACTCGTACACGGCCGTCAAGTGGTCCCGCTCGGGCGAGAAGGTCATCCTGATCCGCCGCGAGACCAACCCCGACGACCTGGACGGCATGATCGCCTCCGAGGGCATCCTGACCTCGCGCGGCGGCAAGACCTCGCACGCCGCCGTCGTGGCCCGCGGCATGGGCAAGACCTGTGTCTGCGGCGCCGAGGAGCTCGACGTCGACACGAAGCGCCGTCGGATGACGGTCGGCGACACGGTCATCGAAGAGGGCGACGTCGTCTCCATCGACGGCTCCACCGGCAAGGTCTACCTCGGTGAGGTACCCGTCGTACCGTCCCCGGTCGTCGAGTACTTCGAGGGCCGCATGCACGCCGGCGCCGACGACGCCGACGAACTGGTCGCCGCCGTGCACCGGATCATGGCGTACGCGGACCGCGTCCGCCGGCTGCGGGTGCGCGCCAACGCCGACAACGCCGAGGACGCGCTGCGCGCCCGCCGCTTCGGCGCCCAGGGCATCGGCCTGTGCCGCACCGAGCACATGTTCCTCGGCGAGCGCCGTGAACTGGTGGAGCGACTGATCCTCGCGGACACCGACGGCGAACGCGAAGAGGCACTCAGTGCCCTGCTGCCGCTGCAGAAGAAGGACTTCGTCGAGCTGTTCGAGGCCATGGACGGCCTGCCCGTCACCGTCCGCCTCCTGGACCCGCCGCTGCACGAGTTCCTGCCCGACATCACCGAGCTGTCGGTCCGCGTCGCCCTCGCCGAGTCCCGCAAGGACGCCAACGAGAACGACCTGCGCCTGCTCCAGGCCGTGCACAAGCTGCACGAGCAGAACCCGATGCTGGGCCTGCGCGGTGTCCGCCTCGGCCTGGTCATCCCGGGTCTGTTCAAGATGCAGGTCCGGG
Source organism: Streptomyces sp. NPDC002602 (assembly GCF_042889445.1). Lineage (NCBI taxonomy): Bacteria > Bacillati > Actinomycetota > Actinomycetes > Kitasatosporales > Streptomycetaceae > Streptomyces > Streptomyces sp. NPDC002602. The sequence goes on along the minus strand of NZ_JBIAQX010000002.1, from coordinate 459,905 downwards.
CCATCGCCGAGGCCGCCGCCGAGCGCAAGAACGCCAAGGGCGACCCGCGCGCCGAGATCATGGTCCCGCTCGTCGGCACCGTCCAGGAGCTGGAGATCGTCCGCGACGAGGCCGACCAGGTCATCGCCGAGGTCGAGGCCGCCACCGGCACCCGCCTCAAGCTGAGCATCGGCACCATGATCGAGCTGCCGCGCGCCGCGCTGACCGCCGGTCAGATCGCCGAGGCCGCGCAGTTCTTCTCCTTCGGCACGAACGACCTGACCCAGACGGTGTGGGGCTTCTCCCGCGACGACGTCGAGGCCAGCTTCTTCACCGCCTACCTGGAGAAGGGCATCTTCGGGGTCTCGCCCTTCGAGACCATCGACAAGGACGGCGTGGGCGCGCTGGTCCGCAGCGCCGTCGAGGCCGGCCGGGCCACCCGCCCCGACCTCAAGCTCGGCGTCTGCGGCGAGCACGGCGGCGACCCCGAGTCGGTGCACTTCTTCCACGAGGTCGGACTGGACTACGTCTCCTGCTCGCCGTTCCGGATCCCGGTGGCGCGCCTGGAAGCGGGCCGCGCCGCCGCCGAGTCCAAGGGCTCGGACAGCCGCTGAGTCCTCCCTGAGCCGGGTTCCGGAACGGCTCGGTCGGGCACGAACCCTTCCGAGTCGAACCGGTTCCCAAGGCCGCGCCCGTCCCCGGGATTCCTGACCACCGGGGCCGGGCGCGGCCTGCTTTCGCACCACGCATATTCACCGGGCCTTTACGGCACCAGGCGGTGGACGGATCCCCACCCGTCCACCGCCTGCCGCCTATCCGCCGGACACGTCGGCGCTTCCCGGTGCGACCGACCGCCAGGCCCCGCAAAGCCCCCCACGGCCTTCACGGAGCGTTTCGGTCGCACTGGAGTGTGCCCGGCGGAGTACAGGATTTCGGTTGTCACGCCCCCGCCGAAAGGGGTTTCAACTGTGGCCGAAAGGGCGTGGTGACCACGTGTGACGGCATGCATACTCATGGGGCGGGGGGATTGCGGTTGCACAGGTGGGGGTTCGGTGCTTCGTATCCATTTCACGGGAGTGGACCTCGCACGCGTACGGATGGCAGCACGTCCCGATGCGTTGTGGGAAACGATTCTCAGTTTTCACCGTTTAAGGGACCGGCGCGATGCCCGGCTGTTCGGTGAATGGCGTACGGAAACCCGGAGCCGGTTGAATGGTGAAACAAGGCTCCTCGGCGCGCTGATACCGGGGCGCGGCTATTTCCCGGATTTCCTGACTCCGGTAGAGGGTCAGTACGGGTGGGACGTGGGCCTCGACGCCCTGCGCGGGATCCGTCCCGAACGCATGCGGCGGGAGCTGTCGCTGCTGGGCACCGGAGGCGGCTTCGGAGCGGCCTTCGGCATGCCCTCGGGCGTGAGCGACGGCGCCGACACGATGGTCCCGCGACGCCTGCGGGAGTTCATGGACGGCGGGACCAAGCACCTGCCGAGGCTGCTGGCGGAGCTCCGCGGATACCACCGGGCGGCCGTCGAGCCGTACTGGACGCACATCCAGGCGCAGATCGAGGCCGAGCGGGCCGCCCGGGGCCGGGACCTGCTCGACGGCGGCGCGGACGAGCTGCTGGCCTCGCTGCCGCCGATGCTGCGCTGGCGCGCCCCGGTCCTGGAGTGCGACTACCCCGTGGACCGGGACGTGCGGCTGCGGGGGCGCGGGCTGCTGCTCCAGCCGTCCTTCTTCTGCCGGCGCACGGCGGTGACCCTGCAGGACCCGGAACTGCCCCCGGTGCTCGTCTACCCGGCGGCGGCCCAGCTCGTCTCGACGACGCCCGGGGGCGAGGTCACCCGGCCGGTGGAGGAGCACCGCCAGCGCACCCTGGGCAAGCTGGTCGGACACACCCGCTCGGTGGTGCTGCGGGCCATCGGCGACGGCGCCACCACCAGTGAACTGGCCCGCCGGGCCGGGGTCTCGCTGGCCTCGGCGAGCCAGCACGCCTGTGTGATGCGCGAGGCGGGCCTGGTCACCACCCTGCGCCGGGGCAACGCCGTGCTGCACACGGTGACCCCGCTGGGCGCGGCCCTGCTCAAGGGCGGGGCCGTGGCGTCCTGAGGCCCGGTACGGCCGGACGGGCCGGGTTCGCACCCGTCCCGGTCCGGCCGCGGGGGACCGGAGCCGCCCGCCGGAGCTCCGGGGCCCGGGTCCTACACGCGGAAGGGGCCCGAGACCTCGTAGGTGATGCCGCCGGAGGAGCTGCCGCTCGTGCCGCGCTGACTGCTGAAGTACAGGCGGTCGCCCGCGGGGGAGAAGGCCGGGCCGGTGATCTCCGAGGAGGACTGGCCGGTGATCCGCAGGAAGGGGGCCACCACGTCGTCCGGGGTGATCACGCAGATCTCCATGTTGCCGCCGTCCTCGGCCACGTACAGATCGCCGTGGGAGGACCCGGTGACGTTGTCCACGCCGGTCAGCGGGGCCGCCCCGCCGGGGACCAGCGAGTCGTCGTAGGTCAACTCGTAGGTGCCGGCGGCGAGGTTCAACCGCCAGACCCGGTTGTCGCCCTTGGTGGTGAACCAGACCGTGTCGTTCGCGTAGTGGCAGCCCTCGCCGCCGTTGAACTTCTTGGCGCCGGAGACCTGGCTGCGGGTGACGGTCGGGGAGCCGTCCGGGTCGGGGACGCCGGCCCAGGTGAAGGAGCCGGAGGTGGCGCTGCCGGCCTTCAGGACCTGGAGGGTGCCGGCGGAGAGGTCGCCCCAGGTGGTGGGGACGAAGCGGTAGAAGCAGCCGTTCGTCTCGTCCTCGGTCAGGTAGATCACCTTCCGGACGGGGTCGGCGGCGGCGGCCTCGTGCTTGAAGCGGCCCAGCGCGGGCCGCTGGACGGAGGTGTTGATCCCGTACGGGTCGGTCTCGTACACGAAGCCGCGGTCGACCTCCTCGCAGGACAGCCAGGTGTTCCAGGGGGTCTTGCCGCCGGCGCAGTTCTGCCGGGTGCCGGAGAGGATCCGGTAGGCGCCGGTGACGGTGCCCGAGGCGTTGAAGCGCACGGCGCTCGCGCCGCCGCTCGGGTTGATCTCCGAGTTCGACACGTAGATCCATCCGGTGGCGTCGGCGAAGCAGGCGCCGCCGTCGGGAGCCTGGTGCCAGGTGTACGAGGTGCCGCCGACGACCTGCCCGGAGCGGGCGACGACGCGGCCGGTGAAACCGGCGGGCAGCATGATGCCGTTGGCGTCGGCCGCGCCGAGCGCCCCGTAGGGTCCGGCGCCGGGCTGGGCGGGGGCGGCGTGGGCGGCCCCGCGCGTCAGTGTGCCGGCGAAGGCGGCGGCCGAGGAGCCGATGACGGCGCCGCGCAGGAAGGTACGACGTTCCACGGTCACTCCTGGGGGAGACGGGCCTCGTCGTCCGGGTGGGCGGCGAGGTCGCACGCGTCGAGGAACCTAGAGGCGTCGAGTTGACGTGACGTCAATTCCTCATGACGCGGGAGCGACCTGCGCGAGGTCAATCCCCCGGCCGGGACTTCGGGGGACTCGGAGGCGCCCCGTCGGGCGCACCTCCGGCCGCGGGTCCGCCCGCGACGGCGCCCCGGACGGCCGTCCGGGGCGCGCTCGCGTCCCCCGTACGAGGAATCCTGGAAAGTTCTCGCCGGGACCGATGAGTTTCCGCGGCGCCCGCGGTCTATCCCTCGAACGCAGCGAAAAACGCTGCGGCGCCCGCGAGAGAAGAGAGACCGAGATGTCCTCCACCATGATCTTCGTCAACCTGCCGGTCAAGGACCTCGACGCCAGCAAGGCCTTCTGGGGCAAGCTCGGCTACTCCTTCAACGCCCAGTTCAGCGACGAGAACTGCGCCTCGATGGTCATCAGCGACACGATCGTCGCGATGCTCCTCACCGAGGCCCGCTTCAAGGACTTCACCCACAAGGCGATCACCGACACCTCCACCAGCACCGAGGTGCTGCTGTGTCTGAACGCCGAGAGCCGCGCCGCGGTGGACGAGCTCGTCGACGGGGCCCTCGGCGCGGGCGCCACCGAGCCGCGCGCCGCCCAGGACCACGGCATCATGTACGGCCGCGCCTTCGAGGACCTCGACGGCCACACCTGGGAGATCATGTGGATGGACCCGGCGATGATCCAGGGCTGAACCTCAGACGGAGACCGCGACGGTCCCGGTCGACAGCGCGAAAGCGGCGGCAGGCGTCCCGGCGGGCGCGGAGGTCGCGGGCGCCTCGGAGGCCGCCGGCGCCTCGGATGTCACCGGCGTCGCGGAGGTCACCGGCGCCTCGGGGATGGCAGGAGTCGCGGAGGTCGCGGTGGTCCGCACCGGGTAGGTACGGACCACCACCTCCTCGTCGTCCAGGCAGCGCCCCGATTCCAGGTCGAAACGCTGCTTCAGCAGGGGCGACGCCACGAAGGCCCTGCCCCGCGCGCACCCCACCAGCCCCCGCGACAGCACGTGCGCGCCGGTGAAGGGGTCCTGGTTGCCGATGGCGTACGGGCGCCCCGCGCGGTCGACGAACACCGCCGCCTGACTGCCGTCGGGCAGCAGCGCCGCGACGCCGCGCCCCGGCACGAGCGAGGACAGCTCGCACACGGCGAGCCAGTGATCGTCCAGCCTCAGTTCCACGGTCATCGGGTGCCTCCCACGGGCTCCAGGGTCAGGATCGCCAGGTCGGGCTTGACCTGGTCGCGTTCGGGTACGAAGCGCACCGTCGGGTCGGGGGCGCCGGGCGCGTTGACGAAGGACACGAACCGGCCCAGACGCTCCGGGTCCTGGAGCGTCTCGGCCCATTCGTCGCGGTAGTGCGCGACGTGGTCGGCCATCAGCGCCTCCAACTCGGCGCACAGCCCGAGCGAGTCGTGCACGATCACGTCCCGCAGGTGGTCGAGGCCGCCCTCCAGCCGCTCCAGCCAGGTGGAGGTGCGCTCCAGCCGGTCGGCCGTGCGGATGTAGAACATCAGGAACCGGTCGATGAGCCGGACGAGTTCGGCGTCGGACAGGTCCTGGGCCAGCAGGTCGGCGTGGCGCGGGGTGGCCCCGCCGTTGCCGCCGACGTAGAGGTTCCAGCCGCTCGCGGTGGCGATGACCCCGAAGTCCTTGCTCTGTGCCTCCGCGCACTCGCGGGCGCAGCCGGACACCGCCGACTTCAGCTTGTGCGGGGCCCGCAGACCCCGGTAGCGCAACTCCAGGTCGATGGCCATCCGGACGCTGTCCTGCACCCCGTAGCGGCACCAGGTCTGCCCGACGCAGGACTTCACCGTCCGCAGGGCCTTGCCGTAGGCGTGCCCCGACTCGAAGCCCGCGTCCACCAGCCGTGCCCAGATCCTCGGGAGCTGGTCCACGCTCGCCCCGAACAGGTCGATGCGCTGCCCGCCGGTGATCTTCGTGTAGAGGCCGAAGTCGCGGGCCACCTCGCCGATCACGATCAGCTTGTCGGGGGTGATCTCCCCGCCGGGGATGCGCGGGACGACCGAGTACGAGCCGTTGCGCTGGAGGTTCGCCAGGAAGTGGTCGTTGGTGTCCTGGAGGGCGGCTTGCTCCCCGTCGAGGACGTAGCCGCTCGCGCCGAGCGTCGGGGCCAGGGAGGCGATGATCGACCCGACGGTCGGCTTGCAGATCTCGCAGCCGTCGCCGCCCCGGGCGCCCTCGCGGCCGTGGGCGTCCAGGATCTCCCGGTACGAGGTCAGCCGGCGGGTGCGGACGATCTCGTACAACTCGGCTCGGCTGAACGGGAAGCAACCGCACAGTCCCTTGTCGGCGGCGGCCGGCAGCAACTGCCCGATGACCTTGAGGCAACTGCCGCAGCCGGTGCCCGCCTTGGTGCACTTCTTGACCTCGGGCAGGTCGGCGCAGGCGGTGATGGCCTGCTTCGTGACGTTGTGGCAGGAGCAGATCACCGCGCCGTCCGGGAGCGCCGACGGGCCGAGCGCGACGGGCGCGCCGACTCCCGCCGGCAGCACCAACTGCTCGGGGGTGACGGGCGGCACGCTGCCGGTGAGGGGGCGCAGCAGCCCGTACGCGTCCGCGTCCCCGACCAGGACCCCGCCGAGCAGCACCCCGTCGGGGGCGACGACCAGCTTCTTGTAGACGCCCGACCGGGCGTCGGAGTAGACGACGTCGAGGCAGCCCGGGGTGGTGCCGTGCGCGTCACCGAACGAGGCCACGTCCACGCCGAGCAGCTTGAGCTTGGTGGACAGGTCGGCGCCGGTGAACTCCTTCTCCCGGCCGAGCAGGTCGTCGGCCGCCGTCTCGGCCATCTCGTAGCCGGGGGCCACCAGCCCGTAGACCCGGCCGTCGGAGGCCAGCGCGCACTCGCCGATGGCGTAGACGCGCGGGTCGGAGGTGCGGCAGCGGGCGTCGACACGGACCCCGCCGCGCTCCCCGACGGTCAGTCCGCTGTCACGGGCGAGCTGGTCGCGGGGGCGGACCCCGGCGGAGAAGACCACCAGTTCCGTGTCCACGGTGGAGCCGTCGGACAGCCTCATGCCGGTGACCGAACCGTCCTCGCCGGTGAGCACCTCCTGGGTGCCGACGCCGGTGTGCACCGTCAGCCCCATGTTCTCGATGGTGCGCAGCAGCGCCCCGCCGCCGCCGTCGTCGATCTGCACGGGCATCAGGCGCGGGGCGAACTCCACGATGCGGGTGACCAGCCCCAGGCCCTGGAGGGCGCCCGCGGCCTCCAGTCCGAGGAGCCCGCCGCCGACGACCGCGCCCGCGGTGCGGGTCCTCGCGTACTCCTCGATGGCCAACAGGTCCTCGATGGTGCGGTACACGAAGCAGCCGGGGGCGTCCTTGCCGGGCACGGGCGGCACGAAGGGGAAGCTGCCGGTCGCCAGGACGAGCACGTCGTACGGGAACACCCGCCCCGAACGGGACACCACGGTGCGGGCCTCGCGGTCGATGCGCTCGGCCGGGTCGCCGAGGCGCAGGTCGATGCCGTGCTCGGCCATGAAACCGTCCGGGACCATCGACAGGTCCTCGGCGGTGCTGCCGGAGAAGTAGGAGGTCAGGTGGACCCGGTCGTAGGCGGGCCGGGGCTCCTCGCAGAGCACCGTGACGCGGTGCGTGGCCGTCGCCCCGCGCTCGGCGAGGGCCTCAAGGTACCGCTGGCCGACCATGCCGTGGCCGATGAGCACGATGGCGGGGGTGGGCGTGGGCGTGGCTGCGGCCATGATCGGGAGCCTCCGTCGTCGGTGGGCGGGTCGGTGGGCAGGGGGGACGGGCCGCTGCGGATCACCGCCGTGCGCTGCCGCTCCGCCGTCATGTCACGAGCGTGCGCGGCCGCTGTTTCCCCGCCGCATCGCCGTTGTTACCCGGACGGAACGCGCACCTCAGCACCGGGGTTAAGGGTCGGTGAGGCGTCCCTCAAGGCCGGCTTAAGGATCACGCCGGCCGCCCGCGCGCCCCCGAAACCGGCCCACCGGCCGCCTAGCGTGAGCCCCATGCGAGATGTGGCGGGGCGGGTCAAGGGCGGGATGCTGGGCGGGGCGGGGCTGGTCGTCCTGCTGTGGGCGGCCCAGGTGCACCCCTCGGCCCGGCTCGACGCGCTCTTCGCCACCGCCGCGCACCTGACCGGCCTGCTCGCGGGGTACGGGATCCTCGTCATGCTGTTCCTGATGGCCCGGGTGCCGGCCGTCGAGCACGGCGTGGGCGCCGACCGGCTCGCGCGCTGGCACGCGCTCGGCGGGCGCCACGTACTGCTGCTGTGCTTCGCGCACGGCCTCCTCGCCCTCCTCGGCTACGCCGTGTACCGGGGGATCGACGTGCTCTCCGCCGCCCGGGGGCTCCTCGGCTACCCGGCGCTCGCCGCCGCCTGCGCGGGTACCGTGCTGCTGGCCGCCGTCGGCGTCACCTCCGCGCGCGCGGTGCGCCGCCGGATTCCGCACGAGACCTGGCGCGGGGCCCACCTGACGGCGTACCTCGCCGCCGCACTGGCCTTCGGCCACCAGCTCGCCGGCCCCGACCTGGCGCTCGCCGCCTGGTTCTGGGCCCTCGCCCACGCCGTGGTCGCCGTCCTGCTGGTCTGGTACCGCGCGGTGGTCCCCGTACGGCAGGCCCTGCGGCACGCGCTGCGGGTCGCCGAGGTGCGGGTGGAGGGCCCCGGGGTGGTCTCCGTCGTCATGTACGGGCAGCACCTGGCGGAACTGCGGGCGGAGTCGGGCCAGTTCCTGCGCTGGAGGTTCCTCCAGCGGCGGCTCTGGTACACCGCCCTGCCGTTCTCGCTGTCCGCTCCGGTGCGCGGCGGCACGCTCCGCATCACCGTCAAGGCGCTCGGCGGGCACTCCCGTCGGATCCGCCGATTGCGGCCCGGCACGCGGGTGTTGGCCACCGGGCCGTTCGGGGCGCTCACCGCCGCGCGGCGCACCCGCCCCAAGGTGCTGCTGATCGCGGGCGGTGTCGGCATCACCCCGATGCGGGCCCTCTTCGAGACGCTGCCCGGCGGCCCCGGGGACATCACCCTGCTCTACCGGGCCGGCGCGGAGGAACAGCTCGTGCTGCGCGCCGAACTGGAGGCCATCGCCGCCGAGCGGCAAGCCGGGCTGCACTACCTGCTCGGGCGCTCCGACGACGCCCACGACCCGCTGGCCCCCCGGTCGCTGCTGACGCTGGTGCCCGACCTGGTGGAGCACGACGTGTACCTGTGCGGGCCGCCGGGGATGTCGGACGCGACCCGGGCGGCGCTGCTGCGCGCCGGGGTGCCGGCCGGGCGCGTGCACAGCGAGTGCTTCAGCTTCTGAACCCCCCGCGCTGCCCGTCCCTGCCCGCGCTACCCGTCCCTGCCCGCCCTGCCCGCCCTGCCCGTCCCTGCCCACCCCCTGTCCTTCCGCCCGGCCGGCCCGTCACGCCGCCCGTCCGTCCCGCGGCCCCTGAGCCCGTCGTTCCCGAGAGGCCAACGCGCCATGCGCCACCCGCTGCACGTCGCCCTGCCCGTGTCCGTTCCCGCCGCACCCGCACCCGCACCCGTACGCGCCGCCGCGGCCCGGCACCGCAAGCCGCGCCGCCCCTCGGCCCTGCGGGCCGGGGTGGCCGCGCTCGCGTCCGTACCACCGGCGCGGCGGCTCGCCGCCGGGCTGGGGCTGGCGAGCGTGTTGGCCGCGAGCGCGCTGACGGCGGCCGTGGACCCGGCGTCGCCGGTGGCTCCCGATCGGGCGCCGGCCTGGCAAAGCTCAACCTTTGCGCAAGTTTCCGGCGATTGATGGGTCCTGCACTCATCCGTTGCCTAGGGTCAGGGCCGTGCCTGACATATCCACGACCATGATCGTCGTCCTCTGCGTGGCCGCCGCCGCGGCCGGCTGGATCGACGCGGTGGTGGGCGGCGGCGGTCTGCTGCTCCTGCCCGCCCTGCTGCTCGGTCTGCCGAACGCCCATCCCGCCACCGTGCTCGGTACGAACAAGGCCGTGGCCATCGTCGGCACCGCGGGCGCCGCCGTGACGTACGCGCGCAAGGCGCCGGTGAACGTGAAGCTCGCCGTCCGCATCGGCCTCGCCGCGCTCATCGGGTCGATGGGCGGCGCCGCGCTGGCCGGCGGGATCAGCAAGGACGCGTTGCGGCCCCTGATCATGGGCGTGCTCGTCGTGGTCGCGGGCGTGGTGATCTTCAAGCCGGGCTTCGGCGCCGCCCCGTCCACCGCGCCCGTGAGTCGACACCGGGTACTGCTGGCCATCGGCCTCGCGGGTCTCGGCATCGGCTTCTACGACGGCCTGATCGGCCCCGGCACCGGCACCTTCCTCGTGCTGGCCCTCACCGCGCTGCTCCACCTCGACCTGGTCACCGCCTCGGCCACCGCCAAGATCGTCAACTGCTGCACGAACGCCGGGGCGCTGGCGATGTTCGCGTACCAGGGCATGGTGCTGTGGCAACTCGCCGCCCTGATGGCCGCCTTCAACCTGGCCGGCGCCATGATCGGGGCCCGGATGGCCCTCAGCAAGGGCAGCGGATTCGTCCGCGCCGTGCTGTTGACGGTGGTCGGGGCGCTGGTGGTGAAGCTCGGCATCGAGCAGTGGGGCTGAACGGCGCCCCCGGCCGTGAGCCCGTGACGGGCCCGGACGTGGTCCCCGACGCGTGCGCCGCCGGCGTGGTGTCGGCCCGCGGGCTCAGGCGAGGGCGGTGACCAGCAGGGCGAAGGCGGCGACGATGACGGCGACGCGGACGTAGTGGAAGCGGTCCCAGCGGTTCATCCGCTCCTTCCAGTCGGCGGGCCGGTTCTCGGTGGTCCACGTCTTGCTCTGGTTGTTGATCGGGACGAGCAACAGGAGCGACATCACCACGCTGAGCACCAGCAACCCGCCCGCGGTGACGACGAGTCCGGCGCCGTCGTGCTGCCATCCGGCGACGGCCCAGAGCGCGACGAGGACGAGCGAGCCGACGTACCAGACCGGCATGACGGCGCCGAGCATCCGGCCGCCGTGGCTTCGGCCGCGCTGGTTGCTGTCGTCGGGGAGGGCGTCGAGGATCCGGTTGATGACGAAGGCGACGGAGAACTCCACTCCCACCATCAGGCCGACGAGCACGGTGGTGACGATCTCAAGTGCGTTGAGCATGGCTACCCCTCCTGGGATCTAGCGTTGCTAGATGATGGGGCAACGCTAACCCTGCTGCCGCTTGTTTGTCTAGCAGTGCTAGGATCCACTCATGTCGGTACAGGAACGCAAGGAGCGCGAACGGGCGGTCCGCGAGCAGCTCATCGTGGCGACGGCCCGCGAACTCGCCGAGCAGCAGGGCTGGGACGCGGTCACCACCCGCCGGCTCGCCGAGCGCATCGAGTACAGCCAGCCCGTCCTCTACAGCCACTTCCGCGGCAAACGCGAGATCATCGGTGCCGTCGCCCTGGAGGGCGCCACCGAGATGGCCGCGGCGCTGCGGGCCGCGGCCTCCCTCGCGGACGGCCCGCGCGCCCGGGTCGCCGCCCTCGCCCGCGGCTACCTCGACTTCGCCGAGCGCAATCCGGCGGTCTACGACGCCATGTTCCGGCTCGACGGCGGCCTGGCGTTCGCCGACGAGGACACCCCGGAGCCCCTGAAGGACGCCTTCGCGGCCCTGTCGGAGACCCTCGGCGACGTCGCCGGGGAGGGCGTTCACCCGGGACTGTTCACCGAGGTGTTCTGGGCGGCCCTGCACGGGCTGGCGACCCTGACCCGGGCGGGACGGCTGCCCCCGGGGGACGCCGAGCGGAGAGCCGACCTGCTGGTGGACCGGCTCGCCGTGGTCTGACGCGTTGCGCGGCCTGGTGCTGTGACCGGCATCGCGCCCGGTCGCTCGCGCCCACACGGCGCAGGGGCGGATCGCCGGGCCCTGTCACCCCCGACGGGGCACCCGCCCCGGAAGCCGCTGCACTCGTTGATCACCGCCCGGTACGTCCCCTAATGGGTTCCCGTCAGGTGCGCGAAGACGACCACGTTGCCTCGGTAGCCCGTACGCGGCGAGAAGCCGCCGCCGCAGGTGATCACCCGGAGCTCGGCGCGCGGCGAAGGGCCGTACACGCGGGCGTCGGGGAAGTCCTCGGCGTCGTAGACCTCGACGGCGTGGACCGTGAACACCGCCGTACGCCCGTCCGCGCGCGCCACCTCGATCGCCGCCCCGCGGTGCAGCGCGCCCAGGTGGTAGAAGACCGCCGGGCCGGTGGTGTGGTCGACGTGTCCGGCGACGACGGCCGTGCCGACGGCGCCCGGCGTGACGCCCTCCCGGTACCAGCCCGCGAGGTCGCGCCGGGCGGGCGGCGGCACCTGGAGGCTGCCGTCGCGCTCCAGGCCGAGACCCGTCAGCGGGGCGTCCACGCGGATGACGGGGATCCGGATCCGGGTGGGCGGGGAGCCGGGGAGCGGGTCGATGCTGCCGGGGTACGAGGCCTGGGCGCTCAGCGTGTTCAGCGCCTCGGCGGGGGAGGGCAGCGGGGGCCCCGTGGTCTCGGCGGAGCCGCTGGAGACGAGCCAGACGCCGACGCAGGCGGCCAGGGCGAGGAGCCCGCCGCGGCCGGCGGCGCGGGAGGTGTCCATGTCTGCCCCCTTGCGCTGGGCGTGCCGATCCTCTGGCTGAGCCGTCGCCCGTCCCCGCGAACGGGGGGACCTCGCGGGGCGGGCGACGGGGTGCGGTACCGGTCGGACCGCGGCCGAAGCCGCGGCGGGCCTCCGTCAGCTCCGCGTGCCGCTCGCCCGGCGACGCATGAGCCAGGTACCGCACACGGCGACCGCGGCCAGGACGGCCGCTCCCGCCGTGATCTTGGCGGGGTTGGCCGTGGTGGTCGTCCCACCACCCACCCCGGTGTGGACGTGGCCCTGCGGGCCGCGTTCGGCGACGACCAGGTTGCCGGTGGCGAACTTGCCGTTCGCGCAGGTCACCCCGATGTCGTAGGTGCCGGGTCCGTGGTGGCGGGAGACCTGGAACTGCCCCACGACGACCTCCTTGTGGGTGCCCGGGACCAGCTTGAAACGGCCGCCCCCCACGGTGGTGGCGTCACCGTCGGCGCTGCTGCCGGGGCCGCACGCGTTCGTGTTCACGGTGACGGTGGCCCCGGCGGCGGCGGACTTGGGCCACACCTCCAGCGGGGCGAAGTCCCCCGCGACGAAGCCGGGCATGCCGAGGTCCGCGGCGGCCACCGCTCCGGCGACCGGGCCGGCGAAGGCGACGGCGGTCAGCGCGGTGGCGGTGAGCACGTGTGCGGTGCGTCGGCGCATGGGGACTCCTCGGGACGCGGGGTCGTGATCCCGAGGTAACCCGGGGTCGGGCCGTCGTGCCTGTTGATGAGGTGTCAGGTATGCCGGTCGTGCGGGTGTTCTCACAGGTCAAGGGCGGTGTCTGGGGCATTCGTGGCCCCCGGCCGGACGGGTGAACCGCGTCCCGCCCGCCCCCCTGCCCGAGCCTCCGGACCGCCCCCGCCCCGCCTGTCCGCCCGTCCGCCTGTCCGAGCGTGTCCGGACCGCCCGCGTCCCGCCCGCCCCGCCTGCCCGAGCGTCCGGACCGCCCCGCCGCCCCCGCCCCGCCCCCGCCGGGTGTTCAGGCGTAGGGGAGGGCGACCATCGCCGACGCGCCGGTCGGGGGCGGGTTCGACAGGGTGACTGCGGCGCCGATCACCGCGGCCTGCCCGAGTGCGATGGTCAGGCCGAGCCCCGTGCCCTGCCCCCGCTCCGGTGTTCCCGTCAGGAACCGCCGGGGCCCGTCCCGCAGTACTTCCTCCGGGAAGCCGGGCCCCTGGTCCCGGACCGTCACCGTGTTCCCGGACACCGTGACCGAGATCGGGCCCGCGCCGTGGCGCCGGGCGTTGACCAGCAGGTTCGTCAGGATCCGCTCCAGCCGGCGGGCGTCCGTGCGGACGGACCCGGGCGCGTCGCCCCCGATGACCTCAGCCGTCACCCCGGAGCGCCGGGTGATCGAGAGGGTCAGCGGCCCCAGCGGATGCGCCTCCAGGCGGGCCTCCTCCCGGTCCGCGTCCAGCCGGGCCACCTCCAGCAGGTCCTCCGTCAGGGTCCGCAGCGCCGCGACCCGGTCGCGCACCAGTTCCGTGGGCCGCCCGGGTGGCAGCAGTTCCGCGGCCGTGTGCAGGCCCGTGAGCGGAGTCCGCAGCTCGTGCGCCACGTCCGCCGTGAACCGGCGTTCCGCCTCCAACCGTTGCTGGAGACTCGCGGCCATGGTGTCGACGGCCGCCGACAGTTCGGCCACCTCGTCGCGCGTGCCCGGCGCCCCCGACGGGCTGATCCGCGCGTCCAGGTCCCCCTCGCTGATCCGCCGAGCCGTCTCCGCCGCCGCCCGCAGGTCCCGGCTCATACGGCCGGCGAGCAACGCGCCCCCGATGGCCGCCAGGGTCACGACACCCACCCCGTACGCCACCAACTGGGTGTCCAACTCGTCCAGTTCGGCCTGCTCGTGGGTCAGTGACCGCCGTACGGACAGCACGTGCTTCCCGCCCACCGGCCGGGCCGCCCACACCGTCGGGTGCTCCCCGCCCAGGTCGAGCCAGGTCGTGCGCTGCCCCGCGAGGGCCGCCTCCCGCAGGCCCGGCGGCAGGCCCGGGCAGTCGATGCGCGCGTCGATCTCCCCGACCCTGCCGAAGTCGAGTCCGCCCGTCAGCTCGTACACCTGCCGCACCCGGACCAACTGGGCCACGGCGCCCGCCCGCGCGGCCTCCCCGACCTGACGGACCCGGGCGTCGTGGATCAACAGGCCGATGGTGACCGCGACCAGCGAGCACCCCGCGGCCAACAGGACGGCGATCTTCCATCGCAGGCCGAGCGCCCCCGGCAGCCGCCGCACCCGCGCCACCGGGCGTCTCACCGGCCCACCCGCCCGCGGTCCGCGCCCGGCGAGGCCCCCGGGGCGGACGGCGCCCCGGACGCACCGCCGAGGCCGCACCCGCCGTAGCGGCGTTCCTCGCTGACGACCGTCATCCGCCGCCCGTCCCACTGGTAGCGGACGGCCTGCCGGGCGCCCGCGTCCGCCGCCGTGCGGATCAGCAGGTCACGGCCGAGGGACTCGACCGCCATCCGTCGGCCCGTCGCGAAGAGGACGGGCACGATCCCTCCGTCCCGCGCCGTGTACACGGTCAGCGCGGTCCGCCCCGACTCCGTGTCGGCCGCGACGATCAGTTCGGGCTTCCCGTCGCCGGTCAGGTCCAGGTACACCGGCGGTCGCAGACCGGGCTTGCCGGGGGCGTCGATCCGGCCCCGGGTCGCGTGGTGCGCCATGTTCCGGTCGGCCCGCACGACGGCCGCGACGTCCACCCCCGCGAGCCCGTCCGGGCCGAGGGCGGGCGCGTGCGGCAGCGGCGCCGCAGGCGTGCGCCCGGCGGCGGCCTCCCTGCCCGGGGAACGGGGGGAGTCGTCGACCCAGGCCCGCCAGAGGGGTTCGGGTCGGGGCCGGGTGGACACCGGGGGCGCCGGCTCGCCCGCGGCGAGCCCGCCGGGGGAGGCGCAGCCGCCCGACACCGCGGCGAGGGCGCACAGCAGCAGGGCGGCGAGGGAGCGGTGGGTCGATCGCGTCATGGAGGGGGCAGCCGTGGGGTGGGGGACGGGCGGATTCCGATGATGGACGGGGCCCGTCACGGGGACCGGGAGATTGTGCAACAGCGGTGCGTACGGTGGGATCGGGCGGGGGAAGTCGGGTCTTTCGGCCCGGGGCCGACCCCGTCGAACGTCCAGTGGAACCCGAAGGAGCACCCCGTGACATCGGTCGATCGGCCGGAATCGGTCGGATCACCCCCGCCGTTCTTCGTGTACGGCACCCTGCGCCCCGGCGAGGTCAACCACGACCTGTTCCTGCGGGGCCGGGTCGCCGCCGAGCAGCCCGCCACGCTGCCGGACGCCGTCCTCTACGAGGGCCCCGGATATCCGTACGCCGTCGCGCGCCCCGGCTCCGCGATACGCGGCGAGCTGATCACCCCGGCCCCCGGCCGGTACGCGGAACTGCTGGTCGCGCTCGATCTGCTGGAGGAGTACGAGGGACCGGGCCGGCCGGGCAACCTGTACGACCGGGTCGTCCGCGAGGCCCTGCTCCCGGACGGCACCCCGGTGCCCGCGTGGGTGTACCTGGCCTCCCCGCTGCTCGCCCGGGACCTGGCCGCCTCCGGCACCGAGATCCCCGGCGGCGACTGGCTCGGCCGCTGACCGGCCCCACCCGACCGAGGGGAGGGGGCGTCGCGGGACTACAGCCCCTCGGCACCCCGGTTGCGCAACCGCCGACCGTACTGCTGGAGCACCCACAGCTCCTCCTGGACCGCCGCGTGCTGCTCCGGCGGGGCCTGTGGGCTCAGGCGGGTCAGCGTGCCCTGGATCTCCAGGACCCGGCGGTCGACCGCGCGCAGGCGCACCTGCACCAGCTGGACCCCGGCGTAGATCTCGTCGACCGTCTTGGCGTGGATGGCCTCCACCGCCAGCTCCGTGACCATCGCGCGGACGGTGTCGTTCGGGGCTGCCTCGCGGACCCGTGCCAGGTAGTCGTCGGTGTCCTGGGAGGCGCCGCCGGCGTCCTGGATGGCCTGGCGGACCGCCGCGTAGGGCGGGGCGGTGAACTCGTCGATCCCGTACGCGTCGAACGCGGGGGAGACCAGCGCCGGTCGCTGGAGCGCCAGCTTGAGCAGCTCCCGCTCGGTGCGGTGGGCGGGGCTGCGCAGGTTCAGCGCGGGCCCGCCGCCGAGCGGCGCCGGCGCGGTGGGGGCGGCCGCCTCCCGGGGGCGGCCCCGGCCCTGTTGCTGTGGCTGGTTGCCGCGCTCGCGCGCCCACCGCGCCAACTGGGCGACCCGCTTGACGACGAACTGCTCGTCGAGGATGCCGAGCATGCCAGCCAGTTGGACCGCGGACTCGTGCTGGATCGAGAGGTCCTTGATGCTGGCGACGACCGGCGCCGCCTCGGCCAGTGCGGCCGCGCGCCCCGCCGGGTTCTCCAGGTTGTGCCGGGACACGATGTGTCGCAGGGCGAACTCGAACAGCGGGGTCCGGGCCTCCACCAGTCCCGACACGGCGGCGTCGCCCTGCGCCAGGCGCAGGTCACAGGGGTCCATGCCGCCGGGGGCGATGGTGATCGAGGTCTCGGCCGCGAACTTCTGGTCGTCCTCGAAGGCGCGCAGCGCCGCCTTCTGACCGGCGGCGTCGCCGTCGAACGTGAAGATCACCTCGGCGGTGGCGTTGTCCATCAGCAGGCGCCGGAGGATCTTGATGTGGTCCCCGCCGAAGGCGGTGCCACAGGTCGCGATCGCCGTGGTGACCCCGGCCATGTGGCAGGCCATGACGTCCGTGTAGCCCTCGACGACCACGGCTCGGGAGGTCTTGGCGATCTCCTTCTTGGCCAGGTCGATGCCGTAGAGGACCTGGCCCTTCTTGTAGATCGCGGTCTCGGGGGTGTTCAGGTACTTGGGGCCGTTGTCGTCGTCGCGCAGCTTGCGCGCGCCGAAGCCGACGACCTCGCCGCTGATGTCGCGGATCGGCCACATCAACCGGCCGCGGAAGCGGTCGATGGGCTTGCCGCTGCGGCTGTCCTGGGCCAGCCCGGAGGTGATCAGTTCCTTGTCGGTGAAGCCCTTGCCGCGCAGGAACCGCGTCAGGTGGTCCCAGCCGGCGGGGCTGTAGCCCACGCTGAAGTGCGTGGCGGCCGCCTGGTCGAAGCCGCGCTCCGCCAGGAACTTGCGGCCGATCTCGGCCTCGGCGCTGTCGAGCTGCTCCACGTAGAACTGCGCGGCGGCCTTGTGCGCCTCGACCAGGCGGATGCGCTCGCCCCGGCCGCTGGTGCCGGCGGTGTAGCCGCCCTCCTCGTACCGCAGGGTGATGCCGGCCTGGCCCGCGAGCCGTTCGACCGCCTCCGAGAAGGAGAGGTGGTCGATCTTCATGATGAAGTCGAGGGTGTCCCCGCCCGCCTGGCAGCCGAAGCAGTGGTACAGCCCCTTGCCGGGGCTGACCTGGAAGGACGGGGACTTCTCGTCATGGAAGGGGCAGAGGCCCTTGAGGTTGCCGCCACCCGCGTTGCGGAGCTGGAGGTAGTCGGAGACCACGGCGTCGATCGGGACCGCGTCCCGTACCGCCTTCACGTCGTCGTCGTTGATCCGTCCTGCCACCCGTGAAGTCTACGGCCGGGCGGCGGCAATCCCGTCAGGCCCCCTCCGCCACCACCAGGGAGGAAAGCGGAACCGACGGGTCCGAGAGCCTGCCCGGGTCCACCGGCGCCTTCGACCTGATCAGGGCCTGGATGTGCTCGGTGACGTCCCACACGTTCACGTTCATCCCGGCCAGCACCCGGCCGTCGGACAGCCAGAACGCGATGAACTCCCGCTTCCCCACGTCCCCGCGGATCAGCACCTGGTCGTACCCGCCGGGCGGCGCGTACCCCGAGTACTCCAGGCCCACGTCGTACTGGTCGGAGAAGAAGTACGGCACCCGGTCGTAGGAGACCTCCTGCCCCAGCATCGCCCGCGCCGCGGCCGGACCGCCGTTGAGGGCGTTCGCCCAGTGCTCCACCCGCAGCCGGGTCCCGAGCACCGGGTGGTGCGCCGCCGCCACGTCCCCGACGGCGAACACGTCCGGGTCGGAGGTCCGCAGGGACGCGTCCACCGCGATCCCGCCGCCGTGCTCCCGGTCGATCAGGGCCAGCCCCGAGGTCTCGGCCAGCGCCGTGCGCGGCGCCGCGCCGATCGCCGAGAGCACCGCGTGCGCCGGGTGCTCCTCGCCGTCGTCGGTCCGGGCGGCCAGCACCATCCCGTCGTGCCCGACGATCTCGGTGAGCCGGGAGCCGAAGTGGAAGCGGACCCCGTGCTCGGCGTGCAGGTCCGCGAACAGCCGGCCGATCTCCGGGCCGAGCACCGCGTGCAGCGGAGTCGCCTCCGGCTCGACCACGGTCACCTCGGCGCCGTACCCGCGGGCCGCCGCCGCGACCTCCAGGCCGATCCAACCCGCGCCCGCGATCAACAGGTGGCCGTTGTCCCGGCCCAGGCCGGCCAGGACGTTGCGCAACCGCTCGGCGTGCGCGAGCCGCCGCAGGTGGTGCACGCCGGCGAGGCCGGTGCCCGGGATGTCGAGGCGGCGCGGCTCCGCACCGGTCGCCAGCAACAGCTTGTCGTAGTGCAGCGCGGTGCCGTCGCCCAGCACCACCTTCTTCGCGTCCCGGTCGAGCTGCACCGCGGGCTGCCCCAGATGCAGCTCGATGTCCGAGCGCGCGTACCAGGACGGCTCGTGGACGAAGACGCTCTCGCGCTCCTCCTTGCCCGCCAGGTAGCCCTTGGACAGCGGAGGCCGCTCGTAGGGATGCTCACGTTCGTCGCCGATCAGGATCACCCTGCCGGTGAACCCCTCGGTCCGCAGCGTCTCGGCCGCCTTCGCCCCGGCCAGTCCCGCGCCGACGATGACGAATGTTCGGTGTGCGTCGACCACCTGATGCCTCCTCATAACCTCTCCGCCACATGCGACCACATGCGAGCGTCCCGCACTGAGCCTGCCCCGTGAAGGGGGAATGGCCCGATCGACTCACCCTTCGGAGCGTCAGGGCCTTCTGGTGAGACGGGCGTGAAGGGAGCGCGCGGACGCGTCGGTGAGGCAGGCGATCTGGTCGACGACCGCGCGTTTGCGGGCCTTGTCGTCCGTCGCCGCGTCGAAGATCGCCCTGAACTGCGGTTCCAGGCCCTCGGGCGCGCGGGCGCTGAGCGCCTCCGCGAGTTCGGCCAGGACGACGCGTTGGTCGGCGCGGACCCGCTCCTGCTCGTCGCGCTGCATCACGTACAGGTCCGCGACCGCCTTGAGGACGGCGCATTCGTTGCGCGCCTCGCGCGGGACCACCAGCCCGGCGGAGTAGCGGGTCAACCGGCCCGGCCCGTACGCCTCCCGGGTCGCGGTCTCGGCGGCCGTACAGAAATGGCCGATCAGTTGACTGGTGGCGTCCTTCAACCGGGCCTGGGCGATGGCGGAGCCGTCGTAGCCGTGCGGCCACCATTCCCGCTCCATCAGCCGGTCCAGGGCCTCGCGCAGTTCCTCGGGCGCGGTGTCCGCCGGCACGTACCGACCGATGGCCACCTGCCAGATCGCGGCGCGCTCGGGCTCCGCGAAGAGCAGGTTCGGGTCGAGGTGACCGGCGTGCAGGCCGTCCTCGAAGTCGTGGACGGAGTACGCCACGTCGTCCGCCCAGTCCATGACCTGGGCCTCGAAGCACTTGCGGTCGGCGGGCGCGCCCCGGCGCAGCCACTCGAAGACGGGCAGGTCGTCCTCGTACGCGCCGAACTTCACCGAGCCCGGGTCGGTGGGGTGGTCACCGCGGGCCCAGGGGTACTTGGTGGCGGCGTCCAGGCAGGCCCGGGTGAGGTTCAGGCCGACGCTGACGAGCTCGCCCGAGGCGGGATCGGGCACGAACCGCTTGGGCTCCAGGCGGGTGAGCAGGCGCAGCGACTGGGCGTTGCCCTCGAAGCCGCCGCAGTCCTTCGCGAACTCGTTCAGCGCCTCCTCGCCGTTGTGGCCGAACGGCGGATGGCCCATGTCGTGCGAGAGGCAGGACGCCTCGACCAGATCGGGGTCGCAGCCCAGGGCCAGCCCGAGTTCCCGGCCGATCTGGGCGCATTCCAGCGAGTGCGTCAGCCGCGTACGAGGGCTCGCGTCCCAGTCGTACGAACGCGTGCCCGGGGTGACGACCTGCGTCTTGCCGGCGAGCCGGCGCAGCGCGGCGGAGTGCAGCACACGGGCGCGGTCCCGCTGGAAGGCGGTCCGGCCGGGTCGTTTGTCGGGCTCGCCGGCCCAGCGCTCGGTGTCGGCCGGGTCGTACGGGTCGACGGGACGGGCGGGTGCGGTGGTGCCTTCCAAGCCTTCCATGGTCAGACGGTAACCGGAACCACCGTCAAGGCGGGCGATCCGACCGAACCCGACCCCTTACGCGACGGCCCGCTCCAGGGGGCGTTCCCGGCGGGCCAGGGCCTCCTCGTACCGTCGCACCACCAGTCGGGCCAGCGCCGGGTGCGCGCCCAGCGGCGCGGCGGCCGGCCCGCTCGCGGCGGCCGCGCTCGCGGTGGCGAACCGGCCGGGAGCGGTGAAGTACGAGGCGACGGCGACCCGGCGCCCGGTCCGGAGCGACAGGGCCCGCACGGCTTCGGGGACGCTCGGCGCGGCGGCCGAGGCGTGGCCCGGGACCACGGCGACCCCGCCGAGGCGCTCGGAGAGCAGGGCCGCGCCGAGGCGGACGTCGGCGGCGGCGTCGGGGTCGCGCGAGCCGGCCGAGGCCAGCACCACGGGCGTGCCGGGGCTCCAGCCCGCCTCCAGCAGCCGCTCGTACAGGGCCTCGACCAGCAGGGGATGCGGGCCGAGCGGCTCGGCGACCCGGGTCCGCAGATGGCCGGCCCGGGCGGCGGCCGCGGGCAGGTCCCGCTTGACGTGGTGCCCCCGGCTGAGCAGCAGCGGCACCAGGACGGCCTCGCCGGTGGCGCGGTCGAGGGTGTCGTCGAGCAGGGGCCGGTTCAGCTCGACGTGCCCCAGCCGGACGTCGAGCCGGGGGCGGAGCTCACGGACCCGTTCGAGCAGGGCCTCGACGGTGGGCAGGGCACGAGGGTCGCGGCTGCCGTGGGCCACGGCGACGAGGGTGGGCTGCATGCGTGGACTCCGTGGTGCCGGGCCCCCGGGCCGTGCCGGGGGCGCAATCCGCTGAGCTGCGTGCCGAGCTGCGCGGTGATCCGCGTCAGCAGTTCCGCGGCGGTGGAGGGAGGGAGGGGGAGGGACTGGTACTCGGGAGGGTGCGCCGACTCCGTCATGAACCGATCCTGCGGGGCCGAGATTGCCGGGGCGTTGCGCCGGGGTGACGGGTCTTTACCGACTGCTCACCGGCGCCGGTCGGGCACTGTGCTGTGCGCTCGGCGCCGGTGGGGACGCGGGCTCCGGTGGCCGGCGCACGCCCGGGGCGGTCGCCGAAACCGCGCGCCCCCTGTCCGCGTCCTGATCAGCGACACATCCGACGGCATCACCGGGGGAACACTCATGCGCGGGATCGGGAAGAGGCCGGGGCTGCCGCTGCGCACCGTCAAGGCGCGGCGGCGGGCCGTGCAGGCCGTCATGGCCGGCTGCGTGCTCGCGCTGCTGCCCTCGGCCTGGACGCACGCCGCCGCCGCGCCACGACTGCGGACCACGGCCGACGCGCCGGCGGCCGACGTGGCCGTGGTGTTCGGAGCCGGACTGTGGAACGGCAGACCCACCCCCTACCTCGCCGACCGGCTCGACGCGGCCGCCGAGTTGTACCGCGCCGGCAAGGTCAAGGTCGTCCTGGTCACCGGCGACAACAGTCGCGAGGAGTACGACGAGCCCGACGCGATGCGCACCTACCTCACCGGGCACGGGGTGCCGGACGACCGGGTCGTCAGCGATTACGCCGGCTTCGACACCTGGGACTCCTGTGTCCGTGCCAAAGAGATCTTCGGGGTGCACCGGGCGGTGCTGATCAGCCAGGGCTTCCACATCCGGCGGGCCGTCGCCCTGTGCCAGGCCGCGGGCGTGGACTCGTACGGGGTCGGGGTCGCCGACGTACACGATTCCACCTGGTACTACGGCAGCACCCGCGAGGTCTTCGCGGCCGGCAAGGCGGCGCTGGACGCGACCCTGCGGCCCGAACCGCGCTTCCTGGGACCGAAGGAGCAGGGGGTGTCGCGGGCCCTGGCCGCTCTGGCAGACTGACGCGACCGTCGGCATATGCCGATTAGTCATATGCCGATCCGTCGTGTGCGTCAGGGGTGTGGAACCGTGGCTGTTGTGGATCTGACCGGCAAGGTCGTCGTCGTCACCGGCGGAGCCCGAGGGCTGGGCGCGGCCACCGCGCGGGCCGTCGTCGACGGCGGCGGCAAGGTGCTGATCACCGACGTGCTGGAGACGGAGGGCGCCGAGACCGCTGCCGAACTGGGCGACGCGGCCCGCTTCCTGAGGCACGACGTGACGAGCGAGGCCGACTGGGCGGCGGCGCTGGACCACGCGCTCGCCGAGTTCGGCCGCATGGACGGACTGGTCAACAACGCCGGCGTGGCCACCGGTCGGTTCCTGGAGCACGAGAGCGTCGAGCACTTCCGCCGGGTCGTCGACATCAACCTGGTCGGCACCTTCATCGGCATCAAGACGGCGATCCCGCTGCTGCGCGCGAACGGCGGCGGCTCCATCGTCAACATCTCCTCCGCCGCCGGCCTCACCGGCCTCGCCCTGACCGCCGGCTACGGGGCCTCCAAGTGGGGCGTGCGCGGCCTGTCGAAGATCGGCGCGGTCGAACTCGCCGAGGCGCGGATCCGCGTCAACTCCGTGCACCCCGGCATGACGCTCACCCCGATGACCGCCCCGGTCGGCATCGAGGCCGGCGACGGCAACTACCCCGGCACCCCGATGGGCCGCGTCGGCGCCCCCGAGGAGATCGCCGCCGCCGTCGCCTTCCTGCTCTCCGACTCCGCCGGGTACATGACGGGCGCCGAACTCGCCGTGGACGGCGGCTGGACGGCCGGCCTCACCGTGAAGTACCTGACCGGCCGGTGACCCCCGCCCGGCGGGGCACCGGGCACAACGCCCCGCCCCGCCGGTCGGCCTCCCGCCACGTCACGCGCCGCGCTCCGCGCAGGTCGGCGCCGGAGCCGCCGCGAACCGGTCTCGGACATCCGTCCGATCCGCATCGAGGTTCCCGCCAGGGGGTAACCATCGGTCACGCACCGGACTCAGAAAGTGCTCGCACGCCCCTCGTGGCGGCGATGTGTCGTACCCCACACTGAGGTGCGGTGCCCCCGTCCTCGGAGCCCTGGAGGTCGCCCCCGTGCAGACCCGGACCCTGACCGTGAACGTGAGTCACCCCGCTCGGGCCGACGAACCCGTCGAGGCAGAGGCCGAAGCCGTGGACGACGAGCCCGAGGTCTTGGAGCTGATCGAACCGGTGCCCGAGCAGCGCAGGCGCAGCGCGGACAGCGGGAGCGGCGCGGGACCCTCCGCCGACCTCTTCCGACAGTACCTGCGCGAGATAGGCAGGATCCCGCTGCTCACCGCCGCGGAGGAAGTGGACCTGGCGCGACGCGTCGAGGCCGGGCTGTTCGCCGAGGAGAAGCTGGGCAACACCCCCGGCCTCGACCTCCAGCTCACCCTCGACCTGGACAAGCTCGTCGTCATGGGACGGATGGCCAAACGCCGCCTCATCGAGTCCAACCTGCGCCTCGTCGTCTCCGTGGCCAAACGCTACGTGGGCCGCGGGCTCACCATGCTCGACCTGGTCCAGGAGGGGAACCTCGGCCTGATCCGGGCCGTCGAGAAGTTCGACTACGCCCGCGGCTACAAGTTCTCCACCTACGCCACCTGGTGGATCAGGCAGGCGATGTCCCGGGCCCTCGCCGACCAGGCCCGGACCATCCGCGTCCCCGTCCACGTCGTGGAACTGATCAACCGCGTCGTGCGCGTCCAGCGCCGCATGCTCCAGGAACGCGGATACGAGCCCACCGCCGAAGAGGTCGCCGTCCACCTCGAACTGACCCCCGAGCGGGTCCTCGAGGTACTCCGTCTCGCGCAGGAGCCGGTCTCCCTGCACGCCCCGGTGGGCGAGGAGGACGACGTGGCCCTCGGGGACCTCATCGAGGACGGGGACGCCACCTCGCCCATGGAGTCGGCGGCCTTCTTCCTGCTCCGCGAACACCTCGAAGCCGTGCTCTCGACCCTCGGCGAGCGCGAACGCAAGGTCGTCCAACTGCGCTACGGCCTGGCCGACGGCCGGCCGCGCACCCTGGAGGAGATCGGCCGGATCTTCGGCGTGACCCGCGAACGGATCCGCCAGATCGAGTCCAAGACCCTCAACAAGCTGCGCGACCACGCCTTCGCCGACCAGCTCCGCGGCTACCTGGACTGACGCGCACGCCCGTCCGGACCGCACGCGGCCCGGACGGCCGAACTCGGACACGCCGAAGGGGTGCCCCCTCGACGAGGGCACCCCTTCGGCGTGTAAAAGCCCGCCCGGTCAGTCGACCTCGGCCACCGCCTGCGCGAACTGCGCCGCGTACAACCGCGCGTAGGCGCCGTCCGCCGCCAACAGCTCCTCGTGGGTGCCCTGCTCCACGATCGAACCGCTCTCCATCACCAGGATCACGTCCGCGTCGCGGATCGTGGACAGCCGGTGCGCGATGACGAAGGACGTACGGCCGTGCGCGAGACGCGCCATCGCCTTCTGGATCAGCACCTCGGTACGGGTGTCCACCGAGCTGGTCGCCTCGTCGAGCACCAGGATCACCGGGTCCGACAGGAACGCCCGCGCGATGGTGATCAGTTGCTTCTCGCCCGCGCTGACCCCCGCGCCCTCGTCGTCCAGCAGCGTGTCGTAGCCGTCCGGCAG
Organism: Streptomyces sp. NPDC002602; assembly: GCF_042889445.1. NCBI lineage: Bacteria > Bacillati > Actinomycetota > Actinomycetes > Kitasatosporales > Streptomycetaceae > Streptomyces > Streptomyces sp. NPDC002602. Next base: position 435,173 of record NZ_JBIAQX010000002.1, on the reverse strand, counting down.
GGTGCGGATGAACCGGTCCGCGTGCGCCGCCCGCGCGGCCTCCTCGATCTCCGCGCGGGTCACCTCGCGCGAAGCCCCGTAGGCGATGTTCTCCGCGATGGTGCCGCCGAACAGCCAGGTGTCCTGGAGCACCATGCCGATCCCGCTCCGCAGCTCCTCGCGGGTCATTTTCGCGATGTCCACGCCGTCCAGGGCGATCTCGCCGCCCGTGACCTCGTAGAACCGCATCAGCAGGTTGACCAGCGTGGTCTTGCCGGCGCCCGTCGGGCCCACGATCGCGACCGTGTGCCCGGGTTCGACCGTGAGCGAGAGGTTCTCGATCAGCGGCTTGTCCGGCTCGTAGCGGAAGGCGACCTTGTCCAGGGTGACCTGACCGCGCAGCGACTCCGGACGCTCCGGGACCTCCGCGTCCGCCTCCTGCTCCTCGGCGTCGAGCAGCTCGTACACCCGCTCCGCCGAGGCCACCCCGGACTGCACCAGGTTCGCCATCGAGGCGACCTGCGTCAGAGGCATCGAGAACTGGCGCGAGTACTGGATGAAGGCCTGCACGTCACCGATCGACAGGGTGCCCGAGGCCACCCGCAGACCGCCGACGACCGCGATCAGCACGTAGTTGACGTTCGAGATGAAGAACATCACCGGCTGCATGATGCCGCTGACCAACTGCGCCTTGAACGACGCCTTGTACAGCGCCTCGTTCTCCTCGGCGAAGACCGCCGCGGACTCCTTCTGTCGACCGAAGACCTTGACCAGGTTGTGCCCCGAGTACATCTCCTCGATGTGCGCGTTGAGCGTGCCCGTGGTCTTCCACTGCGCCACGAACTGAGGCTGCGACTTCTTGCCGATCTTCGCCGCGACGAAGATCGAGACCGGCACCGTCACCAGCGCGACCAGCGCCAGCAGCGGCGAGATCCAGAACATCATCGCCAACACGCCGACGATCGTCAGCAGCGAGTTCAGCAACTGCCCCATCGTCTGCTGGAGGGTCTGCCCGATGTTGTCGATGTCGTTCGTCGCCCGGCTCAGCACCTCGCCGCGCTTCTGCTGGTCGAAGTACGACAGCGGCAGCCGCGACAGCTTCGCCTGGAGCTCCTCGCGCATCCGGTACACGGTGCCATTCATGACGTGGTTCGACAGCCGCGTCGCGACCAGCATCAGCAGACCGGCGAGGGTGAACACCACCAGCGCCCAGATCGCCACGACCCCGACGGCACCGAAGTCGATGCCCTGCCCAGGGGTGAAGGCGGTTCCGGACAGCATGTCCGCCATGCCGTCCTGACCCTTGGCACGCAGGTCGTCCAGCGCCTGCTGCTTCGTGATCCCGGCAGGCATCTGCCGACCGACGATCCCCGCGAACACCAGGTCGGTGGCGTTCCCCAGGATCTTCGGGCCGACCACCGTGAACGCGACGCTGCCTATGACGGCGACGACCATGCCCCACAGCTTGACCCGGTCCTGTGCGAGCTGCCCCAGCAGCCGCTTGCCCGACCCCTTGAAGTCCATGGACCGCTGGGCCGGCCCCATCATCATTCGTCCTCCGGGCCCGCTCACGCCGCCTCCGCCTCCGTCAGCTGGGAGAGCACGATCTCCCGGTAGGTCTCATTGCCGGCCATCAACTCGTGGTGGCGTCCCTCGCCCACCACCCGGCCCTCGTCGAGGACGATGATCCGGTCGGCGTCACGGATCGTGGACACCCGCTGGGCGACGATGACCACGGTCGCGTTCTCCGTCTCGCGGGACAGCGCCGCGCGCAGCGCCGCGTCCGTCGCGTAGTCCAGCGCCGAGAAGGAGTCGTCGAACAGGTAGATCTCCGGCCGCTGCACGAGCGTACGGGCGATCGCCAGCCGCTGCCGCTGACCGCCGGACACATTGGTGCCGCCCTGGGAGACGGGCGCTTCGAGGCCCCCCTCCAGCGCGGACACGAAATCCTTGGCCTGGGCCACCTCCAGCGCCCGCCACAGCTCCTCGTCCGTGGCGTCCGGGCGCCCGTAGCGCAGGTTGGAGGCCACCGTGCCGGAGAACAGGTACGGCTTCTGGGGCACCATGCCGACCGTCTTGGCCAGCAGCTCCGGATCCAGCCGGCGCACGTCCTCCCCGTCGACCAGCACCTCGCCGCCGGTCGCGTCGAACAGCCGGGGGACCAGACCCAGCAACGTGGACTTGCCGCTGCCCGTGGAGCCGATCACCGCCGTCGTCTCGCCGGGACGGGCCACCAGGTCGACCCCGCGCAACACCGAGGCCTCGGCGCCGGGGTAGCGGAAGTCGGCGCCGCGCAGCTCCAACTGCCCGTGCCGCCGCAACTCGCGCACCGGGTCCGTGGGCGGGACCACGCTGGACTCGGTGTCCAGGACCTCCTGGATGCGCTCGGCGCAGACCTCGGCGCGCGGCACCATCATGAACATGAAGGTGGCCATCATCACGGACATGACGATCTGCATCAGGTAGGCGAGGAAGGCCGTCAACTGGCCGATCTCCATCCCGCCGCTGTCCACGCGCATCGCGCCGAACCAGATGACGGCGACGCTGGAGATGTTCACCACGACGATGACGACGGGGAACATCAGCGCGAGCAGCTTCCCCGAGGCCAGCGAGACTCCGGTGAGCTCCGCGTTCGCCTCCCGGAAGCGCTCCTTCTCGTACGCGTCGCGGACGAAGGCGCGGATCACGCGGTTGCCGGTGATCTGTTCGCGCAGCACCCGGTTCACGATGTCCAGGCGGGTCTGCATCTTCCGGAACAGCGGCCGCGTCTTGAAGACGATCGCACCGACCGACAGGCCGAGGGTCGGGACGACGGCGAGCAGCACGCCGGACAGCCTCACGTCGAGCGAGAGCGCCATCACGATGCCGCCGACGCACATGATCGGCGCCGAGACCATCAGGGTGAAGGTCATCAACGCCAGCATCTGGACCTGCTGGACGTCGTTCGTCGTGCGGGTGATCAGCGACGGGGCGCCGAACTGGCCCAGCTCCCGCGCGGAGAAGCTCTGCACGCGGTCGAAGACGGCGGCCCGGACGTCCCGGCCGAGCGCCGCCGCGGTGCGGGCGCCGTAGTAGACGGCCCCGATGCTGCAGGCGAGCTGCACGAGCGAGACACCGAGCATCAGCGCGCCGAAGCGCAGGATGTAACCGGTGTCACCGCTGACGACACCGTTGTCGATGATGTCGGCGTTCAGCGTGGGCAGGTAGAGGCTCGCGCAGGTCTGCAGCAGTTGCAGCAGCACGAGCAGGGCGATGGGTTTCCGGTACGGGCCCAGATGGGTCCGCAGAAGTCGTATGAGCACGCGCAGGCTCCGGTCGGCAAGATCGAGGGGGTTCGCTCCATCTTCGGCCAATCGGGTGCCCGATCCCCACCCGTTTTCGCAAAGGCAGGTCAAAAGGACCAGACCGGCTCAGCCCCCTCGCGACCGCCGCCCGGGCGTACGTCCGTTCCCGGGCCGGGGCCTAGAACGCCCCGGGGTGGATCTGCTCGCGCGTCGCGACGTACTGCCGGCGCACCGCCTGCCAGGCCGGGTAGTCCTCGCCCGGCTCGAAGACCTGCGCCGCCGGACCCGGCCAGACCGGCGGGGTGTGCGGCGCGAGGGTGCCCCGCGCCACACCGAGGGCCCACGCCGCCTGGCGGGCCGCGCCCAGCGCCGCGTAGTCGGCCGGAGCCGGGACCACGATCTGCGTCCCGAACAGGCCCGGCGCCGCCGCCTGCACGGCGGGCAGCTCGGCCGCCGCGCCCAGCAGGAACACCCGACGGATCTCCACCCCCCGGTGCCGCAGGATGTCGAGGGCGTCGGCCAGACCGCACAGCATGCCCTCGAAGGAGGCCCGCGCCAGGTGCTCCGGCTTCATGGAGTCCCTCCGAAGCCCGGACAGGGTGCCGGCGGCCTGCGGCAGGTTCGGAGTCCGCTCGCCCTCCAGGTACGGCAGCAGTACGAGGCCGTGCGCACCCGGAGTCGACTTCAGCGCCAGCGCGCTCAACCCCTCCAGGTCGGTGCCGAGCATCTCGGCGGTGCCGCGCAGGGTCCGCACGGCGTTGGAGACGTTCACCACCGGCAGGTGCATGCCGCCCGCGTCGGCGAGCGAGGTGATCAGGCCACCGGGGTCGGGCAGCGCCTGGTGGTGCACCGCCATCACCGAGCCGGAGGCGCCCAGCGACACGACCGCGTCGCCCAGACCCAGGCCCAGCCCGAGGGCGGCGGCCATGGTCTCGCCGGTCCCGGCGGATATCAGCAGCCCCTCGGGAGTGGTGCCGGCGGCGTCGGCCGGGCCCAGCACCTCGGGCAGCAGTGCCTGATGACCCAGGGCCAGTTCGACGAGGTCGGGGCGGTAGGTGCCGGTGGCCGTCGACCAGTAGCCGGTGCCGGACGCGCCGCCCCGGTCGGTGGTGCGGCGGGCGGGCCGGCCCAGCAACTGCCAGACGAGCCAGTCGTGCGGGGACATCAACACGGCCACCCGGCGCGCCGCCTCGGGCTCGGTACGAGCCAGCCAGGCCAGCTTCGAGATCGGCTGCGCGGAGTGCGGGACGCAGCCCACGGCCTCGGCCCAGCCCCGACGACCGCCGAGCACCTCGATCAGGTCGGCCGCGGCGACCTGCCCGCGCTTGTCGTTGCCGATCAGTGCCGGACGCACGAGGGCACCCTGCGTGTCCAGGGGGAGCAGGCCGTGCTGCTGCGCGGAGACCCCTATGGCCTGGACCCCTTCGAGGAGACCGCCGCCGGCCGCCTCGCCGAGCGAGAGCAGCCACGCCTGGGGGTCCGTTTCGTGGGGGTTCGCGCCCCCCGGTTCGCCCGTCGGCTGCGGATGGGGCGCGTAGCCCTGGCGCAACACGGCACCCGTGTCGGCGTCACAGACGACGATGCGAGTGAAGGTGGAAGAGCTGTCCAGCCCGGCGACTATCCCCATGCGGAGAATTCTGCCGCACGGACCGGCGGGCTCCGCCGTCGAGGAGGCCTCCCGGCCACGGGCCGCGAGGCCTCCGACCGGCCTCAGGTGTTGCTGGTGCCCCAGTCGTCCTCGCCGCCGGCGCCGGTCCCCCGACCACGCAGGTTCCGGACCCGCTCGGCGAACGCCTCCGGCATCTTGTCGCCGACCTTGTCGCTCACCGCCGCGAAGGCCTTGCCCGCGTACTGGCGACCGCTGTGACCGGCCGTCTCCGCGGCATTGCGGACCGCCGGGTTCTGCGCGATCTCGCGGGCCGACTTCTTCAGCTGCTCGTACCGCTCGCGCCCGGCCCGGGTCCCGAGCACGTACCCGACGGCCAGTCCGACCGCGAACGTGACCTTGTACCGCATGCCTGTCACCCTTCGTCGTGTGGTGCCCGGCCTGCTGCCGATACCGATTGGCGGAGCACCCCCCTGCTTGCGCTAATCTATGACTCGCAACGGGCGCTCGCCCCCCGGCAAACGCCGGAGGTGGGCTGTTCGGTGCAACGCAGCAATCCCCTGTAGCTCAATTGGCAGAGCAGCCGACTGTTAATCGGCAGGTTACTGGTTCGAGTCCAGTCGGGGGAGCGCGGTCCCCTGTAGCTCAATTGGCAGAGCAGCCGACTGTTAATCGGCAGGTTACTGGTTCGAGTCCAGTCGGGGGAGCAAAGAAGAGGAGGGCCCGCAAGGGTCCTCTTTTTTTGTCCTGATTCCGGAACCGGGCAGCACTCGGCGCGGTCTCTCTGGACAGCGAAGCCGATCATGCGAGGCATCCGAGGCAGGAGATCGTATGAGCGGCTATGCTGCGGCAGACGGCGCGCACACATGTACGCGCCACGCCGTAAAGGGGCGGTAGCTCAGCCGGTTAGAGCAGCGGACTCATAATCCGTCGGCCGTGGGTTCGAGTCCCACCCGCCCCACCGCGGGGCTGGTTCGCAGAAACGTTGCGACCAGCCACTTTGGTGCCCCGCCCGGGCTTCCTGGGTCGGGGCACCCTCTCGTTTCCGGCCTCGTGCGTGGGTGATGGCGAGCCGAGCGCAGGGTCCCGTGTCGACGAGGCTCACACCGTGATCGCGAACCCGGGGACGGAGTACGCCCGTCGCCGCGCGGGGTGGTGACCGGCATGTGGCGGGAGGCCGCGCTCGGCGACGAACGCGTTACGCCGGTCCGGTAGCTTGCCGGCATGTCTGAAGACGAGGACTACCTCGACAAGAGCCCGTCCGCCGCACGTATGGGAAAGGCGGCCGAGTACCTGGTCGCGGCGTCCTGCATCCTCGCCACACACGGCGAGTTGAACGTCTCCACGTCGATGGTCGACGACGAGGGTGTCGACCTCGTGTTCCATCGCCGGGGCGGTACGGCGACGCTGGCCGTGCAGGTCAAGTCCCGTATGTCCACCACCTCGGTTGTGCGGAAGGGGCAGTGCCTGGCGAACGTGCGCTCGCAGACGTTCCAGCCGAGGCCCGACCTGGACATGTTGTTCATGGCGGTGGACGTGGAGAGGGGCGCGATCATGACCGCCTGGTTGGTGCCGAGCCCGGTGTTCGCGGACATGGTGAAGGAGCCCAACGGCAAGGGCCAGTACAGGTTTTCCGCCTCCATGAAGGAGGGGTCGGGGGACCGCTGGAGCCCCTACCGGCTGACCGCCGCACAGCTCTCGCAGCGGATCCTGACCCGACTGTCCGAGCTGGAGAAGTCCAGTGCCTAGTGCTGTGACCTGAATGGTTTGCCGTGTCACAGCCGTGCGGGGCGGCGGGCGCGGGGCGTCCGTCAGGCGGTCGGGCAGGCCGCGGCCGGGTTGTCGTGGGTGAGGGCGCAGACCATCTGTGCGCCGCGTCGGTGGTCGGGGTAGGCCGTGAGCAGTTCGGCCTCGAAGTCGTTCCACTGGCGGGCGATCTCGGCGGTGGCCCCGGCCGTGGCATGCCGGAAGTTGTCGCCCGTCCTCGAACGGGCGGACGCGGCGGTGTCCTTGTTCAGGGCGCGGTTGTGGGCGACGCGGCCGGCGCAGTCGGGGGGCTTGACCCCGGTGGAGTCCATGTCGGGGTAGCAGCCGGTGGTGAGGTCCCGGGGGATCCGCTCGCGCGCCTCCCGGGTCCACTCGGCGTCCGTCATGGCGCTGTAGCGGCGGATGTCGAGGAACGGCGCGACGTCCGTGCGCCCCAGTCCGGGCGGGTTGTCCAGGCCGACCGGACCGGGGGCCGGCCGGTCGACCCAGTTGGAGTGCGAGTAGAAGTCCTCGATCTGGTGCCAGCCGCGGCCGAGCTGTTCGAGCACGGCGCACTTGGCCCGCCCGGGCTTGCCGTCCCACACGCAGGGGGAGGACAGGTCGACCTGGTCCGCGCGCACCTTCCCGTCGGAGTCGACGAGGCCGTCCGCGGCCCGGACCGCGGTGCGGAAGCGGGCGACGGAGGTACGGACGCAGGCGAGGAGCTCGGTGGTGGCCTCGTCCCGGGTACGGGGGTAGTCGCGGGCGTGGCGGGGTTCGAGGTGGTCGGCGTTGTCGCAGTGCAGGGGGCCGACGTCGAAGTAGGGGCGGTGGTCGTTGGCGTTGATCGCCCCGCCGCGCGCGTCGGCCATCGCGGTCAGGGTCACCGGCTCCCAGGGCAGGGCGGCCCGGGTGATGTCCTCGTGGTTGTCTCCGGTGAAGGCGTGGGCGGGGCCGCTCGGCACGGCGGCCAGACCGGCCGCCAGGAACGCCGCGGCGACCGCGGAGGCGGGCCGGGACCGGCCGGGGAGCGGAGGACGGGACATGCGGGGGCTCCAGGCGTCCGAGGGCGTGCCGCGGGGAGGGCCTGCCCTGCCTCCATGCTGCGCGCCCACCCCGGGCTCCGCACGCGCGGGGCGGGCGGTCGGCGCGACCGCCTGCCTCCGCCGCGATGTCACCGGGATCCGCACGCGCGCGGTGGGCGGCCCGCTCGGACGCCCCGTCCGGCGTGCCCCGGCGGTCGCTACGGCTCCGTCGAGCGGGGCTGGGTCGAGGGGATCCGTTGGGTGAAGAACAGGGCGATGAGCGCGGCGAAGGCCAGGATGGCGAGGGCCGCGCGCAAGCCGTCGAGCCTGGCGTCGGCATTGGCGGCCATGGCCGCCTCGGCCACCTCCGGGCTCGTGCCGGCTTCGTCCAGGGCGGTCGCCAGTTGGGCGTCGGACAGGAACGGCGCGCCGCTCTGGAGCTGGGCGGTCGCCTGGTTCTTGACGCTGTCCGGGACCGCCGGATTCGCCTCGACGGTGGTCAGGAAGGAGGCCGTGAGCGCCCCGATCATGATCGATCCGGCGAGTGCCGTGCCGATCGAGGCGCCGAGGTTGGTGACGGCGTTCTGTACGCCGCCGACCTCCGCGCTCTGTGCCTGCGGCACCGCGGACACGGTGACCGACCCGAGCTGGGACGCCAGCGCGCCCATGCCCAGCCCGATCAGCAGGAGCGGGAGGGTGACGATCTCCGCCCCGGCGCCCGCGTCGATCGCGGCCATCAGCACCACCGCTCCCGCGAGCAGCGCGAGGGTCCCGAGCCGTACCACTCGGCGCGGCGAGACGTCGGGGAGGAAGCGCGGGATCAGGGTCGCGGCCGCCAGCAGGCTCACCGAGAGCGGCAGAAGACGGGCCCCGGTCTCCAGTGCGGACAGGCCCAGGGCGACGGACAGGTAGAGCGGGACGACGAAGAACACGCCCATCTGCACGAGGTACTGGAAGAAGAACATCGTCAGGCCGCCGGTGAGCTGCTTGTTCCGCAGCATGTCGGGATCGACGAGGGGGTCCCGGCCCCGCTCGACGACCTTCGCCTCCCAGTGCAGGAAGAGGCGGATCAGCAGCAGACCCGCCAGCATCAGCCACGTCGTCAGGGACACCCCGATCCACGACGGCGCGTCGGGCTTCGGCTGGAACCAGCCCCATTCGTCGGACCGGAGCACGCCGTAGACGAAGGTTCCCAGCCCGAGCGCGGAGAGGACGGCGCCCCCGTAGTCGACGCTCCGGCGTTCACCGGGCGGGGCGTCCGCGATGCGGCGCGCGAGGACGAGGATGGCGAGCACCACCACTACCTCGCCGGCGAAGACCCACCGCCAGGAGAAGTACGTCGTCGCGACGCCGCCGATGAGCGGTCCGACCGCGATGGCCACGGCCCCCGCCGCGACGACGAGCCCGTAGGCGGCGGGACGCCGTTCGACGGAGAAGTTGCCGGCGACGAGCGCCACGATCGCGGGCAGGATGAGGGCTGCTCCGATGCCCTCCAGGAACGCCCAGCCCACGAGCAGCACGGACAGGTTCGGTGCGAGCGCCGTGGTGAGGGAGCCGGCCCCGTAGACACAACAGCCGATCATGAACGCGCGTCTGCGGCCGATCAGTGCCCCGACCTTGCCGCCGGGGATCATGAACATGGCCATCACGAGGGTGTAGGCGGTGATCGCGCCCTGGATGCCCGTCACGGTCGTGCCCACGTCCTCGGCCACGGTGGCGATGGAGACGTTCATGACGGAACTGTCGAGTGCCATCAGGAATTGACCGGACGCGAGCGTCAGCAGGACGAGTCGCGCCTTCGCCGAACCCTCGGCCGTGCTGGGGGAAGCCATTTCCGCATGGTTCCAGCCGTCCGGGGGCCGGGAGGGATGGCGCGCCAGGCGGTCAACCGGACGGGGGCGGCCTTCCCCGTGCGGGCCTTCGCCGGGCGGGCCTTCCCCGTGCGCGAGGTACGGGCGAGGCCCGCCGGGCCGCCGGCCCGACTCGCCGGACCGACCCGCCGGCGCGGACGCGGACCGGACCGCCGGCCCGGCCGCCGACCCGCCGGCCCGGGCCGGCGGGTCGGGCCCCTAGACGTCCTCCGTGTCGTCCGCCACGAGGCGCAGTACGTCCATCAGGTCCTGGCGGCGCGCGTACGCCACGCGTTGGCGGTGGGCGCCCGAGCCGTCGCGCAGCAGGCCCGCCAGGGTCTTGGCCGCGTGGTCGAGGTCGCCGGCCGCCGCCAGTTCCGGGGCGATCCGGTCGAAGAGGGCTTCCGCCAGGTCGGCCGCGGGGAGTTCGGTGCCGGAGTACGGGTCCAGGCCGAAGCCCTCCAGACCGTCGTGGGCCGCCCGCCAGCGGGCCAGGCGCAGTACGTCGTCCCGCACCGGCGGGTCGGGGAGGTGTTCCGCGATCTCGCGCAGGGCCGTGGCCACCAGGGCGCGGGCCAGTTCCGCCTGGAGGATGGCCGAGTCGATGTCCGAGGACATGTCGGGCGCCCGGATCTCGAGCGTCGGCCAGTGCCCGGACGGGCGGAGGTCCCAGTAGACCATCTTGGTGTCCAGGGCCGCCCCGGAGCCGAGCAGGGTCTGTACCGAGCGTCGGAAGTGGGCCGTGGACGTGTAGTGCGGGGGCAGGCCCGCCGAGGGCCAGCCCGCCCAGGCCATCGCGCGCCAACTGGAGTGGCCGGTGTCACGGCCGCCCCAGAAGGGCGAGTTGGCCGCCAGTGCGATCAGCGTGGGCAGCCAGGGTCTGACCCGGTTGGACACCGCCACGGCGGTGTCCACGTCGAGGGTGCCGATGTGGATGTGGCGTCCGCAGCTGACCAGGGTGTCGGTCAGGGCGCCGAACCGGCGGTGCTGTTCGCGCTGGCGGGGTTCGTCGTCGGTCAGGTGCAGCGGCCCCTCCATGGCCAGGATCGGCGAGGGCGCCGCCAGCAGCCGGCAGCCGTGGGCGCGGGCCGCCGCGCCGAGGGAGCGCCGCAGGGTGGCGAGCTCCGCCCGCAGGGTGACCGCCGAGTCCGCGATCGGGGTGGCGATCTCCACCTGGTAGCGGGTTCCCTCGGGGTGCAGCTCGTGCGGCAGCCCCGCGGCGGTGGCGAGGACGAGGGGGGCGGCCGGGACCACGCGCAGGGTGCGGGCGTCGACGAGGAGGAACTCCTCCTCGACCCCGAGCGTGAGAGTGGCCGTGTCACCGCCCATGAGGTGCGGCCCGCCGTTGCCCGCGGCGCGGATGCCGGTGTGACTGGTGCTCGTCGTGCTGTTGCCAGGTTCGATCACTACGCCTCCCTGGACATACGAGTCTTTTCATCATGAGCCGAGCGGGAGGCGGGGAGGGTACGCCGATTCGGTCAAATGTCCGGTGATAATGGCGAGTTAGCGGCAAGATCCGACTCGGGGTGGGGTGCCCGGTTCCGGTGGGGCGGCTGTTGCGCGGACGTGAACGGGCGGGAAAAGGACGAGAGCCGCGCGCGAGCCGCTGGTTATCATCCGATGTGACCGGTACGACGTCCCCTCCCCGACCCGAGCGGCGCATATTCGCCGACCTGACCCCGCTGCGCACGTCCCCGGACTACCGGCGGCTGTGGGTCGGCGGGACCATCTCCTGGATGGGCCAGGCGATGACCGCCTTGGCCATCTCCCTCCAGGTCTACGAGATCACCGGGTCCAGTTTCTCCGTCGGGCTCGTCGGCCTCTTCTCCCTCGTGCCGCTCGTGGTCTTCGGTCTCTACGGCGGCGCCATCGCGGACACCGTGGACCGGCGCAAGCTCGGCCTCCACAGCTCCACGGGGCTGGCGGTCCTGTCCGTCGCACTGGCCGCCGCCGCGCTCCTCGACTACCACCGGGTCTGGCTGCTCTACACGATCGTCGCGCTCCAGGCGGTCTGCGGGGCGCTCAACGGGCCGGCCCGGTCGGCGATGATCCCGAGGCTGCTGCCGCCCGAGCAGCTCCCCGCGGCCAACGCGCTGGGCTCCGTCACGATGACCTCCGGCACGATGATCGGCCCCGTTCTGGGCGGGCTCGTCGTCGGCTGGTGGGGATACCAGGCCGCCTACCTCGTCGACGCCGTCACCTTCTGCGCCGCCCTCTACGCGATGTGGCGGTTGCCCTCGATGAAGCCCGACCGGGCCGAAGGGGTCCGGGGCCGGGCCTCCGTGCTGGACGGGCTGCGGTTCCTCGGGACCAGGCCCAACATTCGGATGACCTTCTTCTCGGACATGGCGGCCATGGTGCTGGCCCACCCCCGCGCGCTGTTCCCGGCCATCGCCGGGCTCTGGTACGGCGGCGACGCCAAGACGGTCGGCCTGCTGGTGGCGGCGCCGGCCGTCGGGGCGCTGCTGGGCGGGGTGTTCTCCGGTTGGCTGGGGCGGATCCGGCGGCACGGCCTGGCCATCCTCCTGTCCGTCGCCGCCTGGGGCCTGGCCATCGCCGTCTTCGGGCTGACCCGGAACCTGTGGCTCGGGCTGTTCTTCCTCGCCCTCGCCGGCTGCTCCGACACCATCTCCATGGTGTTCCGCTCCACGATGATGCAGGCCGCCAGCCCCGACGAGATGCGGGGCCGGCTCCAGGGAGTCTTCATCGTGGTCGTCGCGGGCGGGCCCAGGCTCGGGGACTTCCTCGCCGGGACGGTGGCCGACCTGACCTCGCCCGCCGTGGCGATCACGGGCGGGGGACTGGCCTGCGTCCTGGTGGTGGGACTGCTGGCCACGTGGTGGCGCGGGTTCGCACGGTACGACGCCAGGTCGCCGCAGGCCTGAACGCGGTCCCGGTGCCGGTGCCGGTGCCGGTCCGGGTGCCGGTTCGGGCGGCTGTGCCCGCCGCTGGTCGGCGACGACGGTCCTCAGCGTTTCGCCGCGACCACCCCGCGCGCCACCCCCAGGGCCACCAGATCCTGGGGGCGGACGCGGAGCTGGTCCGCGGTGGCCGGAGCCTGGTCGGCGGGGCGCTTGAGGATGGCCGCCGCCAACTCCGGGGCGATCACCGAGAAGTAGCTGTCCGGGGTGACCCAGGTGTTCCCCGGCGCAGCCAGCGCCAGGGCCCCGCCCGAGCCGCCCTCGCCGATCAGCAGGGTGGTCACCGGCACCGAGGCCCCGGCCACCGCCGCGAACGTGTCCGCGATGGCCGCGCCCGCGCCCGCGTGTTCGGCGGCGGCGTCGTTGGCCGCGCCCGGGGTGTCCACCAGGGTCAGCACGGGGATCCCGAGCCGGTCCGCGAGGCGGATGACACGGGCGGCCGTCCGGTAGCCCGCCGGGCGGGTGGCGGTGCCGCACTGGGCGGCGTACGCGACGGCCCGCCCCTCCCGCAGCCCGAACCCGCACATCATCCCGGGGTCCGTGCCGCCCGCCCGGTCCCCCGACAGGGGCAGGCGCAGCGCGAAGTACGCGTCCAGGTACGCCCGGGCGCGCGGCCGATCCGGGTGCCGGGCCTGGCCGACGGCTTCCCAGCCCGTCGCGGGCGGCGTCGCGTCCGCCAGCGCGGCCGGGGGGTCGACCGGCTCCGCCGACCGGGGTGCGGCCAGCAGGCGCAGCCAGTCCGTCACGGTGCCCGGCAGTGACGCGGCGGGCACCACGGCGTCCACGTGCCCGGCCGCGTACTGCCCCTCGGCGGTGTAGGCCGCCGGGTCCGCGTCGGCCGGCCGCACCCGTGACCCGGCGAAGCCGACCTGCGCCCCGGGGAGCGCGAGCACCACGTCGGCGCCCGCCCCCAGGGTCGCCCAACCGCCGCCCGTGGTCGGGTCCCGCAGGACCGCGATCTGCGGGAGCCCGGCGGCGCGCGTCAGCACGGACTGCCGGGCCACCCGCTGGAGTTGGGTGAGGGCGAGCATCCCCTCCTGCATCCGGGAACCGCCGGTGGCGATCAGGGACACCAGGGGGAGCCGGTGCGCGCGAGCGTGGCTGTACGCGGCTTCGAGCCGGTCTCCGGTGCGCTCGCCCAGGGACCCCCCGAGGAAGCCGAACTCGAAGGAGATCAGGGTCGCTTCGTGACCGCCGACACGGACGGTACCGGTGACGACGGACTCCCGCTCGCCGGTCCGCAGCTCGGCGCGGGCGCGGGACTCGTCGTACCCGCTCCACGCGAGGGGGCCGTCGGCCGGCGACTCCCTCGGCGGTACGGGGAGTTCGACGAAACTGCCGGGGTCGGCGAGGGAGGCGATGGCCGCGCGGGCCGAGAGGCGGGTCACGGGCTCACCCTAGAGGGTGAGGAAGATCCCCGCCGGGTCGGTCCCCGCGGTCCGGTGGTCCCTGCGGTCCGGTGGTCCCTGCGGTCCGGCGGTCCGGTGGTCCGGTGGTCCCTGCGGTCCGGTGGTCCGGCGGTCCGGCGGTCCGGTGGTCCGGTGGTCCCTGCGGTCCGGTGGTCCCCGTGGTTCGGTGGTCCCTACGGTCCGGTGGTCCCCGCGGTCCGGTGGTCCGGTGGTCCCTACGTCCGGTGGTCAGGGGGCCCGGTGGTCCGGTCAGGGGGCGGACCGTTCCACCGGGATCCACAGCTCCGCGTCCGCCCGCTCCCCGTCCGGGGACAGTCGCACGCGCAGGATCTCCGGTCCCGGCCTGCTCAGGTACGGGTTCGAGGGGAACCACTGCGTGAACACGTCCCGCCACAGGTACTGGAGCGACTGCGGGAACGGGCCCGAGTTCTCGAAGACGGCCCACGTGCCCGCCGCCACGACCAGGGAGTCCAGGTCCGGCGGTACCTCGCCGCCGGTCACGACCCCGTGGTAGTAGTCGAGTTCGGTGCCCTCGGCCCGGCTCGGGTCGAGTTGGTCGCTCACCGCGACGATCCCGGCCGGCTCCTGGTCGGACAGCTCCGCGACCCGTCGCAGGACCTGCGGGTCGATGCCTCGGATGAACGCGGCGATGGCCGGGTTCGCCCCCTCGTGGACGAGGGGGACGCGGGCCTTCAGGCCGGCCACCCGGAACCCCGCCTTCTCCATGATCCTGTATCGCATGCTGCTGCTCCCTTCGACGATGAGGCGGAAGGACATCCGGGGCTGGGAACTCAGCGTCGCGCCCGTCCGGCGGGCTTCGCCCGGGCCCACGCCGTGTACGGCGCGGAACGCCCGCGCGAAGGCCTCGCCCGACCCGTAGCCGTGGCGCGTCGCCACGTCCAGCAGGGTCCGTTCGCCGGCCAGCACCTCGGCGCCCGCCAGGGTCAGCCGCCGGCGACGGACGTACTCCGAGAGCGGCATGCCGGCCAACGCGGAGAACATGCGCCGGAAGTGGTACTCCGACGTCATCGCCACACGCGCCAGTTCGGCCGCGTCGATCGGCTGGTCGAGGTGCGCCTCGATGTGTTCCATGGCCTGGTTCAGGCGCTCCAGCATTCCCGGACTCCTTCCCTTTCGAGGACCCACGCTAGGGCGGGCCCACCCTGCCCCACCCGACATCCTGTGCCCGTCCCGGTCTGCCCGTCCCCGGTCCTCCCGTCCCCGTTCGGTCTGCTCGCTCCGTCCGCTCCGTCCGCCCCGTCCGCCCGGCTCACGAACCGACTGATGGGTCGACCACGGGCCGGCTCACAGGCCGGCTCAGGGCCCGGCTCAGGTCCAGGGGAGGGGGAAGGCGATCTTCAGGGCGTAGGCGGCGACGAGACCGTGACCGAGGCGGAAGGTCCAGACGCGGACGGCGGGGGAGACCCTGGCCCCCGCGAAGGAGCCGAGGACGACGAGGAACTGCTGCCAGAGCAGGGAGGCGAGGGCGACGCCCGCGAGGAAGGCGGCTCCGGTCGGGCCGCTGCGCAGCCCGGCGCCCTGGGCGGTGGTCAGCGCGGCGAAGTAGAGCGCGGTGGTGGGGTTCACGGCGGTGAGGGCGACATAGCGTCCGAAGACCCCGCCCGGCCGGGGGGACCCCGCCCCGACCGCCGGTGGAGCGGGCGCGGCGGGCGTCGTGGGCGCCGCGGATTGCGCGGGCGCGGTCGTCGCGGAGCACAGCCCCCGCGCGGCGATCACCAGCAGGATCAGGGCGGACGCCAGTCGGACCCAGGCCTCGACGGGCGCGACGTGGGAAGCGACCCAGGGCCCCAGCATCGTGGCGAGCGTCGCGTAGCCGAGGTCCACCGTCGCGATGCCCACCGCCGCGGCCACGGCCGCGCCCCGGTGCCGCATGGCCTCCTGGAGCAACAACACGCTCATCGCACCCATCGGCATCGCCACGCCCAGTCCTGCCACCGCTCCCGACACCGCCGGAGCCATCAGTTCGCTCATGCCCGTGAGGATGCGTCGGTGTCCCCGCGTACGGCGGTGAGTATCGGCCGGGGCTGCGACAATCGCGGCATGGACCGTCTCGACAGGGAGATCCTCGGCATCCTGCAGCAGGATGCGCGGATCTCGTACCGCGATCTCGGCGTCCGCGTCGGACTCAGCGCCAACGCGACCGCCGACCGTGTGCGCCGCATGCGCAAGGACGGGGTGATCCTCGGATTCACCGTCGTCGTCGACCCGGCCGCCGACACCCGGGGCGGGCTCGTCGTCTTCATCGACCTCACGCTGCGCCAGGACGTCACCAACGAGGAGTTCGAGCAGCGGGTCGCCAGGCTGCCCGGGATCACCGAGGTCGTGCACGTCACCGGGGAGTACGACTACCTCGTGCGGGCCCGGGTCGCCGACGCGCCGGCCCTCGACGCGCTGTTGCGCCGCCTCAAGCGGGAGACCGGGGTGGCCCAGTCCAGCACCCGCCTCGCCCTGCGCTCGGCGAACACCCCCTAGCGCTGTGACCAGGTCGTATCCCTGCCGCAGGGAGTGCGGCAGGGAGTGCGGCGGGGGTGTGGCGGGCTCGGCTCCGTCGGCCGGGCGAACGGCCCCCGCCCCCGCCTACGACCGCGGCTTCTCCACCGACTTCGTGGTCGTGCCCGGGGCGGTTTCGGGCGTGCCCCGGAGCGGCGACTCCCAGGTCAGTGTCGTGCCCCGGGCGCCCGTCTCCGTGCGGCCGTCGTCGGAGACCGTCAGCCTGACCCGGGTGGAGGTGGCGTCCACCCCGACCCGGATGGAGGTGACCTCGGCCCGCCGGTGGGCCGCGGCCAATGCCCCGCGCAGGGTGGACAGCAGGTCGCCGGCCACCGGTTCCGTGAGCAGGGTGTCCACGGCGCCCTCGAAGTGCACGGACGGTTGGAAGCCCAGCGGCACCGCCGCGCCGCCCGTCTCGCGCAGCACCCGGCCGCGGAAGGTGGTCGGGGCGTCGGTGGGCGGTTGCTGCAGGGCGAAGATGGCCGTGCGGACCTCCTGGATCGTGGAGTCCAGTTCGTCGACCGCCCGGCCGAGTTCGTCGCCCACGGTGTCCCCGGCGGGGGCGGCCGCCGAGCGCTTCTTGGTGCTCTCCAGCATCATCTCCGTCGCGAACAGCCGCTGGACCACGAGGTCGTGCAGGTCCCGCGCGATCCGGTCGCGGTCCTCGTACACGGCCAACTGCTCCCGGTCGTGCTGCGCGTCCGCCAAGACGAGCGCCAGCGCCGCCTGGGAGGCGAACTGCGAGGCCAGCAGCCGGTCCACCGCGTCGTACGGCCGACCGCCCCGCTCCCGGGGCAGCGCGAGTGTGCCGATCAGCTGACCGCCGCTCTGCAAGGGGAGCATCATGCTGGGGCCGAAACGCACCCGCACGTGCGTGGTCATCCGCGGATCCGTCGCCGAGTCCTCTATGAAGACCGGCTCGCCGCCCAACAGTTGCTCCAGGACCGCCGAGCCGGGGGCGATGGCGGTGCCGACCATGTCGCCGGGGTCGCCGTGCGTGGAGGCCGCGACGATCTCCATGCCGCCCTCGGGCGTCGGCTGGAGCACCACGCCGGCCGCGGCGTCCGCGAGCAGCCGGGCCCGTTCGGCCACGCACTTCAGCGCGTCCGCGGCCGGGCGGCCCGCCAGCAGGGCCGTGGTCACGGCGGCGGCGCCGTCGATCCAACGCTCCCGGCGGCGCGCGGTCTCGTACAGCCGGGCGTTGCCGATCGCTATGCCCGCCTGCGAGGCCAGGACCCGCAGCAGCGCGAGGTCCTCGTCCGTGAACGGGCCGCCGCCCTGCTTCTCCGTGAGGTACAGGTTGCCGAAGACCTCCGTGTGCACCCGGATCGGCACTCCGAGGAAGGTCCGCATGGGCGGGTGGCCGGGCGGGAAGCCCACCGAGCGGGGGTCCCGGGTGAGGTCGTCCAGCAGCAGCGGCCGGGCCTGCGCGATCAGCGCTCCGAGCACCCCGGACCGGCCGTCGGGCAGCCGGGGGATCGCGGCCCGTTCGGCGTCGGTCAGTCCGGTGGTGAACAGTTCGGTCAGCCGGGCGCGCTCGGGGTCGACGACGCCGAGCGCGCCGTAGCGGGCGCCGCACAGTGCGGCGGCCGATTCCACGATGTGCTGGAGGGTGGTGCGCAGCTCCAGTTCGGAGCCGACCGAGAGGACCGCCTCCAGCAGGGCGGGCAGGGCGGACCGTTCGGCCGCGGTCTCCTTCGGGTCCAGCGTCATCCGGCCAGCGGGTTGAGAACCATGGGGGTGATCTTTCCTTCGAGCATCGCGCCGAGACCCAGTACGGCGCACACGTCGGGCCGTTCCGCGATGGCGACGGGCATCCCGGTCGCGTCCCGCAGCATCTGGTCCAGGCCCGGCAGCAGGGCGCTGCCTCCCACCATCATGATCCCCCGGTCCGTCAGGTCCGCGACCAGGTCCGGCGGGCAGTCCCGCAGCACCTTGCCGATCCCGTCGAGCACGGCGGTCAGCGGGGTGAAGATCGCGTCGCGGACCGCGGCGGTGTCCACCTGTACCGAGCGGGCGAGCCCGGTGGCCACGTCGCGGCCGTGGATGAGGGTGGAGGCCGGTCCGTCGGGGGTGATGCCGTTGCCGTGCAGGGCCAACTGGAGCGGTCGGACGGCCTGACTGGGCAGCATCAGCTCGTGCGCGTGGCGCAGGTGCTGGACGATCGCGTGGTCGATGGCCTCGCCGCCGACGGGGATCCGCTCGGCCGTGACGATCGAGCCGAGGGAGAGGACCGCCACCTGCGTGGCCGCCGCCCCACACACCATGATCATGGTCGCGGTCGGCTGCTCCACGGGCAGGCCGCAGCCGACGGCCGCCGCGATCAGGGTGTCGACGAGTTCGACACGCCGGGCGCCGAGCCCGACCAGCGTCTCCACGGTGGCCCGCTGGGCCAGTGGATCGGCGTCGTGCGGGGTGCAGGCCGCGGCCCGCAGCCGGGGCTTGCGGCGCAGGGCGCGCCGCAGCTTCTCGCCGAGGAGGTGACGCAGCATCCGCTGGGCCATCTCGATGTCGACGACGGTGCCGCCGGAGACGGGGCGCACGACCCGGATGTAGTCGGGTGTGCGGCCGGTCATCCGTTCGGCGAAGGTGCCCACGGCGATGAGTGCACCGGTCCGCGTGTTCACGGCGGCGACGCTGGGTTCGTCGACGACGAGGCCGGCGCCCTTCACGTACACGCGGGTCCTGGCCGCCCCGAGGTCGACGGCGACGTGGCAGCGGCGCAACTGGTCAAGGCTGACGGTCACGGCGGATCCTCCCGAGTGCGCTGGCGCAAGGAGACCGACGGCTGCCGGTCGCAATTCATATCTTCTCGGGTAAATGGGGTATGGCGCCCGTTGGAATGCTCCGGGTGGGGTGTGCCTGATGGGTCGAGAGGTGCTGCACGGGGGTGGATTTCTGTACCGACAGGCAACACGATGCGCGCACCGTCCGCGCTACTCGCGCGTAACAAGGTAAAGGGGAGCCGATGCTGACGCCCCGCCAGAGAGTCTTGGCGTTCCTGACCCCCGACCCCGACCCCGCCCCCGCCCCCGCACCCGGTCCGGTCAGCCGCCGCCGGGCCGGACCTCCTGGAGCAGCCCGTAGGTGAACTCCGCGACGTACGGCGCCCCCGACGCGGCGAACGCCAGCCGCCACCGCGTCGGGGCGGTTCCCTCCATCGGCCGAACCGGGGCGAAGGCCCGCGCCACCTCGTCCACCGTCGCGGACCAGGGCAGCAGGTCCGCCGCCGTCTCCAGGACGGGCGCGGGCGCGCCCGGGGCCCGTACCAGCCACTCGTTCCACACCGCCCCGTCGGGCGCGGCCAGCACCTCGAAGCGCAGGTCGGGCCAGAGCGGCACCGGCCACAGCAGGGCCTCGCACTCCAGGTCGCCGATCCTGCGGCGCGCGGTGGACTCCGCCGGGCCCAGCACCGACCGGTAGCGGGCCAGCGCACCGCGCGAGCGCGGCGACCTGACCATGGCCTGCCAGCGCTTGTTCGCCTCCCGCTGCTCCGCGAGCGAGGCGCCGAGGCGGAGTCGGGCCGCCTCGGCGAGGTCCGGCCGGAAGTCGGCCATTCTGCGCAACAGCACCAGTTGGAAACCGGCCGGGCCGAAGGGGCCCGGGGTGGTCGGGCCGTGGTTCAGCGTCATGGAGTCCACGATTCCACACAGAATCCTTACGTTCCCGGGACCCGGATGTGCTCCGTCGCCGCATAGCCTGCGGGCGCCATGAACTTCTGCCACGCCTGCCGGAGACACCTCAATGGCGCACTGGCGTGCGCCGGGTGCGGAACCCCGGCCGAATACCTGCCCCCCGCGGCGCCGACCGCCCCCGCCGACCCGGCCGGGTACGCCGAGCCCGGGTACCCGGAGCCGGGACACCCCTCGCCGTACGCCCGGCCGGAGTACGCGCCGCCGGAGCAGGCGCCGCAGTACGCGGAGCCGCAGTACGCGCCGTCGGGGTACGCCGAGCCCGGCCATCCGGGGTCCGGGTACGTGGCGTCCGAGTACGCGCCGCCCGAGTACGTCGCCTCCGAGTACGCGCCGCCCGGGTACGTCGACCACGCGGCGCCCGGGTACGTCGAGCCCGGGTATCCCGAGCCCGATCGGGAGCGGCCCGAGGCGTCCGAGGCGTACGTCGAGTCGCTCGTCACGCTGTCGGGCCCGGCCGAAGGCCGGTCCGGGGCACGGCGCCGCACCGCGAACCGCAGGAGCCGGACCGTCCTCGCCGTGGGGCTCGGGCTGGCGCTGGCGACCGGCGGGTCCGTGGCGCTGGCCCGCATGGTGACCGACGAGGAGCGCACGGACCGGGCGACGGAGGTCGTGCTGACCGACGACGCGGGGCCGCAGCAGCCGGTCCCCGCTCCCGCCCTGCCGAGTACGGCCGCACCCTCGGCGCCGTCGAAGGGCGGCGGGAGTGCGAAGGCCTCCGTCATCGCCACGCGGACGAACGGGCCCACCGGGGCGCCGAGCGGTTCCGCGGAGCCGGGGCCCGAGGAGAGCGCCTCCACCCCCGAAGAGGAGTCGCCGTCGTCCTCCCGGACCGCGGGTCCGGGACCGGGTCCGTCCGTGAAGCCCTCGACCTCGGGCCGGCCGTCGCCGAGCGCGTCGTCCGGGACCGCGAAGCCGAAGCCCACGGCGACCCCGACACCCACCCCCACGCCGACGCCGACCAAGAGCGAGTGCTGGATCTGGTTCCTCTGCTGAGGGGCGGGGCGATCAGCCCAGCATCCGCCTGAGCAGGTCCCTCAGCGCGGTCCGCTCGGCCGTGGACAGGCCGGCCAGCGGTTCGCGCGCGAAGTCCAGCGACTCGCGCAGCCGGTCCGCGGTCTGGAGCCCCTCCTCGGTGGCGGCGGCCAGCTTCACGCGGCGATCGGCCGGGTCCGGGCGACGTTCGACCAGGCCGCGGCTCTCCAGCCGGTCCACGATGCCGGTGACGTTCGACGGCTCGCACTTCAGCTTCTGCGCGATCTTGCGCATGGCCGTCGGTTCCAGGGAGAGCAGGTTCAGCACCCTGGCCTGGGCTCCGGTGAGCTGGTGGCTGGCTGCCGCGTGCTCGTACTCCTGGTGGTAGCGGGCCACGACGTCGCCGATGAGCTCGACGACCTCGAGGGTCAGTGGGTCTGCGCGACGACTGGGCATGGATCCAGCGTACCCATTTACTTGACAACATGAAATATCCAGGAGCATGGTTGTTTCAGGTTGTGAAGCATTTCTTCCGCCCTTCACCCCCCCGAGCGTCAGGAGCGCACCATGTCCCAGATCCCCGCCGTGAGCCGCGAGTGGCACCTCGTCCGCCGCCCGCAGGGCTGGCCCGTCGCCGAGGACTTCGCCCTGCGCGAGGTCCCCGTGAACGCGGAGCCCGCGCCCGGCCGGATCCTGGTGCGCAACCTCCACATGTCCGTCGACCCGTACATGCGCGGCCGGATGAACGACGTGAAGTCCTACGTACCGCCCTTCCAGCTCGACAAGCCGATGGACGGCGGCGCGGTCGGCGAGGTCGTCGCCTCCGCCGACGAGCGCTTCGCGGTCGGCGACCACGTCCTGCACGGCCTGGGCTGGCGCGAGTACGCCGAACTGGACGCCAAGCACGCCACCAAGGTCGACGGCTCGCTCGCCCCGCTCTCCACCTACCTCGGCGTGCTCGGCATGCCGGGCCTGACCGCCTACGCGGGCCTCTTCGAGGTCGCCTCCTTCAAGGAGGGCGACGCCGTGTTCGTCTCCGGCGCGGCCGGCGCGGTCGGCAGCCTGGTCGGCCAGTTCGCCAAGATCAAGGGCGCGTCCCGGGTGATCGGCTCGGCCGGCTCGGACGAGAAGGTGACGCTCCTCACGGAGAAGTACGGCTTCGACGCCGCCTTCAACTACAAGAACGGCCCCGTCGCCGACCAGCTGAAGGAAGCCGCCCCCGAGGGCATCGACGTCTACTTCGACAACGTCGGCGGCGACCACCTGGAAGCCGCGATCTCCTCCCTCAAGGTGCACGGCCGCGCCACCCTCTGCGGGGCCATCGCCCAGTACAACGACACCGAGCCCGCCCCCGGCCCGCGCAACCTCGTGCAGGTCATCGGCAAGCGCCTGCGCCTGCAGGGCGTGCTGGTCGGCGACCACGCCGACATCCAGCAGCAGTTCGTCCAGGACGTCGCCGGCTGGCTGCGCTCCGGCGAGCTGCGCTACGACGAGACCGTCCACGAGGGCGTGGAGAACGCGACCGAGGCCTTCCTCGGAATGCTGCGCGGCGAGAACACCGGAAAGATGATCGTTTCTTTCACCGGTTAGGCTCACTGCACACCGTCGTGATCGTGGGCGCGAGTCACGGCGATTACCAGGAGGATCTTCTTACATGTCCATCCAGCAGTCCGATGTCGCGTACACCGCTGTCGCCACCGCCGAGAACGGCCGTGACGGCCGCGTCGCCACCAACGACGGCAAGCTCGACGTCGTGGTGAACCCGCCGAAGGAACTCGGTGGCAGCGGCGCCGGCACCAACCCGGAGCAGCTGTTCGCCGCCGGCTACAGCGCCTGCTTCCAGGGCGCCCTGGGTGTCGTCGCCAAGAACGAGAACGCCGACATCTCCGGCTCGACCGTCACCGCCGAGGTCGGCATCGGCAAGAACGACGACGGCTTCGGCCTGATCGTCAAGATCTCGGCGTCGATCCCGAACGTGGACGCCGCCACCGCCAAGGACCTCATCGAGAAGGCCCACCAGGTCTGCCCGTACTCCAAGGCGACCCGCGGCAACATCACGGTCGAGCTGGCCGTCTGATCCCGCACCCGCTCGTCGCGAAGGCCGCGCCCCTCAAGGGGGCGCGGCCTTCGCCGTAAACTGCGCGCATGAGTGCTTTCGCGGGGGGATTCCGGTACCTGCTCGCCGGACAACGGTGGGTCTTCGGCCACGGACGGTGGTTCGGCGTCGGCCTGCTGCCGGGACTGGTCGCGCTCGTGCTGTACGTGGGCGCCCTCATCGGGCTGGGATACGGCGCCGACGACCTCGTCGGTTGGCTGACGCCCTTCGCCGACGACTGGGGCTCGCCCTGGCTGAGCCTGTTCCGCGGCTTCCTGACCGCGCTGGTCTTCAGCCTCGGACTCTTCCTCGCGGTGGTCACCTTCACCGCCGTGACCCTGCTGGTCGGCCAGCCCTTCTACGAGTCCCTGTCCGAGCAGGTCGACCGGACCGAGGGCGGCGAGGTCCCCGAGTCCGGCCGAAGCCTGTGGCTGGACCTGTGGATCTCCGCGCGTGACAGCGTCCGCCTGCTCGGCCGGGTGGTGCTGTACGGGATCCTGCTGTTCGCCCTCGGGTTCATCCCGGTGCTCGGGCAGACCGTGGTCCCGGCGATCGGGTTCTGCGTCTCCGGCTACTTCCTCACCCAGGAGCTCACCTCGGTCGCCCTTCAGCGCCGCCGCGTCGACCTCGACGAGCAACTGGTCCTGCTGCGGGCCCGGCGCGCGATGGCGCTCGGCTTCGGCGTCCCGCTGGTGCTGGCGTTCCTCGTCCCGCTGGTCGCCGTGTTCCTGATGCCGGGCGCCGTGGCCGGGGCGACCCTGATGGCCCGCGACATCGTGGGCGCGGACACCGACCCCGAGGGCCCCGACGGGGGAGCCGACCCCGACGAACCCGTCCAGGGCCCCCCGGCGCCGCAGGCCACCGGCTTCGGCCCGCCGCCGCCCGCCTACTCCTGAACGGCCGCGCTCGCCCCGGGCCCCGCGTCAGTTCCGGCCGGCCCGGCGGCGCAGCAGGGTGATCGCCCCGGCCGTGTCCTCGAGCGCGTGCGCCGGGTCGGCCGCCAACCGCTCGCGCATCAGGTCCAGGTACGGGGTGATCAGCCCGGCGTCGACCCCCTGCTCCGCGGCCGTGCGCAGCAGGGTCCCGCTCGCGGTGACCTGCATGGACAGGTTCGACACCACCTCGGTGGTGAAGTCCCCCGAGGTCAACCGCTCGGCGGCGTTGCCCACGAAGAAGCCCATCGCGCCCAGCCACTGCGACAGCAGCGGCGCCAGGTCCTTCGGGGCGACGTCCTCGCCCTCGATCAGGGCGTAGGCGTGCGAGATCCCCGCGAACAACCCGTACATCGCGCTGAGCAACGCCACGTCGTGCAGGGCCGCGTGCCCCGGGTCCTCGCCGACGAAGCGGGACCCGGCCGGTACCTCCAGCGTCGCCCTGTGGCGGTCGAAGAGGGGCCGGGAGCCGCTGTAGAAGACGTAACCGCCGGCCTCCGGGACGCCGATCATCGACGGGGTGGCCATGATCCCCGCGTCGATGAACCGGGCCCCGCGTGCCTCGGCCCAGGCGGCGCGCGAGCGACCCTCCGCGGGGGTCCCGGTGGTGAGGTCGACCAGGTCCCGGCCCCTGAGGTCGACCCCGTCGAGGGTCGAGCCGACGGAGGCGTCGTCCAACAGACACAGGACGACCAGTTCGTTCGCGGCGACCGCCTCGGCGGGGGTCGCGGCGACGCGCGCGCCTTCGGCGGCCAGGGCCTCCGCCTTGGCGGTGGTGCGGTTCCAGACGGTCAGGGGGTGCCCGGCGGCCAGCCAGGTACGGGCGAGGGCGGTGCCCATGTCGCCGAGTCCGAGGAGGGTGAGCGGTGTCTTCACGAGGTTGTCGGTCATGACGTTCAGCCTGGTCGCAGCCCGTGAGACGCTCAAGTACGCACTTCGGAGTGGGTGGTTACCCCGAGGTGAGCGAACAGGTGGGAGGGGTGCGCGATGGCGATGACACGAAGGCCCGGGGCGGATCACTGCGGGATCGCCGCGGCGATGTCCGTGATCGACGGCAAGTGGAAGGTCTCCCTGCTGTGGGAGTTGGAGCAGCGCCCGCGCCGTTTCGGTGAACTGCGCCGGCTGGTCCCGGGGGTCTCGGAGAAGGTGCTCTCCGCGCAACTGCGGGAGTTGGAGACGGACGGGATCGTGCACCGCGAGGTCTACGACGAGGTGCCGCCCCGGGTGGAGTACTCGCTGACCCCGCTCGGCAGGGAACTGAACGAGGCCCTGGCCCCGCTGGGCGCATGGGGCGGCAGGCACCTGCTCCCCGCCCCCGCGCCGACGGGACCGGCCGATCAGCCCACCGCGGCGTACGAGTCGACCGAGCGCTTGGTGTAGGCGCCGGGCGTCTGCCCGAAGTGGCGGCGGAAGGCCAGGATGTAGCCGTTGGTGCTGACGAATCCGACCCGGGCGGCGACCACGCTCACCAGGTGGCCCTGCCCCAGCAGTTCCAGCGAGTGGTTCAGCCGCAGCCGGGTCCGCCACTCGGAGAAGGCCAGGCCCGTCTCCGTACGGAAGGCCCGCCGCAGGCTCGTCGAGCTGGTGTACAGGTCCTCTGCCCACTCCGTCGCGGTGCGCGGGTCGGCGGGGGTGCGGGCGAGTTCCCGGGCGACGGCCCCGGCGGCCCGGCTGGTCGGTTGGGGCAGCGGGAGGCAGTCGCGGTGGGCCGCGCAGAGGGCGGCGAAGACCGCCGGATCGTCCTCGGACACCTCGGAACTGCGCATCCGGGCCAGCAGCAACCGGCGCTGTTCGGTGGTCGCGTTGACGGTGGTCGCCTCGGTGTACGGCAACGCGTGCAGGCCGGCGTCGAACCCCTCGACCGCGATCACCGAGTCGCTGTCGAAGCGGGCGCTGTGCCACACCCCGGCCGGTATCCACAGGGCCACGGACGGGGTCAGCTCGTGCTCCCGCTCGCAAGCGGTGACGACGATCCGCCCGATCGGCACGTACAGGAACTGGTGGAACGCGTGGACGTGGGGCGGGTGTCCGCCCGCCGCGATGAAGTCCTCGTCCACCGTCTGCTCCTCCGACCGGTCTGCCGCCACTGCGCCGTGACCCCCCAGTGTGGGCGGTGCCACCCGGCACCGACCCCCGCCAAAGAAGGTAAGGGTAGCCTAAGTAGTCATGAGGGTGGGGTGGCCGCCTCCAGCGCGTCCACACTGCCCGACATGACGGTCCGCACGTGCCGGGTGAGGTGTTCGACCGGCCAGTCCCACCAGGCGATCGCGAGGAGCCGGGCGACGTCCGCCGGCTCGTACCGGGAGCGGATCAACCGGGCCGGATTGCCGCCGACGATGCCGTAATCGGGGACGTCGTCCACCACGACCGCGCCGGAGGCGATCACGGCGCCGTGGCCGATCCGCACACCCGGCATCACCATGGCGCCGTGCCCGAACCAGACGTCGTTGCCCACCACGGTGTCCCCGCGCCCCGGCAGGTCGGTGATCAGGTCGAAGTGGTCGGCCCAGGCGCCGCCCATGATCGGGAACGGGAACGTCGAGGGCCCGTCCATCCGGTGGTTGGCGCCGTTCATGAGGAAGTGCACACCGGTGCCCAGCGCGCAGAACCTCCCGATGACGAGCCGCTCCGGCCCGTAGTGGTGGAGCACGTTGCGCGTCTCGAACGCCGTCGCGTCGTCCGGGTCGTCGTAGTACGAGTAGTCGCCCACCTCGATCAGCGGGGACGTCACCAACGGCCGGAGCAAAACCACCCGCGGCTGCCCCGCCACGGGGTGCAGCACCGACGGGTCGGGCGGGAGGGGGCTCATGCCGGCACCTCCGCCGTCACCACGCCCTGCGTGTGGTCGTCGGCCTCGACCACCGTCGAGCCGTCCGGGGCCCAGACGGCCGCCCCGCCGCAGCCCGTCCACGGGCCGGCGGGTCCGACGTGGTTGGCGAGGACCACGTACAGGCCGTGCTCCTTGGCGATCCCGGGATACACGGTGGTCCGCTCCGCGACCCCGGCGCCCGTTCCGTAGAGGGAGCTCGCCAGATGGACCGCGCAGCCGTCGGCCGCGCCCCGGCCGGGCAGATCGGGGAAGTGGTTGTCGAAGCAGATGCCCAGGCAGAAGCGGATCCCGCCGAGCTCGAAGCGGCCGTCGACGGTACCGGGCGCGAAGGCGTCCCGTTCGTGCTCGAAGAGGTGCTGCTTGGCGTACGTCGTCACGTGCGCGCCGTCCGCGTCGTGGACCAGGGTCGCGATGGCCGGCAGCGGCCCGTCGGTGCGCAGCGCGGCGTTGACCGCGGTGGCGATCCCGGCGGAGCGCAGGGGGTCCAGTCTCGGATCGTCGGGTCCCGTCAGCCACAGCCCGGGGTCGGCGGTCAGGGCCTCGATCTCGTAGCCGGTCAGGGCCAGTTCGGGCAGGACGACGAGTTCGGCGCCCTGGTCGCGGGCCGCGACCGCGAGGGCGGCGGCCTTCGCGGAGTTGGCGTCGACATCGGCCGGGACGCAGGTCATCTGGGCTGCGGCTATCCTCATGCGCTCAGCATGCCGGCCTGGCCTTCACCCCGTCCGGCTGGGCCGTGCGGGTCCCTGTGCGGGTCGCTACGGCGCCTCGGGGGCGGCCCGGAGCAGCGTCAGGAACGAGCGGAACGCGGCCGGCATGTCCACCGACTCGGGGGAGAGCAGCCACTGGTACTGGAGCCCGTCCATCACCGCCGTGAGCAGGGGTGCCGCCTGCTCGGGGGTGAGGCCCGAGGGCAGCCGGTCGCCGAACTCGGCCCGCAGTACGGCGGCCATCTCGCCCCGGACCTGCGCGTACCGCTCGGTGAAGAACTCCCGGGCGGGGTGCCCGTCGGTGACGCTCTCGCCCAGCAGCGCCGAGAAGGTCTGCACGATGCCCGGGCGCATCGCGTTGTAGTCCACCAGCGAGGCCAGCAGGTCCAGTCGCCAGGTGTCCGCGGAGGCGCGCGAGCCGCCGCCGGTGTCCCAGCGGTCGCGCTCCTCCAGCACCGCGACCAGCAACGCCTCCTTGGTCGGGAAGTAGTGCAGCAGGCCCTGTTGGGTCAGGCCCACCCGTTCCGCCACGGCGCCCAGGGACGCTCCCCGGTACCCGCGTTCGGCGATCACCTCGACCGCCGCGCGGACGATGTCGCCGCGCCGTTCCTCGCTCCTCGCCCTGACCATGGCCGGCACTCCCTCCGCGTCACACCCCTGCCCGCAGGACCGTACGCGATCCGCGCCCGACAAGGTCGGATCACAAGAATGTAACGAACCCTACCGTTCACCAGGTAGCAGGTCCACGATGGGGTCACCGCACCACGCCGCACCCCGCACCCGATGAGGAGGCTCGGCCGTGACCGATGCCGAACAGGTCCGCCACGACACCGCGGAAGCCGCACTCGACAAGCTCGACCTCGACACCAAGACCCGGCTCCTGGCCGGTCAGGACATGTGGTCGCTGCCCGCCCTCCCGGAGATCGGCCTGGGTTCCCTGGTCATGTCCGACGGCCCCATCGGGGTGCGCGGCGTGCGCTGGACCGCCGACGACCCCTCCATCGCCCTGCCGTCCCCGACGGCGCTCGCCGCCACCTGGGACCCCGCCCTCGCCCGCCGCGCCGGCCGCCTCCTGGCCCAAGAGGCCCGCCGCAAGGGCGTCCACGTCCTGCTCGCCCCCACCGTCAACCTGCACCGCTCCCCGCTCGGCGGCCGGCACTTCGAGTGCTACTCCGAGGACCCGTACCTCACCGGCGTCATCGGCACCGGTTACGTCAACGGGGTCCAGGACGGCGGCGTCGGCACCACCGTCAAGCACTTCGTCGGCAACGACGCCGAGACCGAGCGCTTCACCGTCGACTGCGTCATCGCGCCCCGCCCGCTGCGCGAGCTGTACCTGGCCCCCTTCGAGGACATCGTCACCAACGCCCGCCCCTGGGGCATCATGACCGCCTACAACCGGGTCAACGGCACGTCGATGACCGAGAACACGTACCTGGTCAACGAGGTCCTGCGCGCCGAGTGGGGCTTCGACGGCGTCAACGTCTCCGACTGGATGGCCGCCCGCTCCACCACCGGCGGCATCCTCGGCGGCCTCGACGTGGCCATGCCCGGCCCGCGGACCGTCTACGGACCCGCCCTCGCCGAGGCCGTCCGCGCCGGCGAGGTCCCCGAGGCCGCCGTCGACGACGCCGTGCGCAACGTCCTGCGGCTCGCCGCCCGCGTCGGCCTCCTGGAAGGCGCCCCCGCCGTCGTCACCGACCCCCCGACCGCGATCGACGGGCAGGCCCTGGCCCGCGAGATCGCCGCCCGCGGCACCGTCCTCGTACGCAACGAGATCGTCTCCGGCGAGCGGCGCGCGCTGCCCCTCGACACCCGCCCCGGCCGCACCGTCGCCCTCCTCGGAGCCGCCGCCCGCGACGCCCGCGTCCTCGGCGGCGGCTCCGCCACCGTCTTCCCCGAGCGGATCGTCTCCCCGCTCGACGGCCTCACCGCGGCCCTCCCCGACGGGGCGCTCACCTTCCGCGTCGGCGCCGACCCCGCCGAGGAACCCGTCCCCGCCGACAAGGGCTTCGCGCTGCGCGCCGTCTGCCGCGACGCCTCCGGAGCGGTCCTGGGAGAGGGCGGCCTGCCCACCGGTCAGGTCCAGTGGATCGGCGACGACCTGCCCGAGGGCGCCACGTACGAGACGATGGCGAGCATCGAGGTCACCGGCACGTTCCTGCCGCGCGAGAGCGGCGAGCACACCTTCGGCACCCGCGGGCTCGGCGCCTTCGCCCTCGCCGTCGACGGCCGCACCCTCTGGGAGGGCGTCCAGGAGATGGGCGACGAGGCCGACCCCTTCGAGGCCTTCTTCGGGGCGCCCAGCGAGCGCGCCCGGATCCCGCTGACCGAGGGCGAGCCCGTCGAGGTGTCGCTGACCTTCCAGGTCCCCGACGTCACCGGTCTGCCCCTGAAGGCGATCATGTTCTCCCTGCTCCACCTCGGCCCCCGGCGCGACCCCGACGAGCTCATCGCCGAGGCCGTGGAGGCCGCGCGGGCCGCCGACACCGCCGTGGTGGTCGTCGCCACCACCGAACGCGTGGAGTCCGAGGGCTTCGACCGCACGGACCTGACCCTGCCCGGCCGGCAGAACGACCTGGTCGCGGCCGTCGCCGCCGTCAACCCGAACACCGTGGTCGTGGTCAACGCCGGTTCCCCCGTGGAGCTGCCCTGGCGCGCGGACGTGGCCGCCGTGCTCCTGACCTGGTTCCCCGGGCAGGAGGGCGGCGCCGCCCTGGCCGACGTGCTCCTCGGGGACGCGGAGCCCGGCGGGCGACTGCCCACCACCTGGCCCGCCGCGCTGACCGACGCGCCCGTCACCGAGGTGACCCCGACCGACGGCAGGTTGGAGTACCGCGAGGGGCTCCTCGTCGGCTACCAGGCGTACGAGGACCGGGGCGTGGCCCCGGCCTACCCGTTCGGCCACGGCCTCGGCTACACGGACTGGACGTACGACTCCCTGGAGGTCACCGGCACCACCGCCCGCGTCCGCCTCACCAACACCGGCACCCGGACCGGCCGCGAGGTCGTCCAGGTCTACCTCGCCCCGATCGCCGACACGGTCGAGCGCCCCGCGAGCCGGCTCGCGGCCTTCGCCTCCGTCGAGGCGGGCCCCGGCGAGAGCGTCGAGACGGAGATCGAGCTGCCCGCCCGGGCCTTCGAGATCTGGGACGAGGACACGCGCGGCCGGCGGCGGATCGACGGCCGTTACGAGGTCCGCGCGAGCCACGCGCACGGCGACACCCGCCTCACGGCCACCCTCGACGTCCGCTGACCTGCCACATGGCCGGAAACCACCCATGAACCGGACCGGGGGCGGGTCCTGACCCCCGCCCCCGGTCCGTACCAACCGTCAACGCGGCGGCTTCGCCGCCGTCACCTGTCGGTGCGCGAGTTCCGCCAGCCGAGCCTGCCCGTTCTTCCCCGGATGGAAGAAGTCCCAGCGGCTCAACTGCTCGGCCGAGAACGGGTACTGGAACACGGCGCCCCCGTCGTATCGGCAGAGCGGGTCCTTCGCGCAGACCTCGCGCAGTACCTCGTTGTACTCGACCACCCGCGCCCGCACCTCCTCCCGCCGCGAGGTCGCGCCCGTCGCCAGGGAGAGCGGATCGGCCAGCATCGACTGGCAGATCCCCAGCTTCCAGATCTGGCGCACCATCGGCAGGTCCTTGCCCTGCTCCCACAGTCGCTGGAGGTCCGGCACCGAGGAGACGTACACCTGGGAGGTCGGGGACGCCGTCCGCAGACCGGCCAGCGCCTTCTCGAACCCGGCCCGGAAGTCGGCCACCGAGGTCATCGACGAAGCCAGCGGTCGGCAGGCGTCGTTGGAGCCCACCATCACCGTGACCAGCTCGGGCTTGTGCGCGGCGGCCGAAGCCAGCTGCCCCGGCAGGTCCGCCATGCGCGAGCCGGTCACCGCGAGGTTCCAACTGCGCGCGGGCGCCTCGGCGGCCCCGATGAGGCGGTTGGCGAGGGAGTCGACCGCCGGGTCGTCGCCGGTCGCCCAGGAGACCTCCGGGCAGTCCGCCAACACCGAACAGGCGTCGAAGCCGCGCGTGATGGAGTCGCCCACGGCGGCGATCGAGGTCGGCGCGGTGTTCCAGCGGGGACCGGCCTGCGCCCCCCGCTCGCCCTCGGACGCCGACTCGCCGCCGTCACACCCCGTGACCACCCCGGCCAGCACGGCGACCGCCGCGACCGCGCCCGTCAGCTTCCTGCGCGCGCGACGGCGTGGAGCGGTGGTGCCCATCGGGTGGTCCCTCCCTTGTCGCCCCGTGTCGTTCCGGGGCGTCCTGCTGAGTGAATGCTCTGCGTTCGCGGGGTTTGGAGCGACCGTACGTCACACCGGGACCCCCCGCGCACGGTAGCTTTTTCCCGTGGCGTTTCGGCCGCACGTCCCACGACGCAATGTCAGATCATTTCCGGTAAATTACATCACGTCACATACTGTCCGTTTTCTGGAGTTTATTCCCGACCTCGTCCCACACTGGAGGTCCCGGTGACGACACGTGGAGTTCTGTACGTGCATTCCGCGCCGCGTGCGCTCTGCCCGCACGTGGAATGGGCTGTTGCGGGCGTACTCGGGGTGCGGGTGAACCTCGACTGGATCAGACAGCCCGCCTCACCCGGCACCTGGAGAGCCGAATTCTCCTGGCAGGCCGAAGCGGGCACCGCGTCGAAACTCGCCTCCGCCCTGCGAGGCTGGCACCTGTTGCGCTTCGAGGTGACGGCCGAACCCTGTTCGACCTCCGAGGGCGAGCGGTACAGCTCCACCCCGGAACTCGGCATCTTCCACGCCGTCACCGGAATGCACGGGGACATCCTCGTGCCCGAGGACCGACTGCGTGCCGCCCTCGTGCGGTCCGCGCACGGCGAGACCGACCTGGAGGCCGAGATCGCCAAACTGCTCGGCAAGCCCTGGGACGACGAGTTGGAGCCGTTCCGCCACGCCGGCGAGGGCGCTCCGGTGCGCTGGCTCCACCAGGTGGTCTGACCCCGCGACACACGGACGACACGTGAGAGGGGCCCCACCCGGCAACCGCCGGGTGGGGCCCCTCTCACGTGGTGCGCGCGACTCAGACGGAGCGGAACGCCAGCGAGACGTTGTGGCCGCCGAAACCGAAGGAGTTGTTGATCGCGGAGATCGGACCGTCGACGGGCAGCTTGCGCGGCTCGCCGCGGACGATGTCCGCGTCGATGTCGTCGTCCAGGTCCTCGACGTTGATCGTCGGCGGGGCGATCCGGTTGTACAGCGCCAGCACGGTCGCCACCGTCTCGATGCCGCCGGCGCCACCCAGCAGGTGACCGGTCATCGACTTGGTCGCGGAGATCGCGATGTGGTCGAGGTCGTCGCCCAGGACCTTGCGCAGGGCCTTCAGCTCGGCCGTGTCCCCCTGCGGGGTGGACGTGGCGTGCGCGTTCAGGTGCACCAGCTCGGCCGGGTCCAGACCCGTGTTGTCGAGCAGGTTGCGCAGCGCGGCGGCGACGCCGCGGCCCGTGGGCTCCGGCTGCGCGATGTGGTGGCTGTCCGCGGACAGACCCTGACCCAGGACCTCGCAGTACACCCGCGCACCGCGCGCGGCGGCGTGCTCGGCGGACTCCAGGATCACGACGCCGGCGCCCTCGCCGAGGACGAAGCCGTCACGGGCCTTGTCGTACGGGCGCGAGGCCTGCTCGGGGTGCTCGTTGTTCTTGGACATCGCCATCATGTTGGCGAACGCGGCGATCGGCAGCGGGTGGATCGCAGCCTCGGTACCGCCGGCGACGACCACGTCGGCACGGCCGGTACGGATCATCTCGACGGCGTAGCCGATGGCCTCGGCACCCGAGGCGCACGCGCTGACCGGGGTGTGAACGCCCGCGCGGGCGTTGACCTCCAGGCCGACGTTGGCCGAGGGGCCGTTCGGCATGAGCATGGGGACGGTGTGCGGGGAGACCCGGCGCACACCCTTCTCCTTCAGTACGTCGTACTGGTCGAGCAGGGTCGTCACGCCACCGATACCGGAGGCGATCACGGTGCCCAGACGCTCGGGCTCGATGGACTCGTCCTCGCCGGCCGGGGCGGTGTAACCCGCGTCGGCCCAGGCCTCACGGGCCGCGATGACGGCGAACTGCGCCGAGCGGTCCAACTTGCGGGCCAGCGGACGGGGCAGTACCTCGCTCGGGTCCACGGCGGCCTGCGCGGCGATACGGACCGGCAGTTCGGCGAAACGCTCGCCCTCCAGGGGCGATACGCCGGAACGGCCGGCAAGCAGACCTTCCCAGGTCGAAGCGCTGTCGCCACCCAGCGGAGTGGTTGCGCCGATACCGGTGACGACCACGGTGCGATTGGTCGGGCTCACAGGAATTCTTTCTCCACGTCTCAGGGGGTGCTGAATTGTCACGGCGCCACCGCCAGGTGGCGACAAACGCTCGTCAGGCTCAGGCCTGGTTCTTCAGGATGTAGTCGGCGGCGTCGCCGACCGTCTTGAGGTTCTTGACGTCCTCGTCCGGGATCTTGACCTCGAAGCGCTCTTCGGCGGCGACGACGACCTCGACCATGGACAGCGAGTCGACGTCCAGGTCGTCGGTGAAGGACTTGTCGAGCTGGACGTCCTCCTGCGGGATGCCCGCGATCTCGTTGACGATCTCCGCGAGACCTTCGAGGATCTCTTCCTGCGTGGCGGCCATGTGGCGCTCCTTCTTTAGCTGACTGGATGTTCAGGGAGGGAAAGGGATCCCGACCCTAGGGGAGGGTAACGACCGTCGCGGCGTAGACGAGTCCCGCCCCGAAGCCGATGACGAGCGCGGTGTCGCCGCTCTTCGCCGCACCGGTCGCCAGGAGCCGCTCCATAGCGAGCGGAATCGAGGCGGCCGAGGTGTTGCCGGTGGTCTCGACGTCACGGGCGACCGTGACGTGCTCCGGCAGCTTCAGAGTCTTCACCATCGAGTCGATGATCCGCATGTTTGCCTGGTGCGGAATGAAGACGTCCAGGTCGTCCGCGGTGATCCCGGCCGCGTCGAGCGCCTGCTGGGCCACCTTGGCCATCTCGAAGACGGCCCAGCGGAAGACCGCCTGACCCTCCTGGGTGATGGCCGGGAACTTCTCACCGCTGTCGGTGCTGCGGTACTCGTTCCACGGCACGGTCTGCTTGATCGTCTCGGACTTGTCGCCCTCCGAACCCCACACCGTGGGGCCGATGGCCGGCTCGTCCGAGGGGCCGACGACCACGGCGCCGGCGCCGTCGCCGAACAGGAAGGCCGTCGCGCGGTCCTCCAGGTCGGTGAGGTCCGACAGCCGCTCGACACCGATGACGAGGACGTACTGCGCCGACCCCTCCACCACCAGGCCCTTGGCCAGGGTCAGGCCGTAACCGAACCCGGCACAACCCGCGGAGATGTCGAAAGCGGCGGGCTTGACCGCCCCGATCCGGTGCGCGATCTCCGTCGCGACGGCCGGGGTCTGCTTGAAGTGCGACACCGTGGAGACGATCACGGCGCCGATCTGCTCGGGGGAGACCCCCGCGTCGGCCAGTGCCTTGCCCGAGGCTTCCACCGACATCGCGGCGACGGTCTCCTGGGGCGCGGCCCAGTGCCGGGTCGCGATGCCCGAACGCGAACGGATCCACTCGTCGGACGAGTCGATCGTCTCCAGGATGACCTCGTTGGGCACCACGCGGACCGGACGGTAGCCGCCCACCCCGAGGATGCGGGCGTACGGGGAGCCCTTGGCCGGCTTGATCTTCGACATGCTGTGTGGGCTCCTTCTCTCAGACCGCGTGCTCGGCGAGGAGCGCGGCGGCCTTGTCGAGATCGTCCGGCGTCTTCAGGGCGACGGTCGGCACGCCCTTGAGCGCACGCTTGGCCAGCCCCTGCAGGGTGCCGCCCGGGCAGAGCTCGACGATCCCGGTGACGCCCAGTTCGACGAACGTCTCCATGCACAGGTCCCAACGGACCGGGTTGGCCACCTGGCCGACCAGACGGGCGACGACGTCGGCGCCCGTGGTCACGACCCGGCCGTCCTTGTTCGACACGTACGCCGGCACCGGGTCCGCCGGGTCGAGGGCCTCGGCGGCCTTCTCCAGCGTGGTGACCGCGTGCGCCATGTGGTGGGTGTGGAACGCGCCCGCGACCTTGAGGGCGACGACCTTCATGGAGCCTTCGGGCTTCTCGGCCACGAGGGCCGCGATCTGCTCCGCGGTGCCGGCGGCCACGATCTGGCCCGCACCGTTGATGTTCGCCGGGGTCAACCCCAGCTTCTCCAGGTGCGCGACGACCACCTCACGGTCGCCGCCCAGCACCGCGGCCATGCCGGTCTCGGTGATGGCGGCGGCCTCGGCCATCCCGAGCCCCCGGGTGCGTACGAACGACAGCGCGTCGTCCTCGCTCAGCACACCGGCGTACGCGGCCGCGGTGATCTCACCGACGCTGTGACCCGCGACCGCGCCGAAGGCGGTCGTGGTGCCGAGCGCGGAAGCGGACAACAGACCCGCGGCGACCAGCAGCGGCTGGGCCACCGCCGTGTCGCGGATCTCGTCCGCGTCGGCCTTCGTGCCGTAGTGGGCAAGGTCGAGCCCGATGGCGTCGGACCACCCCGCGACGCGCTCGGCGGCGCCGGGGAGTTCGAGCCAGGGAGTCAGGAAGCCGGGCGTCTGAGCGCCTTGGCCTGGAGCGACGAGTACGAGCACCCTCACACTCTCTCTTGTATGTGGCCCGCGCCGCCCGTGGGGACAGGGACGAAGAACCGACGGGGTAATTGTTGATGTCCGACAAAAGTCTAGGACTGGGGGTCGCCGTCGGCCAGGCGCCCCAGGATCAGGGCGATCCGCAACGTGAACGCCGAACGGACATCAGAGGGTGACCAGCCGGTGACGTCGGTCACACGTCGGAGCCGGTAGCGCACCGTGTTCGGGTGCACGAACAGCATCCGCGCGGCCCCTTCCAGACTGCTCGCCTGCTCCAGATAGACGCTCAGCGTCTCCAGGAGTGCCGACCCCGCCTCCTCCAGTGGTCTGTAGATCTCCTCCACCAACTGATCCCTCGCCGAGGGATCGGAGGCGATCGCGCGCTCGGGCAGGAGATCATCCGCCAGAACGGGGCGCGGCGCGTCCTGCCACGCCGTACAGGCCTTCAGTCCGGCAGCGGCGGCCTGCGCCGACTTCGTCGCGTTCAGCAGGTCCGGGACCACCGGACCCGCCACCACGGGACCCGCCGCGAACGGCCCGATCAGGGACTTCGCCACCTGCATCGGGTTGTCGCTGCCGCCCGCGATGACCACCAGCCGGTCGCCCAGCACCCCGGTGAGGACCTGGAGCTTGTGGTGTCGCGCCGCGCGCCGGATCGCCTCGACCGTCAGCTCGCTGTCCCCGTCCGGGGCGGTGCCCAGGACGACGCACACGTGCTCCGGGGAGTTCCAGCCCAGCGCCGCGGCCCGGGACAGGGCGCCCTCGTCGGCCTCGCCCGACAGCACCGCGTTGACGACGAGGGACTCCAGCCGGGCGTCCCACGCCCCGCGCGCCTCGGCCGCCTGGGCGTACACCTGGGCCGTCGCGAAGGCGATCTCCCGGGCGTACACCAGCAGCGCCTCCCGCAGGATCGACTCGTCGCCGGGGGCCGCGACCTCGTCGATCGCGGTCTCCATCACCTCGATCGTCGTACGGACCATCTCCACGGTCTGCCGCAGCGTGATCGCCCGGGTCAGCTCGCGCGGAGCCGTCCCGAACACGTCGGTCGAGATCGCCTGCGGGGTCTCCGGGTGCCGGAACCACTCCGTGAACGCGGCGATGCCCGCCTGGGCGACCAGGCCGATCCAGGACCGGTTCTCCGGAGGCATCGCCCGGTACCACGGCAGGGTCTCGTCCATGCGCGCGATGGCGTTGGCGGCGAGCCGACCGGAGGATTTCTCCAGCCTGCGCAGCGTCGCGGTGTGCGGATGGGCGGGATGCACGGCATGCGCCGGGTGCGCTGGGCTGATCTCGGGAGAAGGCTCACGTTCGGGTTGGGGCACGGGACAAGACTGCCCTATCGGCGCCCCGGCGCGGACTCCGGTCTCGCGGCGGGGCGCCCGCGCCCCGAGTCGCGCCGCGACCACCGGGGTCTACGGTGGCCTTCATGATTGATGTACGCCGCGCCGCCGACCGGTACGAGGGCGGGGACCCGGCCGCCGGGATCACCACTCGGCACGCCTTCTCCTTCGGATCCTTCTACGACCCGGACAACATCCGCTTCGGCCCGGTGCTGGCCTGCAACGAGGAGACCCTGCGGCCCGGCTCCGGCTTCGAGGAGCACGCGCACAGCCACACCGAGATCGTCACCTGGGTGGTCGAGGGCGAACTCACCCACAAGGACAGCGCCGGCGGACACAGCGGACAGGTCCGCCCCGGCGACGTACAGCACTTCGCCGCCGGATCCGGTGCGCGGCACGTCGAGCGCAACGACGGCCCCGAGCGACTGCGGTTCGTACAGACCTGGCTCGCCCCGCTCGTCGCGGGCGGCGAGCCCTCGTACACGCTCGTCCGGGATCTCGCCGACGACACCGCGTACGAGATCCCCGCGGCCGGAGCCGTCCTGCGCGTGCGGCGGCCCGGCGCGGGCGAGCGGGTCCCCGTGCCGGCCGCCGAGCGGGTCTACCTGCACGTCGTCCGCGGGGACCTGCGGATCGACGGGGAGGAGCTGGGCCCCGGCGACTCGGCGCGGATCACCCGCGAGAGCGGGCTGGAGATCACCGCCGGCTCCCCGGGCGAACTGCTGATCTGGGAGCTTCCGTAGCGGCCGCCCCGCGGATCGCGGCGGAGGCGGCGGGTCAGGAACGCAGTTCGGCGAGGACCGCGTCCGTGAACGGGGTCCAGGCCTCCACGGCCCACGGGCCGAAGGCGCGGTCGGTCAGCGCCACGCACGCGGCGCGCGCGTCCGGGTCCACCCACAGGAAGGTGCCCGACTGGCCGAAGTGCCCGAAGGTCCGGGGCGAGGACGTGTGACCCGTCCAGTGCGGGGACTTGCCGTCGCGGATCTCCAGGCCGAGCCCCCAGTCGTTGGGGGACTGGTGCCCGTAGCCCGGCAGGACGCCCTTGAGACCCGGGTGCACGACGGCGGTGGCCTCGGCGACGGTGCGGACGTCGAGCAGCCGGGGTGCCTGGAGCTCGGCGGCGAACCGCGTCAGGTCGGAGACGGTGGACACGCCGTCCTTCGCGGGGGAGCCGTGCAGCACGCTCGACACCATGCCCAGCGGTTCGAAGACGGCCTGGTGCAGGTACTCGGCGAAGGGGATGCCGGTGGCCTTCGCGATGTGGTCGCCGAGCACCTCGAAACCGGCGTTGGAGTACAGCCGGCGCTGCCCGGGAGGCCCCGACACGCGGTGCTCGTCGAAGGCCAGCCCGCTGGTGTGCGCCAGCAGGTGACGGATCGTGGAACCCTCCGGTCCGGCCGGTTCGTCCAGTTCGATCGCCCCCTCCTCGTACGCGACGAGGGCGGCGTACGCGGCGAGCGGCTTGGTCACCGAGGCCAGCGGGAACGGGTGGTCGACGGGGCCGTGGGAACCGGCCGTGCTCCCGTCGGCGCGGACCACGGCGGCGGCGGCCGTCGTCACCGGCCAGTTCTCGATGATCCGCAGACTCTCCAGGCTGTTCTCCATGCGGCCGAGCCTACTTGCCTGGAGTGCGCTCCAAGGTTTTAGCGTGGAGTCATGAGCCTGACGCAGACGCGGTACACGATCAGCGAGGTCGAGGCCCGCACCGGTCTGACCCAGCACACGCTGCGCTGGTACGAGCGGATCGGCCTGATGCCGCACGTGGACCGCTCCCACTCGGGCCAGCGGCGGTTCACCGACAAGGACCTCGACTGGCTGGCCTTCGTGGGCAAACTGCGCGCCACCGGAATGTCGGTGGCGGACATGGTCCGGTACGCGGAACTGGTCCGCGAGGGCGCGCACACCGTCGACCAGCGGCGCGAGCTGCTGGAGCGGACGCGCCACGAGGTGCGGTCGCGGATCACGGAGCTGACCGACGCGCTCGCCGTACTGGACTACAAGATCGGGATGTACTCGATGGGCACGACGACGGGGAAGGCACGGCCATGACGGAGCACGACAAGGTCATCGAGCAGGTCGAACTGGGCAAGGGCGGCCCGCTGGTGGGCGTCCAGGGCCTGGGCTGCATGGGCATGAGCGAGTTCTACGGGGACACGGACGAGGCGGTCGCCCGGCAGACCCTGGAGGCGGCGCTGGCGGCGGGGGTCACCCTCATCGACACCGCGGACGTCTACGGGCGAGGCCGCAACGAGGAGTTCATCGCGCCGTTCGTGGCCGCCCACCGGGACGAGATCACCCTGGCCACGAA
This sequence comes from Streptomyces sp. NPDC002602, assembly GCF_042889445.1. Lineage (NCBI taxonomy): Bacteria > Bacillati > Actinomycetota > Actinomycetes > Kitasatosporales > Streptomycetaceae > Streptomyces > Streptomyces sp. NPDC002602. Next base: position 395,318 of record NZ_JBIAQX010000002.1, on the reverse strand, counting down.
GTTCGCCATCGAACGCAACGACGACCCCCACTACCGGGGCATCCGCAACGACCCCGCCTACGTCCGGCAGGCCGTCGAGGGCAGCCTGCGCCGGCTCGGGACCGACGTCATCGACCTCTACTACATGCACCGGCGCGACCCGGCCGTGCCGTTCGCCGAGTCGGTGGGCGCCATGGCCGAGCTGGTCCGGGAGGGGAAGGTGCGGTACCTGGGGCTGAGCGAGGTCACCGGGGCCGAACTGCGCGAGGCGCACGCGGTGCACCCGATCACGGCGCTCCAGTCGGAGTGGTCGCTGTTCAGCCGGGACGTGGAACGCAGCGCGGTCGGCGCGGCGGCGGAGCTGGGCGTGGCCTTCGTGCCCTACTCCCCGCTCGGGCGCGGCTTCCTCACCGGGGCGTTCGCGGACGCGGGCACGGACCTGTCGGCGGACGACTTCCGCAGGTACCAGCCGCGGTTCACCGGCGACAACGCCAGGACCAACGCGGCGCTGCTGGCGCCCGTCCGGGAGATCGCCACCGCCCACGGGGCGACGCCCGCGCAGATCGCCCTGGCGTGGGTGCAGCAGCGGGCGAAGGTGCACGGCCTGCCGGTGGTCCCGATCCCGGGCACCCGCAAGCCGGGCCGACTCGCGGAGAACGCGGCCGCCACCCGCATCACCCTGACGGCCGCCGAACTGGCGCTGCTCGAACCGATCGCCTCCCGGGTGGCGGGCGACCGGTACCCCGACATGAGCTCCACGTCGGCGGCGCGGGAGGGCTAGGGCGGCTCTTCCGGATCTTGCCTGACCCGCGCCGGGCCGTCTCTTTCGACCGGGCCGTCTCTTTCGGATCCGGCGCGGTGGTGGGGGAGGCCGTCTTCCCGCGGGGAGGCCGTCCTCCGCCGCCGCGCTCAGACGTCGGCCGCGAAGCGGTCGCGCAGGGCCGCGTACTCGGCGTCGGTGAGCAGGCCCGCGCCGTGCAGTTCGCTCAGGTGGCGGAGTCGCTCGTCGGTCTGGGGGTGCGGGACGGAACCACCCCTGCCGCCGACGGCGGCGAGGACGGACGCCGCGAACGGCAGCGACTCGTGCACCGCCCCGTATCCGATCCCGAACACCGCGGCCGCCAGGTCGTGGTCGGGCCGCGCGTCACCGGCGGCGACCCCGTCCCGGGGCAGGAGCCGCAGGTGGCCGTCCGGGCCGTCGGGGGAGCGCCACTCGACCCCGCCGATCTCGGCCAGCGGATACCGCTGGTCGCCCGCCTTCCACTTCGTGCTGCTGGCGCCCGTGCGCGACCACTGGAAGGTGACCGCCGAGCCGTCGAAGGCCACTCGTGCGTCGTACGCCTTCAGGTGGATCGGCGGCTCCGGGACGCGGACCAGGAAACGGTCGGCCGGTTCGGCGGGTCCCAGCCGCCCCCGCAGGGCGTCGACCAGCGAAGCCGCCTGGGGTGCCCGATCGCCCGGCAGGACCAGCCGGTACGGATCGCAGACGTCCTTCAGCTGCCCCGCGGCGGCCTCCATCAGCGGATCCGCCCCCGGGCGCGGGACGGCGCGCAGAACCGCCGTGTCCCGTTTTCCCCCGGTCACGGTCACCTCGGACAGCGCCTCCAGGGGGATGTGTCGTTCCCCCAGGGCGTGCCAGAGCCTCGGTGTGCGCAGCCCCCTCGTGAAGCGGATGATCACCGAGTCCGAGTCGAGCTCCCAGACGGCATGGTTTCCGGCCAATACATCCCCCATGCGGGACATCGTAGAGGGACGGGCCCCCGCGCGTCCTCTGGCCGCAGGAACGGTTTTCCCGCTCTCCATGCCCGGTGGTGCCCGTTCGCCCTTGTCAGCCCTTGTCAGCCATCGTCAGCCACGGTCTGTGAAGAAATTCCGTTGCCACAGCCGTCGGCGCCGCTCGCGCACACGACGGAAGCGAAGGTGCCGGTTCCGATCTTGGCGAAGTTGGCCAACGAGGCCGTACCTGGCTCGAAGTAGCCGTTGTGGCTCCCGGCGCCGGCCGAGGACAGCCGCCGCGCGCCGAAGGCCCGGGAGACCGGATCCGCTCCGTGGCCCACCCCGCCGACCTCCAGGTGCGGCACGTCGGCGATCCAGTCGCCGGGGTCCCGCGTCGCCCACACCCGTGCGCGGGTGTGCAGGTCGGCGGCGCTCGACGCGCGCATGCCCGGGCTGCCCGCCACCACCACGTCGGTCACCCGCGCCGGCAGGTGGTGCGCGGCGACCCCGCACACCACCGACCCGTAGCTGTGGCAGAACAGGGCCACGCTGGCGTTCCCGGGCAGGGCCGTCGCGAGCGACTCCAGCCGGGCGGCTCCGTCCGCGGCCAGCCGGCCCGTGGCGGCGTCCACGCCCACGCCTATGGGCGCGGTGTACCCGGCCCAGGCGATGACGGCGGTCCGGCCGTCGGGCGCGGCCGCGCGCTCGGCCTCGTACAGGGACTGCGCCATGCCGACGGGAGAGGTGAGCCGGCGCCGGCTTCGCTCGAAGGTGACCACGTCGGTGTCGACCCCGGGCACGATCACCGACACGCGGCGGGCCCGGTCGAGGTCGCCGAAGACCTCGGCGACGAGCCCGTCGCCGGTCGGGTCGAAGGTGAGGATCTGCCGGTCGGGATCCGCGAGGGACTCGAAGCGGTGCACGCGGCGGGTGGCCTCGGCCCGGTCCGTCGGGGTCACGCCGACGTCCCGGCTGCGGGCCTCCTCGACGCGTCGGGCCTGCTCCAGGCCGCGCAGGTTGGCCCGGTAGCGGGTGGTGGCCGGGACCCCGTCGAGGTTTCCGACGACGAGCGGGTAGTCGTCCGCGAGCCGGCCGCGTTGGGCGTCGTCGAGGCCGGCGAAGAAGCGGGCCACCGTGCGGACGGGTGCGTCGGCCGGCGGCAGCGGCCGGCCGTCGATGCGGGCCACGGCCCACGCCGAGAGCGCGACGGAGCGCGGGGAGACGCCCGACTCGGGGCGGTGGACGGCGGTCCAGCCCGTGGTCACCAGCATGACGAGGACGACCGCCAGCACGAACAGGGTGCGCAGGGCGGCGGGGCGCTCGGAGGCGCCGGCGAGGTGGTGGACGGGGCCGGGCAGGTTCACTGGAGCCAGCCTAGGAGACCGTTCGAGTCAGTGGCGCGCCAGGTGACGGGCGTCACCGCCGACCGTGTCACACCGGCGTGATCCATTCCGCGCGTCGACGCCTCGTCCCCCGCCCGCCGGCTCGCCCCGCACCCCGTCGTATACACGGCCTGCTACGCGGGCCGCCGCCAGTGCGCGGCCAGTGCCGGACCGATCTGGTCCAGATACGCCTCGGTCATCCGCCGGATCGCGGCCACGCTGGTGTCCTCGCCCTGGCCCCACAGGCGACCGGTGACCCGCATCACCCCGGAGAACGCGGCGACGACCACCCGGGGGCGCGGGTCGACGTCCAGGTCCAGACCCTCGCGGGCGGCGATCAGCCGGGAGGTCTCCTCCTCCAGCTCCGTGGAGCGCCGCAGATGGACGGCGAGCAGGGCCGGCGTGGACTCGATGAGCTGGTAGCCGCGCATGTACAGGTCGACGGGGACCACCTCGGAGATGGCCTCCTCGACGGTGTCCCAGCCGGCGAGCACCGCGTTGCGCATGGCCTCCAGCGGCCCCTCGGAGGCCGGACGGGCCCGCAGTTCGGCGACGAAATGGGACTCGACGATGTCCTGGACGGCGAAGGCGACCTCCTCCTTGTTCGCGAAGTAGCGGAAGAAGGTGCGCTGGGAGACGTCCACCGCGTCGGTGATCTCGTCGACGGTCGTCTGCTCGTAGCCCTGCTCGATGAAGAGCAGGAGGGCGGCGCGCAGCAGCGCGTCGCGGGTGCGCCGCTTCTTGCGTTCGCGCAGTCCGGCCGCCGGGGCAGCCGGGGCGGGCCGCAGGTCGGTCATCACCGTGGGTTCCCTTTCTGACGCTCAGTGAGCGGTCAGGGTACCTGTGACCGACCTGACAGTTACTGTCTCGTTAAGCCGTCTGTGAAGTGTCAGTCGCTGTCACTAGCCTGTTCGCATGACTAGTCAGACCACCGTCAAGGACCGGGGACCCGCCGGGGGGCGAGGCCCGGCATCGGCCCGCACCGGACTGCGCGGCCACCCCTGGCTGACCCTCTTCGCCGTGGCGATCGGCGTCATGATGGTCACCCTCGACGGCACGATCGTCGCCGTCGCCAACCCCGCGATCCAGAAGGACCTCGGCGCCTCGCTCGCCGACGTGCAGTGGATCACCAACGGCTACCTGCTCGCCCTCGCTGTCTCCCTGATCACCGCCGGCAAGCTCGGCGACCGCTTCGGACACCGACAGACCTTCCTCATCGGCATAGCCGGCTTCGCGGTCTCCTCGGCCGTCATCGGCCTGTCCACCGGCGTGGAACTCGTCATCGGCTTCCGCGTCGCCCAGGGCCTCTTCGGCGCCCTGCTGATGCCCGCCGCGCTCGGCCTGCTGCGCGCCACCTTCCCCGCCGAGAAGCTCAACATGGCCATCGGCATCTGGGGCATGGTCATCGGCGCCTCGACCGCCGCCGGCCCCATCGTCGGCGGCCTGCTCGTCGAGCACGTCAACTGGCAGTCCGTCTTCTTCATCAACGTGCCCGTCGGCATCATCGCGCTCGCCTTCGGCCTGGTCATCCTGCTCGACCACCGGGCCGAGAACGCCCCGCGCTCCTTCGACGTCCCGGGCGTCCTGCTGCTGTCCGGCGCGATGTTCTCGTTGATCTGGGCCCTCATCAAGGCCGCCGAATGGGGCTGGGGGGACTCGAAGACCCTGCTCTTCCTCGCCGCCTCCGTGATCCTGTTCGTGCTGTTCGCCGTCTGGGAGACCAAGGTCTCCGAGCCGCTGATCCCGCTCGGCATGTTCCGCTCCGTGCCCCTGTCGGCCGGCACCGTCCTCATGGTGCTGATGGCCTTCGCCTTCATGGGCGGCCTGTTCTTCGTCACCTTCTACCTGCAGAACGTGCACGGCATGAGCCCGGTCGACAGCGGCCTGCACCTGCTGCCGCTCACCGGCATGATGATCATCGGCTCGCCGCTGGCCGGCGCCGCCATCACCAAGGTCGGCCCGCGCGTCCCGCTCGTCTCCGGCATGGTCGCCACCGCCGTCGCCTGCTTCGGGATGGCCCGGCTCACCCCGGACACCGCCACCCTCACCATGTCGATCTGGTTCGCCCTCCTCGGCCTCGGCCTCGCCCCCGTCATGGTCGGCGCCACCGAGGTCATCGTCGGCAACGCACCGCTGGAACTGTCCGGCGTCGCCGGCGGACTCCAGCAGGCCGCCATGCAGGTCGGCGGCAGCCTCGGCACCGCCGTCCTCGGCGCGGTCATGGCCGGCACCGTCAGTGACTCGTTCGGGGACAACTGGATCAAGGCGCAGCTCCCGCCGCTCACCCCCGAACAGCTCGACCTCGCCGAGAAGGGCGTCCAGGTCGGCATCGCGCCCGTCCCCGAGGGCGTCCCCGCCGAGGTGGCCCAGGCGATCACCACGGTCGCCCACGACACGTTCGTGTCCGGCATGAGCACCGCCTTCACCGTCGCGGGAGTGGTCGCGGTCCTCGCCGCGGTCGTGGCCTGCTTCACCAAGCGCGGCGACAACGCCCCCGCAGGGGCGGGCGCGGCCCACATCTGAGCCGGCCCGAAACCCCCGCGACGGCGTCAACCTCGTACGCCCGACAGCCCCGCCGGACGGCTCCGGCGGGGCTGTCGCCTATCCGGGTGGACCCGCCCGCGCCCTCTTCCGCCCGCCCGTCGCCGCAGGTCAGCGTGGTGCCATCGGAAACCCGGAAACGGTCCGGGACCCCGTGTCCACAAGGAGTTGACCCGTCATGCGTACGAGTTTCCCGACCCGCCCCAGCACCTTCCTGGCCGCCGCCGTCCTCGCCGCCACCGCCCTGATCCCCGGCACGGCCACCGGCGCGCACGCCGCCGGGCCACCGCCCCTCGCGCCCTGCGCCCCCGGTCAGCTGTGCCTGTGGGCGAAGCCGGACTTCAAGGGCGCCAAGCAGACCCACGAGCTGAGCACCGTCAGCATCAACAGCTGCACCGCCCTGCCCCCGGGGACCAGCGCCCAGTCGCTCGCCAACCGGGTCGGCCGCCCGGTGACCACGTACCAGTCGGCCGAATGCGCGGAGACCGGGGAGTTCCAGACCTACCCGGGCGACGGGGTCTGGCTGCCCTCCTCGCCCTACCAGGTCAGGGCGTTCAAGGTGTGGGAGCGGTAGCCCCGAGCGGCGCCGGGGACCCCGGCCGGCCGACCGCGGCGGCGGGTCCGGGCCCGGCGGCCCCGTGGTCCCCGAGCGGGCCGGTCCCCACGCCGCCGAGCCGGGCGACCTCGTCGCGCAGGGCCCGCACCTCGGCGGTCAGCTCGGCGATCGCCGCGGTCTGGGCCCGCTCCACCTGGTCGTCGCGCTCGAAGCGGGAGATGAACCAGGCCGCGATGTTCGCCGTCACCACACCGAGCAGGGCGATCCCGGACAGCATCAGCCCGACCGCCAGCAGCCGGCCCAGCCCGGTCGTGGGGGAGTGGTCCCCGTACCCGACCGTCGTCATGGTGGTCACCGACCACCACAGGGCGTCCCCGAGGTTCTTGATGTTGCCCTCGGGGGCGTCGCGCTCCACGCTCAGCACCGCGAGCGAGCCGAACATCAGCAGCCCGACCACCGAGCCCGCCACGTAGGTCGTCAGCCGGATCTGCGGCGCCATCCGGGCCCGCCGCCCCACCAACATCAGCGTCGACACCAGCCGCAGCAGCCGCAGCGGCTGGATCATCGGCAGCAGCACCGCCGCCAGGTCCAGCCAATGGGTCCGCACGAAGGCCCCGCGGGCCGGCGACAGGAACAGCCGCACCAGGTAGTCGGCGGCGAAAGCCCCCCACACCACCCACTCCGCATGGGTGCACGCCCGGTGCACGACCGGGCCCGCGTCGGGCGCGACGATCGGCACGGCATAGGCGACGGCGAACGTCAGGGCGAGGACGAGCAGCGGGGTCTGCGTCCGCCGCTCCCACCGCGACTGCCGGGAGGCTTCCTTCATGCCCAGCATCGTAAGGAATGCGTAAACCCCGTGAGAACGCAGAAGGGAGCGGGGCCGGGGCATCCGCCCCGACCCCGCTCCCGACGATCAGCCCGTCACGGGCGTCAGGCGTCGCCGCCCGCCGCGCCCGGATCGGCCGCGGTGACGTCCAGCAACTGGTACCGGTCGATCGCCTGCTTCAGCAGCGAACGGTCGACCTTCCCCGCCTTCGCCAGCTCGGTCAGCACCGCCAGCACCACCGACTGCGCGTCGATGTGGAAGAACCGGCGCGCCGCGCCCCGCGTGTCCGCGAAGCCGAAGCCGTCCGCGCCCAGCGAGGTGTACGCACCCGGCACCCACCGCGAGATCTGGTCCGGCACCGACCGCATCCAGTCCGAGACCGCCACGAACGGCCCCTCGGCACCCGACAGCTTCCGGGTCACGTACGGGACGCGCTGCTCCTCCTCCGGGTGGAGCAGGTTGTGCTCCTCCACCGAGACGGCCTCGCGGCGCAGCTCGTTCCAGGAGGTAGCCGACCAGACGTCCGCCTTGACGTCCCAGTCCTCGGCCAGGATCCGCTGGGCCTCCAACGCCCACGGCACGGCCACGCCGGAGGCCATGATCTGCGCCCCGATGGTGCCCGCCGCACCGGCCGAGACCCGGTGGATGCCCTGGAGGATGCCGTCCACGTCCACGTCCGCCGGCTCGGCGGGGTGCTGGATCGGCTCGTTGTAGACCGTCAGGTAGTAGAAGACGTCCTCCGCGTCGGGCCCGTACATCCGCCGCAGACCGTCCTTGACGATGTGCGCGATCTCGTACCCGTACGCCGGGTCGTACGCCACACAGCCCGGGTTGGTCGACGCCAGCAACTGGGAGTGACCGTCGGCGTGCTGGAGGCCCTCACCCGTGAGGGTGGTTCGACCCGCCGTCGCACCCAGAACGAAACCGCGAGCCAACTGGTCGGCCATCTGCCAGAACTGGTCACCGGTGCGCTGGAAACCGAACATCGAGTAGAAGACGTACACCGGGATCAGCGGCTCGCCGTGCGTCGCGTACGCGGAACCCGCCGCGATCAGCGAAGCCGTGCAACCCGCCTCCGAGATGCCGTCGTGCAGCATCTGGCCCGTCGGCGACTCCTTGTACGCGAGCAGCAGCTCGCGGTCGACCGCCTCGTACTGCTGACCCAGCGGGTTGTAGATCTTGGCGCTCGGGAAGAACGCGTCCATGCCGAAGGTGCGGTACTCGTCGGGCGCGATCAGCACGAACCGCCTGCCGATCTCCTTGTCCCGCATGAGGTCCTTCAGGATGCGGACGAAAGCCATCGTCGTGGCGATCGACTGCTGACCCGAACCCTTCCTGGCCGCCGCGTAGGTCTTCTCGTCCGGCAACTGGAGCGGCTTCGCGCGCACCACACGGGTCGGCACGTAGCCGCCGTGGGCGCTGCGCTGGTCGTGCATGTACTGGATCTCGGGGGAGTTGCGGCCCGGGTGGTAGTACGGCGGCGCGCCGCCCTCCAACCGGGCGTCCGTGATCGGGATGTGCAGGCGGTCGCGGAAGCGCTTGAGGTCGTCGACCGTCAGCTTCTTCATCTGGTGCGTCGCGTTGCGGCCCTCGAAGTTCGGGCCCAGCGTCCAACCCTTGACCGTCTGCGCCAGGATCACCGTCGGCTGACCCTTGTGGGCCTTGGCCGCCGCGTACGCCGCGTAGACCTTCTTGTGGTCGTGACCGCCGCGACCCAGGTGCTGGATCTGGTAGTCGCTCATGTTCTCGACCATCGCGCGCAGCCGCTGGTCGCCGCCGAAGAAGTGCTCGCGGATGTACGCGCCCGACTCGGTGGCGTACGTCTGGAACTGCCCGTCCGGCGTCGAGTTCATCTTGTTGACCAGGATGCCGTCACGGTCCTGGGCCAACAGCGGGTCCCAGGAACGGTCCCAGATCAACTTGATGACGTTCCAGCCGGCGCCGCGGAACTGCGACTCCAACTCCTGGATGATCTTGCCGTTGCCGCGCACCGGGCCGTCGAGCCGCTGGAGGTTGCAGTTGACGACGAACGTCAGGTTGTCCAGGCCCTCGCGGGCGGCGATGGACAACTGCCCCAGCGACTCCGGCTCGTCCATCTCGCCGTCACCGAGATACGCCCAGACGTGGGACTTGGAGGTGTCCGCGATGCCGCGCGCCTCCATGTACCGGTTCATCCGCGCCTGGTAGATGGCGCCGAGCGGACCGAGACCCATCGAGACGGTCGGGAACTCCCAGAAGTCCGGCATCAGCCGCGGGTGCGGATAGCTGGACAGACCGTACGGCGCCTTCGACTTCTCCTGCCGGAACGCGTCGAGCTGCTGCTCGGAGAGCCGGTCGAGGAGGTAGGCGCGGGCGTAGATGCCGGGGGAGGCGTGACCCTGGAAGAAGATCTGGTCGCCGCCGTCGCCCTCGTCCTTGCCCCGGAAGAAGTGGTTGAAGCCCACGTCGTAGAGGGAGGCGGAGGAGGCGAAGGTCGCGATGTGACCGCCGACGCCGATCCCGGGACGCTGGGCGCGCGAGACCATGACGGCCGCGTTCCACCGGGTCGCGTTCAGGACCTTGCGCTCGATCTCCTCGTTGCCGGGGAAGAACGGCTCGTCCTTGGTGGCGATCGTGTTGACGTAGTCCGTGCTGCGCATCTCGGGCACGGCCACGCGCTTCTCGCGGGCCCGCTCGATCAACCGCAGCATCAGGTAGCGGGCGCGTTCACGGCCCCGCTCGTCGACGGCGGCGTCCAGGGAGTCGAGCCACTCCTGCGTCTCCTCCGGATCGAAGTCCGGGACCTGACTCGGCAGGCCGCCAATGATGATCGGATTGCGATCGGATGCGGAAGCCACGCTGTTCCTTCGCTGTCGGGGGAGTCGTGCCTAGGGGTCGCCGCCTCCCATGGTCTTACGCTCGGCCGAAATCTTCACCTCTACCACTGGGTAACCCCTGGAAACTCCGGGCACCGCGAGTGGAGCGGGGAGAAGGGGCGCCGAGCGGTCGGCGAGCGGGTACGGCCAAATCGCAACCTTACGCCCAAGACGATCAGCCGGTTCGGAAGACCGTTCGCCCCTCAAACAGGCGGGAAAGTCCTCAAGCGGCGACGAATGAGCCGCAATGGTGTGGGATGAATCACCCGGGGCGCGGGAGGGAAGGCTGAAAGTTGCGGCGAGACGGCCGCAATCGTCACCGTTTCGACGGTCTCGGCGGCCGGGTACTTGCGCGATCCGCCGCGCCCGTGTGGACTACGCCCAATGCTGCGCGTACGCGCGCCGCCGAAAGACATTCACCGAACATGAGCAGGAGGCACCCCGTGAGCGCGACCGCGGACCACGCGGAGACCAGTCTGGTTTCCAGGCTGGGTTTCGAGTCCGAACAGGTGGTCCAGGAGATCGGCTACGACGACGACGTCGATCAGGAATTCCGTGACGCCGTCGAGAGTCACATCGGCAACGATCTCGTCGACGAGGAGTACGACGACGTCGCCGATGCGGTGCTGCTCTGGTTCCGGGACGAAGACGGCGACCTGACGGACACGCTGGTCGATTCCATCAACTTGGTGGAGGACGGCGCACTGATCCTGCTGCTGACCCCCAAGACCGGTCGTCCCGGCTACGTCGAGGCCAGCGACATCAGCGAGGCCGCCGAAACGGCCGGCCTGTCGCAGACCAGGAGCGTCAGCGTCGGCAAGGAGTGGGCCGCCACCAAGTTGGTGACCCCCAAGACCGCAGCCAAGTCCAAGCGCTGAGCCGCGCCCCGCAGTCAAGCGGACAACGCACCCCGCCGACCGGAATCGACCCCGGTCGGCGGGGTGCGTTCGTTGCGCTCCCCGGCCCCGTCGTCGACGTGGCGCCCGGCGCCACCGTCACCACAGGGCCTAGGCTGCACTCACCCGAACAGCTCAACGCACGCGTGCGGGAACGAAGGGATGCGACAGATGGCGATCGAGGTCGGCGACAAGGCCCCGGACTTCGAACTCAAGGACAACCACGGTGCCACCGTGCGGCTCTCCGACTTCCGGGGGGAGAAGGCCGTGGTGCTGCTCTTCTACCCGTTCGCCTTCACCGGCGTCTGCACCGGCGAGCTGTGCGAGCTGCGCGACCGGCTGCCCCGGTTCCAGAACGACGACGTGCAGTTGCTGGCGGTCTCCAACGACTCCGTGCCGACCCTGCGGGTCTTCGGCGAGCAGGAGAACCTGGAGTACCCGCTGCTGTCGGACTTCTGGCCGCACGGCGAGACCTCCCGCGCCTACGGCGTCCTCGACGAGGAGAAGGGCTGCGCGGTCCGCGGCACCTTCATCATCGACAAGGACGGCATCGTGCGCTGGACCGTCGTCAACGGCCTGCCCGACGCGCGTGACCTGAACGAGTACATCAAGGCCCTCGACAGCCTCTGAGGGGCCCGGAAGGTCCACGAGACGCGCTCGCGGGCATTGTTTCCGGGCATTGTTCCGCACGAAAATTCAGTTACAGGCGGGAACCCGTCACTAGGATCGGAACGTTGATCCGGTAGCAACCGCACGACGGGGCCCCGCCCCACACAAAACCTTATGGAGGACCCGTGGGAGTCAGCCTCAGCAAGGGCGGCAACGTCTCGCTGACCAAGGCCGCGCCTAACCTGACGGCGGTCATCGTCGGTCTCGGCTGGGACGCTCGCACCACCACCGGCGTCGACTTCGACCTCGACGCCAGCGCGATCCTGACCAACGACCAGGGCAAGGTCGCCAACGACTCGAACTTCGTGTTCTTCAACAACCTGAAGAGCCCGGACGGCTCGGTCGAGCACACCGGCGACAACACCACCGGTGAGGGCGAAGGCGACGACGAGGCGATCAAGGTCAACCTCGCCGGTGTCCCGGCCGACGTGTCCAAGATCGTCTTCCCCGTCTCGATCTACGAGGCCGAGAGCCGCCAGCAGAGCTTCGGCCAGGTCCGCAACGCGTACATCCGCGTCGTGAACCAGGCCGACAACACCGAGCTCGCCCGCTACGACCTCTCCGAGGACGCCTCGACCGAGACCGCCATGGTCTTCGGCGAGCTGTACCGCAACGGGGCGGAGTGGAAGTTCCGCGCCATCGGCCAGGGCTACGCCTCGGGCCTGCGCGGCATCGCGCAGGACTTCGGCGTCAACGTCTGAGCCTCAGCTCCACGGCCGCTCCCGCGGCCGCATCCCGTCCGGCGCCGTGCACTGTGTGTACGGCGCCGGACCGGCTTGTACCACCGGCACCACCATCACCACGTCGTCCGGGGAGGACCACAACATGGGCGTCACACTCGCCAAGGGGGGCAATGTCTCCCTGTCCAAGGCCGCACCGAACCTCACCCGGGTTCTGATCGGACTCGGCTGGGACGCGCGCTCGACCACGGGGGCGGACTTCGACCTCGATGCCAGCGCGCTCCTGTGCAACAGCGGCCGGGTGCTCGGGGACGATTACTTCGTCTTCTACAACAACCTGACGAGCCCCGACGGCTCCGTCGAACACACGGGGGACAATCTCACCGGCGAGGGTGACGGTGACGACGAGTCGATCATCATCGACCTGAGCAAGGTGCCCGCCCAGGTCGACAAGATCGTCTTCCCGGTCTCGATCCATGAGGCGGAGGCCCGCCGGCAGAGCTTCGGCCAGGTCAGCAATGCGTTCATCCGCGTGGTCAACCAGGCCGACGGCCAGGAACTGGCCCGCTACGACCTCACCGAGGACGCCTCCAGCGAAACGGCGATGATCTTCGGCGAGGTCTACCGGTACGGCGGCGAATGGAAGTTCAGGGCCGTGGGGCAGGGGTACGCGTCGGGGCTCCGGGGCATCGCTCTAGACTTCGGGGTCAACGTTTCGTAAAGCCGTACAACACGATGGGGTGCCAGTGGTTCTCAAAACCTTCGGCTGGTCGTTCGCAGTCACTGCGCTCGGTCTGGTCGCAGCGGTGTTCTACGGGGGGTGGACCGCTTTCGGAATCGTGGCGATCCTTTCGGTCCTCGAGATCTCGCTGTCCTTCGACAACGCGGTGGTCAACGCCGGAATCCTGAAGAAGATGAGTGCCTTCTGGCAGAAGATCTTCCTCACGATCGGCGTGCTCATCGCGGTCTTCGGCATGCGACTGGTCTTCCCCGTCGTGATCGTTGCGATCAGTGCCAAGATCGGCCCTATCGAGGCCGTCGATCTCGCCCTCAATGACAAGGACATGTACCAGCAGTTGGTGACGGACGCTCACCCGTCCATCGCCGCCTTCGGTGGCATGTTCCTGCTGATGATCTTCCTTGACTTCATCTTCGAGGACCGGGACATCAAGTGGCTCGCGTGGCTGGAGCGCCCGCTGGCCAAGCTCGGCAAGGTGGACATGCTGTCCGCGTGCATCGCGCTGATCGTCCTGCTCGTCACCTCGATGACCTTCGCCGCCAACGCCCACCAGCACGGCGGAGCGCACGTCGACAAGGCCCAGACCGTCCTGATCTCCGGTATCGCCGGTCTGATCACCTACATGGTCGTCGGCGGACTCTCCGGCTACTTCGAGAACAAGCTCGAAGAGGAGGAGGAAGCCGAGCACGAGGCCGAGGAGGAGGCCAAGAAGACCGGCAAGCCGGTCTCCGCGGTCGTCATGTCCGGCAAGGCCGCGTTCTTCATGTTCCTCTACCTCGAAGTCCTCGACGCCTCCTTCTCCTTCGACGGGGTCATCGGCGCCTTCGCCATCACCAACGACATCGTGCTCATGGCCCTCGGCCTCGGCATCGGTGCCATGTACGTCCGTTCGCTGACGGTCTACCTGGTCCGCCAGGGCACCCTCGACGACTACGTGTACCTGGAGCACGGCGCGCACTACGCGATCGGCGCGCTCGCCGTGATCCTGCTCGTCACGATCCAGTACGAGATCCACGAGGTCATCACCGGCCTCGTCGGTGTCCTCCTGATCGCCTGGTCCTTCTGGTCTTCCGTGCGCCGCAACAAGCGCCTGGAGCTGGAGGAATCACCCGCCGAGGCATGACCGCGGCGTTAATGCGGAACGCTCCATTTGCGGGGCGGCCCAAGGGTCCCTCCCGGACGACGTCCGGGGGGCCACGGACCCGGCGGGCCGCCCCGCTTCCGTACGTACAGGGGATACCGGGGATACAGGGGCAAGGGGGGAAGATGAGTTTCTTCGAGGGGTTCTTCGACGGCATCAGGGGCGCGCGGGCCATGCGGTTCGACTCGGGTCAGGCCTCCTCCAACGCGATCGAGCTGACCAAACGACATCCGACGGTGTCGCTCACCAAACAGCAGGCGGTGCACGGCAATCTGCGGGTGAACCTGTCCTGGCGGATGCGCACCTCCGACATAGGAGGCCGGTCCGGGCAGAGCGGCCGGCTCTTCCGGCACCCCTTCAAGCTGTTCAAACCGGACATGGTGCAGGCGCACACCCAGGGCATGGTCAACGTCGACCTCGACATCGGTTGCCTCTACGAACTCGCCGACGGCACCAGGGGCGTGGTCCAGCCGCTGGGGAACCTGCACGGGGACATCAACAGCCCGCCGTTCGTGAAGCTCAGCGGCGACGACCGGTTCGGGGCGCCGTCCGGCGAGACCATCTTCGTCAACCTCGACCACGCCGAGGAGATCAAGCGGCTGCTCGTCTTCGTCTACATCTACGACCAGACCCCGGCCTTCGACCGGACGCACGCCCTGGTCACCCTCTACCCGATCACCGGGCCGCGGATCGAGATCCCGTTGGAGGAACGACACCCGCAGGCCCGCTCCTGCGCGGTGGTCTCCCTGGAGAACGTCAAGGGGGAACTGATCGTCCGCCGCGAGGTGAAGTTCGTGTACGGCTTCCAGGCCGAACTGGACCGCCTGTACGGGTGGGGGCTCCAGTGGGGGCGGGGCTACAAGAGCACCAAGGCCTGACCGCGACCCGCGAGCCGCGGGGCCGGTCCCGGGCCGCCCCCGGGATCGTTCTCGGGGCCGTCCCCGGGGCCGTCCACGCGGTTGGCACCGGGGCCGGCCCCGATCCGGGTCAGCGGCGGATGAACTGCGGGCCCTGCACCGGCAGCCGGAACGTCGGATCGCCGCCCGGGCCCGGCACCGGGGCCGGCGACACCGGCTGCGGGTACCCGTACGCGGGCTCGACGGCGGGCGGGGCCTGGGTCGGCGGAGCGGGCGGCGGGGTCGGGGGTCGCATGGCGGCCGTCTGATCCTCGCTCGGGCCCGCGGCGGGGCTCGCGGCGGCCTCGGCATTCTCGTCGACCGAGATCCCGTGATCGGTGGCCAGCCCGACCAGGCCGTCCGAGTAGCCCTCGCCGAGCGCGCGGAACTTCCACCCGTCCCCGCGGCGGTACAGCTCACCGCAGATGAGGGCCGTCTCGGCGCCCGTCTCGGGGTGCACCTCGAAGTAGGCCAGCGGTTCGGCGCCGCCGCTCGGGGTGGCGTCGTACAGCAGGATCCGCAGGTCCCGTACCCGCTGGAAGGGAACGTCCTCGGCGGAGGCCACCACCAGGATCCGGTCCACGGCCGGGGTCACGGCACGCAGATCGGCCTGCACGGCGTCCGTGATCGCGTCGCCGATCTGCTTCTTGCCCAGTCGCCACACGGCCCCCGAGGGGTGCCGGGGCTGGTTGTAGAACACGAAGTCCTCGTCCGAGCGCACGCGCCCGTCCGCCCCCACGAGCAGTGCGGAGGCGTCCACGTCGGGCACCTCGGGCCCGGTGGTCCACCGCAACACCGCCCGGACCGCCACGGCGGCCACCGGGATGTTCGAGCCCTTCTGCATCGCGTGCGTCATGCCCGTCATCCTGCCCTCCCGGACATGACCTGGACAATGCGGCCCCCCGTTGGCCCTTGTACCGAACGCAAGAGCTGGGCATGGTGCAAGAGGGTTACCTGAACTTCATGTGCTTGAGGAACTCTTGACTCAAGTTCGTACGTACTATTACCGGCCACGTCAGTTGGGCCGCCGAAGCAGTACGGGGGAAGCACATGCGTCACTTCGGGCACATATCGCCCACGGTCCGCAAGGACCTCTTCCACCAGGAGCCGGTCGAGTTCACCGCCGCCTCCCCCTCCCGCCTGCTCGCGGCCGCACTCGGCGCCACCCTCTACAGTCCCGCCACCCGCCCCCACCTCGCCGCCGACATCCGCAAACAGGCCGCCCGCGGAGTCCTCTCCATGGTCCTCTGCCTGGAGGATTCCATCAGCGACGCCGAGGTCGGGTCCGGCGAGACGAACCTGATCCGCCAGTTCGAGGCACTCGACGAGCAGGACGACGAGCTCCCCCTGCTCTTCATCCGCGTCCGCACGCCCGAGCAGATACCCGACCTGGTGCGCCGGCTCGGCGGCACGGTCCGGCACCTGGCCGGATTCGTACTCCCGAAGTTCACCGAATCCCGGGGTACGGCCTTCCTCGACGCCGTGGCCGAAGCCGAGAGCCGCCACGGGCTGTCCCGCCTGTATGCCATGCCCGTCCTGGAAACCCCCGACCTGCTGCACCTGGAAACCCGCGTCGAGGCCCTCGCCGGCATCTCCCGCACGGTCAACCGCCACCGCGAGCACGTCCTGGCCCTGCGCCTGGGCGTCACCGACTTCTGCTCCGCGTACGGACTGCGCCGCACCCCGGACATGACCGCCTACGACGTGCAGATCGTCGCGGGCGTCATCGCCGACGTGGTCAACGTGCTCAGCAGGGCCGACGGCACCGGCTTCACCGTCACCGGACCCGTCTGGGAGTACTTCCGCAGCCAGCAGCGCCTCTTCAAGCCGCAGCTGCGGCGCAGCCCCTTCCTGGAGGAGGGCGTCGAGGAACTGCGCACCGCCCTGATCGAACACGACCTGGACGGCCTGCTGCGCGAGATCGAGCTCGACCGGGCCAACGGGCTGATGGGCAAGACCTGCATCCACCCCGCGCACGTCACGCCCGTCCACGCCCTGTCCGTCGTCTCCCACGAGGAATTCAGCGACGCCCAGGACATCCTGCGCCCCGAGCGCGGTGGCGGCGGCGTGATGCGTTCCGCCTACACGAACAAGATGAACGAGGTGAAGCCCCACCGGGCCTGGGCCGAGCGCACCATGCTGCGCGCGGAGGTCTTCGGTGTGGCGCGTGAGGAGGTCGGCTTCGTCGACCTGCTCACGGCCGGGCTCCAGGTGTGAGACCGCCCGTGACCGCCGACAATCTTCAAGACGTTCGAGGCGTTCAACAAGACGTTCGAGGCGTTCAGGACGTTCAAGACGTTCAAGACGAGAGAGGCAAGACGATCGAAGAGGTGTGGTCGGGAACCTGGGTCGCGGACCGGCTGGGCGTCAGCCTGGAGCAGGGCGCCAGAGCCGCGGGCGCGGCGGGCTCGGCAGGCTCGGTAGGGGCGTCCGGCGCGTCCGGGGAGCCGCCGCTGAAGGAGCTGCTCGGGCTCGCGCTGCGGCGCAACCCCAAGCGGGCCCACCTGCTGGTCTCCCGGGTCCTGGGCAAGCACGTCCCGCAGTCCCCGGCGGTCGTCCACGGCGCCGGGTACGGCCTCGGGCAACGGGTGCGGGAACTCCTCGGTGACGCCGCCGCCGACGCGGTCGTCCTCGGGTACGCCGAGACCGCCACCGGCCTCGGCCACAGCGTCGCCGACGGTCTCGGGCCCGCCCCGTACCTGCACTCCACCCGCCGCCCCGTGCCGGGCGTCGCGCAGGCCGGCGGCTTCGAGGAGGCCCATTCGCACGCCACCTCGCACCTGCTGCTGCCCGAGGACCCGCGATTGTTGGCCGGCAACGGTCCGCTGGTCCTCGTCGACGACGAGTTCTCCACCGGCAACACGGTCCTGAACACCATCCGCGACCTGCACGCCCGCCACCCGCGCGGGCACTACGTCGTGGTCGCCCTGGTGGACATGCGCTCCGAGGCCGACCGCGGCCGGCTCGACGCGTTCGCCGCCGAGCTGGGAGCCCGGGTCGACCTCGTCGCCCTGGCCTCCGGGACCGTGCGACTTCCCGACGGGGTGCTGGCCAAGGGGCAGGCGCTGGTCGAGGAGTACGAGACGGCCGAGGACACCGCGGCTTCGGGTGTCGATGTGTCCGCCGCCCCGGTCCGGCGGGTCGCACTGGACTGGCCCGCCGGGGTGCCCGACGGCGGCCGGCACGGTTTCACCCCCGCGCACCGGGCCCGACTGGAGGCCGCCCTGCCCGCCCTCGCCGGGCGGCTCGCCGAGGCCCTGGACGAGGCCCTGGGCGAGGGCTCGGGCGAGGGCTCGGGCGACGGCTCGGGCCCGGGACCGCGCCCGGCACCCGTACGGGTCCTCGTCCTCGGCAACGAGGAGCTGATGTACGCGCCGCTGCGACTCGCACTGGCCCTGGAGGAATCCTGGGCCGCCCGTCCCGCGCCCGGCACCGGGGCGACCCGCGAGGTCCGCTTCTCCACGACCACCCGCTCGCCCGTGCTCGCCGTCGACGACCCCGGCTACGCCATCCGCAGCCGCCTGGTCTTCCCGGCGCACGACGCCCCGGCCGACGGGCCCGGCGACCGCTACGCCTACAACGTCCTCGACACCGCCGGCGGTGGCTTCGACGCCGTCGTGGCCGTCGTCGACTCCCACGGCGACACCGCCGCCCTGCACGCCCCCGACGGGCTCCTGGCCCGGCTCGCCCCGCACACCGGGCGGGTCCTGCTGGCCGTCGTACCGTCGTACACCCCCACCTCGTCCCAGCGGCAGGAGCCGATCATGACCGAGCCCCTGCGCGGGCCCGCCTTCTCCTCCTACGCCGCCGAGGACGTCGGCTGGTTGCTCCAGGACTTCTCCGACGTGGAACTGGAGGCCCCGACCGAGGAACGCGAGGAGGCCATCCAGGCGGGCGGCGCGCACTACGCGGAGTCCCTGCCCGTGGAGTACCAGCCGTCGCCCGCGTACCAGGAGCTGTACCAGAGCGCGCTGACCGCCTCCGCGGCCCGCATCGCCCGCGCCGTCGGCACCGTCACCGAGACCGTCCTCGCGGAACGCTCCCCGTCCCCGGTCCTGGTCTCCCTGGCCCGCGCGGGCACCCCCGTCGGCGTACTGATGCGCCGCTGGGCGCAGACCCGGCACGGCCTTGACCTGCCGCACTACGCCGTGTCCATCGTCCGCGGTCGGGGCATCGACGCCAACGCGCTGCGCTGGCTGGCCGCCCACCACGACCCCGCCGACATCGTCTTCGTCGACGGGTGGACGGGCAAGGGCGCCATCACGCGCGAGCTCGCCGCCGCCCTGGCGGAGTTCGACGGCTTCAACCCGGAGATCGTGGTCCTCGCCGACCCCGGCTCCTGCGTGCCCACGTACGGCACCCGCGAGGACTTCCTCATACCCTCCGCCTGCCTCAACTCCACCGTCTCCGGTCTCATCTCCCGTACCGTCCTGCGCTCCGACCTGGTCGGCCCCACCGACTTCCACGGCGCGAAGTTCTACCGCGAACTCGCCGGAGCCGACGTCTCCGTCGACTTCGTCGACACCGTCGCCGCGCACTTCGACGCCGTGGCCGACTCCGTCCACGACGAGGTCAAGGAACTGCTCGCCGCCGACCGGACCCCCACCTGGGTGGGCTGGGCGGCCGTGGAACGCATCAGCGAGGAGTACGGAATCCACGACGTGAACCTGGTCAAGCCCGGCGTGGGCGAGACGACGCGGGTGCTCCTGCGCCGGGTCCCGTGGAAGGTCCTGGCGCAGCGCGGCGCCGGGGCAGACCTCGACCACGTACGCCTGCTCGCGGAGCAGCGGGGGGTGCCGGTCGAGGAAGTCGACGGTCTGCCCTACACGTGCGTGGGCCTCATCCACCCTCGTTTCACGCGCGGCGCCACCGGTGCCGACGGAAAGGCTGTGTCCGCCAAGTGACCGTCCTCGTAGCCAGTGACCTCGATCGTACGCTCATCTACTCCACGGCCGCCCTCGCGCTGACCATGCCCGACCCGTTGGCCCCCCGGCTGCTGTGCGTGGAAGTGCACGAGCACAAGCCGCTGTCGTACATGACGGAGACGGCGGCGGGGCTGCTGACGGAGCTGTCCGCGGACCCGGACGTCGTCTTCGTGCCGACCACGACGCGCACGCGCAAGCAGTACCAGCGCATCCGCTTCCCCGGCCGCCCGGCGAAGTACGCGATCTGCGCCAACGGCGGACAACTGCTCGTCGACGGGATCCCGGACCGGGACTGGCGCCGGGACGTCGCGACGCGGCTGGCCGAGGAGTGCGCCCCCCTGGAGGAGGTCCACGCCCACCTGCTGGCCACCGCGGACCCGGCGTGGCTGCGCAAGGCGCGCATCGCGGAGGACCTGTTCGCGTACCTGGTCGTCGAGCGGGACCTGGTACCCCCGGAGTGGCTCAAGGCGCTGGCGGAGTGGGCCGAGCCCCGCGGCTGGACGGTGTCCCTCCAGGGCCGCAAGATCTACGCGGTTCCGCGTCCGCTGACCAAGAGCGCGGCCATGCGGGAAGTGGCCCGGCGCACGGGTGCGACCACGACGCTGGCCGCCGGCGACTCGCTGCTGGACGCCGACCTGCTGTTGGCCGCCGACCGCGGGTGGCGACCGGGGCACGGCGAACTCGCCGACGCCGGCTGGAACGCGCCGTCGGTCACCGCCCTGACGGTGGCGGGCGTCCTCGCCGGCGAGGAAATCGTCCGGGCTTTCGGGCGAGCGGCCGGTACGGCGGGCCGCTGACTCGGCAGACTGGTGCCCATGACCAAGGGCAACAGCACCAAGATCACCGATGAGTTGTACCGCTACGTGCTCGCGCACAACCCCCCGCTGAACGAGGTTCAGCGGGGGCTCGTCGCGACCACCTACGAGAAGTTCCCGGACAGTGCCGGGATGCAGTCGGCCGAGGAACAGGGGCCGCTGCTGGCCTTCCTGGTCCGACTGACCGGCGCCCGCCACATCGTCGAGGTCGGCACCTTCACCGGCTTCTCCTCCCTGTCGATGGCGCAGGCGCTGCCGGCGGACGGCAAGCTGATCGCCTGCGACGTCTCGGAGGAATGGACGGCGTACGGGCGCGCGGCCTGGGAGGCGGCGGGCGTCGCGGACCGGGTCGAACTGCGGATCGGCAAGGCACTGGACACCCTGTCGGCCATGCCGAGGGAACCCCACATCGACATGGCCTACGTCGACGCCGACAAGGAGAGCCAGATCGCGTACTGGGAGGAGCTCGTGCCGAGGCTGCGGCCCGGCGGGCTGATCGTCACCGACAACACGCTGTTCCACGGGTCCGTGCTCGACGAATCAGCCACGGGCTCGGCGGCGGGCGTCCGCGCGTTCAACGAACACGTACGGGCGGACACCCGAATGGAATCCGTGCTGCTGGCGATCTCGGACGGGCTGACGCTGTCGCGCAAGGCCTGACGCTGTCGCGGCGGCCTGCGACGCGGGGCAAGGCTGCCTGAGCGACGCGGGGCAAGCTGCCTGAGTGACGCGGGGCAAGGCTGCCTGAGCGACGCGGGGCAAGGCTGCCTGAGCGACGCGGGGCCAAGCCGGCTGAGTGACGCGGGGCGGCGGTCTCAGCCGCAGCCGCCTCCGCCGCAGCAGCCGCCTCCGCCTCCACCCATGGGGGCGGAGGCGGGCGCGCCGCCCGAAGACCCGCCGACGGCGACGGCGGAGAGCAGCTTCACGGTGTCGGCGTGCCCGGCGGGGCAGTCGGCGGGAGCGGACGACTCGGCCATCGGACGACTCACCTCGAAGGTGTCGTCGCAGGTCCGGCAGCGGTATTCGTAACGAGGCATGCGGACAGGCTACGCAGTGCGCGGGCCGTCCGGTATCCCACCAAGGCGTACGCACCGGCGGGTTCCCCACCAGGGGGCTGGGGGCTATCCGC
Organism: Streptomyces sp. NPDC002602; assembly: GCF_042889445.1. Classification (NCBI taxonomy): domain Bacteria; kingdom Bacillati; phylum Actinomycetota; class Actinomycetes; order Kitasatosporales; family Streptomycetaceae; genus Streptomyces; species Streptomyces sp. NPDC002602. The sequence goes on along the minus strand of NZ_JBIAQX010000002.1, from coordinate 373,570 downwards.
GGAAACCGCTCCTGGACCGCGCCCGCTGCTCGCGGGCCGCCTCCTCGGGGTGGCGCGCACGCCAGTACGGATTGTCGTGCGGCAGGGCGCTGCCCACCCGCCCGTACATCCCGAACCACATCAGCATCACGCCGACCACGAAGCTGAACAACACGTTCGGGATGTGGAAGGCGAGGAAGTTCATCCCGGTGTCCAACAGGGCGAGGTTCACGAACCCGCTCGCGATGAACAGCACGCCCAGCACGATGTTCAGCGTCGAGGCGAAGTTCCCGCCCACCACCATCCCGCAGATCAGCAGCAATCCCACGAGGATCGACAGGACGCTCAACGCCCCGTTCGTGTTCAGCGTGAGAACCGTGTCGCCGCCCGTGTCGAAGAAACCGATCCGGTCGATCAACCCCAGGATCCCGAAGACGATCAACAGCAACCCGGTCAGACCCGCGCCCACCCGGTACACCCTGCTCAGGCGGTGATCCACGGGAAGGTGCTCGTCCAGCCGGGTACGGACCGGCCGACGCACGCGCGGCCCCGTATGGGTGGTGGCCATGATCCGGCCTCCTCTGCCTCGGATGCCTCGGCCGCACGCCCGGCGGCGGCAGCCGCAGGTACTACCCCCCCACCAGCATCCGCCGCCCGGCCGCCCCCGACAACCTCGGCGCCGCCGCATGCCGCCGCCGCGTGCGGCGGGGCGCTCCCGCGTGCGGTGGCGCGCTCAGGAGCGGCGGCTCATCCGTGGCCGCGCTGCTCGCGGATGTCGGCGACCACCCGGTTCACGGACACACGCACACCCTCCATCTCCTGAAGGAAATGCCAGTAGTCCGGATGCCGCCCCTCCAACCCCGCGAGCGCCCGGTCCATCCGCGCCACCGACTCGTCCAGCGGCCCCGCGTGCCGCGGATCGGGCACGCTGCGGCCCTCCATCGCCAGCCGCTGCGCGTCCCGGATCGCGAACCGCGTCCGGCGCACCTCCTCCTGCGGATCCCGCGCCACCGCCTCCAACCGCGTCAACCGGTCCTGCGCCGCCGACACCGCCTCGTCGGTCACGTCCAACGAACCGCGCACCGCCTCGATCAACCCGGTCACGTCCGCCCAACGCTGCTCATCGCGCGCCCGGCCCGCCTCGACCAGCCGCTCCTCCGCCCGAGCGACCTCCCGGACCGCCTCGTCGGGCACGTGCTGAAGGTCCTGCCAACACGCCGCCGAGAACCGCCGCCGCAACTCGCTGAGCACCGGATCCACCCGATCCGCCCGATTGCGCAACGCCTGCGCCCGGGTCCGCAGACTCACCAGCCGCCGATCGATCTCGGCCGCCCGCTCCGGCAACCGCGCCGCCTCGGCCCGTATCCCCTCCGCGTCCCGAAGGATCCGATCCGCCCGCCGCACCGTCTCCTGCACCCCGTGCTGGGCGGCGCCCTGGTTCAACTTGGTCAGCTCCGGACCCAGCGCCGCCAACCGCGCCGCCAGATCGTCCGCCCGCATCCCCTTGCCGCGCACCTCGTCCAACGCGTTGCTCGCCGCCAGCAGCGCTGCCCTCGCCCGCTCCCGCGCCGGCGCAACCCGCGCCAACTGCGTCTCCGCCTTGTCCAACAGCGGCCGCAACCCCTGCTCGAACCGCTCCAGCTCACCCTTGACCCGGATCAGCTCGTCCCGAGCCCGTGTCAGCTCCTGCGTCGCCCTCGCCGCGACCGAGGCCTCCAGCTCGACCCGGTCCAGGTCATGCGCGTCCACCGCCTCGATGTACACATGGCTGACCTCGTCGATCCGCCGCCCGAGCGCGGCGAACCCCTCCGCCGCCCGCAACGCGTCCGGCGAACCGTCCGCCGCCGCGATCGTCTCGATCGAGATCCGCAGATCCCGCTGCGCCGTGTCCAGGTCGTAGAACGCCGCCGCGGCGGCATCCTTCGCCGCCTGCGCGTCCGCCCGCCGACTCTCGTCCCGCCCGCCGAACCACCGCCGGGATGCCGTCGTCACAATCCCTCTCCCGTACCGCGTCCGCCATGCCCCGATCCATTCTCCCTTACGACAACGGGTTTGCGTGGGGGGTGCGCCCGCCATGTAGGCTGTTCACTCATCCACGGGTGCGTAGCTCAGGGGTAGAGCGCTGCTCTTACAAAGCAGATGTCGGCGGTTCGAAACCGTCCGCGCCCACCAGCACAAAGGCCCCCAACCGATCATGGTTGGGGGCCTTTGACGGTTCCAAGTGACGGCAGTGGCCTACTCGGTCGGCCGCCGACGGCGCAGCATCCGGTCCATGTGTCCCATGGCCTCGCGCCTGCCGCCGTCAGCCACGTGGGTGTAGATGTTCATGGTGACGGCGATCTGTGAGTGACCCAGGATCTCCATCACCACCCGCGGTGCCACCCCGGCTGCGAACAGCAGGGTGGCGCACCCGTGCCGCGCGTCGTGCAGCCGGATCCGCGGCAGGCCGGCGTCCTGGCCGATGCGCTCGAAGGACCGGCTGATGTTGCGCGGCTCGATCGGCCGGCCGGTGCGGGTCGTGAACACGTAGTCGCTCTCCTCCCACTCCTTGTCCTTGGCCGCGGCCTGCAGCGCGACCTGGCGCATCCGCTGCCAGCGCAGGGGCGCCACGCACATCCGGGGGAGCGGGATGGCCCGGCTCCGCCGGTTCTTGGTCGAGTCCGCGTACAGCTCCTTCTGCACGCGCTGGATCTGGTTCCGCACGGTCAGGGTCCGGCGGTCGAGGTCGATGTCGGACCAGCGCAGCCCGAGGATCTCGCCCCGGCGCAGCCCCAGGGCGACCGCCAGCACGAACGCGGCGTACAGCGGGTCGCGCCGACTGGCCTCCAGGAACGCGAGCGTCTCGTCGAGGTCCCACGGCTTCAACTCACGCTGGACGACCCGCGGAGCCGGCACGAGCATCACCACATTGCGGCTGATCAGCTCCTCCCGGTTCGCCGCCGTGAGTGCGCTGCGCAGCACGCGGTGCGACTCCTTCGCCGTCGCGGCGGAGGCCTGCGCGGTCACGGCGGCCAGCATGCGCCGCACGTCCCGCACTCCGAGGGTTTCCAGACGCTTAGAGCCCAGATGCGGGATGAGGTACAGACGGACGTGGGTCTCGTACTTCGCGTACGTCGTCTTCTTGCGGTCGTGCCTGACGAACGTCTCCAGCCAGAACGGCAGCCACTCGGAGAGCTTGGCCGAGCGGGTGGGCGTCGGGATGCCCTGCCGGTCGCGGAGAACCAACTCCTGACGCTTGGTGTCGCACTCTTCCCAGGTTTTGCCGTAGACGGTCTTCCGACGGCGTGTGCCGTCGGGCTGCGGAACGTAGACGCGCGCCTCGTACCGACCGTCGCTGCGCTGCCAGATGCTGCCAGCGCCGTTCGGGTTCCTCTTGCGTGCCATCAGGCTGCTTCCTCCAACTTGGCTTCCAGATATGCGCGAACGCTGTCTGCGGGGATCCGGCGCGAACGGCCCTCGGTGAAGCTCGGGAGGGCGCGGGAGCGGATCAGGTTGTAGACGGTGAAGCGGCTGAGCCGCAGGGCCGCCATGACCTCGGGGACAGTCAGGGCCTGGTGGGTAGTGGGCAGGGGGGAACTCACAGCGGCCTCCGGGGCGGTGGTCAGTGCGTGTGTGTCCGAGGCTGGGATTTCTGCGTCACCGCGTCACCTGCGTCATTTATGGGTTTGACCTGCGGTTTTGGGGTGACGCAGCAGGGGTTCGTGTGTCATCGGCTGTGTCACCCGCGTCATCGGGGTGTCGGAGGGGGTGACGCAGGTGACGCACGATGACGCAGCCGTGGGCCGTCTGCGTCACCCCTGTATTCGCAGGTCACCGGCCGTTTCGGGGGTCGTGGTGACGCGGGTGACGCAGCATTTCCTCTCTTAGGAAAAGAGGGGGGTGGTTTCTGTTGTGGTGAGCTCCGCTCAAGGCGAAGTGAGGGGCCGCTTCGCGGCACGACCTTTGCGGCGGCGGCGAGCCGCCGGACAGGCAAGAGGAGCACCCCCGGCCACGACGGGGGGCGTGCTCTTCTTGCCTTTACAGGGGCGCCCCAGGGGCTGCGGGTCAGAACGCGGGTTCCTGTCGGCCCGGCGGTTCGGGGGCCGGTCGGGTCATTGCGATGTAGCGGGCGGCTTTGGTGCGGCCCCAGTCGACGAGGACGCCGCGGGCGGCGAGGGTGGGTTGGAGGCGCTTGAGGCGGTCGGAGAAGACTTTGCCGGTGGTGGGCCACCCTTTGGGCAGGGGCCTGAAGTCCTCGCCGGCGTAGAGCTGGGTGACGGCGTGCAGCCACTCCGCGGACGTCATCCGGACCTCCTCGCCCGGCTCGGCGCCGGCTGCGTGCTTGAGGACGGCCTGCGCCATGAGGTCGCCCTCGATCACGTCGTCGTTCAGTTCGTCCAGGCCCGCCCGGTAGGCGTGGAGGGCGCCGAAGCCGCTTGCGGCGTCGAGTTGGGCGCACAGGTGCGCGAAGTCGGCCATGCGCAGGTCGGTGGGGGTGTCAGCCTCGGCAGCCCGGACTTTGACGGTGAGGTCCAGGACGGAGCCGAGGATGGCCGGCAGTTTCTGCGCGTACTCCGTCCACAGCTCCGCTTCGGTCCGGCGTACCCGGGGCCGTACCAGGCGCAGGGGCAGGAGGCGTTCGGCGAGGTCGGGGCGGATGACGCCGACGTCGATGCCGGTCAGCAGGAGGGGGCGGCGGTAGCGGGAGCGGTAGACGTCGCCGTCGCTGAACAGTGCCCGCTTGATGCTCTCGGCGCCGGTCACGATGCAGCACATCAGGTCGGAGAGGTCCGGGGGCAGGTGGGAGAGGTTGTCCAGGGCGGTGATCCATCCGGCGGCGACGGCCGTGATCAGGTTCTCTTCGTCCTTCGGGGCACGGCGCAGGTCGCCGGTCATGCCTTCCACGATCCGCATCAGCATGCGAGCCGCGGTGGACTTCCCCGCGCCCTGGGGGCCGGTGAGGAACGGCGCGGGGACGGGCACGGACGGTTCCAGGCAGCCGATCACCCACGCCACGGCCAGGCACTCGCTTTCGGCGCCGGCGAAGTTGCACAGCCGCAGCAGGGCGTCAATGCCCTTGCCGTCGGTGTCCTTCTCGGGGAGGGGGAGTTCGCCGGTGAGTTGGGTGCGCCGCCAGCAGACCTCTCGCGGGTCGGGGACGCGGATGTCCCAGCCGTTGGGGTGGATGCGGACGGACTGGCCGTCGTCGCGGCCCAGGTCGAGCCAGGTCGCGCCGTCGAATCCGGGGGCGACCCTGATGTGAGTGGCTTGTACTTCCTGGCTGAGGGCGAGTGCTTCGATCAAGTCGAGGGCCTCCTTGAGGGCGGTGCCGTTGAAGGAGCCTTTGCCGTCGTTGTAGAGGTCGACCATGAGTTCCTGGCGGTGGCTGCCGGTCGTGCCCTGGGAGCGGATGGGGCGGGCGACGGGGTGGCCGTTGCGCTGCGCGTAGACGGTGCCTTCTGTGGTGCGGAAGTACCGGAAGTGGTCTCGTGCGTAGTCGGTGATGACCTGTCGCGCCGGGTTCTTGTCGTCGTCGGCCACAGTCACAGCCCCAGTGCGGTGCGGGCGTTGGCCCAGGCGGTGGTGCAGTGCCGGGGTGACTCCCCCTTGACGTGCGCGGCGGTGAACAGCCGCTCGACGTGGCCCTCGGTGAGGCAGCCGCACCGGCCGTGCTTGGACAGAACGGCGAGGAAGACCCGGTAAACGGTGTTGTGGATCCCGCTGCCGGCATCGGAGATGGACCGCTCCGCCATGGCAATGCCACGTTCCAGGTAGGCGGGAGTCCGGTGGCAGCAGACCCCGCCCCCGGTCGCCGTGGGCAAGGTGATCGCGTGCACGACAGGGCGTGGCGGCGTCTCCTGCCTCACGATCAGCGCGCGGACGGAATCCGGCAGCTCGGTGATCGAACCGGTACCAGGGCCATACCAGCGGGCATAGGTCATGAACGACTTGATGTCGACGCTGGCCCGGATCTTGTTGCCGGACTGCATGGCGCCTCGGTAGATCCAGTGCTGCCCGCGGGTGGTGGCGACGACCTTGGTCTCAGGCAGGTTCTGCCGGGCCCAGGTGATGGCGTCGGCGTCATCCAGGTCCACGACAGTCAGGCCCGCGCCGCCGGGGTGGTAGGCGATCGCCTCCGCCTGGCGCCAGCAGGTGGCCCAGGCCTGGGAGGTGAGGACGTCGGGGTCGGTGGTCGCGGCAGCCCAGGCGTGGCAGGGGCGGGGGCACTGGCAGGGACCGGCGGCGATCATGTGGGGCCGGTCGCCGCACGCCGAGTCGGTGCAGGCACGGCAGTTCCCGAAGGGGAGCTTGCCCTCGCGCAGTGGCAGCACGGGCAGCCCGAGTTCGGCGAGCCACAGCGCGGTTCGCAGCGCGCCGCGCGCGTGCATCGGGACACTCATCCGGCCACCGCCCCAGCCTGGTTGCGGACGAGAAACGCACGCCCGAGCCACTCGGAGTAGGCAGGCGGGATGGCTTCGGTGAGTTCCTCGCGCACGTCGGTCCACGTGATGCCCATCGCGGCCTGCGCTTCGGGAACGGTGGCCTTGCCACCGCCCTCCCCGTATGCGGCGACGTAGGGGCCGTCTCGGTAGATGCCGTGGCGCCAGCCGCGGACGTAGCCGCGGTGCCGGGGGTGTTTCGGTCGTTCGGTGGTCCAGCGGCCCAGTTCAAAGTTGCGGTGGCGGAGCACTGCGAGGCCGAACTGTTCGCCGCACAGGGTGATGTCCTTGCGGACGTCGGCCTTCCCGTCGGGCTGCTCGATCACGTACGGCAGCCCAGACGCATCCAGGAGCTTGCGGGTGGGGGCCACCAGGTCGACGTGATTCCCGCCCCAGCCGCGGGAGCGGTTCGTCCCGATGGTGAGCGCGCACCGCTTCTGGCACGGCGGCGAGGCGTGGGCGGCGGCGAACCGTCGGATCTCGCCGGATGCGATCAGGTCGGCGAGGACGGCCAGGGCGTCACCCTGGATGAAGGTGAACGGGTACCGGGGCCGTGGGCGGATGTCGACGCCGGTGATGTCGAATCCGGCGCGGTGGTAACCCATGGCCGCGCCGCCGGCGCAGCAGAACAGATCCAGTAGGGCGGGCCGGGCCTCTCGCCGAATGTCGGTGGTGTGGGTCATGCTGGACTCCTCAGCTCTTGGCTCTCTGTTGAGTTGTGCTGGGGAGGGCGGCCCGGCTTTGCTGAGACGGGGCCGCCCTCGTTGTGTTTCTCAGCGGGTGCAGCCGGGCGCGGGGCTCGCCCGTCTCGGCTGCGGTTTGTCAGTTAGGCCAGGGACTGCAGCAGTAGGCGCAGGTGCGCCCGTTCCCACTCGGCGTGCGCCGCTGTCTGTAGGTCGAAGTCGTCCGGAACCGGTACGGGGGTGAGGGTTGCTCCTCGCCAGCCGCATGGGCAGGCGGCGCGCAGGGTGTCGGCGTGGTCGCGGGGGTCGAGGTCGCTTCCCCAGCCGATCTGTGGGGCGTCCTGCCCGGCGAGAGCTGCGCGTGCCAGCGGGTAATGCGTGGTGCCGCGGCCGTCGGTGTACTCGCGTGTCACGTCAGGTCTCCGGGTGGCGTGTGTGGTCGGTCGCGACGTCGATGAGGCGTTTGGCCTCGTCGGGGGTGACGTGGCGGTAGCGGACGCTGACCTTGCAGCCGGCATGCGGGCAGCGAACTGTCCGCTTGCCGGTGAGGAGTGCTGCCGCGTCGGAGATTCGTTCCGACAGCGGCGGGGATGCCGGGGTCTGGTTCATGGGCGGGCCTTTCAGCGGCTGTTGAGGGTGCCGGTCTGCCTGCGTAGGTCGTCGACGAGGCGGAGGATCTCGTGGGCCACTTCGGTGATCGCCTGGAGTTGGTCTTCCAGGTCCGTGGGGTGTGGCGCGGTGAAGGAGAACGAGCGTTCGTTTCTCGGCTGCTTGGTGAAGCGGAACGACACGTGGGGCTCCTGTCGGGTCAGATGTTCAGGTGGTGGGCGCGTTGGATGGCGGCTTCCCACACGCCGCGTACCTGGGCTCCGTTGTGGTTGTCGTTCCAGGTGGGGATGGACTCCCAGTGCTTGCCGTGCTGGCGGCGGGCCTCGTCCAGGAGCAGGTTCCCGGCGTCCCGGTAGGCGCTGTTGCGGGTTCCTGCCGCGGCTCGTAGTGCGCCGATGGAGCAGCGGGCGCCTTCGGGGTGGATGAGCCGGTGCTTGGCCCAGCCGTGGGTGTCGAGGAAGGCGAGGGCGTCGGTCAGGGTCTTCTCGACGGCCCCGGCCTGGTGCACGGCCGGTGCGGCGAGGATGACGGAGACCGGTGCGGGAGCGGCCGGGGCCGCGGGCGTGACCGGTTCCGTTGCGGGGTCGAGGAGTTGGAACGCCTTCGCGTACAGGCCGCGGTCGACGGGGGTGAAGTGGGTGTCCGTGGTCGTGTTCATGCTGACCTCCACAGGTTGTTCTCGTTGATGACCTCGTCGCGCTTCTTCAGCTCGGACAGGCGCGGCCTGACGTTCCTCACGGGCGTGCCGAGCTTTCGGGCGATGGTTTCGGCGGTCATGGGCATGGATTCCTTTTGGAGGAGTTCGAGGATTCGCGGCTTGATCAGCTCCTGTCCGCCCGAGGAATCGGCCGGCGCGGCGGCGCCGGTCTGGGCCCGCTGCTGGGGCACAGGCGTTCCGTGCTGGGCTTTGGTGAGGAGGTCGGTGAGGCTGCCGACCAGGTTCTTTCCGCGCTGGTCGACCATCGGGGTCCGCGTGATCGCGTCCCGGTGACGCCAGGCTTCGCAGTCCTCCACAGCGACGGGAGGCAAACCCGCAGCAAGGGAGGAGGGGGGCACGTCCAGGTGCAGGGAGCGGAACTGGACGGCCTGGGAGCCGGGGGTGAGGAGGTAGCCCAGGCCGAACGTGCCGTCCTCGGGATTGGCGGACGCCGTGGTGTCCAGGCCGGACATGTCCCGGTCGGCGACCTTCAGGGCCTGGCCGGGCCAGGAGTCGGGGATCATCGACAGGTCGATGCCTTCCGCGCCCTGGACCGCGTTCGCGCCGACCAGGGAGCCCTGCCCCCGGGCGCAGCGCAGGAACACCGCGCCGCCGCCGATCAGGAGCTGGGAGCGGATGATCGAGGAGTTCCCGAGGTCTTCGGCCAGCGGGGTCTGGGTGGCCAGGACCACGCCGATGCCCCGCTTGAGGGAGCGGCGGGTCATCTGCTCGACGATCGCCTTGGCCTCCAGGTGGTACGGGGAGGAGGCCGACAGCAGCATGTGTGCTTCGTCGATGACGGTCAGGGCCAGGGGATCCGTGAACGGGAAGGACGGGGAGCGGTAGCGGGCTTCGCGGTCGAGCATTAGCGCGTAGGCCAGCCGCAGGGCGCCCATTGCCTCGTCCAGTCCGTCCCCGCAGTGGGCGGTCAGGCCCGCTCCGGCGATGGTGCCGGCCTGCGGGGACGCCAGGATCACCGCGATACCGGACTTGATAGCGGAGAGCAGGATCTGTTCCAGGACTCCGGACTTTCCGGAGCGAGACCCGCCCACCAAGTAGAGGTGGCGGGCGCCGGAGCCTGGCTGGGCCAGGGGGACGAGGGCGGCGGTGGCGTCGATGTAGGTGCCCAGGCGGACGTAGCCGCGCGCGTCCATGGCCAGTTCGTCCGCGACCGTGGAGAGCATCGTGCCGTGCATCAGCGCGTGTTCCTTCATCACGCGCACCCCCATCTGCGAGGGCTTGTCGGTGGGCGCGAGGGCGACCTGAATGTTGGTCAGGTTCAGGTTTCCTGCGAGGTCTTGGATGTTGACGGCCCCGATCGCTTTCCGTTCCCGGGTGGCGATTCCTTCCCAGTCCAGGGGCCCGTCGTAGCGGGTGAGGGTCAGGGTGGTGCCGGGCATCGCGCCGTCCGCGATGGCGACGTGCGCGGCCCACACCTCCTCCGGAGTCGTCGGAGCACCGCCGACGATCTGCGGTGCTGCCGTCGGCTTCCTGAGGTGGACGGTGATCGGCAGCGCGTTCGGGGCGAAGTGCTTGGGGGCACCCATCTCCACCTGGGAGACGGGGACCTTGTAGACGGAGGCGACATCGGCGGCCTTCACCCGGACTTGCTGGCCCTGGGGCAGCGTGATGATCCCGGTGAACGACGCGTGGTCATCCCCGGCGTCGATGGCGAGCTGGGCGAGGCCGGCGCCGGCCTGGATGAGCTTGCGGCCCTCGGTCTGGGTGGGGCCGGAGATGAACTCCGTCCACCACGCGGTGATCAGTTGTGCCTGCGAGGTCTGCCCCGCCGTGGTCGTGACCGGGAGCGCGGGTACCTCGCCGGCGGTGTTGCGGTGGTGAGCCAGGGCCGCCGCTCCGGCGGGGACGGCGAGTCCGAGGGCGAACAGGGGGTCCATGCCGGCGGCGAGGATCTGGTGTGCGGCGATGCCGGACCCGGTGGCGGTGATCCCGCAGGCGATCAGGGAGCGCAGGGCGGGAGCGGAGGCGTGGATGGCCCACGCCCCCGCTCCGGCCGCTCCGGCGAGCAGGGCGGACCAGGGGCCGGCCACGAGGGAGGTCACCGCGAGAGCGGCGGGCGCGTACTGGACGAACTGTGCTCGGGTCGGCCCCATGATCCGGTTCTCCTTACTGCTGGGTGTAGAAGGAGGCTTCGGCCATCTCGACCGGGGAGGAGCCGACCGCGTCGGCGATACCCCCGTGCTCGGATTCGACGGTGGTCTTCGCGTCGTCGGCGGCGTGGGCGGCACTGTCCGCGGCGGCCGTGTACGCGCCCGCCGCTTCCTTCGCGCCGGTCATCACGACGGCGGCGTCCGCGAACTCGGCGGTCGTCGCGCTGTCCACGGCCAGGGCCTTCATGGTCTCGGAGGCGTCCTGCATCTGCTCGGCCGTGTCGTCGACGGTGGTGGCGAGGGTGGTGACGGTCTCGGAGTGCTTGTGGACCTGGTGGGTGAGCCAGGCGAGCTTGGCGCGCAGCGCCGCGTACGTGGCGGCGTCCTTCAGGGATTCGGTGACAGACATGCAGGCCTCTTCCTCGTCTATCGCGCGTTGTAGAAGTCGCGTTCGGCGGGCTTGGTCAGCGGCGAGTCGGCGACGGCCCGGAAGATGGCGCCGTGGCGGACCTCGGCGTTCGCCGACGCGGTGCGGCACTCCTCCTCGCCGCCCCGGATCTGGTCGTGGAGCTTCCTGGCGGCGGCGGCCTGGAGGTCGAGTTGCTCCTTGAGAAGTTCGCACTTGCCGATGAGGTTGGCGCCGACGCCCTTCTCGCTGATCGCTGCGATCAGCTCGTCGCAGTCCGCGGCGAGCTGCGCGGAGGCGTCCACGAGATCCAGGCACTTGTCGGCGCTGGACAGGCACAGGTTGGCCGCGCCTTCGGCGAGGTCGATGACCTGGGTGAGATTGATGACCTCGCCGCCGCTGTAGGTGCGGGACTTCCCGGCGGCGGTGGTGACGTGGACGCCCTTGTCGTCGACGGTCGCGGTGTGCGGAACGGGCGGGTTGGGCTGCATCGCGGGGTCCTTCCTGATCTGGGCGGGGAGCGTGACGATCGGAGGCGGGGGGATCGTGCCGGGCGGCGGAATCGTCGGCGCCGGCGACGTGGGAGGCGCGGCAGTGGGCGGCGGTGTCGGGGCCGTGGTGGGCTTCGGCGGCGCGGCCGTCGTCGGCCCGGTGGGCTTGGGGGGTGCGGTCGGCATCGGCGGCACGGTCACCCCGGGATCCGGCGCGGCGGGCCCCGCGGGAGGTGTGGCGGCAGGGGAACCGGAAGGCTTGGTCTTCGGTTTCTTCAGGTAGGCGGAACGCCACCCGTCACGCAATCCGCCGGCCAGATGGGCGCCCGCGATCAGCCCGTAATGCGCTTTCGCCGCCGCGTTGTAGGAGGCGTTTCGGAAAGTGTCCGGCGCCTTGGTCGGCGCCCATTTGGCTTTCGGTTTCGGCGGGGGCTTCTTGATGCCCGCCTGCTCGTATTTGCCGTGGGTGTTGTCGACGCCGACGAGGTAGGTGATGGCGAGGAGAATGAGGAGTTCCACGAGCCTCCTTCCGTGACACTGTGTAGTTGAGGAGTGATACCGGTTACCGGTTACAGGCCCTGTGCGCGCCGGTTCTGGCCTCCAGAGGCGGGGTTCAGCGGGGGCTGAAGCCTGTAACCGGTAACCTGTAACCGGCGTGGACGAGCGCTCAGCGTGACGAGCCGATGTCGGCGACCGTGTCGTTCGCGGTCTGGAAGACCGATTCGAGAGTTCCGCGAACCTCTTCACTGAACGGCGTGTACGGGAGGAAAATCCCGGAGACGATCAGCATCAGACTGATCGCCATCTGCTTTCCCTTGGTCTTCTTGAACGTGAAATACAGGGCCCAGCAGATCAGGACCAGGGCGAAGAACTGGAGCGTCATCTCACGCACCCTTCTCGAAGGTGAATCCCTTGTTGTTCACGGGGACGGCCACACTGGAACCGGAGGGGTTGGAGAGTTTCTTGAAGGCGATCAGTCCGCCGCCGCCGACGAGCGCCACCCACAACCACGGGCTCGACGCGATGTCACCGCCCGCGCCGGCGGACTCCTTCGCCTTGGGCGCCGAAGCTCCACCGAGGGTCGGGGCGTCGCAGGCGGGGATCCTCGCGACGTCGTAGGAGGCGGCCTTGGCCACCGCCGCCGCCCGGATCTTGCTGCACTCCAGGTAGACGGCCATCTCCCGCTCGTAGAGCGTCTTGGCCGCGGCCTCCAGGGTCTGCGCCCGCTGCTTGTCGGCCTCCACCTCGACCAGGGTGTGCGCGGCCTTCTCCTGGGCCCGGGCACGGTCTTGGGCGGCCTGTTCGCCCTGCATGCTGGTGACGGCCACGACCGTGCCGCACACCGCGAGGACCGCGATCGTGCCGGACACGGCGAGAGCGGCCGTGTTGCGGCGGACCCCGCCGAGCTTGCCGATCGTGGTGGAGAACTTGGACGACGTGCTGGGCTTGGCCGGGGCCTCGGGGTTCAGGCGAGTGAACTCCTCGTCCCAGTCGATTCCGGACATGGCGGTTCCCTCCTTCCAGTGCTGGGCCGTACAAGGTCAGAGCCGGTTGGACTCCAGGGCGAAGAACAGGGTGGTCGCGCGCTCCATCTCCGGGTGATCGGCGATCACGTACCGGCGAAGGGCCTGGAACGCGTCGTAGCGGGTCGTCCCGGGCGGCGGGGTGTAGGTGCCGCTCTGCGTCATCGACGCCCGCCCGGGCAGCTCCAAGGTCAGCGTCCAGAAGTGCGAACCCTGTGCGGCGGGGGTCGGGGTGGTGGTCTGTGCGTGGGGCGTGGTCACGTGAATCTCCTGATCGGGTCGGGGGTTCAGGCGGCGCGCCGTTCGGGGAGGTCGTGGCAGGCCACGCACATGCCGAGCGAGGTCGGGATGACGTAGGGGAGGTGGTCGCGGCAGACGGGGCACCGGCGGCGGGCCGCGTTCGCCTTCTCCAGGGCCGCCCAGCGATCGGGGGTCATGGGCCGGACCGGCTTCGCGAGGTCGATCCGGTAGAGGTAGGCGACCAGCGGGCCACGCCGCCGGCGGGGCCGCTCGACCTGGGCGACGACGCCTTGTCCGCCGGGTCGGAGCCCGGCGGCGCGGAGTTGGCGCCGGGTGGCCAGTCCGTCCGGGGCCAGGTGCCACCGGTAGACGGGCAGGGTGCTCATCGACTCAGGGCCGGTGCGGGAGCACCGCCGTCGCGGAGTTCCTGGTAGCGGGCTGAGGCCCAGCCGACGGACCAGCCGGACAGCTCGGCGGCCACCCGGACGGCGAGCCCGGCCGTGAACGCGGACTCCACGACTGCGCGGGCCCGGTCCTCGGGGAGCTTCTCCGCGGGCGGGCCAGCGGACAGCAGCTCGGCGCGTTCACGCTCGATCCGCTCCTGTTCACGAGCCTGTTCACGGCGTTCACGCTCTACCTGCTCGGCACGGGCCTGACGCTCCCGCTCGTCCTTCTGCCGGGCCTCCAAGTCGCGCTGTTGCGCGGCCTGGCGTTCAAGGCGTTCACGCTCGACCCGCTGCTGTTCACGCTCGTGTTCACGGCGTTCACGCTCCGCCCGATCGGCAGCCGCGGCGGCCTCTGCCCGCTCGCGTTCCTCGCGGCGGATCCGCTCCTGCCGGTCGGCTTCCTCGCGGATCAGACGGGCTTCGTGTTCACGCTGTTCACGAGCGGCGTTCGCTTCGTGGTCGCGCTGTTCACGAGCCTCCCGCAGCCGCTTCTCCTCCCGCTCCGACGCCTTGCGGTCCCGCTCCTCCTGCTCGGCCCGCTTACGGGCTTCGACGGCCAGGACGGCGGCGGTCAAGGCCCGCCGGTAGGCAAGGCCCGCTTCGGCGGTGACGATCAGCAGGAGCGGTGCGACGGAGTGGATCGCCACCCCGACCAGGTCACGAGCCAGGGCGGATGCGCCGATGTTGAGGACGAGGGTCATGGCGCCGGTCATCCACCGCAGCGCGACCGGCCAAGGACCGCCGTGCCCGCCGAGACGGGCCAAAACGGAGTCGAGGCGGACCACGATCACCACCGCCGCGTCCACGACGAGCGGCAGAATCGGGGCCGTCCAACGCCACTCCACGGCGGTGTGGTCGGCCATCAGCGGGGTGACCGTGAGGACGGAGTAGAGCATCGCGCCCCCGACGATCAACCACGTCCCGACCGACAGAGCACGCTCCGATGAACGGATCTGAACACGGTTCACGACGCGACCTCCGCCCGTGAACGCTCCCCCGCCAAGACGACGACCTTGGCGTAGCCGACGAGGAGGAGGCGGGCGCCGGCGTAGTCGACCTCGGTCTGCAAGACCTGCGTGCGACCCCCGGCATGAACACCGCGACTCACACGGCCGGGGTCGATCCTCAGCTCTTCACGCCACGCCTCGAAGGCGCCGAGACCATCGTGGAAGGACAGCTCCAAACGGTCGGGGTAGACCGTGGACACCGCCACGGCTGGCGCCGGCAGATGCGGGTAGTCGACGGCGAGCAGACGCAGCGCCCGCAGCGGTACGTCCAGGCCTTGCAGGAGCAGAGCGTTCATGCGGCACCTGCCGGCATGCTCGCGATGGCCTGGTTGATCAGGTCACGGCGGGCCGTCAGCATCCGCCGGCGGGCCCTGCGGATCCGCTGGGCGTCCAGCTCGGACGGCGTCCGGTCCAGTACGGCGATCTCCGCGTCGAGCAGGTCGACGTCCGCGAGGATCAGCGGCATCTCCCACTCGATCGCGTCCAGCTCCGCGTCCGAGGGCTCAAGGTCGGTCGGTAGGACCGTAACGTGCTTCTGACGTGCAACGATGGGCTTCATGGGTCTTGCTCCTTCTACGGAGGAACGGGACTCAGCAGCCCCTGGCGTGTCCGCGCCGGGGGCTGCACTGCGTTGAGGGGTGAGGTCAGGCGGGGCGCGGGTAGTGACTGACGCTCGGCCGGGTGTGGGCCGAGTCGGTCTCGCAGTCGGCGGCCCAGCTCTGGTGGGACCAGCACGTCTTGCGGTCGTCGGCGTGCATGCCGGCGTCCTCCAGCTCGTTGTCACGCTGGATCGCCGCGGCGAGCTTCTTGTTCATGGCGAACCCCTTCCGGGGCCGGTGTCTCCGGCTCCCCTCAGCCCCGCCCGTACAGCGCCGAAGCGGCGGACGGGCGGAGGAGGCAACCGGCCGCAACCCGGAGGGCGCGGCGGTAGATCGTTCGATGTCTCTTTCGGGGACGGACTGCCGTGTGAGGTACAGCCCGCAATCCCCGTTGTAGGCAGAGACCTGCCATCCGGACTGACAAGGGATCGACCACCTCTCGGCGGACGACTGTCCGGTATCCCTCCCCCCGTCCACTGCGAGGCTCCTGGTCGTGACTCCTGCACTCAACTACTCATGTGCAGGAGTTACGAGTAAGAGAGTGCTGCACTCCTGTAGAGGAGTCAACCGGCAAGGCCGCTAATTGCTTTGCTGTCTGGCTCAAATGTGGCGGGTCGTCAGTCTGCGGCAGGGATGCGGTACTCAAGAATGAACTGGTCAGCACTCATGAGGGTGTCGCAGACCTCGACCACTCGACCTGACTCAATTTGAGCATCCCGCGTGAGGTGAATGACGGGTGCACCCGGGCTCAGACTCAGCGCGGTCTGCTCCTCCTTGGTGGCCAGGCGGACGCGCACCGTCTCTCGGAACTCCACCAAGAGATCCCCCTGCTCTTCGAGGCGGGCGTAGATTCCTCCCGGCCCCGGGTTCTCTTCCCTCAGCTGCGGGACACTCTCGGCCAGGTCCCAGGGCAGATACGACGTCGCCTCCTCTGTGGGGATGCCGTCGCTGTAATAGAGGCGGCGGCGTGCCAGCACCTTCGCGCCAGCCGGCAGCCCAAGACGCGTGGCCACCTCGGCCGGGGCTTCGGTCTGCCCGACGAAGAGCACCCGTACACTCGGCCTCGCCCCGGCTTGCTCGGCCTCTGCCAGGTAAGCAGCCTTGCCTGCCTTCCTGTGCGACCGGCGAAAGCGGTCACTGGACTTCCGCTGCACCGGCGCAGCCTTCCGGACGAACGAGCCGCGCCCGTGGTGCGTGTCGACCAGGCCTCGAACCCGCAGCTCAGTCATCGCCTTGCGGACAGTTCCCTGTGCGACGGAGTAGCGATCCATGAGTTCGGACTCGCTCGGCACCTTCTCCCCGGGGCGGAGCTTTGCCCGAGGATCCGCGAGTGCTTCACGGATCTGCTGGCTGAGGTCGTCCGCGATCTGAAGGTAGCGGGGGCGACCTGCATCACGTGCTGTCGAGAGAGGCATACTTCGCTGATTCTCCTAGACTCATGTATATGACTAACGCTACCGCCGAGAGGCCGCTGCACTCCGTCTCGGTCGCCGGAATCGTCATCCGGGATGACGGACGTGTGCTCGTGATCCGGCGCGCCGACAACGGGGCTTGGGAGCCACCAGGCGGCATCCTCGAACGGGATGAGCGGCCCGAGGAAGGCGTGGTGCGGGAGGTGGCGGAAGAGACCGGGATCGCCGTAGAGGTGGAGCGGCTCACAGGGGTCTACAAGAACCTCACCCTTGGCGTGATCGCCCTGGTCTTCCGGTGCCGACCTGCCGGCGGGGCGGAACAATTGTCCGATGAATCGACGGCGGTCCGCTGGCTCACCCCAGACGAGGTAGAGCAGTCAATGAAGGAAGTCTTTGCCGTGCGTGTGGCCGACGCCTTGGACTGCACGGTGCCGCATGTCCGGTCACACGACGGGGTTCGACTGCTCGCGGCCTGACGACCGTCTTGCGGTAGAGGTCAGTGAACACCGAAGCCGCTGGCGGCACGGATTCACTGGCGGCCGAGCTGCACTTAGATGTCGGTGCCAGCATTTTGGCTATTTCTTTCGATATGCCGGAATCGGTGAAAGTGCTTCAAAATGACAGTTGGGCGGGATACCGTCCCAGCTCAGCAAGCCTGCTCCCCGCGCCCGCGGGGATGACCCCGACTCCGCAAGGACGACGGCGGAAGCGTCCCCCTGCTCCCCGCGCCCGCGGGGATGACCCCTACCGGCCACGGAGGGCAAGATGAAGGACGAGCTGCTCCCCGCGCCCGCGGGGATGACCCCCTGTCGCGCGCCGCTTCGCCGTGCCCACCTCGCTGCTCCCCGCGCCCGCGGGGATGACCCCGCGCGAAGCTGAAGAGGGAGGGCGACGACGAACTGCTCCCCGCGCCCGCGGGGATGACCCCAGACCGTTGGCCATGAGGGCCAGCTGGGTGGACTGCTCCCCGCGCCCGCGGGGATGACCCCCTCACCCCGGAGGAGGACGACCGGGTCGCCGACTGCTCCCCGCGCCCGCGGGGATGACCCCGTGGCGCGCTCCACTTCACGCGGCCAGCGACCCTGCTCCCCGCGCCCGCGGGGATGACCCCTGACGGTGAGCCGCATCGGCGGGGGCGCCGAGCTGCTCCCCGCGCCCGCGGGGATGACCCCGTGGTCGGGCCGAAGCGGAGCCGCCAGATTCGCTGCTCCCCGCGCCCGCGGGGATGACCCCGAGGTCGTGGACCTGATCGGGATCCGCACCTACTGCTCCCCGCGCCCGCGGGGATGACCCCAGGTCCGCTAATCGGTTAGCGGATCACCAACGCTGCTCCCCGCACCCGCGCGGATGAACCTCCGGCCGCGCTTTTCAACGCCCAGGTCCGCGGCTGCTCCCCGCAACTCCAGGAACGGCAATGCGGGCCCGCCGTGACAGATCCGTTGTCCTGTGTCTTTGTCCAGTGCTCGGACGGCCGCCTGGGTTCACCGCCGTGCAAGCGCGGTGTCCGGGCTTCTGCGCGGACGGCCGCGAACCCCGGTGAACGGCCACGCGGACAGTTGGAGAGCATGTTGGGGGCAACCCAGGCCTGGTGACGGGCATGCCCCATGATCATGGCTCTGGCCAACCTCTGGCCAGCATGACTGCCGCCAAACGGGCGCGAGAGTCAAAAGCCCAGGTGGGGGCAAGGGGGAGTTGCGCCACATGATCGGTCTTGAAAACCGTCATGGCGCGATCCACCGCGGGCCCAGCTTGCACCCCCATCGCAGCGGAATGGCCCCTGATCAGGATCCAGGATCAGGGGCCGTTCCGTTCCGCCGCGCCTGGGGTCGACCGGCGCTCCCGGTCCCTCCCCGCCACATCCCAGCCGGGCAGTCGGAACCGAGACGTCTTGATCCGCCAGGTACGGGATGCAGAAGCGACCGACCCGGACGGTCGGCCGTGGCCCCGCTCAGGCAGGGGATGGTGCGGCGATCGCCCTTCGCCAGCGCCACAGCTGACCACCGCCCCGCACTGTCAGCGAGAGCAGCGGGTGCACAGCTGCACCGTTCGAGTTGGGCAGTCGCGGCATCCGGCGTGCGTCCCGGTATGTGGTCGAGGGCAGACGGAGCGGGAGTGGCAGCCACACGAGTGGACGCCGCGCCCCTCGCCGCCTTTCCCTGAGTCGTCCAGATGCCCGAGCGTTCGCCGTCCAGCGAAACCCCTCGCGCTGTCAGTGGCAAAGGCTAGGCTCCTGTGCCTGATCGTGAGCAGGGGGACGTTGATGAGCACAGCTACATCTGGGGACGACGGCGCGCGACACTTCCCACCACCGTACGCGCCGGGGCCGGACTGGCAGGCGCTTGCCGATGCCACGGCCGCTGAACGGCGGCGGCGGAAGACACTGGCAACTGTAGGCATCGCTGTCGCTGGCGCCACTGTGGCGATCGTCGGGGCAATCAAAGGCGCACAGGGTAAGCCGGTCGAACCCCTAAACCTTATGCCGGCCGTGTGGGTATCAACGGCCCTTCTCGCCATCTTGGTTGGGGCCACCGTTTTTCACCTAATCACTCGTCGCCAGTACATGGCGAACCAGAACAAGGGCTTCACGGCCAAGCTGCAGGCTCAGGAGGAGTACCACCAGCAGGCTCTGGAGAAGCTCCGCAAGACGACTGAGTTGGCCACGCTGATGGAGCTAAACCAGGGCCAGATCGGCGAGTACCACCGCATCGTCACTGATCAGGCCGACAAGGCGTTCAGGTCGTCCCGTACGGCGATGGGGGTGGGGCTGTTCCTTCTCGTGTGCGCGGCGGTCGGCGGCGTGTACGTCCCCCTCGAAGAGATCCGCTGGTTCATCGCAGCCCTCGCGGCGTTCAGCACCATGCTGGCGGGCTACCTCAGTAAGACGTACATGATTCTCTATCGCGAGTCCATCAGCCAGCTCAATCGCTACTTCGATCAACCGGTGCTGAACAGCTACTACCTGACGGCTGAAAGGCTAACCCAAAGCCTTGACCGTGAGCACGTGGTGGAGATTCGGCGGCAGATCATCAGTGAAGTGCTGGCGACCAGCTCGCGCCTTGGCGCAAAGGGCACAAACACGGCGCCGGCAGCCGTCAGCCCGAAGCCCAAGAAGCAGGCAGCCAAGAAGCGGGTTCCTCGGCAGGGAACTTCTTCCCAGAATGGCCAAACGGCCTGATTTCCTCCTGCCTGAAGTGACGAACAACCTTGCTGCCGTCCAGCGCCCTCATGCCTGCTACCGCGATTCCGCCGGTTCCTCACCACTCACGTTGTCGAATGCCAGCGGAAACACACCACCCGCCCTTCGGGAGAAGGCTGGGAGAAAATCTTGCCCGGACCGCCCTCGGGAACCAACAGTTGCCGATGCTCTGACCAGCAATTTTGTGGCGGCAGCCACGTGGTCGAGCACTGCTGACCTCGTTCGGGACGAAGAGGTCGTGGGTTCAAATCCTGCCCCCGACTTCGTCAGACCAGGTAAGTGGCTTGATCCGCATCGCGGGCCAGGCCCTTCCTGCAATTCTGTAGGCGGGCTCTCCGGAGTCGACCGTGCGGTCGGCCACGTAGTGCGTGCCGCGCCTGACGGCAGTCGCTGACGGCAACGTGGGCGTACATCAACGGGTCGGTGCCCACTGAGCAAGCCCTCCGGAGTAGTGGGCGCTGACTGGTTGCCTGGCCCCCTTCGTGGCGGGACGAGCTTACAAAGCAGATGTCGGCGGTTCGAAACCGTCCGCGCCCACCAGCGAAAAGACCCCCCGCCGATCACGGCGGGGGGTCTTTTGCATCCACATCTGACATCAACGGGAGCGGTCAGAGGCAGCCGGTCCGCCGCCTCGACAGACAGCCCACGTGCCCGATGGCCTCGAAGCGGGCCCGACGTGCGCAGCCAAGCCGGCCGCCAACTCCGCACGGCGTGACACGGCGAAGCCGTGGTACTCGTCGAACGAGCGATGTACGGCAGCACCACCGATGAGGCGAAGCCGGGGCGGCCCTCGCGAACCTTCACGGTGGAACTTGGTTGTCCCCACACCGCGACTACTACTCCTGGGACTTCGACCCACAGCGGCAGCAGTCGCACTGATCGCTAGGCCAAGTGTGTCAGGGCAAGAGTGCGACTGATTCAGAAGAGATAGAGACAGGCTTACAACCAAGTCCTACGTGCCACAACCGCGCCAGACGGGGCGGGGACTCGCGGGGAACCGCAGACGCTGGAAGGGACCACTGCGGACGGGCGCCGAAGTCAGCATCTTGCAGGTCAGGCACCAACTCGCCACACCTCGCTCCCTAAAACGATGGCGTCAGCGGCCCTGCTCTCCCGGGCACAACACCCACCACCGCTCGACCTGAGCGCCGGCTCCGATGCCACAGGCGGCCGGCACTCTGTCGACAGCAGCCAGAGGGGGCCCTATGTCCGTACCGAGTAAGTGGAAGATTGCGCAGCATTGGGATGAAAGCCCGATAAGGGGTGATTTCGCACCACACCTGTTTCTTGATGAGCCGTGTTGCTTCGCCTGTGGGTGGTTCTCTGAGCGGTGGAAACGGGCCACTCCCCAAGCTTCATGGCAACGCGCCAATCTCGAACGAGCTCACATCGCCCCCAGGAGCCTCGGTGGACCAGACGACGCGAGCAACCTGCTCCTGCTCTGTAAGCCGTGCCATCAAGAATCACCAGACTGGATGGACCCAGAGCAGATGGCTCGCTGGATCGCGACCAGAGATGAGCGCCCCAGTAGGGAACTTGAGACCTTCATGGCTTGGTTTGCCGCCGCCGAGAAGGCTCCGGATTTCAAAGACGCTCTAGCCTCTGTCATCGCAGAAGAGGGTGCAACTGAGCGGATATCCGTGCTCCTCCGGGACCTCCTCGGCCGAGCTGGAACACACTTCGGCATTGGATTCAGCCAAGGTACCCGTGTCGCCGTGCTTCAGGCAGCTGCCGATGAGATCAACAGGCATGTTCAGCAAGTAGGCGGCGAGGCTGCTGAACCTCGATCGGTTGACATTCAAGACTGACATCAACGACTGCGGACAGCAGCGGTTGTGAGCGACCTCGCTTAGCCACACCGTCCACACAGACCCACAGCCAAGCTGAGCCTTGATCGAACGTACAAGGCAGATGTCGGCGGTTCGGACCGTTCGCGCTCGCAAGGGCAAAGGCCCTCCGCCGATCGTGGTTGGGGGTCTTTCGCATGCCGCGTCGACGTCACCACATGATCCGCGCGGGTAGTCGGCTCCGAGTGTGGGTCCGGGTGTCGAGTTCGTTCCCGCGCGGCGACGCCGACTGCTTGGGAGCCTTCCAGGAAGGCGATGTGCATCATGCTCAAGAGCACGGCCCGATCCGCCCGCGCCTCGTCCAGCGAATGGCGAGAACGCCTTCGGGTCCCCGGCGACCGCGACCATGTCGCCCATCCGGCTGTGCAGGATGCCGGCGGCCTTCGCGAACTCGGCGTACGCCTCGCGCCGCTGCTGGTACCTGTGCTCGACTTGCGTATGACGAAGCTGGGCCACCTGCATCTCTCGATTCAGGCGGGCCCGTGTCCGTGCGGCGACCGTGGTGAACTCGTCGTCGCGCCGGCCACGACGGCCGAGCCGGCAGCGATCACAGCCGTCCACAAGGCGTCCATGGCGCCGAGGGTATGCGCGGCATCATGTGCGCCGCTCGGTGGTTGCTTCGACCGGTTTGAGAGCGGGCCCAAGGCGCATGCATCGCGCCGGACTTGGGTCGTTCGTGATTGAGGTCCATGTGTTCGGGCCTTGATCGCGGGCGCTGTGGGAAGGGCGGGTTCGCCGTCTTGGCGGGGGGCTGGGGGCGTGGGATGGTCTGGGGATGGGGGAGTGGGTTGTCGCGGGGGTCGCGGTGTTGGTCGCCGGCGCGGTGTACGTCGTGGTGGAGCGGGCCGCGGGTGTGGCGTTCGAGCGGCGGCGGGACGCGGAGCGGGCGCGGTTGCTCGCGCGGACGCGGGGGGAGGCGGCGGTTGAGCCGGAGGCGCGTGATCCCAAGTACGGGGACACCGGGTACGGGGACACCGGGCGGCTCGCTCCGAGGACGGTCGGGGCCGCGCAAGCGGGCGATCGGCACGACGAGTTCACCCCCCTTCTCGTCGAGTACTACGCCTACGGGCTGACGCAGGCGCGGAGCAGCTTCGTGACCAGCCAGCGGTTCGCCGGCGTGGGGGCGACCATCCTGCTGCTGGGGGTGGCGCTGGCCGTGTGGAAGGCGGAGAGCAGCGGGGATCTGTACCTCGGAGTGGTGACCAGTTCGGTCGGGCTGGTCGTCACCCTCATGGGGCAGTTGTTCCACCGGCGGGCCGACATCGCGCTCCGGCACATGGCCGACCAGACCGCCTCGCTGCGGGACGACAGGCGGGCCGCCGAGTCGATGGCCCGGGCCGTCGAGCTGCTGGAGGAGGTCGCCGACCCCGAGCTGAGGGGGCGGCTGCAGGCCGGGTTGATCATGAAGCTTTCCGGGGCCGAGCTGCCCCGGTAGCGGGATAGTGGAGACATGTGCCGTTCCATTAAGACCCTGCGCCCGCCCGTCCTTCCCGAGAAGGCCACCGAGGAGGAGATCCGCGCGGCCGCGCTTCAGTACGTGCGCAAGGTGTCCGGCTTCCGGGCGCCCGCCGCACACAACCAGGAGGTGTTCGCCGCAGCCGTCGACGCCGTCGCCGACGCGACCCGGGACCTGCTGGACGGGCTCCAGGTCAGGGGAGCCCACGCCGCTTCCTGAGCAGGGTGGCCCGGCGCGGGCCGGCCCGCGCCGGGAGTGGGGCGGGTCCCCGCGGCGGGCGGGGCCTGCGGCCGCTCCCTCCGGTCAGGCCATCCGCTCCGTACGGCGGCGGATCACCCACGCGCCGGCGCCGAGGGCGCCCGCGACGAGTACCCCGCCCAGGGCGACCTGGCCCGGGCTCATCGTGTCGATGCTGCCGCCCAGGCCGCCGCGGGCGGCGCCCGTGGCCACGTTCAGGGTGACGGTGACCCGCTCGCCGCTGCCTCCGCACTCGTAGGTGACGGGGTGCGATCCGATGCGGGCGTTGCGGTAGACGGTGGCGCTGCCGAACAGGTTGGTGGCCTCCAGATTGCCCGGCGTCAACTGGACATCGGGGAACGCGGGGGAGGTGGCCCTGCCGGTCTTGGTGCCGCAGCCCTGGACGTTCAGGCTGACCCGACCGCCGGGAGCGACCGTGTTCGGGGACAGAGTGGCGGTGGGGCGGGCGTAGGCCAGGGTGACGGGTGTGACGGCGGCGACGACGAGCGTCGCGGCCGCGCCTCTCATCAGGTGGTGCCGGATGCGGGTGGCGGGCATGGAGAGAACTCCTCGGGCTCCTCGAAACGGCGCGGCCAGGGCACGGGTGTGACGCGGATTCGGTCGCGCACCGTGCTGTGGACGCTAGAAGCCCCGACCGGCGGCGGCGATCCCTGCCGGGTGAACGGGTGACGCACCACCCCCAGCCGGGCTAGGCCGTCTCTTTCGGATCTTGCCTGACCCGCGCCGCCCGGCACCGCACCTCGCCGCATTGTCGAGGCACCCGAGGACGTCCAGTACTCGGGAGCCTCTCCGCCTTGCGATGCACGGCACCGGACGACGCGGGCCTGACCGGCAAGATCCGAAAGAGACGGCCCAGCGGGCCACCGTACGGGCGACCCGTACCCACGGATGCCCCGGGTGCACGGGCGCCCGCCGGGCGGGGCTCAGGTCGCCGCGGCGGGGCCCGGTCCCGGGCGGCGCAGCAGGAACGCCGCCAGCGAACCCGCCGCGAACAGCGCGATCAACGACACCGCGGTACCCAGCCACGTCGTACCGAGCCACTGCGTACCGAAGTAGCCCAACGCCACGCTGTACCCCGCCCAGGTCATGCCCGCCAGGACCGACCAGGGCAGGAACTCCTTGACCTCGCGCTGAGTCTTGCCCGCACCCAACGAGACCACCGACCGGCCCGCCGGGGCGAACCTGGCGATCACCACCAGGGCCCCGCCACCACGCGCCAACGCCACGCCCAGCCGCTCGTGGGCACGGGTCAGTCGACGGGAACGGGCGATGGCCCGGTCCAACCGGGCACCCCCGCGCCGCGCCAACCGGAACGCGGCCATGTCGCCCAGCACCGAAGCCGACGTCGCGATCACCAGCAGCGCCATGATGTCCGGCACCTGATCGGGAACCGGCGTCGGCGAACCCGCGGCTCCCGCGGCGGCTGCGGCGGCCGCCGCAGTGATCACCAACACCCCGCTCGGCAACACAGGCAGGAACACGTCGAGCACCACGGACACCGCCACCACGGCGTAAATCCAGGGGCTTGTGGTCAGCGACCCCAGAGTCTCGAGCAAGTGGTACTCCCCAGTCCGAAGCGCCGCGTCGTCGCGGGGAGCGGCAGGGGCGGCTTGACAGCCAGACAGCGTACGCCCGGGAGTAACCTCCCGGATCCCCGGGGTGACGATACGACGACTCCCCGGTGTACGTGTCCCCGGTGTACGTGGCTATGGCTTGTGGCTTCATCCGGATGCGCGCGGTCGCGTTCAACTCGGACGCGTACGTCGCGTTCAGCTCATCGCGGTTCGGTGAGCTCGCGATCCAACACGGTCGTCAGCCGGGCCTTCGATCCGCGCCCCCACCCCGTCCGCGCCTGGTCCAGTCGGAGCCGGGCCGTGCGACCCGCCAGCTCCAGCGTCATCAGCTGATTCCCGAACCAGGGACCGCCCGTACGCCGCCAACTCAGCGGCGGCCGGCCCGTCCGCCCGTGCCGGGAGAAACCGCGCCCCAACCACCGCCCCACCCGCGACCAACCCAGCCGGAAACCCCACTTCACGGCCGTGTGGATGGAGTTGTGTACGGGCGAGCACGTCAACTGGAACACCCGCGCCGTACTCGGTATTCGGGGCTCGGCCACATACGCGTGATGCACGTCGCCTGACAGCACGCACACCGTCGCCGGTGCCCGCGGGCCCGTCCCCACCTCCTCGATCAGATCGCTCAACGCCACGAAGGACTCGGGGAACGCCGCCCAGTGCTCCAGATCGCTGCGCCGCCGCAGATCCTCCCCGATCCGTGCCCACCGGGGCCCCCGCTCCCCGCGGCACAGGGCGGCGTTCCACACTTCCGCGTCATGGATCAACGGGGGCATCAGCCACGGCAGCGAGGAGCCGATCAGCAGGTGGTCGTAGCCACCGTGCCCGTCCAGGGCGTTGTCCCGAAGCCACTCCTGCTCGGCGGGGTCGAGCATCGCCCGCCGGTCCTCGGCCAGCACCCGCGCGGCCCGCGTGTCCACCATCAGCAACCGCGAGCGGCCGAAGTCCCGCCGGTAGCTCCAGCGGGCCGAGCCCGGATCGGCGTCGGCCACGGCGGCGAAGGCACGCAGGGCGTCCGTCCCGTCGGGGGTGGCCCGTACCGCCTCGTACAGCGGGTCGGCCTCCAACTCGGCAGGGGAGAGGTTGCCGAGGTGCTGATGCACCCAGTACGACATCAATCCGCTCAGCACCCGCTCCGACCACCAGGGCGTCGCCCGCATCTCCGCCAACCAGGCCGCGCTGGTGTTCCAGTCGTCGATGACATCGTGGTCGTCGAAGACATGCAGGCTCGACACCGTCGACAGCAACCAGCGGATCTCCGGGTCCAGCCAGGACTCGTAGTACAGCCGGGTGTACTCCTCGTAGTTCGCGACCTGCGCGCCCGGCGCCTCGCGCAGGTCCCGGCGGGCCGCCAGCCACTGCTTGGTCGCCCGCGAGAGGTGGTCGGCGTACACCTGGTCGCCGAGCAGCAGCAGGACGTCCGGTCTGATCGCTTCCGGGTCGGCCGCCAGCCGCGCCGCGAGGGTGTCCAGCGCGTCCGCGCCGTGCGGCCCGCGTCGGTCGGCGGGCGGCGCGGCCTGGCGACACGATCCGAACGTCACCCGAAGCCCGGGAGCCGGCCGGCCGGGCCCCGCGACGGCGGGCGCGGTGATGGTGCTGGGCGGGAAACCGCTGTCGGGCAGCGGCCACACCCGGGCCCCGGCGAGCCGGACCTCGTACTCGGTGGTCGTGCCCGGGGTCAGGCCGGTGACCGGGACCAACGCATAGTGGTGGCCCTCGATCTGGAAGGTGTGCGCACGGCCGCCCGCCCCGTCCGCGCACAGCACCTCGGCCGTGCACGGGCGGTCCGCCTCGACCCATATGGTCGCGGCGCCGCCCGTGTCCCAGTCGACGTAACGCAGCAGCGGCCCCAGACGCAGTCCGGCCATGAGACTCCCCCTCCTTCATGTCCCCTTCGATCACGGTAAGGGGTGGAGGGGGAGCCTGGCCTCCCCCTGGCGGGGGAGAAAGATCGCGCTACGTCAGGGGGAGGTGGGGCAGGTCGCGTCGGTGGTCGATCGGCTGCGGTCAGCAGCCGTCAGCAGCCGTCAGCAGCCGTCAGCAGCGGTCCAGCGGTCAGCAGCCGTTGAGGACGTTCGACAGGGCGGTCTTCTCGCCGGTGTCCATCTTCAGGCCCCAGTACTGCTTCACCTGGACCCACATCCGGGCGTACGTACAGCGGTAGGCGGTGCGCGACGGCAGCCATTTGCCGGGGTCCTGGTCGCCCTTGGCCTGGTTGACGTTGTCGGTGACCGCGATGAGCTGCGGGCGGGTGAGGTCGTTGGCGAACTGCTGGCGCTTGGCCGTGGTCCAGGAGGAGGCGCCCGAACGCCAGGCCTCGGCGAGCGGGACCATGTGGTCGATGTCGATGTCGGTCGCCGCGGTCCAGGTGGCGCCGTCGTACTCGGAGTACCAACTGCCGCTGACGGCGGCGCAGGCGGAGTCCTGCACGACGTTCACCCCGTCGCGCTTCAGGACCGTCTCGCGGGTGTTGCAGGTACCGGAGACGGTGCTCCAGTGCGGGAACTGGTCACGGCTGTAGCCGCTGAGGGAACCTTCCGCCGCAGGTGTGACCGTGGCCAGGTACGAGCGCGCGGCCGCGGCGCTGATCGGGGTGGGCGGGGAGGCCTGGGCGGTCGGGGCGCTGACGAGGGTGGTCAGGGCGGCGAGCGCGGAGGCTGACGCGAGTACGCCGATTCGACGCGCGTAGACGGAGGGTATGAGGGCCATGAGGGGCTCCCTGGATGCGGGGGGTGGTGGCCGTGCGACCCCGGTGGGGCGCGGCCATGGTTGCGGCGCCGGATGTCGCTCGGGTGGGCGCCAGGTGACAGGTTGCCGACATGGGCACGTCACATCAAGTCGTCCAACGGTCCCCAGATGTGCGGAAGTTGTGATTCCGGGCCATGAGGTGGGGGCGATCCGGGGTCAACGTCGCAAACCGGACGCGCGCGAACTCGCCGACCGCGTCGGGCGGTGTGGTGTGGGGCGGTGCCGGCCGGGGGCTTCCGGGTGCTTCCGGGTGTGGGCCCCGGCGCCGGGGCGGGTGCGCGGTCGGGCGTATGCGCTCAGGAGTGTGGTCCGGCGTGCGGTCCGGAATCTGCTCGGGAGTGCGGTCCGGCGCTTCGGGCCGGGCGGCGGGTCGGGCGTCGCGCCAGGTCGGCAGGGCCGGGCGGCGGGCCGGGTCGGCAGGGCGGGGCGGGGTGGCTGAACGGCGGGGCGGGGTGTGAAGGGGGTGCCCGACCCGGACGTTGCCGGTGGCGTGGGTGTGCGGCCTGCCGGGAGGTGTCCGGGGAGCCGATACCGGTGAGTGGGAGGGGCGGGCGGGGCGTATGCGCACGGGCAAGGTGGCGGGTCTGTCGACTCCTTGCGGGTGCTGCGGGTGCTGCGGGTGCTGCGGGTGCCGTGGGTGTCGTGGGTGCATGTGAAAAGGCGCGTGGCCGGGCGGTCAACCGGGCCACGCGCCTTTTCGGCCTGTGGGTCAGACGGCGGGTGTGAGCGTGAGGTGGATGGTCCCGTCCGGGGTGCTGTGGACGCGGATCGACGTCAGGTCGGGCACGTGGGCCGCGGGGCCGTGCGCAATGGCCCTGGGGCCTATGCCGAGGACCCGCATCCCGGCGGCCTGACCTGCGGCGATACCTGCGGCGGAGTCTTCGAGGACGATGCAGTCGGCCGGATCCACACCCAACTCGGCGGCGCCCTTGAGGAACCCTTCGGGGTCGGGCTTGCTGGCCGCGACCGACTCGGCCGTCACCCGTACGTCGGGCATGGGCAGCGCCGCGGCCGTCATCCGGGCCCGGGCCAGCGCGGCGTCGGCGGAGGTCACCAGTGCGTGCGGGAGGTCGGCGATGGCGGCCATGAACTCGGGCGCGCCGTCGATAGGGACCACGCCGTCGGTGTTGGCGGTCTCGCGGGCGAGCATCTCCACGTTCTCGGCGTGGTTGAGCTCCATCGGCCGCTCGGGGAGAAGGATCGCCATCGTGGCGTAACCCTGACGCCCGTGGACCACCTTGAGGGCCTCGTGCGGGTCGAGCCCGTGGGACACGGCCCAGTCGCGCCAACAGCGTTCGACCACGGCGTCGGAGTTGACGATGGTGCCGTCCATGTCCAGGAGCAGGGCCTTGGCGGTGAGGACGGTCGGGGTCGAGGCGGTGGTGCTGGCCGGCATCGGCGGGCTCCAGACGGGGCGGAGAAAGAAACAAGTGGTTCCGCCCACCGGTCAGGGAGTGAAGGCGGAACCACTTTGTTCCCACACGATACAAAATCTGAGGCGGTCTGTGCCACCGGGTGCCCGGCGGGGAGTCCTTCCGGGGTGGGGGCGTGGTGTGCCGTGTACGGCGCTACTGGTCAACTTGGCTTTTGGCGTGGCGAGTTGAGAATGCGGCTGTCGGCTCGACGGTCGGGGGCGGTGACGAACGGCACACGGCCGAGTCGCCGGCCGGGGCCCGGTGGGTCGCCGGGAGAGGCGTCGGTGGCGGGGCGTACGGGGCGTACGGGGCGTACGGGTGTGTGGGCGAGCGGGCGTGCAGGTGCCCGGCGGGCCGGGTGCCGTTCGCGAAGCGGCTCCGGCTGCGCCGGGATCTTCGGGGCTCCGCCCCGTACCCCGCGCCTCAAACGCGGGCGAGGCTGGATCACCGGACCGGTCGGCGAGGCTGGAATGGACCGGGGTGAGCGACCGCCTAGCCCTCCAGGGCGCGGCGGGTGGCGGGGCCGTAGACGCCCCAGGGGTCACCTTGGATGTCGTTGTACCACTGGAACTCCGACACGGCGTTCTCCACCGACCTGCCGTACCTGCCGTCCATCCTGCCGCGGTACAAACCTTGCCCCGACAGGAGTTGCTGGAGCCTCTTCACCTCTGATCCGGAGTCTCCGTACGCCAGGGTCGGCCCCTGTACCGGGGGCGGTGGGGGCGACTGGGGCTTGGGGGTCCGGCTCGGCTTCGACGGAGAGGGCGAGGTGGGCGGGGCGGTGGAACGGGACGGGCTCGGCGTGGGGGAGGGTGACGCCGAACGCGATGCGCTCGCGCTCGGCGACGCGGAACGGGACGCGGACGGTGACGGCGAGGCCGACCGGCTTGCTTTCGGGCTGGGCGAGGCCTCCGGCGGACCGGTGGGAGCCAGGCTCGCCACGGGGCCCGACGGTTTCGCGTCCAACAGCGCGGTATCGGTCTTCCCGGGCTCCGAGGATCCCCCCAGCGCCAGTGCGAGCGCCGTACCACCCAGGGCCACCACGGTGCAGGCGCCGGCCAGGAGCAGCACGAGCCGTTTGCGCTTCCTCTGGCCCCCACCCCCACCCCCTCCACCCTCGATTCCCGTTTGGGGACCCTCGCCGAAGGACCCGCCCGGCCTCATGGCATGGCCCCCGCCGTTTCCCATGGCGTGGCCCGCGCCGTATCCCGCGTCCGGGCCCGTGCCGTATCCAGCGCCCGGGCCTGCGCCGTATCCCGCGTCCGGGCCTGCGCCGTATCCAGCGTCCGGGCCTGCGCCGTATCCAGCGTCCGGGCCTGTGCCGTATCCCGCTCCGGGGCCGCCGGTGCGCCGGGGCGGGGTGCCCGGGGTGGTGCCCGCGGGGGGCCCTCCCGGGGTCGGGGCGCCGGTGATCGGCGGGACCGGGCGGAGGGGGACCGTGTGGTCCGACCAGGCCTGTGGCGACCGAGGCGGCACGGGTATGCCGTACGCCGGGGTGTCGTGCGAGGGCGCGGGTGCTGCCGGGGGGACCGGGGGCAGCAGCTCCGTCGGGGCATCGCCGAACGGGCTGCCGGGCGACGGCCGGGTCGGATCGGCCATCGCGCCCAGCACCGGCTGCGGGCTCGCCGAAGCGGAACCCGACTGCCCGGGGTCGGGCAGGGATACGTACGGGCGAATGCGCAGGGGGTTGAAACCCGCCCCCGGCGCGCACTCGCAGCCGACGCCCTTGGCGCCGCAATCTGGACAGCGCTCAGCGCTCACTGGAACCCTCCCTGGCCACTGCCTGCGATTATGCAGACCCGCCGGGCCCGCCCCAACCCTCCCGAGAGGCCATAACCGGACACACCGCTCAGGATGGAGATGTTGATCCGGCCTGAGGAGGAATCGATGGCCCAGGATGTGACCGCGTCGGCCGTGCAGCCCGGCCCCGGCGGTGAGCGCGCCTCACGTGACGTACTCGTTTCCATCGGCGCCCTGCTGCTGGGGCTGCTGATCGCCGCACTCGACCAGACCATCGTCTCCACCGCCCTGCCGACCATCGTCAGTGAGCTCGGCGGCATGGAGCACCTGTCCTGGGTCGTCACCGCCTACATGCTCGCCTCCACCGCCGCCACGCCGCTGTGGGGCAAGCTCGGTGACCAGTACGGGCGCAAGAGGCTGTTCCAGTACGCGATCGTGATCTTCCTGGTCGGGTCCGCCTTGTGCGGGATCGCCCAGGACATGGCGCAGCTCATCGGTTTCCGAGCCCTCCAGGGTCTGGGCGGCGGCGGGCTGATGGTGTTGTCCATGGCGATCGTCGGGGACATCGTCCCGCCCCGTGAGCGCGGCAAGTACCAGGGTCTCTTCGGCGCCGTCTTCGGCGCGACCAGCGTCCTCGGACCGCTGCTCGGCGGCCTGTTCGTGGACCAGCTGACCTGGCGCTGGGTGTTCTACATCAACATCCCCATCGGTCTTGTCGCGCTCGCCGTCATCGCCGCCGCCCTCCACATTCCGGTGCGCTCCACGAAGCACACCATCGACTACCTCGGTACCTTCCTCATCGCCTCCGTCGCCACCTGTCTCGTCCTCGTCGCCTCCCTCGGCGGTACCACCTGGGCCTGGGGTTCGGCCCAGATCATCGGTCTGGCCGTTCTCGGCGCCGTCCTGCTGGTCGCCTTCGTCCTGGTCGAGCGGCGGGCCGCCGAGCCGGTCCTGCCGCTGAAGCTGTTCGCGATCCGTACCTTCACCCTCTGCTCGGTGATCAGCTTCGTCATCGGCTTCGCGATGTTCGGCGCGATGGTCTATCTGCCGACCTTCCTCCAGGTCGTCCGGGGCGTCTCGCCGACGATGTCCGGTGTCCACATGTTGCCGATGGTGTTCGGTCTGTTGATCGCCTCCACCGTCTCCGGGCAGATCGTCAGCCGCACCGGGCGCTGGAAGGTCTTCCCGATCGCCGGCACGGGTGTGACCGCGATCGGACTGCTGCTCCTGCACCAGTTGCAGCGCACCAGCTCCGACTGGGAGATGGGGATCTACTTCTTCGTCTTCGGAACCGGACTCGGCCTGGTCATGCAGGTCCTCGTCCTCGTGGTGCAGAACGCGGTCAGCTACGAGGACCTCGGAGTCGCCACCTCCGGCGCCACCTTCTTCCGCTCCATCGGAGCCTCCTTCGGCGTCGCCATCTTCGGCACGATCTTCACCAACCGGCTCGACGACCAGCTCTCCTCCGCGCTGGCCGGTGCGCAGCTCCCGGCCGGTGTGACCGTCGCGGGGCTGGAGGCCGACCCGCGGGCCATCAGCGCGCTCCCCGCCGACCTGCGCACACGGGCGCTCGACGCCTACTCCACCTCCATCACCGACGTCTTCCTCTATGCCGTGCCCATGGTGCTCGTCGCCTTCGTGGTGGCCTGGTTCCTCAAGGAGGACAAGCTCCGCGCATCCGTCACCGCACCCGATGTGACCGAGACCCTCGCCTCCAATCCCGTCCAGCGGTCCTCACACGAGGAGGTCGCCCGCGCCCTGTCCGTGCTCGGGACGCGCGAGGGCCGTCGGCACGTCTACGAGAAGATCACCGCGAAGGCGGGGTACGACCTGCTGCCCGCGTCCAGTTGGATGCTGCTGCGGATCAAGAAGTACGGGTCCACGGACCCGTCGGTGCTCGCCGACCGCACCGGCGTGCCGATCAAGGTGATCACGGACGCGGCCCGGCAGGTCGAGGGGCGCGGACTCGCGGTACGCGACGGGCTGTCCCTGATCCTGACCGACCCGGGCCGAGAGAGCGCCGCCCGGCTGGCCGCCGCCCGGCAGGAATCCCTCGCCGAACTGCTCGGCGACTGGTGGGGGCCGGACCGGCCGACCGACCTGATCAAGCTGGTCGAGGAACTCAACGCGGAACTGTGCGGATCCGACTCCGAGGAGCCCTACGACACCCTGCCCCGCCGGGACCACGCCGCCCCCTGACCCCGCTCGAACACCGCCCCCTACGTCAGGGGCTTCTCGAACCAGTGCTCCGCGTAGGGGCCGGAGTTGTACGCGGGTATCTCCGCGTATCCGTGCCGTGCGTACAGAGCCCGGGCCTCCACCAGGTCGGACCGGGTGTCCAGCCGTACGCGCTCGGCGCCCAGCGCGCGGCCCGCGTCCTCCAGGGCGGTGAGCAGCGCCGCTCCGCCTCCGGTGCCGCGGGCGCGCCGGTCGACGTACACCCGTGTCAGCTCGGCGGTGACGGGGTCCAGCAGACGAATGCCGCCGCACGCCAAGGCGCGGCCGTCGAGTCTGCCGACGACGAACCGGCCCGTGGGTGGCAGGAGGTCGTCGGCGGGGAAGTCGAGCATGCCCTGGTCGATCTCCGCCTCGGTGACGGAGCGCTTCCAGTACCGCCCGGCGACCTCCGCGTAGTACGCGCGGCGCAGAGCCGTTCCGTCGGGAGTGGTGAATGGTTCCGGGGCGACCTTCCAGGTGCCCGTGCCGGTGATGACGTCGTTGTCGCTGTTCATGGCGTCATTGTGCGAGAGGGGAGGGGAGGTCCGCGTTGGAATATCCACAGGGGTGGGCCGATGATAGTGAAAAGGACAAACCGTGCACATGGAGGGCGTGAACCGTCATGTCGGAGCATCCTGACTGTGCCCTGATCCGCCGCGGCTACGAGGCCTTCGGCAAGGGCGACCTGGAGGCGTTGGGCGCGATGATGACGGCCGACGTCATCCACCACATGCCCGGCAACAACCCGCTGTCGGGGCACCACAAGGGGCGGGAAGCCGTCATGGGCCTCTACCGCCGCCTCGCGGAGGAGACGAACGGGACGCTCCGGCTCCACCTGGAGTCGGTCATGGCGGACGGCCGCGGCCACGTCATGAGCTTCCACACCGCGCGCGGCGACCGGGGCGACCGGGGGATCGAGATCCGGGAGGGGCTGTTCTTCACGATCGTCGGGCACAAGATCACCGACATCGACGGCTGCACCGAGGACATCGACGAGGCCGACGCGTTCTGGTCCGCCCGACCCGACCTGCCGGCCTGATCCGATACGACCTGCTCGGGCCCGACCCGACAGGCGGGAACACCACCCGAACGGCGGGAAGGCCCGGGGCCTCGGCCCCGGGCCTTCCCGCCGTCCTCGTTCACGCCTGCTTCGGCGCCGCCTGCTGGACGACCTCGAACGACCACACCGAGGACCCGGAGGCCGCCGGCTTCGGCCGCTCCCCGCCACCCGCGCCGCCGCCACCCGCGCCGCCGCCCTGGTGGGCCGCCTTCATCGGGCCGTCCATCCACGCCTGGAAGTCCTCCTCGGAACGCCACCGCGTGTAGACGAGGTACTGGTCGGTGCCCTCCACGGGGCGCAGCAACTCGAACCATTCGAAGCCGTCCGAACCCTCCACGGCCCCCGCCCGCGAGGCGAAGCGCTGCTCCAGCACCTCTCGCTGCTCGGCCGGCACGGTCAGTGCGTTGATCTTCACGATGCTCATGAACGCCATCCTAGGGATCCGCGAGGGATATCGTCCTTCGGGTAATCAAGTGGTGCGTGAGGCGCGGCAGCCGGGTGGAGTCGAGGTTGCGGCCGACAGGGCGGGAGGCCTGCGAGGCGTGGCTGACGCGGCAGAGCACAGCGGTGGCAACGGGCGTGTCGGGGTCATAGGCGATCGCGGCAGACCGGGAGCGCTGCATCTCCTGCTGTGGGCGCTCGCGGGCGCGCTCGCGGTGAGACAGGCCGTCGCCGTGTTGCGGGTGCCGCCGGCGCGATGGCTCGACGGCTTCCACCTCCCGGACGGTCTGCCGGGCTCGCTCTACGCGAGCGGATCCGGCCAGTTCACCGGTACCCCTTTCGCGGGACTGGTCCTGAAGCCGCTGGCCGGTCTCGCGGCGCCCTCCCTGGAAGTGGCCTGGACCTGCGCCACCCTGCTGTTCGTCGCCGCGATCGGGCTGGTCGCCGCGCGCGGCCTGCCCGATCCGGTGCCCCGGCGTGCCGCGTTGCCGGCCGCTCCCGTGCTGGTCGCCCTGATGATGGTCTCGTTGCCCGTCCGCGAGGCCGCGTCGCCGGGTCAGACCGCCGTCCTGCCCGTGCTGTTGGTGCTGCTCGCCGTCTTCCGGGTGCCCGGCGAACGCCCCGCCGGGTTCCTCGTCGGTCTCGCGGCCGCCCTGCAGCCCGGACTGCTGCTGTTCGCGCCGCTGTTGTGGCTGACCGGGCGCCGCCCCACCGCCAAGGCCGCCGCCGTGACGTTCGCGGGCGCGACCGCCCTGTCCTGGGCCTCGCTGCCGCGCGACTCGTGGACGTACTGGGTCGAGCACCTCGCCGGCACCGGCCTCGGGCGCGCCCCCGACGGCCTCGCCAACCAGTCCGTGCACGGCGCGCTGCTCCGCCTGGGCCTGAGCGGGCCCGCCGAGATCGCCCTGTACGCGGCGCTCGCGGGCGTGATCCTGTGGATCGGGCTGCGCCGCGCGGTCCGTTACGCCCGCGACGGCCAACTGCTGCTCGCCGTCGCGATCACCGGCTGTGTGGCCGTCGCCGTGTCCCCGGAGGGCTGGCGCCACCAACTGCTGTGGGTGCTGCTCGCCGTCGCCGGCAGGGTGGGCAGGCGGGCCGCCGACCGGACCGTCTGGCCGGTCGCCGTCGTGCTCGCCGTGGTCCTGCCCAGTACCGTGCTGCTGCCGAACCTGGGCGTGCTGGCCGTCGTACGGGACAACGTGCTGCTGCTGACCGCCCTCGCGGCGGCGTGCGCGGTGCCGTTCCTGTCGCGTTCCTCGCCGTACTGGCGCGATCCCGTGCCCACCGCGTACGGCCGGCCCGCCGCCGCGCGCTGGTCCCGGGTGCCGCTGCTGCCGTTCTGGCGGCGCGTGCTGTCCCGCCCGAACCTGCTGCTGGAACTGCTGTTGACACGGGTCTGCTACTCGATCTACTCGCACATCCGGGCCGCCGCCACCGCCGGCCGCGACCTCGCGGAGGCCAACGGCAGCCGGATCCACGGGATCGAGAAGGCGCTCGGCATCGACATCGAGCACGCCGTCAACCACGCCGTGGTGAAGACGCCCTGGCTGGAGGCGTTCTTCGACTTCTACTACACCTCCTTCCACTTCGTCGTCCCCATGGGGATCCTGGTGGTCCTGTACTGGCGCCGCCCCGCCGACTACCGCTGGGCGCGTGCCTCGCTGGGGCTGGCCACGGTCCTCGCGCTCCTCGGCTTCTGGCTGTACCCGCTCGCGCCGCCGCGCCTGATGCCCGACCTCGGGTTCATCGACACCGTGCACGGGGTGCAGGACCTCGCGAACCCGCAGTACGGGGCGATGACCGCGATCTCCAACCAGTACGCGGCCATGCCCTCGTTGCACTTCGGCTGGTCGCTGTGGTGCGGGATCGTGGTCGTCGTACTCGCCCCGAAGGGTTGGCAGAAGCTGCTGGGCGCCCTGCATCCGCTGTTCACGGTGTGCGCGATCGTGGCCACCGCGAACCACTGGGTGCTCGACGCGGTCGGCGGAGCGCTCGTCGTCGGCGCCGGGTTCGGGCTGGTGCACGTACTCTCCGGGCCGCGCGGCGAGCGGGCCGGAGCCGAGGCCGGGTTGACGCTGCCGCGGCCCCGGACCCCCGAGCAGGAGGGCAGTGCCCACCCGGCAGGGGAGCGCACCACCGCCTGACGGTCGGTCCGGCGGAGGGCGCTGGAGTGCGGAGGCGCGGGGACCCGTCCGGGGCGGTCGGGCGGGGCGCGGGGACGCCGGCCGGGGCGGCCGGGGCGGTCCGGCGGCCGATCGCGGCGATGCGCGGCCGAAGGGGTGCCGGAGCGGTCTCGACACCGCTCCGGCACCCCTTCGGTGGATCGCCGCGTTCGTCCAGGATCCGCCCGGCACGGTGGTCCCGCCACTCGGGGCCCCCGGCAGGATCCGGAAGAGCCCGCTCGGGCCGTCTCTTTCGGATCGCACCGGACGCCGCTGCCCTGGCCGGCACGATCCGGTGGAGCCCGCTTAGTCCGGCGGGAGTTGGGCCACCACGAGGGCGATGGCCGCTTCGGCGGTGTCCGTCTCGCCGATCACGTTCGTCATGCGGGGGCCGCGTACCCGGAACCGGCCGTCGGCCAGCGGCTCGACCGCGGGCACGCCCACGTTGAACGGGGGGCTCGTGCGGGAGCTGAACCACAGGGTCCAATGACTGGTGAACGGGTACAGCCGTCTGAGTCGGGGTTCCTTGGAGGCAGCTTCTATCAGCGCCAGGACGCCCTGGCCCATGGTCTTGGAGTCGGCGCGGTCGAGCACCAACTGCCACGTCAAGGGCATCCGCTGCCAGCGTGCTTCCACGGCGTCGGCGGGCCCGCGTTCGTCCTGAAGGTTCATCCGCGCAGTGTGCCGCGCCACCGGCTCCGGGACAACGGCCAAGAAGGTCACAACCGGAACATCGCAACCGGAACGTCACAACGGGAGGGTCACAACCGGAACGTCACGGCGGAAGGCCGCAACCGGACCGTCACGGCCGGAAGCCCATGATCGCAAGGCCATAACCGGAAGGTCGCGACCGGACCGTGACGGGCAGGTGGACGGCACGGGTCGGTGGACACCACGGGCCGGCGGACACCACGGGCAGGTGGACGGCAAGGGCCGGCGGACACAACGGGCCGGTGGACGGCAGGGGCCGGGCGCGGGATGGAGCGGCCCCCCGCCGCCCGGTCGCCCCCGCCACCCCCGGCCCCCGCCGCCCCGGTCGCGGGTCAGCGGCGGCTGACCCGGAGTTCCTTGATGCCGTTGAGCCAGGCGGCGCGCAGCCGCCTCGGGCCCTCGCCGGCCAGGCGCAGGTCGGGCAGGGCGTCGGCGAGCGCGTTGAAGATCAGGTCGATCTCCATGACGGCCAGCGACTTGCCGAGGCAGAAGTGCGGGCCGCCGCCGCCGAAGCCCAGGTGGGGGTTGGGGTCGCGGGTGATGTCGAAGACGTCCGGGTTCTCGAAGACCTCGGGGTCGTGGTTGGCGGAGGAGTAGAACATCCCCACCCGGTCGCCCGCCTTGATCTTCTGGCCGCCCAGTTCGGTGTCCTGGGTGGCGGTCCGCTGGAAGGACACCACCGGGGTGGCCCAGCGCACGATCTCCTCCGCCGCCGTGGCCGGCCGCGTCGCCTTGTACAGCTCCCACTGCTCGGGGTGGGTGAGGAAGGCGTGCATGCCGTGGCTGATCGCGTTGCGCGTGGTCTCGTTGCCCGCGACGGCGAGCAGCAGCACGAAGAAGCCGAACTCGTCGGAGCCCAGGTTGCCCTGTCCCTCGGCCGCGACCAACTGCGTGACGATGTCCTTGGCCGGACACTCCTTGCGGGCCGCCGACAGGTTCATCGCGTAGCCGATGAGTTCCATCGCGGCGTTCGCGCCGACCTCCTCGGTGATCGCGTACTCGGGGTCGTCGTAGGCGACCATCTTGTTCGACCAGTCGAAGATCCGGAGCCGGTCCTCCTGCGGCACGCCGATCAGCTCGGCGATGGCCTGGAGGGGGAGTTCGCACGCCACCTGCGTCACGAAGTCGAAGCTGCCGTCCGCGGAGGCGGTCACCGCCTCCGCGACGATCTTCCGCGCCCGCTCCCGCAGGGCCTCCTCCAGGCCGCGGATCGCCCGCGGGGTGAAGCCGCGCTGGACGATCTGGCGGACGCGGGTGTGTTCCGGCGGATCCATGTTCAACATGATCAGGCGCTGGGCATCGATCTGCTCGCGCGCGATGTGCTCGTTGAAGCGGATGATCGCCGTGTTCGTGGTCGAGGAGAACAACTCGGGGTGCGTGGAGACGTACTTGACGTCCGCGTGCCGCGTCACGGCCCAGTAGCCCTCGTCGTCGAAACCGGTGATGCCCCGCCGCTGCGGGCACCACCACACGGGGGCGGTCTGCCGGAGCCGTGCGAACTCCGGGAAGGGGATCCGGTCCTGGAGGAGGTCGGGGTCGGTGGCGTCGAAGCCTTCGGGCAGCGCGGGGCAGGGCATCGGGCGACTCCAAGGTCTGACGGCCCATCAGAAGTTGGCTCGAAGGTAGTAACGAGTTCCAGAAGTGACAAGGGCTCCGGCGTCAACTGTTGCGTGTGGAATCCGTGGAGCCGCGTGCAAGACCCTTGCGTGCCGGGCCTTCAGGTCATAAGACTGCGGAGGGAACTAGAACGCGTACTAGTTCAGGGCGGGGCGCCGGGACGGCCCGCCGCGTCGGCACCGTGCAGGAGAGGACGAGCTCATGGCCGCGGAACCCGTCATCGTCGAAGCCGTACGCACCCCCATCGGAAAGCGCGGGGGCGCCCTCGCCAACCTTCATCCCGCCTACCTGCTCGGTGAGACCTACCGCGAACTCCTCGCCCGTACCGGAATCCAGCCCGACTGCGTGGAGCAGATCGTCGGCGGCACCGTCACCCACGCCGGCGAACAGTCGATGAACCCCGCCCGCAACGCCTGGCTGGCCATGGGCCTGCCCTACGAGACCGCCGCGACCACCGTGGACTGTCAGTGCGGCAGCTCCCAGCAGGCCAACCACATGGTCGCCAACATGATCTCCGGCGGGGTCATGGACATCGGCATCGCCTGCGGCGTCGAGGCCATGAGCCGGGTCCCCCTCGGCTCCGGCTCCAAGCACGGCCCCGGCAAGCCCTTCCCCGACGAGTGGAACGTAGACCTCCCGAACCAGTTCGAGGCCGCCGAGCGCATCGCCCGCCATCGGGGACTGACCCGGGAGGACGTCGACACCCTGGGCGTGCTCTCCCAGGAGCGGGCCGCCACCGCCTGGGCCGAGGAGCGCTTCAAGCGCGAGACGTTCGCCGTGCAGGTGCCGACCACCGAGGCGGAACAGGCCGCCGGTCAGGGCATGTGGCGGCTGGTCGACCGCGACGAGGGGCTGCGGGACACCTCCATGGAGGGCCTCGCCCGACTCAAGCCGGTCATGCCGACCGCCGTGCACACCGCCGGGAACTCCTCGCAGATCTCCGACGGCGCCGCGGCCGTGATGTGGGCCTCGCGCAAGATGGCCCGCGCGCTGAAACTCAAGCCGCGCGCCCGGATCGTGGCCCAGACGCTGGTCGGCGCGGACCCGCACTACCACCTGGACGGGCCGATCGACGCGACACGGGCCGTGCTGGGCAAGGCCGGGATGTCCCTGCGGGACATCGACCTCGTGGAGATCAACGAGGCCTTCGCCTCCGTCGTCCTCAGTTGGGCGCAGGTCTTCGACCAGGACCTGGAGAAGGTCAACGTGAACGGCGGCGGCATAGCGCTCGGCCACCCCGTCGGCGCCACGGGCGCCCGACTGATCACCACCGCGCTCCACGAGCTGGAACGGCGCGACAAGGAGTTCGCGCTGATCACCATGTGCGCGGGCGGCGCGCTGGCCACCGGCACGATCATCCAGCGGCTGTAGCGGCTGTAGCGGCCGCGTCCGCACCACCACCGCGCGAGCGGTCTCGGACCCAGTGGGATGGGAAGCCGAAGGCCCCGACGGCCGGACCTGGGGAGGCCGGCCACCGGGGCCTTCGCATGTCTGTCACCGCCTTGTGGGCGGGTTCCGCGTCGCTGCGCGGAGGATGTTCTCGTCGCCTTGTGGGCGGGAAGTCTTGCGCCGCCTCGCGGGCGGGTCCTGCCGGGTCCACTGCCACTGGTCGGCTTAGTACCAGTGGTGGGACTGCCAGAAGTTCCAGGCGCCGACAGGGCTGCCGTAGCGGGAGTTCATGTAGTCCAGGCCCCACTTGATCTGGGTCGCCGGGTTGGTCTTCCAGTCCGCGCCCGCCGAGGACATCTTCGACGCCGGCAGAGCCTGGACCAGGCCGTACGCACCGGAGGAGGAGTTCGTGGCGGTGTGGTTCCAGCCGCTCTCGCGAGAGACGATCTTGGAGAAGGCTTCGAACTGGGCCGGGTCCTTGATCATCTGCTGCGCGATGGACTTGGCGTTCATCGGGGCCGCCTGGGCCGGGACCGTGGCGAGCATGGAACCGGCGACGCCGAGGGCGAGGACGGAACCGGCGATGGCCTTCTTGGAGGCGGTGATGCGGCGGATGACGGTGTTGGACACGGAATGGCCTTCCGTAGGGGACGGGGACGGCCGCAAGCACGCCGAAGACGTGCGTGAGCCACTCACGCGGTGGAGAGGGGTTCGTCGGCGGGGGGTGAAGTACCCCTGCCGCCTTGCGACTCATCCAGTTCTACAGACGCCCCGATGGCCTGGCAACGACCCCTCTTACTAGCGGTCCTCGCAGGCGGGGTGTTTCGACCCCCCTGCCCTCCGACCGGTCTTCGCGCAGGTGGGGGCCGCTCGCAGGGGGTGGATACGGACCCCTTGGGGGCTACTAGTCCCTTTCGTATGTGACGTGCGTCCTGTGGGGCGGGTCACCGGCGGGGGCCCCGAATCTCACCCTCCGTGCTCGCCCGTACTCCTTCTGGGCGTGGGGTTGGAAACGGACTAAACCCCCGAATCAAAGGAAATTGGTGCATCGAAGGCGGCCTTTCGGGTCGCCCGCCGCAAGGCCTTCAGCAGGGTGGCGCCGAGGGTGAGGGTCAGGACCACGGTCAGCGCCGCCCGCCCCAGGTCCCAGCCCAATGAGGTCGCCAGGCAGTACGCGACGAACCGCGCCAGGTTCTCGGCCACCGGGTCCCCGGGGTGGAAGGAGACGCCCTGCCCCATGCCCTGCAGGATCACCCACCCCTGGAGGTTCATGATCGTGCCGTACGCGAACGAGCCCACGAACCCGTACGCCGCGAGCATGCCCAGTTCCACCCGCCCCCGGATGCGGTCCGGACCCGGCAGCAGACCGGCCCCCAGCGAGAACCAGCCCAACGCCAGCATCTGGAACGGCATCCACGGCCCGACCCCGCCCGTGAGCAGGGCGGACGCGAACATCGTCACCGAGCCCAGGACGAAGCCGAAGCCCGGACCCAGCACCCGGCCGCTCAACACCATCAGGAAGAACATGGGCTCCAGGCCCGCCGTGCCCGCGCCCAACGGTCTGAGCGCCGCACCGACGGCGGCCAGCACGCCGAGCATCGCGACGGCCTTGGCGTCCATGCCGTTGTCGGCGATCGTCGCCACGACGACCGCGACGAGGAGGGGCAGCAGCGCCGCGAAGAGCCACGGGGCGTCCTGGGAGTGGGCCAACCCCGACTGCCGGTCCGCGAGCAGCGGCCAGCCGAACGCGACGATGCCGATCAGGGTGACCAGGACCAGTGCGACGGCGGCGCGGGGGCCGATGCGGACGGGACGGACGGAACGGACGGAACGGGTGGGGCGGGTGGAACGGGTGGTGCCGTCGACGGGGCCTGCCGGGCCCGCCGGGCCTGCCGGGCCCGCCGGGCCTGCCGGGCCCGCCGGGCCTGCCGGGCCCGCCGGGCCGGTCGGATCAGCCGGGTCGGCGATGCGCGTGGTGCGGGGGGTGCGGGGGGTGCTCATGGGGCGAGCCCCCCGGCCGTGCCGTCGTCCCCGGAGCCCCCGGAGCCCCCGGAGTCACCCGAGCCCCCCGAGCCCCCGGAGAGGGCGCGCGCGACCTGGGACACCGTGAGCCACTGCCCCGGCGCCAGGATCTTGGCCACCTGCGGGGCGAAGGCGGGGGAGGAGACCACCACCTCGGCCGTCGGGCCGTCCGCGACGATCTCCCCGCCGGCCAGGATCACCACCCGGTGCGCGAGCTCGGCGGCGAGTTCCACGTCGTGCGTGGCCAGGACGACGGCGTGCCCCGACGCGGCGAGCGAGCGCAGGATCCCGATCAGCCGGGCCTTGGCGGCGTAGTCCAGGCCGCGGGTGGGCTCGTCGAGCAGCAACAGGGCGGGCTCGCCGGTCAGGACCAGGGCCAGGGCGAGCGCGAGACGCTGCCCCTCGGAGAGGTCCCGGGGGTGGGTGTCGTCGGGCACGTCCGGCAGCAGCGCCGTCACCAGGTCCCGGCAGGTTCCGGGCGCCGCGCCCGCGTCGGAGTCGGCGGCGGCGCACTCGGCGGCGACCGTGTCGGCGTACAGCAGGTCCCGGGGGTCCTGCGGGACCAGCCCGACGTGGCGGACCATCTCCGGCGGCGGGGTGCGGTGCGGGGTGCGACCGCCGACGAGCACCTTGCCGGTGGTCGGCTCGATCGTGCCGACGAGGGTCGCGAGCAGGGTGGACTTGCCGGCGCCGTTGCGGCCCATGAGGGCGACGGTCTCGCCGGGGGCGATCGTGAGGTCGATCCCGTGGAGGACCTCGGCCCGGCCCCGACGCACGGACACGCCCGTGACCGTGGTCGTCGTGACGTCGATGCCGGGCCCGGCGGCGGGCGCGGGCGGGGTGCGGCGCAGCAGCCGGGCCAGCCGGCCCGGGCCCTCGGGGCGGCTCGCCGTACCCGGCGCCTTCGCGGGTCCGGACGGCGCCCGGCGCCCCGCCTCGAACCCCTCGAACGCCGCCGGGGCCGGGCCCGCCCCCGCGTCC
This sequence comes from Streptomyces sp. NPDC002602, assembly GCF_042889445.1. Taxonomy (NCBI): domain Bacteria; kingdom Bacillati; phylum Actinomycetota; class Actinomycetes; order Kitasatosporales; family Streptomycetaceae; genus Streptomyces; species Streptomyces sp. NPDC002602. The sequence continues at coordinate 330,114 of NZ_JBIAQX010000002.1, read as the reverse complement.
TGCGGCAGGCGGGACCTCAGGGGGCCGGCCAGACGGCGTGCGTCGCGGACCGACAGGGGCAGGGGGGACCAGCCCGCGAGCCGGCCCAGGGAGATCACCGGGGGATACACGGGGGAGACCGCCATGATCTCCGCCGGACTCCCCATGACCGGGGCCGCGCCCGGCGACGGCAGGAGCAGCACCCGGTCCGCGTACTGGACCACCCGCTCCAGGCGGTGTTCCGCCATGAGCACCGTGGTGCCCAGGTCGTGCACCAGCCGCTGGAGCACCGCCAGGACCTCCTCGGCCGCCGCCGGGTCCAGCGCCGAGGTGGGTTCGTCCAGGACCAGCACGCGCGGGTGCGGGGTCAGCACGGAGCCGATCGCGACCCGCTGTCGCTGCCCGCCCGAGAGGGTGGCGATGGGGCGGTCGCGGAGTTCGTTGAGGCCCAGCAGGTCGAGGGTCTCCTCGACCCGGCGGCGCATCACCGCGGGCGGGAGCCCCAGCGACTCCATGCCGTAGGCCAGCTCGTCCTCCACCACGTCCGTCACGAAGTGGGCCATCGGATCCTGGCCGACCGTGCCCACCACGTCGGCGAGCTCGCGCGGCTTGTGCGTACGGGTGTCGCGTCCCGCGACCGTGACCCGGCCGCTCAGCCGGCCGCCCGTGAAGTGCGGGACCAGCCCGCAGACCGCCCCCAGGAGAGTCGACTTGCCGACACCGGACGGGCCGACCAGCAGGGTCAGCTCCCCTTCCGGCACGAGGAAGTCCGCGCCGCGCAGCGCCGGTCCGGCGGCTCCCTCGTAGGTCACCGACACCTGCTCGAAACGGATCACTGCGACGCCTCCTTCGGCGGAACGGGTGCCACGAAGGCGGGAAGCAGGCCGATGAGGATCGCGGCCGCCGGCCACAGCGGGAGCGTGGGCGCGACCAGGGGCACGACCCCCGGGCGCAACGCCTCCGGGTCCCGGGTGCCCGCGTAGATCAACAGGCCCGCGACCGCCGCCCCCGACCCGGCGACCAGCCAGGCCCGAAGGCCCCAGAGGTCGGGCCGGTACCGGGTGCGGACGCTGCGCCGGCCGCCCAGGCGCAGGCCCGCCAGGGCCAGTACCAGCCCGACGAGGAGCAGCGGCAGGCCGAACGCGGCGCCTTCCGCCGCGAGCAGCCCGTACGTGCCCGCGCACATGCCGAGGAGCCCGCCGAGGGTGAGCGCGTTGGTGGTGTGCCGGACGGCGGGCGGAACCTGCGCCGTGCGCCCGTACCCGCGCGCGTCCATCGAGGCTGCCACCGCCACCGAGCGTTCCAGCGCGCCCTCCAGGACCGGCAGACCGATCTGGAGGACGGCCTTGACCCCGCCGGTGGGGCGTCCGCGCAGCCGGCGGGCGGTCCGCAGCCGCACCACGTCCGCGACCATGTTCGGCGCGAACGTCATGGCGACGACCACGGCGACGCCCGCCTCGTACAGGGCGGCCGGCAGGGACTTCAGCAGCCGGGCCGGATTGGCGAGGGCGTTGGCGGCGCCCACGCAGATGAGGAGGGTGGCCAGCTTCGCGCCGTCGTAGAAGGCGAACACCAACTGCTCGGCGGTCACCCTGCCGCCGAAGCGGATGCCCTGCGCCCAGGCCGGCAGGGGAACCTCCGGCAGGGTGAAGAGGGTGTGCGAGCCGGGCAGCGGGGAGCCGAGCAGCATGGAGAAGACCAGGCGCAGGCCGATGACGAACAGGCCGAGCTTGACGAACGCCCCGTACGAACGCGCCCACGGGGCCGAGGTCCGGCGGGCGGCGACCACGTAGCCGGCGACGCCGACGATCAGGCCGAGGAGGAGGGGGTTGGTCGTCCGGGAGGCGGCCGTGGCCAGCCCGAGCGCCCACAGCCACCAGGCCCCCGCGTGCAGGGCGTTCCCGCGCCGCGCCTCGGGGGCCAGGTGCGGCCTCTTCTCGTACGAGGGCCCGTGCGGGTCGGTCTTCGCCGCCGCGAGCCGGCTTCGCCGGGGCGGTGTCACGCCGCCGACCGCCGCGCCGTGGGTGGTCTCGGACACGGCGGACCCCGCCCCGGTCACGGCGGCGGCAGCGGTGCCGGACGCGGACCCCGCCCCGGACGCGGACGCGGACGTGGCGCCGGATCCGGTGCCCGACGCCGTACCGGACAAGCGCGCCGGATCCGTCATCGGGCGCGGCGGCGGGACTGCCAGACGCCGGCCGCGGCCAGCGCGGCCACCGCCACGACGCCCACGACGAGCCCCGCCGAGGGCCCACCGGAACCGCCCGAGGACGACGCCGAGGACGGGGCGGACGCGGAGGAAGAGGACGTGGACGACGGCGCGGACGCCGACGGCTGCTGCCCGGCGTCGTCGGCGATCGGCTCGCCGCAGCCCTGGCGCGGGTAACCCGAGATCCCGCACAGCAGCGCGGCGCTGTTGTAGCGCAGCGGCTTCGCGACCGCCGCCAGCGCCTCCGCCGTGGTGGCGTCGGGGGCCACCCGTGCGCAGGCCGTGCGCGGCGCGTCCCCGGGCGGGGTCTCACCCGAAGGGGCCTCCGCGGGGAGGCCGAAGTCGATGACCAGGGCCACCCGCTTGCGGCCCTGCTCCGCGGGGGTCGCGGAGCAGACGGCGTCGAAGTCGGCGTCGGCGCGCGGCCGCCCGGACTGGTCCCCGGCGTCCTTGCTCACGCCGAAGCGGAACCCCTGTACCGAGCCGTCCGCCGGGCGCGCCGACGAGGGGCCCTGGGTGGCGTACGACCAGGAACCGTTCGCACCGCCGTCCCAGAACGACCAGTAGCGGTAGCTCGACGCCGTCGCGGGGGCGGAGGCGAGCAGCACGAGGAGGACGCCGAAGGCGAGGGCGAGGGCCGGGAACCGGCGAGCGGGCCGCCCGCGCATCAGAGTTGGTTCTTCTTCCGGCGGCCGCTCAGCAGGATGCCGATGCCGATGCCGGCCGCGGCGCCCGTGCCGATGATCCACCAGAGGCTCTGATCGCCGGATCCCTCGTCGTCCTTCTTCTTGTCGGCGTCCTCGGAGGCCCGCGCCTTCGGGGTCGCCGACAACGGCGCCGGGCCCGTCGCGTTCAGCGCGGCGACCAGGTCGGTGGACCCGAAGGCCTTCGGGTCGGTGCCCATGGCGTGCGCGGTGAGGATCAGGGTGCCCAGGGCCGCCGGGTTGCCCTTGGACCACTCGGCCGAGTTGGCCTTCAGCCACTCCAGCGCGCCGGCCGCCGACTGCTTGTGGCCGGCCGCGGCCAGGGCGATCACCGCGTCGGCGGTGTTGCCGGTGTCCGGGGTGGGCTGGTCGGAGCCGGGGGTGACGGCGGTGAGGTGGCCGTCCTTCTTCAGGGCCTCGGCGAGGTTCCCGGCGGCGCCCTGGGCGGCGGCCGTCGGGTCGCCGGCGGTCGCCGGGCAGGCGAGCGCGGTGGCCGGGGTGTCCGTACCGGCCGGGGTGACGACCGCGCCCTTGCCGAGCGCGGCCGGCGTCGCGGCGGCGGTCGCGTCGGCGTTCGCCGCGAGCTTGCCGTCGGCCGGCTGGTACCCGAAGGCGCCCCGGTCGGCGGCCGGCTCGGCGGAGCAGCCCAACTGGAAGGAGAGCAGACCGTCGTACGCGGACTTGCCCGCCTTCGACTTCACGTCGGCGGGCTTCTCGCCCGCCACGGCCAGCGCGCTGATGACGACCGAGGTGGAGCTGCCCTCGCTGGGGGAGCCGGGGGCGTAGGCCCAGCCGCCGTCCTCGTTCTGGACGGACTTCAGCCAGTCCACGCCCTTCTTGACCGCCGCGTCGTGGCCGCCGAGGGCCTTGAGGGCCTGCACGGCCACCGCGGTGGCGTTGGTGTCGAGCACGGTCTTCGCGTCACACGCCTTCGAGGCGTCGGCGCGGAAGGACGCGAACCCGCCGTCGGCGCACTGCTGGCCGACGAGCCAGTCCACGGCCTGCGCGGCGGGCTGTACGCCGACGGTCCGCTGGGCGAGCAGGGCGAACGACTGGCGCCACACGCCGTCGTACGTCGGGTCGGCCTTGCCGAACAGTCCCGAGGGGACGACCGGCGCCGGGGAGGGGGAGGGCGCGGCGAGGGCCGCGGGGGCGGCACCCGCGCAGAGCACGGCGGAGGCGGCGAGCGCGGCGGCGCTGCGTCGTACGTTCATGTGGGGCGGGTGCCTCTCGTGCTGGGGAACGGAGGCAGGCACGCGCGGGTACCGGGCTCCGGCTCCGTTTACCTCGACGGTGCCGGCCGCCGGAAGACCCGGCGGCACGAGCCGCGCACCTCCGGTACAGGGCATTCCGGCTCCCCGCCCCGATGTCGCGGGGGTGGGTCACGGTTGCGGGTCAGCGCCGGATTCGCACCGGCTTCCCCCCGTACGGAAGTGTGGACGACGGGCCCACTCTACCGGCCCGTAGGTTTCGGTGACCGGGGCGTGGGGCCCTGCGCCCCTTACCGCGCCCGGTCCACGGCGCCCGGCCCGCTGTCCGCGGCCCTCGGCGCACCGCCCCCGGAGTACCGCCCCCGGGGCCCCGTTCACGGCACCCGGTTCACAGGGCCCGGTACGTCACCGGGTCGCTGCCCGGTACCGGCTCCGCCCGGCCCTGCTTCACCAGCCGCCGCAGATGTGCCTCCGCTTCGGAGACGGCGATGTTCCGGGAGCCGTACGGGATCTGCTCCCAGGGGCGGTTCCACTCCATCCGCTCCGCCAGCTCCCACGGGGTCAGGGGGGTGGCGAGGAGCCCCCACAGCCCGGTCAGCCGTTCCTCGTGGTGGTCCAGGAGTTCGCGCACGCGGGCCGGGGCGTCGGTGAAGGGGTGCTGGTGGGCCGGGAGCACCTCGGCGGGCTCCAGCCGGCCGACGCGTTCGAGGGAGTCGAGGTAGTCGCCGAGGGGGTCGGTGACCCGGTGCTCGGAGGGGTCCTCGTACAGGCCGATGTGCGGGGAGATGCCGGGCAGCAGGTGGTCGCCCGAGAACAGTCGGCCGTTGCCGGGCAGGCCCGCGGGATGGGCCTCTTCCAGGTGGAGGCAGACGTGGCCGGGGGTGTGGCCCGGGGTCCAGACGGCGCGCAGTCGCCGGCCGGCGAGGGGCAGCAGTTCGCCGGGGACGATCTCCCGGTCGGGGACGGCAGCGTGCAGGCCGGGCAGGGTCCGCAGCCGGCCGCTCGCGCGGGCCGCCCGCAGGGGGGCGATGTGCTCCTCGGGGGCCCCGGCGACGGCCAGTTTCCCGCTCATGTAGTCGAACCAGACGCCCGGTTCGGCGGAGCGGGTCCGCACGACGACCTCGGTGTCGGCGGCGTGCATGGCGATCCAGGCGCCCGATGCCTCCCGGACCCGGCCGGACAGGCCGTGGTGGTCGGGGTGGTGGTGGGTGATGACCACGCCGTGGACGTCGGTGATCGCGATGCCCAGCGCGTCGAGGCCGGCGACGAGGGTGTCCCAGGACTCCGGGTCGTCCCAGCCGGTGTCGACGAGGACCGGGCCGCGGTCGGTGTCGAGGACGTGGACGAGGGTGTGTCCGAGGGGGTTGTCGGGGATGGGGACCTTGATGCCCCACACGCCTCCGCCGTGGTCGGTGACCTGAGGTGTCACGAGGGCTCCCTGTCTGCCGGCTGTCCGGGCGGTCGTGCGTCCACCCGGACACGATAAAGAGAACTTGTTCCAGTAGTCGCCCAAGTCGACCATCTCTTCGGGTTTCTGGCTACCCGTCGGATGTCCGTTGGATCTTCTCCGCCGTTCCGTCCAGACCGTGGACTCCTGGAACTAGAACTGGTATCAGTTCTGGAACGTCGCGCCGCAGGTAGCCGCAGGAGGCCTCAGCCATGACCGAGCTCGTGGAACACGGACAACTGTTCATCGGCGGGGAGTGGACGGACCCGCTGGGCACCGACACCATCAAGGTCGTCTCCCCGCATACCGGGCGGGTCATCGGCAGCGTCCCGCACGCCACCGCGGCGGACGTCGACCGCGCCGTCGCCGTCGCGCGCAAGGCGTTCGACGAGGGCCCCTGGCCCCGGATGTCCCTCGACGAGCGGATCGCGGTCGTCGCGCGCGTCAAGGACGCCATCGCGGTGCGGCACGAGGAGATCGCCCGGTCCATCAGCTCCCAGAACGGATCCCCGTACTCGTGGTCCGTCCTCGCCCAGGCGCTGGGCCCGATGATGGTCTACGACGCCGCGATCACGGTGGCGCGCGACTACGCGTACGAGGAGCACCGCCAGGGCGTGCTCGGTCCGATCCTGGTCCGCCGGGAGCCGGTCGGCGTGGTCGCCGCCGTCATCCCCTGGAACGTCCCGCAGTTCGTCGCCGCCGCCAAACTGGCACCCGCCCTGCTGACCGGTTCCGCGGTGATCCTCAAGCCCTCGCCGGAGTCCCCGCTGGACTCCTACATCCTGGCCGACATCGTGCGCGAGGCCGGGCTGCCCGAGGGCGTGCTGTCGATCCTGCCGGCGGACCGCGAGGTCAGCGAGTACCTCGTCGGGCACCCCGGCATCGACAAGGTCGCCTTCACCGGATCGGTGGCCGCGGGGCGGCGCGTCATGGAGGTCGCCTCCCGCAACCTCACCCGGGTCACCCTCGAACTCGGCGGCAAGTCGGCGGCCGTGATCCTGCCGGACGCCGACCTGGAGACCACCATCGCCGGCATCGTCCCGGCGGCCTGGATGAACAACGGTCAGGCCTGCGTCGCCCAGACCCGCGTCCTCGCCCCGCGCGCCCGGTACGCGGAGGTCGCCGAGGCCCTCGCCGCCGCCGCCGGCGCGCTGGTGGTCGGCGACCCGCTGGACCCGGCGACCCAGCTCGGACCGCTCGTGGCCCGCCGCCAGCAACAACGCTCGCTGGACTACATCCGGATCGGACAGGAGGAGGGCGCGAAGATCCTCGTCGGCGGTGGCCGTCCCGCCGGTCTGGATCAGGGCTGGTACGTCGAACCCACCCTGTTCGGCGACGTCGACAACTCCATGCGCATCGCCCGCGAGGAGATCTTCGGGCCCGTGGTCTGCCTGATCCCCTACGGCGACGAGGCCGAGGCTGCGCGGATCGCCAACGACTCCGAGTTCGGACTCAGCGGCAGCGTCTGGACGGGCGACGTGGAACACGGCATCGACTTCGCGCGCGCAGTGCGCACCGGCACCTTCAACGTCAACACCTTCAGCCTGGACATGCTCGGACCGTTCGGCGGCTACAAGAACAGCGGCGTCGGAAGGGAGTTCGGCCCCGAGGGACTGGGCGAGTACCTGGAACACAAGATGATCCACCTGCCCGCCGGGTACCGGCCGCCGGCCGCCCCCGAGACGGACGCGTGATGGGGGACCGCTGGCAGGTGGAGGTGGACCGGGGCGTCTGCATCGGCTCCGGCATGTGCGTGAACCACGCCCCGGCCGGCTTCTCCCTCGACTCGGCGCGCCAGTCCCACCCGGCGGCCCCCGAGACGGACGCGAACGAACCGGTCCTGACGGCGGCCGAGGGCTGCCCCGTCGAGGCGATCACGATCACCCTGCTGGGCAGCGGGGAGGCGGTGTTCCCGCCGGAGGAGTAGGGGAACCGGCCCCGCCCAAGGCACGGTTCGACGCCCCGGCAAGCCCTACGGCGGGATCAGGACTTTCCCGGGGCGCCGGACCGCGCCTTGGCCGGGGTCGGGGCCGGCGTCGTCAGGTCGATCAGGCGGCAGACCGTCTCTATGTCGATCTTCACCTGGGCGATCGAGGCACGGCCCGACAACCAGGTGATCAGCGCCGAGTGCCAGGTGTGCTCGATCACGCGCACCGCCGAGAGCTGTTCCGCCGTCGGCGGGGCGTCCAGGCCCATCGCGTCCAGGATGATCGCCGTGGTCAGCCGGGACACCGTGTCCACCTCGGGGCTCACGCTCCGGTCGGCGAACGTGAGGGCGCGCACCATCGCGTCGGCGAGGTGCGGTTCGCGCTGGAGGGCCCGGAAGGCGCCCATCAGGGTCTCCGAGACCCGGGCCGCCGGATCGTCGCCCGCCGGGGGGCGCTTGCGGAGCGTGGTGTGCATGTGCTGGAGCTGGTCCTGCATGGTGGCGACCAACAGGTGCACCTTGGACGGGAAGTACCGGTACAGGGTCCCCAGCGCCACGCCGGCCGCCTCGGCGACCTCCCGCATCTGGACCGCGTCGAAACCGCCCCGGCCGGCGAGTTGGGCGCTGGCGTGCAGGATGCGGCGCCGGCGCGCCTCCTGGCGTTCCGTCAGGGGCGGGGACGCCGGGGTGGTCACGGCCTTCACTTCCGCTGTCATCTGTCCCGTTCCAAGGCGTTCAGTGTCGTTGCGCCGGCCGTTCCGGGGCTGATCCGGGGCCGGTCCGGGGCCGGCGTGTCAGGCGTCGGGGTCGTGGCGTGAATCACCTGCTCCGCCTCTTACGGTGGGGTTTCCGGCCGGTAGATTCAATGCTCTCAGACGGATCAAGTCTGAAACTTGTTCTACATTATCCGAGCGGTTACGCTCCGGCGAAAGTGCAGGGAGAAGGGGGCCGAGAGTGACCGCAGAGGCCGTGGTGACGAGCCCTTTCGCGAGTTCCGCCACCGAAGGTGACCGCCCGTTGCGCATCGCACTCCTCACCTACAAGGGGAACCCGTTCTGCGGCGGCCAGGGCGTCTACGTCCGCCACCTTTCGCGGGAGCTCGTCCGGCTCGGCCACAGTGTCGAGGTCATCGGCGCCCAGCCCTACCCGGTGCTCGACACCGGGGCCACGCTGACCGAGCTGCCGAGCCTGGACCTCTACCGAAGCCCCGACCCGTTCCGTACGCCCAAACGGGCGGAATACCGGGACTGGATCGACGCCCTCGAAGTCGCCACGATGTGGACCGGCGGCTTCCCCGAACCGCTGACCTTCTCGCTGCGCGCGCGCCGGCACCTGGCCGCGCGCGCCGGTGAGTTCGACGTCATCCACGACAACCAGACGCTCGGGTACGGGCTGCTCGGGGACCTCGGCGCGCCGCTGGTGACGACGATCCACCACCCCATCACCGTGGACCGCGCGTTGGACCTGGCCGCCGCCAAGGACCGCAAGAAGCGGCTCTCGGTGCGCCGTTGGTACGGGTTCACGCGCATGCAGGGCCGGGTCGCCCGCCGGCTGCCGTCCGTACTGACCGTGTCGGGTTCCTCGCAGGTCGAGATCGCCGAGCACCTGGGCGTCCGCGGCGAGCGCATCCACGTGGTGCACATCGGCGCCGACACCGACCTGTGGTCGCCCGACGCGTCCGTGGCCGAGGTGCCCGGGCGGATCGTGACGACCTCCAGCGCCGACGTGCCGCTGAAGGGCCTCGTCCACCTGGTCGAGGCGCTCGCGAAGCTCCGCACGGAACAGCCCGACGCGCACCTCGTCGTCGTGGGCCGGCGCGCCGAGGAGGGGCCGGTCGCCCGCGCGATCGCCACGTACGGACTCCAGGACGCGGTCCGCTTCGTCAAGGGCATCACGGACGCCGAACTCGTCGACCTGGTGCGCAGCGCGCAGGTCGCCTGCGTGCCCTCGCTGTACGAGGGCTTCTCGCTCCCGGCGGCCGAGGCCATGGCCACCGGCACCCCGCTGGTCGCGACCACCGGCGGGGCGATCCCCGAGGTGACGGGGCCCGACGGGGAGAGCTGCCTGGCGGTGCCGCCCGGTGACGCGGGCGCGCTCGCCGCCGCGCTGGGCCGGCTGTTGGGTGACGCCCCGCTGCGCGAGCGGCTCGGCGCCGCCGGACGCGACAGAGTCCTGACCCGGTTCACCTGGGCCAAGGCCGCCGAGGGGACCGTGGTGCACTACCGGGCCGCCATCGAGCAGGCCGCCCGTGCGCGTCGTGCGCGCTGACCTCTCGCCGATGAGTCACCCCCGTTCCGAGTTCCACCCCGTAGACCCCCGCGACCGCGAAGGCAGGACCCCGTGCTGACCGTCGATTTCTCCCGGTTCCCGCTCGCCGCAGGCGACCGCGTGCTCGATCTGGGCTGCGGCGCAGGCCGGCACGCCTTCGAGTGCTACCGGCGCGGCGCGCAGGTGGTCGCCGTGGACCGCAACGGCGAGGAGATCCGCGAGGTCGCCAAGTGGTTCGCCGCGATGAAGGAGGCCGGCGAGGCGCCGGTCGGCGCCACCGCCACCGCCATGGAGGGCGACGCGCTGGCCCTGCCGTTCCCCGACGAGTCCTTCGACGTCGTGATCATCTCCGAGGTGATGGAGCACATCCCCGACGACAAGGGCGTGCTCGCCGAGATGGTGCGGGTGCTCAAGCCGGGCGGCCGGATCGCGATCACGGTGCCGCGGTACGGCCCGGAGAAGATCTGTTGGGCGCTCAGCGACGCCTACCACGAGGTCGAGGGCGGCCACATCCGCATCTACAAGGCGGACGAGCTGATCGGCAAGATGGAGGCCGCGGGCCTCAAGCCGTACGGCACGCACCACGCGCACGGGCTGCACTCCCCGTACTGGTGGCTGAAGTGCGCGTTCGGCGTCGACAACGACAAGGCGCTGCCGGTGAAGGCGTACCACAAGCTGCTGGTCTGGGACATCATGAAGAAGCCGCTGGCCACGCGCCTCGCGGAGCAGGCCCTGAACCCGGTGATCGGCAAGAGCTTCGTGGCGTACGCGACGAAGCCGCACCTGCCCGTGGACGCGGCGAAGTGACGTTCCCCGGTCGTACCGAACATCTGGTCCTGGACGGCGTGCTGACCGCCGAGGAGGCGGCCGGGACCGTCGCGGGCATCCTCGCGGCGCAGCGGGCGGACGGGGCGATCCCGTGGTTCCGCGGCCATCACCTCGATCCGTGGGACCACACCGAAGCCGCGATGGCGTTGGACGTGGCGGGCGAGCACGAGGCGGCGGAGCGGGCGTACGCGTGGCTGGCGCGGCACCAGAACGAGGACGGTTCCTGGTTCGCGGCCTACGCGGACCGGCCGGAGGGCGTGGACACGTCCGCCCCGCAGGACGCGAGCCGTGAGTCGAACTTCGTCGCGTACATCGCGGTGGGGGTGTGGCACCACTACCTGGCGACCGGCGACGATCCCTTCCTGGACCGGATGTGGCCGGCCGTGTACGCGGCGGTGGAGTTCGTGCTGGGACTCCAGCAGCCGGGCGGCGAGATCGGTTGGAAGCGGGAGGCGGACGGCGCGGCCGTCACCGACGCGCTGCTGACCGGGTCCTCGTCGATCCATCAGGCGCTGCGGTGCGCGCTCGCCATCGCGGAGCACCGCGAGGACCCGCAGCCGGACTGGGAGTTGGCGGCGGGCGCGCTGGGGCACGCGATCCGACGGCACCCGGAGCGGTTCCTGGACAAGTCCCGCTACTCGATGGACTGGTACTACCCGGTGCTGGGCGGTGCGTTGACCGGGCCGGAGGCCACGGCGCGCATCGAGGAGCGGTGGGCGGAGTTCGTCGTCCCGGACCTCGGGGTGCGGTGCGTGCTGCCGAACCCGTGGGTCACGGGCGGGGAGTCCTGTGAACTGGCCCTCGCGCTGTGGGCGTTGGGGGAGTCCGACCGGGCGTTGGAGATCCTGCGGTCGATCGGGCACCTGCGGGCCGACAACGGCATGTACTGGACGGGGTACGAGTTCGTGGACCGGGCGGTGTGGCCGGTCGAGCAGACCACGTGGACGGCCGGATCGTTGTTGTTGGCCGTCGCCGCGTTGGGCGGGGACGAGGCGACGGGCGAGATCTTCGGCGGGCTGAACCTGCCGCGGGGGCTTGAGCCGGACTGCTGCGGTTGAGCGTGTGGGGCCCGCGGGCCCCACACGCCCCGTGCGTCAGCGGCGGGAGAGTCGGCTCGCCAGGGCGTGGCCGATGAAGAGGTAGACGACGGCCGCGAGGCCGTAGCCGACGACGACCTGGACCCAGGCGCGGTCGAAGGTGAACAGGTCGTAGGACCAGCCGGCCAGCCAGGTCGCCGCGTCGTGGACGAGGTCGACGAAGGAGTTGCCCTGGTTGGCGTCGAGCAGGAACAGCAGGATCCACAGGCCGATCACGAAGGCTGCGACGTCCGCCACCAGGGCGACGGCCCGGCCCGCTGAACTGCTTCCTCGGGTGTGTACTCGGGTGTGTGTGGGCATGCACCCCGTGTTGCCGCGCAGGCGCGCCGCAAACCCCCGAACGGGTCCCCCAAGTGGCGGAGCCGCACGGCCCGGGTGAGGGTGCGGAGGACACCTCAGTCCCCGGAGGCAACTGTGTCCGTACCCAGAACCGTTCGATTCCGTCGTGCCGTCACGTCGGTGCTCCTGTCCTGTGCGCTGCTGGCCGGCGCCACCGCCTGTGGCTCCGACGGGGGCGGGAAATCCAAGAGCGAGGACGTCTCGCTGTCCGCGGCCACGGCGGCCGACCAGGCGGCCGCGGAGGCCTCGGCCGTCGAGGTGCTGGCCGCCGAGGAGGCCGCCGCCGCGACTCCCGCGCCGAGCACGTCCGCCGAGAAGCAGAAGTTCGCGAAGACCCGCTTCGTCGCGAACGCCGGTCTCGCGGCCGGCGCGACGTACCAGTGGATCGTCAAGCCGTACCAGGCGGGCAAGTTCAAGAAGGGCGCGAAGGGCCGTACCTTCGCGCTGATCAAGGCGGGTCTGGCGGGTGCCTTCGCCTACAACCGGTTGAAGGCGGCGACCGACAACGCCAAGGGCGATCCCCTGCTGTCCAAGGCGGTGGCCCCGCTGACGGCGAGCATCGCGTCCCTCAAGGGTCTCGCCACCAAGCTCCGCAAGGGGCAGGCGGGTGACGCCGACATCGGCGCCTTCGAGAGCGTCATCAACGGGGTCAAGGACGCCGGCAAGAGCGCGGGGGCCGTGGTGACCGACAAGGTTCCCAGCACCTCCCAGCTCGGCGGCTGACCGGCCGCGTCCCCGGGCGGGCCCGGGGTCGGGAGGCGTCGCGGCCCCTCGACCCCGGGCCCGCCGGCACGCGACGGCCGGCCGCGGCTGTTTCAATGGGGCGCGTGATCGAGTTCGTGGTGGCTGCCGCAGCGGTGGCCGGGGTCGGGTGGCTGGTGCGACGCAAGCACCGCGAGCGGCAGGCCGCCGAGGTGGTGCCCGGGCTGCCGGGCATGGCACGGCTGCCCGCCGGCGAGGGGCGCTGGCGCATGGGCCGGCTGTACGTGGACGGGGGCGCGCCCCGTTGGGAGCCGCAGCGGGGCCCCGTGGTGGAGCTGGCCGGCGCGCGGGCCACGGGGGTGCGGGCGCCGTCGGTGAAGGAGGGCATGAGCATCAACCCGGGCTCGCGGATCGTCACGTGCGCCCGCCCGGGGGGCGCCGACGTCGAGATCGCGGTGATGGCGCTGGACCTGAGGGAGTTCCTCGACGCGGTGCCGCGGGCGGAGCAGGTCTGAGCCGTCAGGCGTTCAGTTCCGCGAGGACCCGCAGGGTGTGCGGGTCGGGGGCGGTGAGGAGCAGGTCGGTGACGGGGCCCTTGCGCCACAGGTCGAGGCGTTCGGCGATCCGCTCCCGGGGTCCGATCAGGGAGATCTCGTCGGCGAACGCGTCGGGGACGGCCAGGACGGCCTCCTCCTTGCGGCCGGCGAGGAACAGTTCCTGGATCCGGCGCGCCTCGTCCTCGTAGCCCATCCTGGCCATCAGGTCGGCGTGGAAGTTGTGGGCCGCGTGGCCCATGCCGCCGATGTAGAAGCCGAGCATCGCCTTGACGGGCAGGAGCCCCTCGGCGACGTCCTCGCAGACGTGGGCCCGGGCCATCGGGGCGATCATGAAGCCTTCGGGGAGGTCGGCGAGGGAGGCCCGGTACACGTCGGTGCGGGACGGCGACCAGTACAGGGGGAGCCAGCCGTCGGCGATCCGGGTGGTCTGGGCGATGTTCCGGGGGCCCTCCGCGCCGAGCAGGATCGGGAGGTCCGCGCGCAGCGGGTGGGTGATCGGCTTGAGTGGTTTGCCGAGGCCGGTGCCGTCCTCGCCGCGGTACGGGTGGTGGTGGAAGCGGCCGTCCAGGGCGACGGGGGCCTCGCGGCGCAGGACCTGGCGGACGACGTCCACGTACTCGCGGGTCGCGGTGAGCGGGGAGGCGGGGAAGGGGCGCCCGTACCAGCCCTCGACGACCTGCGGCCCGGACAGGCCCAGGCCCAGTGTCATCCGGCCGCCGGAGAGGTGGTCCAGGGTGAGGGCGTGCATGGCGGTGGCGGTGGGGGTGCGGGCGGACATCTGGGCGATGGCGGTGCCCAGGCGGATCCGCGAGGTGTGCGCGGCGATCCAGGTCAGCGGGGTGAAGGCGTCGGAGCCCCAGGCCTCGGCGGTCCACACCGAGTGGTAGCCGAGGTTCTCGGCCTCGGTGGCGAGGTCGAGGTGGTTCGGGTTGGGGCCGCGCCCCCAGTAGCCGAGTGCCAGTCCGAGGCGCATGGGGGTTCCCTCCGCGAAGCCGCCGACAGCCACCGCCGTTCCTGACGATGCGTCAGGTGACTGTAGGGCACGACCACCGTCCCCGGAAGACCGACGACCCCCGCCCGGGAGGGCGGGGGTCGTCGGCCGTGCGGGCGAGGGGGCCTCAGCCGCGCTGGATGTCCGAGGTCTCGTTCAGCACGCCGCGTCGACCGTCCTGGGTCTGGGCGATCAGCGTGGACGGGCCGCGCTGGTCGACGGCCAGGTACCAGGTGCCCGGCGCGAGTTCCGCGATCGGGTTGTGCGAGCCGTCCTCGGCGAACAGGGACCGGGTCACCGGCACTGCGAACCAGAACGGGGTGAAGTCCGCCGCCGGGGCGGGCGTCGCGTCCTGCGGGGCCGGGGCGGGCGTGGGGTTCGGCTGCGGGGCGCCGCCGTAGGGCGGTACGGGCTGCGGGGTCTGCCCGTACGGCTGGGGCTGCTGGCCGCCGGGGTAGCCGTAGCCGGCGCCGGGCGGCTGCTGCTGGCCGAGCGGCTGGCCGCCGTACGGCGGGACGGCGGCGGGCCGGGCCTCGGGCACGAGCTTGCCGGCCAGCGCGGGGAGCTTGTCGCCGAACAGGGTCACGCCGGCCAGGGCCAGGGTGGCGAGGAAGGCGATGATGCTGCCGGCGCCCAGGTCGGCGCCGCTCGGGCAGGTGATCAGGGACCACAGGGCGGCCCAGGCCGCCGCCACGGCCAGTACGGTGCCCCACGCCTGCATGGGCAGCCCGGCGAGCTGGCGGCCCTGCGGCAGGAACCGGGCCGCGAGGACCAGACCCGCCGCGATGAACCCGAGCAGGAAGACCGTCGGGAGCACCAGGCGGTACACGTCGGTGTCCCAGGCGCTCGGCGTGTCGATGCCGGTCGCGGAGTAGAAATCGAGGAACGAGGCGATGAACAGCAGCACCGCTGCTCCGATCACCACGCCGTCGCCTCGAGTGAGGGAGCGGATGTTCACGTCTCAGGTGTCCTTCTCGGTCTCGGTCGTCTCGTGGTGCCGCGGTCGCAGATCAGGACTGGAGCGGGGCGGGCGGCACCATGGTACGGAGGTTTTCCGTGACCGAGCGGACCGGGGCGGCGGGCTGTCCCGGTGGGACTACCCGCCGAGGAACCCGACGATGCCGTCCGCGATGCCCTGCGCGGCCTTCTGGCGCCACTGCGGACTCGTCAGTTGAGCCGCGTCCTTGGCGTCACGCATGTTGCCGCATTCGATGAACACCTTGGGGCGAGTTGAGAGGTTCAGTCCGCCCAGATCGTCGCGGACCACCAAACCCGTGCCGGAACCCAGGTAGTTGGCGGGGCCGGAACCGGTCGTGCGGGCGAAGTTGGTCGCGATGCGTTCGCCCAGCAGTCGCGAGGGCTCGATGATCTTCGCGGTGTCCGCGCCACCGCCCTTGACCTTGGCGGGAAGGATGACGTGGTAGCCGCGGCTGCCCTCGGAGACCCCGTCGGCGTGGACCGAGACGACGGCGTCGGCCGTGGCCTCGTTGCCGATCCGGGCCCGCTCGTCGATGCAGGGACCCCAGGGGCGCTCGGTTCCGGCCTCGTGGGTGAGGAGCACCTTCAGGCCCTTGGACTCCAGGGCGGTGCGCAGCCGGCGGGACACGTCCATGGTGAACTCGGCCTCCATGTAGCCGGAGTTCGTGGTGGTGCCGGTGGTGTCGCACTCCTTGTGGTGGGTGCCGATGTCCACCTGGCGGTCGATCTCCTTGGTGTGCTTGAAGTTGCCCGTGTTGTGGCCGGGGTCGATGACCACCGTCCGGCCGGTGAGCGGGGCCTTGTCGGCGGTGGGGGCGCCGGACGTGCTGCCGTTCGGGGTGGGGCGCGCGGGCGTGGGCTCGGCGGCCGTGCTCGGTTTGGCGTCCGCGGCGGGCGTGTGGGACGCGGGCGGCGACGCCTGCGGTCGGTGGTCGTCCTGCCCGTTCCCGGTCAGGACCTGGGTCAGGACCCAGCCCGCCAGACAGGTCGGGGCGAGGGCGGCGGCCGCGACCGCGAGGGTGGAGCGGCGCGTGAACCAGTGCCGGTCCGGGGTGACCGAGGAGCCGGACTCGGGGGGCGGGGGGTTGTCGTCGTAGCGCACCCGGCGATGCTAGACCGGCCGCCCGCCGCCCGGACGGACCGTGCTCCATCCGGGGGCGTGGTGTGTTTGTATGCCTGGCGGTGTCCCGGTTATATGCCCTGGTCGGTGCGGCGCAGGACCCGCAGCGAGTCCGTGACAGAGATCTCCTCGAAGGCCCCGGAGGCCAGCGCGCGCAGGTAGATCCGGTACGGGGCCTGCCCGCCGTCGGCCGGGTCCGGGAACACGTCGTGGATCACCAGCGTGCCGCCCACCGCGAGGTGCGGGGCCCACCCCTCGTAGTCGCCGCTCGCGTGCTCGTCGGTGTGCCCGCCGTCGATGAAGACCAGGCCCAGCGGGCCGCCCCAGGCCGCGGCGACCTGCGGGGAGCGCCCCACGATCGCGATCACGTGGTCCTCCAGACCCGCCCGGTGCAGGGTGCGGCGGAAGGTCGGCAAGGTGTCCATCAGGCCGATCTCCGGGTCCACCACCGTCGGGTCGTGGTACTCCCAGCCCGGCTGCTGCTCCTCGCTGCCCCGGTGGTGATCGACGGTGATCGCGGACACCCCCGCCTCGCGGGCGGCGTCGGCGAGCAGGATCGTGGAACGCCCGCAGTACGTGCCGACCTCCAGCAGCGGCAGCCCGAGCGCCGCCGCGGACGTCGCGGCCGCGTGGAGGGCGAGGCCCTCGCCCACGGGCATGAAGCCCTTGGCCGCCTCGAAAGCGGCGAGGGTCTCCGGCTTGGGGCTGGCCATGTCATTCCTCCTGAGCTGCGGGTGAGTGGCCGCCCATGCTGCCCTACCGTCCGGTAGGACGCCACGGCCGGGGGCCCGTGACCCGCGGTCGCGCGCGATCAGCGGCCGAAGAGCCGGGACAGGCC
The DNA here is from genome assembly GCF_042889445.1 of Streptomyces sp. NPDC002602. NCBI lineage: Bacteria > Bacillati > Actinomycetota > Actinomycetes > Kitasatosporales > Streptomycetaceae > Streptomyces > Streptomyces sp. NPDC002602. The sequence continues at coordinate 312,919 of NZ_JBIAQX010000002.1, read as the reverse complement.
ACCGCCGAGGTCCGCGCGCCGGTCCTCCCACAGCATCCGCCGGAAGTCCGCGCGGACGTCGGTCACCTCGCGGGTCAGCCAGTGGGTGTTGCCGGCGGTGAGGTGCAGCCGGTGCAGCAGGGGCTTCAGGAGGGTCAGCGCACGGGCGGGATCACCGGCTTCGCCGATGCTTCGGGCCACCCGGTACGCCACCTCCGCGTGGCCGCGCTCGGCCGGCTCCTCGGGATCGGGGTACAGCCACAGGTACAGCCGGGCGGCGGTCGGGTGGTCGCCGAGCAGCCAGGCGGCGTGCGCCAGTCGGCGCCGTACGTCCAGCAGGACGGGGCTGTCGGCCGGCAGCCGGCGTTCGAGGTCGGGCAGCAGCGGGCCCAGCCACTCGCGCTCGCTCCGCGCCTGCTCCGGTGTGCGCGAACCCCACTCCCCGTCCGGGCCGCCGTCACCCCGCCGGCGGGCTCCGGCCAGGTGGTAGCGGGCGGTCAGCGTGACGGGATCGTCGGCGCCGAGGACCCGGGCCGCCTGTTCGATGATCTCGCGCAGTTCGTCCTCGTGGCGGCGGCCGTCGCCGGGCCCGTGGGCCGCGGCCTCACCGACGTACGCGGCGCGTGCGGCGATGGTGTCGGGGTGCTCCAGACCGAGCACCCGCATCATCCTCGGCAGGATGCGCTCCAGCTCCGTGGCCGACTGCCCCCGTACGGCCATGGCCCGGTGGTACGCGGCCCGCACGGTCAGCGCGTCGTGCGCCCCCAGCTCCTCCGTCAGGTCGGCGACCAGCATGCCCAGCCGCTCGGGGAGGTCGGTCGGCGCGTCCTCCAACAGCAGGTTCAGCCGCCGCCCGAACATCGCCCGGACCGGATCCCCGGCAGCGGTGTGCACGGTGGGGGAGTAGGCGGGCGGGGGCGGCCACGCGACGGCCGGGGCCGCCGGAGCGGCCGGTACGGGGGCGGGAGCGGGGGTGTGGGCGGGGTCGGCCGCCGCGCCCCGGGCGATCTCCGCGAGGCGCAGGCTCACCTCCCGCGCGGTCGCCGGACGCTGCCGGGGGTCCTTCGCGAGCAGGTCGAGCACGAGGGGGTCCAGCGCGGCCGGCAGCCCCTCGCGGAGCGAACCGGGCGCGGGCGGCTCCGTCGTGAGGTGCTGGGCGAGTAGCTCGTGCATCTCACGGGCGGGGAACGGGCGGCTGCCGGTGAGCAGCTCCATGAGCACGCAGCCGAGGGCGTACAGGTCGCAACGCCCGTCGACGGGAACCCCGTTCGCGCCACCGGTCCAGCGCTCCGGCGCCATGTACGGGAAGGACCCGATGATCATGCCGGTGGCCGTGAGTTCCGTACCGGGGCCGCCCTGGGCCTTGGCGATGCCGAAGTCGAGGACCCCCGTCACACCCTGCTCCGCCCGCTCGGCAGGAGCATTATCGCCGAGTGCGGGCGGGTCCCGAGTGGGGGCCGGGGACGGGTCGGAGCCTCACCCGTCGCACTCGAACCACACTGTCTTGCCGGTGGCATTCGGTTCGGCGCCCCACCGATCGGTGACGGCGTCGATCAGCAGCAGCCCCCGCCCGCCCTCGGCGAGTTCGCAGCCGGGCGGCTCCGCCACTCGGGGGAGCGCGGGGCAGTCGTCCGACACCTCGACCCGCAGACCGCCGGGCCGGCACAGGATGAGCACGGAGCAACCCCGGCCCGGCACGTGACGCACGACGTTCGCGATCAGCTCGGTGAGCGCCAGCTCGGCGGCATGGGTCAGCGAGGCCAGGCCCCAACTGGCGAGGTACATGCGCAGGATGCGCCGCAAGTGACGGGCGGAGTGCTCACCGACGGTGAACCCCATGCGATAGCTCTCATCAACTTCGCTATCTGAATACTCAGTTGTGCGGTTCATGAGACCAGCGTGGAGCGATCTGGTTACGCTCGGCTACGGACCGAACCGAACGCCGAACGGCGTGTACTTGGAGGTGACCGCTCCATGGTCAACATCCGTGATCTCGACCCCAGTGCCTCGGCCCTGGACTACTACGGTTCCGAACTGCGCCGCCTGCGGGAGGGGGCAGGACTCAAGCAGGGGCAGTTGGGAGGCATCCTCTACTGCGCGGGCTCACTGGTCGGGCAGATCGAGACGGCCCGGAAGGTCCCGACCAGGGGCTTCTCGGAACGGCTGGACGCGGCGCTCGACACGGGCGGGCTGTTCTCACGACTGGTGGGGCTGGTGCTGCGGAGCCAACTCCCGACGTGGTTCCAGCCGTACGCGGAGATGGAGGCGAAGGCGGCGTACATCTCCACCTTCCAGGCGCAGTTGGTGGATGGGTTGTTGCAGACCCCCGACTACGCGCGGGCGGTGCTGGGGGTGCGGACGGAAGGGGACCTCGACGCGAAGGTGGCCGCCCGCATGGAACGGCAGCGGATACTCGACCGCGAGAACCCGCCATTGATGTGGGTCGTGCTGAGCGAGGCCACGCTCCACCAGGAGATCGGCGGCCGGGAGGTCATGCGAAATCAACTGGCGCACCTGTTGGAGCTGCGGAGGCGCGAGTGGGTGAGGGTGCAGATCCTGCCGTTCGAGGCGGGTGCCCATGCGGGGTTGATGGGTTCCTTCAACCTGTTGCGGTTCGAGGGGGACCCGGACCTCGTGTACACCGAGGACTTCGTCCAGGGTCATATGACGGCCAATCCACAGGCACTCAGGGAAGGGTCGCTCCGTTACGATCACCTCCAGGCCGCCGCCCTCTCCCTGGAGGACTCGACGGCGCTGATCGCCCGCGTAATGGAGGAGCGTTATGGACAGCATCCAGAACCTGACGGGCGCGCGGTGGCGTAAGTCCTCGTACAGCGGCGACACCGGCGGTGACTGCGTCGAATGCGCCCCGATCGGTGGCGACTGGGTCAAGTCCAGCTACAGCGGCGACACCGGCGGTCAGTGCGTCGAGATCGCCGCCCGCCCGCACCTGGTCGCCGTCCGGGACTCCAAGGTCCCGGACGGCCCCGTCTTCACCGTCGCCCCCGAGGCCTTCGCAGAGTTCGTGCGCAGCGTCTGATCCGCTGTCCTCGGCTAGCCGGGGAGAGCGCAGGGGTCGACGCCCGTCAGGTCGCGGCTCGCCTCCCACAGGCGGGCCGCGACGACGGTGTCGGTGAGGTGGTCCCACAGCGGTTCGCGTCGGGGCTCGCCGCGCAGGCCGAAGTGGCGCGGCCCCCACACCTGCCCTCCGCGCACGGCCGGGTCGAGCACCGCCCGGACCGCCGGCCACGCGCCGGCGTGCTTGCCTTGGAGGAGGAGGGCCGCGGGCGCCGCGCCCAGCCGTGCGGCCGTGGTGCGCACGTGGACCGGTGGCCGTGACGGGGTGAGGGAGTCCAGCGCGCCGCCGGGATGGACGACCACGCTCGCCACCGTGCTGCCGGCGGCGCGCAGGCGGCGGTCGAGTTCGAGGCCGAAGTACATCTGCGCCAACTTGGAGCGCCCGTAGGTCCGCTTGGGCCGGTAGTCCCTCCGGGACTGGAGATCGTCCAGGTCGAGCCGCTCGGACTTCGCCGCGAAACTGCCCGTGCTGACCACGCGGGCCGCAGGGGCGGCCGACAGCAGCGGCATGAGCCGGGCGGTCAGGGCGAAGTGCCCGAGGTGGTTCGTGCCGAACATCAGCTCGTGACCGTCGCCGGTCTCCTCGCGCGGCGGGTCGTCCAGGGCGACGCCGGCGTTGTGGACCACCGCGTCGAGGCGTTCCACTCCCAGGGACTCCACCGACGCTTCGAGCGACGCGAGGTCCGCGAGATCCAGTCGTACGGCCCGCACCCGCGCACCGGGAACCCGCGCGCGGATCGAGGCCGCGGCGGCCTCGGCCCTGGCGTGATCGCGGCTGCCGAGCACGACGCCGGCCCCGGTCGTCGACAACTGTTCCGCGACGAAGTACCCGATGCCGGCGTTGCCGCCGGTCACCAGGACGGTACGGCCGGCGGCGCCGGGGAGCCGTCGGACGTTCCAGGGCGGGGTGGAGGACGGGGAGGATGCGGACGGCATGAGGGCGGGGCTCCCTTGGTGGTGAGGTCGGCTGCGGCTGCCCCTCGGGCAACCCGACCTCCACCCTCGCGCCGGCCACCGACACCTCGCGTGTGCGCCACCGACGGACCCGCCGGCCGCCCGACATCCCACCGACAGGCCGGGGCGGGTTCCGGCGCGAGACCGAGGCCGCGCGCCGGATCGTTCCTTCCCCGACGGTCACACGGAGCCGGTCACGCGGAACCGGTCACACGGAACCGGTCACACGGAGCCGGGTCACACGGAGGTGGCCACCGGAGCGGGCGGCGCCGGCCGGAGGGACATGCCGGCCGCGTGGTCCACGAGGTGCCGCAGGATCGCCAGGTGCCGCTCGTCGCCGCCCAGCGCGTCGAGGAGGCGGTGGGAGGCGTCGCGGAACCCGTCGAGGTCCGCGCGGTACCGGTCGAGCACGTCCGGCGCGAGGAGGAGACGTGTCAGCTCCGCGCGCCCCTCCTCGGAGTGCCGCGCGGCGGCGCACGCGTCCAGGAGGTGTTCCCGGGCCGGGAGGGCGGAAGCCCCGTCAAGGGCGCAGGTGAGCAGGTAGGTGACCGTCCCGTTGAGGAGATCCTCATTGCGACCGGACAGGATGTCCTCCTGGTCGTTGAATATCTGCCACAGAATGCCGAACACGTAGCCGAACTCCCGCCACAGTTCGACCTTCTCCTCACTCGCGTCGGCCAATATCGCCGCCATGGCCGTGATCATCGAGAAGGGCCCGCCGGATTTCCCGCGGTAGGCCTCGACCACCGAGGCCCGGGTGGCGTGCTGGACGTCCCCGTCGATGTCGACGAGCTGGCCCTCCGTGCCCACCACCCAGCCGGTGGCGACCTCGGCCGTCAGGGCGACCTGGGTCTCCGCCGACACCGGGAGCGCCCGGACGATCTGGAACGGGAGCACGGTTCCGCTGATCACCGAGGCCAGCAGCGCCTCGTTCTGGCTCAGGGTCTCGGAGGCGGTCGTGCCGCCGCCGTCGGCGAGGTCGTCGAGATAACAGGCCGAGGTCCACCACAGCACGTGCACGGCGGACAACGGTGCGGCCGGCCCGGGTTTCCCCGTCTCGATGGCGTGCACCAACATCGGCAGCACCGAGAGCGGATGCCTCAATTTCTGATGCCGGAGCAGTCTGACGACCGCACTCTTGGCGGCGCTCGTGCCCGAGGCGGGGGCGAGCCGTGCGAGGGCGGCCTCGATTTCGATGTCGATGTCCGAGGCGACTTGTTGGTGGAGGTCCACGTACGTCACGGAATTCACTGGTCATTTCCTTTCGGAAGTGAATTGAAGTCGGCGTTAACGTCCCAGATTCGATCATTTGGGATGGACCCGAGCTAGAGCGATTTCGGGCCATGGCCGATTCTCGTTGATCTTGGCGCCATCCGACACCTGACCTTCCGTCAGAATGGAACGTGTTCTACTCTGACCCGCGTTCAGGGGGACGACCGGCGCCGGCCGGAAGCGTCGGAGAGGCGGCAGGGAACCGTATGGGCATCGGAATCACGCGGGAACACCAGGAGTTGGCCGAGGCCGTGCGCGGCTGGGCGGCGCGCACCGTGCCCCCCGAGGAGGTGCGCAAACTGCTCGACGGCCCGCCCGGGACCGGGGCGCGGCCCGCGTACTGGGACGCGCTCGCCGACGCCGGACTGCTCGCACCCCACCTGGAGGGCGGCAACCTGCTCGACCTCGCCGTCGCCGTGGAGGAGGCCGCCCGGGCCGCCCTCCCCGGCCCTTACCTCGCCGGCGCCCTCGCCTCCGTCCTGTTGGACCGGGCGGGGGCCGGCGAACTGGCCGCGACCCTGGCCGACGGCACCCGCGTCGGGGCCGTCGCGCTGGGCCCCGGCAGCCTGACCGCCGTCGCCGTCGAGGGCGGCGGCCACCTCCTGGACGGCCTCGCGCCGCCCGTGCTCGGCGCCGGGGAAGCCGACCTCGTCCTGCTCGCCGCCGAGGCGGCCCACGGCACCCACTGGTTCGCCGTGGACGCCGCCGGCCTGGACATCCGCACCCACGACAGCGCCGACCCGACCCGGCCCACGGCCGAGGTGCGCGCACGCGCGATCACCGTGCCGCCCGGCCGCCTCCTCGCCCTCGACGCCGCCCTGGTCCGGGACCTGGCCTGCGCCCTGTTCGCCGCCGACGCCTGCGGCACCGCCGCCTGGGCGGTCCACACCGCCGCCGAGTACGCCAGGACGCGCGAGCAGTTCGGCCGGCCCATCGGTCGGTTCCAGGGCGTCAAACACCTGTGCGCCGACATGCTGGTACGCCTCGAACAGGCCCGCGCCCTGGTCTGGGACGCCGCCCGGGCGACGGACGAACCGGCCGAGGTGCGCTCCCTGGTGGCCGCGCTGACCGCCGCCACCGCCCTCGACGCCGCCTACTCCTGCGCCAAGGACTGCGTCCAGGTCCTCGGCGGCATCGGCTTCACCTGGGAACACGACGCGCACATCCACCTGCGCCGGGCCATCGTCGCCCGGCAACTGCTCGGCGCCGGCGACGGCCACCGGTTACGGGCCGTGCGCCTCGCGGCCGGCGGGGCACGCCGCGAACTGCGCCTCGAACTCCCCGCGCGGGCCGAGGGCCACCGCGCGAAGGCCCGCGCCGCCATCGAGGACGCGCACGGGCTCGACCCGGCCGCCGCCCGCCGGATCCTGGCACCCACCGGATACGCGGCCCCCCACCTCCCGCCCCCCTACGGACTCGGCGCCGGCCCCGTCGAACAGCTCGTCGTCCAACAGGAGATGGAGGCGGCCGGCGTCAAGGTCGCCGACCTCGGCATCGCCACCTGGGTCGTGCCCTCGCTGCTCGCCCACGGAACGCCGGCGCAGCAGGACGCCTACGTGCCGGCGACCCTGCGCGGGGACCTCACCTGGTGCCAGCTCTTCTCCGAACCGGGCGCCGGCTCCGACCTGGCCTCGCTGCGCACCAGGGCCGAACGGACCGCCGACGGCTCGTGGAGGGTCAACGGACAGAAGGTGTGGACGAGTTCCGCGCACACCGCGGACTTCGGCATCCTGCTCGCCCGCACCGACCCGACCGCGCCCAAGCACAAGGGGCTCGGCTACTTCGTCATCGACATGACCACCCCCGGCATCGACGTCCGGCCGCTCAGGGAGATCACCGGCGAGGCCCTCTTCAACGAGGTCTTCCTCGACGACGTGCTGCTGCCCGCCGACGCACTGGTCGGGGCGGTCGACGGAGGCTGGAAGGTGGCCCGCGACACCCTCGGCAACGAACGCGTCCACATGGCCGACCAGATGACCTTCGACACCGGCCTGGAGGCGCTGATCACGCACTCCGCCGCACTTGACGACTCCTACCGCGCCAGGATCGGCGCCCTCGCCGCCGAGGCCCACGCGCTCGCCTGCATCGGCCTGCGGACCACCCTCCAACAGGTCTCGGGAGCGCAACCGGGCGCGGGCGCGTCCGTACGCAAACTCGTACAGACCCCGCACCAGCAGAAGACCGCCGAACTCGCCCTGGAACTCATGGGCCCGGCGGGCGCGGTGTGCGAGGGGGCCGGCGAGCGGGCGGTGCACGGGATGCTCATGTCCCGCTGCCTGACCATCGCCGGAGGCACCACACAGGTCCAGCTCAACGTCGTCGCCGAGCGGATTCTCGGCCTTCCCAGGGACTGACCGAAGGGGCGGTAGGGCACATGAAGTCGTACATCGTGGGCGTCGGCATGACGAAGTTCGAGAAGCCGGAGTCGAGGGACTGGCAGTACTGGGACATGGTGCGCGAGGCCGGAACCGCGGCACTGGCCGACGCCGGCATCGGATACGACCTGGTGGAACAGGTGCCGGTCGGCTACTGCTTCCAGGCCTCCACCGCCGGCCAGCGCGCCGCGTACGAACTGGGGCTGAGTGGGGTCCCCGTCTACAACGTCAACAACAACTGCGCCACGGGCGCCACCGCACTCATGATGGCCCGGCAGTTCGTCGAGGGCGGCATCAACGACTGCGTGCTCGCGCTCGGCTTCGAGAAGATGAAGCGGGGCGCGCTCGGCGGCGGAGCCGACGGCGGCGACTTCAAGACCTCGCCCGTCGCCCGGCACTACGGGATCATGGCCGCCGGACACGGCTTCGAGATGTCCCCGCCCACCGCGCAGATCTTCGGGAACGCGGCCCGCGAACACATGGAGCGGTACGGCACCACGGCCGCGCAACTCGCGGCGGTCGGCGAGAAGAACCACCGGCACTCGGCGAACAACCCCCACGCCCAGTTCCAGGACGTGTACACGATCGAGGAGATCCTCGCGGCCAAGACCATCCACGAACCGCTGACGAAACTCCAGTGCTCGCCGACCTCCGACGGGGCCGCGGCCGCCCTGGTGGTGTCGGAACGCTTCGTCGTCGCCCACGGCCTCCACGACAAGGCGGTGGAGATCGTCGGCCAGTCGATGACCACGGACACCGCCGAATCCTTCGCCTCGGGATCCTGCATCGACGTCGTCGGCAAGCCGATGTCGGAGGCGGCCGGCCGGGCCGCCTTCGAGACCTCGGGACTCGGCATCGAGGACGTGGACGTCATCGAACTGCACGACTGCTTCTCGATCAACGAACTGCTGACCTACGAGGCGCTCGGCATGTGCGCGGAAGGCGCCTCGGGCAAGCTCGTGGAGAGCGGGGCCACCACCCACGGCGGCCGGTGGGTGGTCAACCCGTCCGGCGGCCTGATCTCCAAGGGGCACCCGCTCGGGGCGACGGGCCTCGCCCAGGCCGCGGAACTGGTGTGGCAACTGCGCGGCGAGGCGGGACCCCGGCAGGTCGCCGGAGCCCGCGTCGGCCTCGCCCACAACATCGGGCTGGGCGGCGCGGCGGTGGTGACCCTGCTGCGCCGCGACACCCCGCCGTCGAAGTAGCCCCGGGCGGGTCGGTGCACGGGCGGGCGGAGACCCGCGAGCTCTCGAGGGTCTACGGGCCCGCCAGGGCCGGGTCGACGACCGTCTCCCCCCGCGACGCGCGGCGGACGGACTCCGCCAGGTCGTCGATCGGGCCGTCCCGCAGGATCAGCCCCGCGGCCCCCGCGGCCAGGGCGGCGTCGCGCAGCCCCGGATGCGCCGACCCCGTCATCAGCAGGACGGCGCACTCCGGGTCTTCGGCCAGCAGGGTCGACACCGCGTCCAGTTCCTCGACCAGGGCCACCGCGGGGCGGCTCATCGTCGAGGCCACCACGTCGATGTCCGGTTCCAGGCCGAGCCGCAGCGCCAGGGCCGGGTTCGGCGGGTCCAGCAGCACCCGCAGGGATCGGGCGGGTCGGGAGGCAACGGGCATTTCGTCCACCCTGTCAGAGTAGGCCCCCCGCGCCGACGGGGCAGGACTTCCGTCCCGACGGGGCAGGACTTCCGGCCCGTCGAAGCGGATCTGACGTGAAGTCAGGAGTCTTCCCAAGTGCTGGGGCGTGCGTTATACATTCCTTCACCGACCCTAGAACGCGTTCTAGAACGAGTCGCGGAGTCGGTCCCGCATACGGCCTCGGTGCGACCGACGGTGCGGACGGCCGCACCGAGGTCTTCCACTCGGTGGAAGCACGAACGACACACAAGGAGCAGCGTCCTCAATGCCGATCGATGCCGCGAAGGCCCTCGCCGCCGCCCCCCGCCGGGGGGACATCGCCTGGGACCACAAGGACATCCAGCTCTACCACCTCGGCCTCGGCGCCGGCCGCCCGGCCACCGACCCCGACGAGCTGCGCTACACCCTCGAATCCAAACTCCACGTCCTCCCCAGCTTCGCGACCGTCGCCGGCGCCGGCATGGCGATGCTCGGCGGCCTCGCCGCCCCCGGGATCGACGTGAACCTCGCCGCCGTCCTGCACGGCGGACACTCCATCGAGCTGCACCGGCCGATCCCCGTCAAGGGGCAGGCCACTTCCGGCTCCCACGTCGCCGCCGTCTACGACAAGGGCAAGGCGGCCGTGATCGTCCTGCGCTCCGAGGTCGCCGACGCCGACGGCCCGTTGTGGACCAGCGACGCCCAGATCTTCGTCCGAGGCGAAGGCGGCTTCGGCGGGGAACGCGGACCCTCCGTCAAGGAGGAGGCACCCGACCGGGAGCCCGACCGGACCGTCGAACGACACATCCGCGAGGAGCAGGCCCTGCTCTACCGGCTGTCGGGCGACTGGAACCCGCTGCACGCGGACCCGGAGTTCGCGAAACCGGCCGGCTTCGACCGGCCGATCCTGCACGGCCTGTGCTCGTACGGGATGACCCTCAAGGCCGTCGTCGACACCGCGCTGGGCGGCGACGTCACCCGGGTCCGCGCCTATCGCACCCGCTTCGCCGGGATCGTCTTCCCCGGCGAGACCCTGCGCATCCGGATGTGGGAGGAGCCCGGCCGGGTGCGGGTGTCGGTGACCGCCGTCGAACGGGACGACGCGCCGGTCCTCGCCGACACCGTCGTCGAACACGCGTAAGCGCCGAGCACGCGCAAACCACACGACCCAAGGAGCCGCACCGTGCGCGCAGCACTGCAGAGCCAGATCGGTCAGGACAAACTCGAAGTCGTCGACGACATGGAAGCCGTGGGCTTCGGCCCCGGCAAGGTCAGGATCCGGATCAAGGCCACCGGCCTGTGCCACTCCGACCTCTCCGCGATGAGCGGCGTGCTGCCGCAGCCGGCCCCCTTCATCCCCGGCCACGAGGGCTCGGGCGTGATCACGGACGTCGGCGACGGGGTCGCCGACCACAAGATCGGCGACCGGGTCCTGGTCTGCTGGCTGCCGCCCTGCGGGCACTGTCCCTCCTGCAAGCGGGGCCAGGGCCACCTGTGCCTGGAGGCGTTCGGGAACGTCGCCACCCCCAACTTCCGGCGCGGGAGCGACGACATCTTCGGCTTCGCCGGCACCGGCACCTTCGCCGAGGAGATGGTCGTCCCCGCCGGGTGCGCCGTACCGATCCCCGACGACGTCCCCTTCGACATCGCCGCCCTGATCGGCTGCGGCGTCACCACCGGACTCGGCGCCGCCATCAACACGGCCAAGGTCGAGGCCGGCTCCTCGGTCGCCGTCATCGGCTGCGGAGGCGTCGGCATCTCCGTCATCCAAGGTGCGAAGGTGCAGGGCGCCGCCCAGATCGTCGCCGTCGACCCGGTCGCCTCACGGCGCGAGGCGGCGCTGCGCTTCGGGGCGACCGAGGCCGTCTCCCCGGAGGCCTTCGGCGACGCCAAGAACCGGATCACCGCGGGCGAGGGCTTCGACTACGTCTTCGAGGTCGTCGGCAAGTCCGCGACCACGCAGACCGCCTACGAGATGACCCGGCGCGGCGGCTCCGTCGTCGTGGTCGGCGCGGGTGCCCTCGACGACAACTACTCGATCAACATGTTCTCGCTGTTCTTCGACGAGAAGAAGATCCTGCCGTCGATGTACGGCGGCGGAGACGTCCTGCGTTCGTACGAGCGCACCATCGCCCTGTGGCGGGCCGGTCGGGTGGACCTCGCGGGCCTGATCACCCACCGGGTGCGGCTCGGCGAGATCAACGACGCCCTCGACCAGATGCGCACCGGCGTCGCCCTGCGCACCTGCATCGAACTCTGAGAGAGGAACCGTACGGATGTCACTGCCACTTGAGGGACTCTCCGCGATCGTCACGGGGGCGGGCCGGGGCCTGGGCCGGGCGGAGGCGATCGAACTCGCCCGGCTCGGCGCGAGCGTGGTCGTCAACGACTTCGGCCAACCCGGCCGCGACGGCTCCGGGGAGGCCTCGGCCGCCCCGGCGGAGGAGGTGGCCGCGGAGATCCGCGCGGCGGGCGGAGCGGCCGTCGCCCACCTCGGCGACGTCGCCGACTTCGAGCAGGCCCGGGACCTGGTCGACCTGGCCGTCGGCAGCTTCGGCAAGCTCGACGTCCTCGTCAACAACGCGGGCATCCTGCGGGACCGGATGGTCTTCTCGATGTCGGAGGCCGAATGGGACTCGGTGATCCGGGTCCACCTCAAGGGCCACTTCAACACCACGCACTTCGCCTCGGTGCACTGGCGGGAACGCTCCAAGGCGGCCGGCGGCCCGGTCTACGGCCGGATCGTCAACACCTCCTCCGAGGCCTTCCTCGGCGGCTCGGCGGGTCAGCCGAACTACGCGGCGGCCAAGGGCGGCATCGTGGGCCTCACCACCTCGACGGCCCTAGCCCTCGCCAAGTACGGGGTCACGGCCAACGCGATCTGCCCGCGCGCCCGCACCCGCATGACCGAGGACGTCTTCGCCGGCTTCCAGGTCCCGGAGGACGGAAAGCTCGACGCCCTCGCCCCCGAGCACGTCTCCCCGCTGGTCGGCTACCTGGCCTCGCCGGCCTCGGCGAAGGCCAACGGGCAACTGTTCGTGGTGCACGGCGGGATCGTCGTCGTGATGGAACGCCCCAGGGTGGCCGCGAAGTTCGACACCACCAAGGAGGCCTTCTCCTACGAGGAACTCGACGAGGTCCTCACCCCGCACTACGACGCCCGCCCCGCGAACGAGACCTTCGCGGCCACGGAGGTGCTCGGCCTCAAGCACGACTGACCCGAGCGGGGACCGGAGCCCGCAGGCTCGGGTCCCGCCCGGGCCCCGGTCCCGCCCGGGCCCCGGTCCCGCCCGGGTCACACCCGGGCGCCGGGCCCGGCGGGGCACGCGGGTCGGCGGGCTCCCGGTAGTGGACGCCCGTCCTGCCGCCGAGCCCCGTCGACGCCCGACGTACGGGCCTCAGCTCAGCGGTGCCTGTTGGAGCGGGACCGGGCGGGGCACCGCCGGCGGGGCGGGGTCCACGTGCACCGGCGTCACGTCGACCGGCGTCACGCCCACCGGCTCGGCGTCGACCGGCTCCGCCTCGACCGGGGCCACCTCCGCCGGGGCCACCCGCACCGGGGGCGGCGGGGCGATCGGCCGGCGCAGGGTGGCCACGCCGCACGGGACCTCCGACGTCGCGTACGGAAGGCGCAACCGGCCCTCCGCGTTCCACAGACCGCCGCCGAGCCAGCCCACCGGGGCCGCCAGGCGGAAGACGTGCCGGTCGGCGGGCCGCCACAACACGATCCCCTCGGGCACCCGCAGCGCCACCCCACAGGTCTCCGGCATCAGTGCCTGCCCCGGCTGCACCGCGAACGGCACCGCGTCCGCCGGCCGCAGGCACTCCGGGAAGCGGACCGGGCGGGAACTGCCCAGGACCCCCCAGCCGAGCCGGGGCTCGCCCGGCGCGTCCGAGCGGATCAGCAGCAGGCCGCTGTCCGGGGCCGCCGACAGCAACCGGTCGTCGCTGTCCTCCGAGATCTGCAGGAGCGGGGTGACGTCCCCGCCCCGGCACAGGTCCACGGCCACGGTCTTGGTACGGCCGTCGAGTTCACGGTCCAGCGCCAGCAGGCGGCCCGTCCGGTCCAGCCAGACGCCGCCCGAACAGCGGCCGGGCACCCGGGCCACGCGCTCCGGGCCGAACGCGCTCCCGGCCACCTGCCAGACGGTGGTCCCGTCCGCCCCCACCTCCAGGGCGAAGGCGGCGCCGCCGTCCGGACACGGCGGCAGCAGGCTCACCCGTACGTCCTCGGTCGCGGGCTGTACGGCGCCCAGCGGGCGCTCCCCGGTCCGGGGCCCCCCGGCGGCGCCGCCCGCCGCCCCGACGGGCCCCGTCGGGTACAGCAGCGCGAACGCGTGCCGCTCCGCGACGCGACGGTGGATCAGCACCCGCCCGTCGGCGAGCGGCGACACCTCGGTGTCCGCCTCCTCCGGCTGCGAGAGCGGCAGCGGGACCGCGTACGGCTCCGGTCCGGAGAGGGTCCAACGCTCGGGGTAGCGGGCCTCGCCGTCCCCGGCCAGGCGGGTCGCGTACGACCCGTCCGCGGCGATCGTGAACGGGGCCGTCGTCGTCATTTCGATGGCACAGACAGTCATCCGGGCCGTCACCTCCGGTGAGGAAGCTAGTTTTCGCGCCTCACGCCGAACAACACCAGCAACCGCGCTTCACACGTACGGGTGGCCCGATGCTCGTTCCTCCCTGACGGGAGCCGGCAGTGTGCTGTGCCATTTCGGGGGGTTTGGGATGAGGAGGGCGGGTCCCGCGTCACCCCCCGGGAGTTCCCGAAGGCGCCCCGGGACACCCGGCGACCGCCCGCGGGGACGGCCCGACGTCGAGCACGGGGCCGGTCCGGGCGGACGGTAGCCTTGGCCCGTGCCCCGTCTCTCTGAAGTCATCGCCGCGCTGGACGCTCTCTGGCCCCCCTCGCGGGCCGAGCAGTGGGACGCGGTCGGAACCGTCTGCGGCGACCCCGACGCCGAGATCTCCCGCGTCCTGTTCGCCGTCGACCCCGTCCAGGAGATCATCGACGAGGCCGTGAAGCTGGGCGCCGACCTGGTCGTCACCCACCACCCCCTCTACCTGCGGGGCACCACCACCGTCGAGGCGGGCACCTTCAAGGGCCGCGTCGTGCACACGCTGATCAAGAACGACATCGCCCTGCACGTCGCGCACACCAACGCCGACACCGCCGACCCCGGGGTCTCCGACGCCCTGGCCGGCGCCCTCGACCTGCGCATCACCGGCCCCCTGGTCCCGGACCCCACCGACCCCGAGGGCCGCCGCGGCCTCGGCCGGATCTGCGAACTGGACCACCCCGAGACCCTCCGCGAGTTCGCCGCCCGCGCCGCCGCCTGGCTGCCCCAGACCGCACAGGGCATCCGCGTGGCCGGCGACCCGGACACGCCGATCCGCACCGTCGCCGTCAGCGGCGGCTCCGGCGACAGCCTCTTCGAGCAGGTCCGCGCCGCCGGCGTGGACGTCTTCCTCACCTCGGACCTGCGCCACCACCCGGTGTCCGAGGCCCGCGGGCAGAGCCCGCTCGCCCTCGTCGACGCCGCCCACTGGGCCACCGAGTGGCCCTGGTGCGAGCAGGCCGCCGCGCAGCTCGACGCGATCTCCGAGCGCCACGGCTGGGGTCTGCGGACCCACGTCTCGCGCACGGTCACCGACCCGTGGACGGCGCACGCGCCGTCCGTGACCTCCCCTTCTAACCCTGGAGCCCCCAACTGAACGCCGAGCCCGCCGACCAGATCCGACTTCTCGACGTCCAGGCCCTGGACGTCCGGCTGTCTCAGCTCGCCCACAAGCGCAAGTCGCTCCCCGAGCACGCCGAGGTCGACTCCCTGACCAAGGACCTCACCCAGCAGCGCGACCTGCTCGTCGCCGCCCAGACCCAGGCCAAGGACGCCGCCCGCGAGCAGACCAAGGCGGAGCAGGACGTCGACCAGGTCCGTCAGCGCGCGGCCCGCGACCAGCAGCGGCTCGACTCGGGCGTCGGCGTCTCGGCCCGCGACCTGGAGAACCTCCAGCGCGAGGTCGTCCTGCTCGCCAAGCGCCAGGGCGACCTGGAGGACGTGGTCCTGGAGGTCATGGAGCGTCTGGAGGGCGCACAGGAGCGCGTCACCGAACTGACCGAGCGGGTCGCCTCGCTGGAGGTCAAGCTCGCGGACGCCACCGCGCGCCGTGACGCCGCCACCGGCGAGATCGACGCCGAGGTCGCCGGCATCGACAAGGACCGCGAGGTCATCGTCGGCTCCATGCCGGGGGCCCTGATGGCGCTGTACGAGAAGATCCGCGTCAAGCAGGGCGGCGTCGGCGCCGCGCGCCTCTACCAGCGCCGCTGCGAGGGCTGCCGCCTGGAGCTCGACATGGCCGAGGTCAACGAGATCAAGGCCGCGGCCCGCGACCAGGTCGTCCGCCACGACAACTGCGGCCGCATCCTCGTCCGTACGGCCGACTCGGGCATCTGATGCCGCGGTTTGTCGTGGAAGCGGACGGCGGCTCCCGGGGCAACCCGGGGCCCGCCGGCTACGGCGCGGTCGTCCTCGACCCGGCGACGGGGGAGACCCTCGCCGAGCGCGCCGAGTACATCGGCGTCGCGACGAACAACGTGGCGGAGTACAAGGGCCTGATCGCCGGACTGCGCGCCGCGCACGAACTGGCGCCGGACGCGGTGGTCCTCGTCCGCATGGACTCCAAGCTCGTCGTCGAGCAGATGTCGGGGCGCTGGAAGATCAAGCACCCGGACATGAAGCCGCTCGCGGCGGAGGCGGCGAAGATCCTGCCCCGCTCGCAGGTGACGTACGAGTGGATCCCGCGCGAGAAGAACAAGCACGCGGACCGGCTCGCCAACGAGGCCATGGACGCCGGCAAGCGCGGCAGGCAGTGGGAGCCGTCGGGCTCCACGGCCGTCTTCGACCGGAGCGCCGCGCGCGCCCTGGCGGCCCCGCCGGCCTCCGGGCCGCCCGGGGACGCGGCGGCAGGCGCCGCCGCCGTCCGGGCGGCGCTCGCCGCCTCCGCGGCCCCGACCGCCGACACCCTGTTCGCGGAGCCCACCGCCTCCGGTGAGCCCGCCGCCTTCGGTGAGCCCGCCGCCGAGGAGGCACCCGCCGGCGCGCCCGCGGCGGGCACCGGCTGGGGTCCCGACCTCGGCGCGCCCGCGACCCTCGTACTGCTGCGGCACGGCGAGACGGCCCTGACCCCGCAGAAGCGCTTCTCCGGCAGCGGCGGCACCGACCCGGAACTCTCCCCGGCCGGCCGTCGCCAGGCCGCCGCGGTCGCCGAGGCGCTGGCCGCGCGGGGCACCGTACAGGCCGTCGTCAGCTCCCCGCTGCGACGCTGCCGGGAGACCGCCCAGGCGGTCGCCGACCGGCTCGGCCTGCCGGTCGCGATCGAAGAGGGCCTGCGCGAGACGGACTTCGGCGCGTGGGAGGGCCTGACCTTCGCCGAGGTGCGCGCACGCTTCCCCGACGACCTCCAGGCATGGCTGGACTCCCCGAAGGCCGCCCCCACGGGCGGCGGCGAGAGCTTCGCGACCGTCACCCGCCGGGTCTCGGCCGCGCGCGACCGGTTGGTGTCCGCGCACGCGGGCCGGACGGTGCTGGTCGTCACGCACGTGACCCCGGTCAAGACGCTGGTGCGCCTCGCCCTGGGCGCCCCGCCCGAGTCCCTGTTCAAGATGGAGCTGTCCGCGGCCTCCCTCTCGGCCGTGGCCTACTACGCCGACGGCAACGCCTCGGTGCGGCTGCTGAACGACACCGGCCACCTGCGCTGACACCATCGCGCGCCCCACGCGGGGACGCCCGGACGCACAAAACCGCCCTGACCGGAGGAAACCCCTGGTCAGGGCGGTGGCGCAGAACGACACAAGCTGTACGCCGGGTTCTGTCGCCCGGTGACCTCGCGGTCGCCGGGGAGACGGCCATCCATCTAGGGCCGACGTTGCCGCCGGCCTCGTGCGGTCTACCCGCGGACTCGGGCGGGCAGCCCTCGATCGTCCGCGCAGAGCCGTCCGGAGACGACTCCTCTTGACCTTGCTCCGGGTGGGGTTTACCTAGCCGCCTGAGTCACCTCAGGCGCTGGTGGTCTCTTACACCACCGTTTCACCCTTACCGAGGACCGAGGTCCCCGGCGGTCTGTTTTCTGTGGCACTGTCCCGCGGGTCACCCCGGGTGGCCGTTAGCCACCACCCTGCCCTGTGGAGCCCGGACGTTCCTCGGCGGGATCCGAGGATCCCGACGCGGCCGCCCGCTTGTGTCGTTCTGCGTGACGACCATGCTACCGGCACCCCCGCGGCCGCTTGACCTTGACGTGACAGCAGGGTTTTCACTGGTCCCATGCGGATCGGAGAGATCGCCGCGCTCGTCGGGCTCACCACCCGGGCGATCCGGCACTACCACCATGTCGGGCTGCTCCCGGAACCGGAGCGGCGCCCCAACGGATACCGGGCCTACACCGTGCGCGACGCGATCGCGTTGGCCCGCGTACGCCGGCTCACCGAGCCGGTGCTGTGACCGGAAAGGTTCACCGTGTCGCGGCGCCCGGCACGGCACCTCGCCGCGTTGTCGGACCGCCCGAGTACGTCCAGTACACGAGGCGGTCCTCCGCCTTGCGATGCACCGCACCGGACACCGCGACCCGGCAACCCTTTCCGGCCACAGCACCGGGGCTGAGCCTCGACGAGGTCCGCGACGTCCTCGCCGACGACGCGGGCCGCGAACTGGCCGAGGTGCCGGCGGAACTGGACGCGGACCTGGCCCGGCAGCAGGCCGAACTGGCCGCCCGCCGGCAGCGGCTCGCCCTGCTCCTCGCCGCCCCGCCCGGGGAGGTCGAACCGCTGTCGCCGGCGCTCGCCGCCCTGCTCGCCAAGGCGCCGGCAACGGACTCGCCCAGCGCCACCCTGGACCGCGAACACCTCACACTGCTCGACGGCACGGGCGCCATCGGCGACGAGGTCTACGCCGTGCTCGGGACACTGGCCGCCGACCCGGCCGTCCTCGGCCTGTACGAGCGGCTCGACGAGCTGGTCGACGCACCCGTCGACGACCCGCGGATCGTCCCCCTCGGCGGGCCCGGGCGGGCCCGCACGATTCGCTTCCACGCCGACGAGCCGCGCGCGCTGGTCACCGCACTGCGCCGGCTCACACCCCCGTGACGAGCCGACGCGGTGCGGGGTCCCGCGCCGAGCGTGGCAAACCCGAGCGGCCCCTGTCTTGTCAAAAACGGCACGCGCGGCCGATTCACAGCAGCACGCTCGTGATCCGGCCCGGTGTCCGGTCCAGCGCCGAACCCGGGGGCAGCCCCCCGCGCAGCAGCGCGAAACGGGACGGCGGCAGCCCGGTCATCGCCTTCACCTCGCGGCTCAAGTGGGCCTGGTCGTGGTAGCCGCAGGCCGCCGCGACCCGGGCGGGCGGCTCCCCGGCCGCGAGCCGGCGCAGTGCGTGCTGGAGGCGGAACACCCGGGCGACGGCCTTCGGCGACAGCCCGACCTGCTCACGGAACCGGGCGCGCAGCGTACGGGCGCTCCAGCCGGATCCGGCCGTCGCCCGGGCCAGGGAGGTCCCGCTGTCGGCCCACAGCCGGGCCAGCGCCCCGCGCACCTCGGGCGCGACGGCGGGCCCCCGCTCCAGACGGGCGACGAACACCGAGTCGAGCAGGTCGAACCGCTCCCGCCAGCCGCCCAACGACGCGAGCCGGTCCGCCAGGTGCCGCCCGTCGGGGCCCAGGACCTCCGCCAGGTCCACCCGGGCCTCCTCGAAGTGCACCATCGGGATGCCGAACAGCCGGTAGGCGCCCAGCGGGCTCATGTTCACCTCCAGCCCGTGGACCCGGCCCGCGTGCACCCCTATCGCCGGACCGCTGCGGGGGCCGCTGATCAGGGCGTGGGAGGCGGGCATCTGCCGGGCCGTGTCGAGGCCGACGCCCGTGAGGACGGTGCCCCCGCCGTCGGCTCCCTCGATGTCGGCGCCCGCGCCGGTGCGGGCCACCCACAGACCCTCGGTGAAGGTGAAGACGAGCGTGACCAGGCCGGTGGGCAGCTCCAGCCGGCGCCTGGGGACCGCGAACCCGGTGCGGAAGCCGGTGTAGTTGACGATGTGGGGACGCAGTGGGGGAGCCGGTGGCCGGGTCAGGGGCCGGATCGGGGGAGGGCGGTGTGCCGGTGGGCGCGCGGGAAGGTCGACGGCACCCATCCGCTGTCCCTCCCCCGAGGCATCGCACGGCCCCGGTCCTGCGGCGCCGTGCGCAGATGATGACAGGAGCCGGGGCCGGTGGCCATGGCCGACGAGGGGCGGACGGGATCAGGCCGGGGCGAACAGGATCCGCGCGGCGCCCAGATCGGCTTCCGTGAGCCGGACCCGGATCCGTTCGCCGAGCGGCAACGCGCCGGCCGGGGACTCGACGCGGCCGACCACCGCGGGGTCCCGCAGGTGGACCGTTCCCACCGACGGCTCCCGCTCCTTGACGTCGATGACCACCGCGTCGAAGGTGTCGCCGACGTGGCCCGTCAGCAGGGCGGCCTCGACCAGGTTCACGGACTCCCGTTCCACGGTGTTGGCCAGCCGGTTGCCCGCCTCCATCTCGCGGGGGAGCCCGGCCAGCGCGTCGACCGCCCACGCGGGAGGTTCGACCCCGGCCGCCGCCGCGACGCACAGCTCGCCGGTGTACCGGTCGACGAGCCGGCGCAGGGGAGCGGTGCAGTGCGTGTACGGGGCGGCCACCGCCGCGTGCAGCAGCGGGTCCGGGGTCCGCCCGTCGGTGAAGACGGTGTACCCGGCGCCGCGGAGCAGCGTCGTGCACTCCTGGAGGAACGCCGCGTGGTTCGGGAGCCGCGGGTCGAGGGAGCGCACGAGTTCGGCGTACGGGACGTGGTGGGGCCACTCGATCCGCAGGGCCTTCGCCACCCGGTGCAGCCGGCCGACCGCGCCGTCGGGGGCGTTCGGGAGGGTGCGCAGGATGCCGGCGCCCGCGGCGAGCATCAGTTCGGCGGCGGCCATGCCGGTCATCAGCGACATCTGGGCGTTCCAGCCGTCCGCCGGCAGCGGGATCCGGTAGGCCGGGGTGTACGCGCCGTCGTGTTCGACGATCTCCTGGTCGGGCACGTCGAGGGAGATCCCGCCGCGTTCGGTCTCCAGGGCCTCGCGGCGCACGCCGATGTCCTTGAGCAGGGCCACGGTCTCCTCGGCCGTACCGGAGTCGATCGCCCGCTGTACGCCGGCGTAGTCGAGCCTGGCGCGGCTGCGCACCAGGGCGCGGCGCACCTCGGTGGTCTCGACGCGGCCGTCGGCGTCCAGGTCGAACCGCCACAGCAGCGCGGGGGCGTCCTGGTCGGGCAGCAGGCTCGCCGCGCCCTCCGAGAGCACCGCCGGGTGCAGGGGGACCTTCCCGTCGGGGAAGTACAGGGTGGTGACCCGGTGGTGGGCCTCGGTGTCGAGGGCGCCGCCGGGCGTGACGAAGGCGGCGACGTCCGCGATGGCGTAGTGCACGCGGTAGCCGCCGGCGGGCCGCCTCGCCAGGTGCATGGCCTGGTCGAGGTCGAGGGAGGTCGGCGGGTCGAGGGTGAAGAGGGGGAGGTCGGTGGCGTCGTACGCGGGAAGGCGCGGGTCCCGCGCGACCCGCTCCGCCTCGGCGAGCACCTCGGCGGGGAACTCGCGCGGCACGTCGAGCTTCGTCCGCAGGTCACGCAGTGCGGCCCGCAGGGCAGCCCCGTCTGCGCCGGTCATGTGCAGGTGACGGCGTGGCATGGACCGAGCCTATGGCCGGGCGGCCTCGCCGTCGCGTCGAGCCGTCTACCCTGGCTCGGGGGCCGCACCCCCTGCGCCGTGTCGTACCGAAGGAGAACCACCGTGCTCGTGCTGCTGCCGCCCTCCGAGGGAAAGGCCGCCGGCGGCTCCGGCGCACCGCTGAAGCCGGAGACGCTGTCGCTGCCGGGGCTGGCCGGGGCGCGGTCGGCGGTCCTGGAGGAACTGGTCGAGCTGTGCGTCGGCGACGAGTTCAAGGCGCGCGAGGTCCTGGGCCTCAGCGAGGGGCTGCGGGGCGAGGTCGCGAAGAACGCCGAGCTGCGGACGGCCGTCGCGCGACCGGCCGGCGAGATCTACACCGGGGTCCTGTACGACGCGCTCGGCCTGGCCACCCTGCCCGAGCCGGCCGTCGCGTCCGCCGAGCGGTCGCTGCTGGTCTTCTCCGGGCTGTGGGGCGCGGTACGGGTCACCGACCGCATCCCTTCGTACCGGTGCTCCATGGGCGTCAAGCTGCCGGGGCTGGGGGCGCTGGGCGCGTACTGGCGGGAGCCGATGGCGTCGGTGCTGCCGGAGGCCGCCGGGGAGGGGCTGGTGCTGGACCTGCGGTCCTCCGCATACGCCTCCGCGTGGAAGCCCAAGGGCGAGGTCGCGGGCCGGACCGCCACCGTGCGGGTGCTGCACTCGCAGAGGGTGGACGGCGTGGAGAAGCGGTCGGTGGTGAGCCACTTCAACAAGGCCACGAAGGGGCGGCTGGTCCGGGACCTGCTGCTCGCCGGGGCGGCCCCGGGATCGCCGGCGGAGCTGGTGACGGCCCTGCGGGACCTCGGCTACGCGGTGGAGGCCGAGGCTCCCGCGAAGCCGGCGAAGGCGTGGTCCCTCGACGTGGTCGTGACGCAGGTCCACTGAGGGGCCGGCGGTCCGTCGAGGGCTCCGGCTCCGGGGCGGGCGGGGCCGAGGGGCTTCAGCGGCCCAGGGGCTCAGCGGCCCAGGGGCCAGGCCACGGCCTCCGGGGTCCGGGCGGCGGAGCCCGCGTAGAGGGCGCAGGCGTCCGTGAGGGTCTCCAGCAGCGTCAGCGGGTCCGGGAGCGGGTGCTCCATGCCGCGCAGCCAGCCGACCGATAGATCACCGGGGAGGGTGGCCGGCGGGACCAGGACATAGCTGCCCCGGCAGTGCCAGCGCAGGCCCGGGTGCTCGTCCATGGTCTCGGGGTGGCAGTCCAGTTCGCACGGCCACCACTCGTCCTCGTCCTCCGGGGTGCCCCGGGTGGCGGTGAAGAAGAGCATCCGTGCCTGTTCGCCCGTACCGCCGGACTCGGCGACCGGGCCCACCTCGACGCCGGCGGCCAGCAGGCGGGTCAGCGCGTCGCGGCCGGCCTCCAGCGGTACGTCCAGGACGTCGTGGACCATGCCGGTCGCGGTGATGAAGTTGGCCTGGGGCTGGTTGCGCGCCCACCGTTCGATCTGCGCGCGGTCGGTGGTCGACTGGGTCTGCCAGGCGAAGGAGACGGGGTGCCGCGCGGGCGTGGGACAGCCGATGCGGTCGCACGAACACCGGTAGCCGGCGGGATGGGCGGCCGGGGCGATCGGGAGGCCCGCGGCGGCGACGGCCAACAGCAGGGCTTCGCGTTCCTCGCCGGGGTCCTCCGGAGTGGGTTTCGGCCGGCGGCGCAGCCACTGGGAAATCCTGCTCTGCTCGCCGCGTTGGACGCGGCCGGACTCAGACCCCATCAATCCCCTCACCTCACCGTTGCCCCCGGCGGACCCTCCCATGGTCCCACCATCCCGGGCCCCGGGTGACCGCACCCCCGAACTCGGGTGGCCCACATAACCACAGAAACCGGCCATATGTTCTCGGCCCCCGGTACGGCCCCGGTCGGCCGAGTGTCAGGCGGTGACTTTTCCCACCCCGCCGACGCCGCGCAGCACCGCGTCCACGAGGGCGTCCGCGTAGGCGTGCGTGAGCGGCGCCGTCCGCATCAGCCAGCGGTGCGTCAGCGGCCCCACCAGCAGTTCCACGGTCAGCCGCAGATCGGCGTCCGGCGCCAGTTGGCCCGCCGCCCGTGCCGTGCGCAACCGCGCCTCGTACAGGGCGAACTGGGGCTCCAGCAGTTGCTCGGTCATCCGTGCGCCCAGCTCCGCGTCGGTGGCGCCGGCGGCGGTCAGTGCGCGCGCGGCCGCCTCGTACTTCTCGTCGTTGAACTGGTCCACCGTCGCCCGCAGGACGTACTTCAGGTCGGCGGCCAGGTCCCCGGTGTCCGGGAAGCCGGTCCACTCGACGTCCTCCTCCGCCTCGCCGGCCAGCGCGAGGGAGGCCTCCAGCAGCACCGCCGCCTTGGACGGCCACCAGCGGTAGATGGTCTGCTTGCCGACCCCCGCGCGGGCGGCGATGGCCTCGATGGTGAGCCGGTTGTAGCCGACCTCCCCGACCAGGTCCAGGGCGGCGCCCAGGATGGCCCGCCGGGAGCGGTCGCTGCGGCGGGCGGTGTCCGGGGCCTTGGGGGTGCGGGCCTCGGTGTCTCGCGACCGCGCGGCAGGGGTGTCGTTCATCCGGCCAACGTATCAATGCGAGACGTTTCGTCTTGTGTTTCGGTCATTGAGCTGAACGACCCGGTCAGTTCACTGCGCGGTCGCCCCGGAGGAGAGACGATTCACTTCTCATCACCGTGAGGAGCCTTCATTGCGCAGAGACGCCACACCCCGGCGATACCTGATGTGCCCGCCCGCGCACTTCAAGGTCACGTACTCCATCAACCCGTGGATGGACCCCACGAAACCGGTGGACCTGCCCCTCGCACTGGCCCAGTGGGAGGACCTGAGGGACCGCTACCGCGCCCTCGGCCACACCGTCGAGACCCTCGTGCCCGACCCCGACCTGCCCGACATGGTGTTCGCCGCGAACGGCGCCCTGGTCGTCGACGGCCGGGTCCTCGGAGCCCGGTTCGCCTACCCGGAACGCACCGCCGAGGCGGAACTCCACCTCGACTGGTTCCGCACCCACGGCTTCACGGACATCCGCGAGCCGTCCCACGTCAACGAGGGCGAGGGCGACTTCGCCGTCACCGCCACCTACATCCTCGCCGGCCGGGGCTTCCGCTCCAGCCCGCTGTCCCACGACGAGGCCCAGGAGTTCTTCGGCCGCCCGGTCATCGGCCTCGACCTGGTGGACCCCCGCTACTACCACCTCGACACGGCCCTGTCCGTACTCGACGGGGACGAGGTCATGTACTACCCGCAGGCCTTCTCGCCGGGCAGCCGGGCCGTGCTCCGGCGCCTCTTCCCGGACGCCCTCCTCGTGGAGGACCGGGACGCGGCGGCCTTCGGGCTGAACTCCGTCTCCGACGGGCTGCACGTGCTGCTCCCGCAGGCCGCGACGGGCCTGCTGGCACCCCTGCGGGACCGGGGCTTCGAGCCGGTCCCGATGGACCTGGGCGAACTGCTCAAGGGCGGCGGCAGCGTGAAGTGCTGCACCCAGGAGCTGCGGATGTAACCGGCGCGGCCATGGCCGGGGCGGATGTGGCCGGGGCGGACGTCACCGGGCGGACGTCACCGGGCGGGCGGCGGCCACTCCTGTCCCCAGTCGGCGTCCCGCGCCGCCTTGTAGAGGTCACCGTGGCGCTTGGTCACGGTGGCCCGGGTCAGGCCCTCGCCCTCGCCCGTCCCCTGCGGACCGCACAGGTCCAGCAGGACGAGCCCCTTCCGGATCTGCGGCCTCCGCGTGATCCGGGAGGCGGCCGGCTCGACCGGGAAGCGGGTCGCGGCCACGTAGGCGAACTTCTCGTCCTCGTACGGCAGCGAGCCGCCCTTGACCTGACGGTGCAGGGAGGACCGGCTGACCCGGGTCGAGAAGTGGCACCAGTCCTTCCCGACCTCGATCGGGCAGGTGCCGTCGTGCGGGCAGGGCGCGGCCACCGTCAGGCCGGCCTCGATCAGTTGCTCGCGGGCCTCGCGCAGGCGCAGGTACCCGTCCGGGGTGCCCGGCTCGATCAGCACCACCGCCCGACCGGCGCGCCCGGCCTCCGCGACGACGGCCCGGCGGGCCTCCGGCGTCAACTCGCCCAGGACGTACGACACGGTCACCAGGTCCGCGTCGGGCAGGGCGATCCCGGACCCGATGACGGCCCGCCGCCACTCGGCCGCGCGGAGCACCGGGGAGGCGGAGGCGGCGGCCAGTTCCCGGCCCAGGACCAGCGCGGGTTCCGCCCAGTCCAGCACGGTGGTCTCGCGCGGCCCGTCCCAGGTGGCGTCCACGGCCCAGGTCGCGGCCCCGGTGCCGCCGCCCACGTCGACGTGCGAGGCCGGGACCCACTCCGGGGCCGCCTCGGCCAGCCCGTCCAGCGCGGACCGGACCGCCTCGAAGGTGGCCGGCATCCGGTACGCCGCGTACGCCGCCACGTCGGAGCGGTCGCGCAGTACGGGCGCGTCGGTCGGGGTGCTGCCCCGGTAGTTGGCGATGAGCCGCTCCACGGCGGCGGAGGCCTGCTTCGGGGGGAGCCCTTCGAGGAGCCCGCCCAGCGCGGACCTGAGGGTTTCGGCGGTGGTGGGTGCGGGGGCGGAGGCGGCGTTCACCCGCGAAGTTTACGGCGCCGAGCGGGGCCCGGTGACGCGACGGACGCGCCGCCCCGAGCCCCGGGGCTGAAGCGCCTCCCCGGGCCCCGGGAGGTAAGCGGGCCCCGGGGAGGCGCCCGCGTCCCGGACAGGACCTATGCGCGGGCCCGGGTGCCCGCCATCGGCTCCCGGCCGCGCCACGGCCGGCACAGGCCCAGGAAGCAGGCCACCGCGAGCAGTGAGCAGGACAACTGCACCACCGCCATCGGCACCGCCGTGTCCTCGCCCGCGATCCCGACCAGCGGGGAGGCGATCGCCCCGACGAGGAACGAGGAGGTGCCCAGCAGCGCGGAGGCCGACCCGGCGGCGTGCGGGGTGCGCATCAGCGCCTGCGCGTTGGTGTTCGGCAGCAGCAGGCCCATGGCCGACATCAGCACGAACAGCGCGGCGGCCATCGGGACCAGCCCGACCTTCCCGAAGACGCCGCCGGCCATCAGCAGCAGGGCCACCGAGGCGGTGGTGATGATCGCGAGGCCGACGCCGAGGGCCTTGTCGAGGCTGACCCGGCCCACCAGCAGCTTGCCGTTGATCTGCCCGACGACGATCAGGCCGACGGAGTTCAGGCCGAACAGCAGGCTGAACGCCTGCGGCGAGGCACCGTAGATCTCCTGCACCACGAAGGGCGAGGCGGAGATGTAGGAGAAGAGCACCGCGAACGAGAACCCGCCGGTGAGGGTGTACCCGGTGAACACCCGGTCGCCGAGCAGCCCGCGCATGGTGCGCAGCGCCGCGCCGACGCCACCGGTGTGGCGGCGCTCGGGCGGCAGGGTCTCGCCGAGTCCCCGCCAGACCACGAGGGTCAGCGCGGTGCCGACGGCGGTCAGGACGACGAAGACCCCGCGCCAGTCGGCGACGCGCAGGATCTGCCCGCCGATGAGCGGGGCGATGATCGGGGCGACTCCGGATATCAGCATCAGGGTGGAGAAGAACCGGGCCATCTCGACGCCGTCGTACAGGTCGCGGACGACGGCGCGCGCGATGACGATGGCGGCGGCGCCGGCCAGGCCCTGGAGGAGCCGGAAGGCGATCAGCAGCTCGGTGGTCGGGGCGAGGGCGCAGATCGCGGTGGCGAGCACGTAGACGATCATGCCGATGAGCAGCGGGCGCCTGCGGCCCCACTTGTCGCTCATCGGGCCGATGACCAGTTGGCCCAGCGCCATGCCGGCCAGGCAGGCGGTCAGGGTGAGCTGGACGGTGGCGGCCGGGCTGTGCAGGGCGTCGGTGACCTGCGGCAGCGCCGGCAGGTACATGTCCATGGACAGCGGGGGCAGGGCCGTCAGCCCGCCCAGGATGAAGGTGACGAGCAGGCCGGTGCGGCGCGCGGCCTTCAGCGGTGCGGCGTCGGCGGTCGCCGCCGCGCCGGCGACGGGGGCCGAGTCGTGCGGCGACTCTTCCGAGGGGGCCGTCGAGGGGCCTCTCTCCGACATGCGGAACTCCAGTCTTTTGTCTTCTTTTCGCACCCCTGAGCGATCCATGCTCTCAGTAGTCGGAACGCCCGTGGACCCGTGTCCCGTGTGACGTACCCTGCGGCCCCATGAACGCACGTGGAAACAAGATCGCCGTGGTGACCGGGGCGGGCTCGGGCATCGGCCGCTCCGTCGCCCTCGCCCTGGCCGGCGCCGGCTGGTCGGTGACCGTGGCCGGTCGCCGCCCGGAACCCCTGGAGGACACCGCGACGGCGGCCGGTGCCGACGCCGACGTGCTGTGCGTACCGGCGGACGTCAGCGACCCGGACGAGGTCGGGGCCCTGTTCGAGACGGTACGGGAGCGCCACGGGCGGCTCGACCTGCTCTTCAACAACGCCGGCACCTTCGGGCCGGCCGGCGTCGCGCTGGAGGACCTCACGTACGAGGCCTGGCGGTCCGTCGTCGACGTCAACCTCACCGGATCCTTCCTCTGCGCCCAGGCCGCCTTCCGGGTGATGAAGGCCCAGGACCCGCAGGGCGGCCGGATCATCAACAACGGCTCCATCTCCGCGCACGTCCCGCGCCCGAACTCGATCGCCTACACCGCGACCAAGCACGCCATGACCGGCCTGACGAAGTCGCTGTCGCTGGACGGCCGGCCGTACCGCATCGCGTGCGGCCAGATCGACATCGGCAACGCGGCCACCGAGATGACCGAACGGATGCGGACCGGCATCCTCCAGGCCAACGGGCGACTGGAGGTGGAACCCGTGATGGACGCCGCCGACGTGGCCCGCACGGTCCTGCACATGGCCGAACTGCCCCTGGAGGCGAACGTGCAGTTCGCGACCGTCATGGCGAGCGCCATGCCCTACATCGGACGCGGCTGACCCGCCGCCACGACCACCCCGGGGGGCGGACCCGCGACCACCCCGGGGCGGACCCGGGACAAGGCCGGGGGCGGACCCGCGACCGGGCCGGGGCGAACCCACGACCACCCCGGGCGCGGACCCGGGACAAGGCCGGCGCGGACCCGGGAATGCGCTCCCGGCCCCGGAAGTTGAGCCGATCATGACGACCGAAGTGCTGCGCTACACGGCTTTCTCCGGCGACCCGGCGGGCGGCAACCCCGCCGGGGTCGTCCTCGACGCGGCCGGCCTGGACGCACCCGCGATGCTGGCCATCGCCGCCGGGCTCGGCTACAGCGAGACGGCCTTCCTCACCGACCCGCCGCAGGATCTCGGCGGCGAACCCGGCCGCGCCTTCACCGTGCGGTACTTCAGCCCCAAGGCGGAAGTGCCGTTCTGCGGGCACGCCACCGTGGCCACCGCCGTCGCCCTGGCCGAGCGGATCGGACCCGGCGAGCTGCTGTTCGCGACCCCGGCCGGAACCGTCCCCGTCTCGGTCACCGCCGAGCCGGGCGAGGGCCTGCGCGCCACCCTGACCAGCGTCGAACCGCACGTCGAGGAGATCGCCGACGCCGACCTCGCCGAGGCCCTGGCCGCGCTCGACTGGCCGGCGACCGACCTGGACCCCGCACTCCTGCCCCGGATCGCCTACGCCGGCGCCCGCCACCTGGTGATCGGCGCCGGCACCCGCGCCCGACTCGCCGACCTCTCCTACGACTTCGCCCGCCTGGAAGCCCTGATGCGGCGCCTGGACCTCACCACGGTCCAGCTCGTTTATCGCGAGAGCCCGACCGTCTTCCACGTACGCGACCCCTTCCCGGTCGGCGGCGTCGTCGAGGACCCCGCCACCGGGGCCGCCGCGGCCGCCTTCGGCGCGTACGCCCGCGAGGCCGGCCTCGTCCCGGAGCAGGCGCTCCTGACCCTCCACCAGGGCGAGGACATGGGCCGCCCCGGGATCCTCACCGTCGAACTGCGCCCCGGCGACCCCCGGGTGCGGGTGGGCGGGGCCGGGGTGCGGATCGCGTAGGGCGTCGTGCTGCGCGTCGAGACGTACGAGACACCGCCCGACCCGCTCGCCGAGCAGGTCCGGGCCCTGGAGGAGCGGGCCTGGCCGGGCGCCGGCGCCGGCCACGACCCGGCCCTCGCGCCCCGCACGGTGCTGCTGCTCGACGGGAGCGGCACGGTGGCCGCCTCGCTGGCTCTGCTGCGCAAGGAGATCCACCTGCCCGGCCGGACCTGGCGGGCCGCCGGACTCAGCGGGGTGGTGACCCGGCCGGAGCTGCGCGGGCGGGGCATCGGCGGGCGCCTGGTCGCGGCGGCCCGGGCCGAACTGGCCGCCGACCCGACGGTGGACCTCGCCCTGTTCAGTTGCGACCGACCGCTCGGCGCGTTCTACGAGGCGGCCGGCTTCGAACGGCTCCCGGGCACTGTCCTGGTCGGCGGAACCCCCGCCGACCCCCTGGCCACCGACGCCCCCGGCTTCGACAAGATCGTCCTGGCGGCCTTCCTCGGACCCGACCCGGAGCCGGCCCGTACGGCCTTCACCGGGATCCGGGTCCCGCTGTACCCGGGGACGATCGACCGGCTCTGGTAGGCCGTTCGGCGTCAGTCCCGGGCCTGCCGGCCCGCGTCGTCGCCGTCCCGCCCCTTCGCCGCCGTCGCGGCGGCCGTCGTCGTTGCCGACGTCGTCGCGGGCGACCGACCGGACCCCACCGGGACCAGGAACAGGGTCAGGACGACCAGCAGGTACAGCGCCCACACGACGAGCTGGAACACCGTCGGGTCCGGCTGGAAGTTGAACGTCCCCTTCAGCAGGGTGCCGTACCAGCTGTCCGGCGGGATCGTCTCGCTGATGTCGAAGGCCTTGTTCGACAGTCCGGGCAGGAAGTCCGCCTCCTGGAGGTCGTGGACCCCGTACGCGAGCACGCCCGCCGCGACCACGACCAACAGACCGCCGGTCCACTTGAAGAACTTCGCGAGGTCGATGCGCAGCGCGCCCCGGTAGAACAGCCAGCCCAGCACGATCGACGTGGCGATGCCGAGCAGCACCCCGGTCAGCGGGCCCGCGCCGTCACCGGCGGCCTTCACCGAACGCCACACGAACAGCGAGGTCTCCAGCCCCTCCCGGCCGACGGCCAGGAACGCGGTGGCCACCAGCGCGCCCGTGCCCATCGCGAGGGCGGCGTCCAACTTCCCGTGCAGCTCGGTCTTCAGGTGCCGCGCGGTGCGCTTCATCCAGAAGACCATCCACGTCACCAGGCCCACGGCGACGATCGACAGGGAGCCGCCGATCGCCTCCTGCGCCTCGAACGTCAACTGGCGGGTGCCGAACTCCAGGCCCGCGCCGAAGGCCAGGCTCAGCCCGGCGGCCAGCCCCACGCCGAGCCACAGCGGCCCGAGCCTGTCCTTGTTCCCGGTCTTCACCAGGTAGGCGATGAGAATGCAGACGACGAGGCTGGCTTCCAGCCCCTCGCGCAGACCGATCAGATAATTGCTGAACACGCGGATCCTCCTACGCGCTACGGGAACTACGCGAACAGCGTCCGGCCCCACCAGTCGTCCTTGTCACGGACGCCCGGCGGGACGGCGAAGACGGCCGAACCCACGTGCTGGATGTATTCGTTGAGCGAGTCGTTCCGGGCCAGCTCCCGCTGGATCGGCACGAACCCCTTGCGGACGTCCCGCTGGTACGCCAGGAAGAACAGTCCGGCGTCGAGCCGGCCCAGCCCGTCCGTGCCGTCGGTGAAGGAGTAGCCGCGGCGCAGGATCGTCGCGCCGCCGTTGGTGTCCGGGTGCGCGAGACGGACGTGCGCGTCCGGCTTCATCGCCTTCAGGAACGGCTCGTCGCGCTCCTTGGACTTGCCGACGGGGGCGCCCTCGCCCTTGTCGCGGCCGATGATGTCCTCCTGCTCCCGCAGGGAGGTGCGGTCCCAGGTCTCGATGTGCATCCGGATGCGCCGGGCCACCAGGTACGAGCCGCCGGCCATCCAGTCGGAGCCGTCGGAGGCGCTCGCCCAGACGAACTTCTCCAGCGCCTCCCGGTCCGTGCCCGAGACGTTCCGGGTGCCGTCCTTGAAGCCCATCATGTTGCGCGGGGTCTGCGCGTCCGGGGTCGTCGAGGAGGTCTTGCCGAAGCCGAGCTGGGACCAGCGCATCGCGATCCTGCCGAAGCCGATCCGGGCGAGCTGGCGAATCGCGTGCACCGCCACCTGCGGATCGTCGGCGCACGCCTGGACGCACAGGTCGCCGCCGGAGCGGGCCGCGTCCAGGTTGTCGCCCGGGAACAGCTCCAGGTCCACCAGGGCGGCCGGGCGCCTGCCCTCCAGACCGAAGCGGTCCTTCGCGAAGAGACCCGGTCCGAAGCCGACGGTCAGGGTGAGCCGCGAGGCCTTCAGCCCCAGCGCCTCGCCCGTGTCGTCCGGCGGGGCCTCCGGCAGACCGCCGAAACCGCCCTCGCCGACCGGCAGCCCGGCCGTCATCAACCGGGCCGCCTGCGTCCACTCCTTGAGGAGCGCGACGAGTTCGGCCCGGTCCTTCGTCGTCACGTCGAAGGCGGCGAAGTGCAGACGGTCCTGGACCGCGGTCGCGATCCCGGCCTGGTGCTCGCCGTGGAAGGGCACGGCCGCCCCCGACGAGGCGGCCGGCACCACGTCCGTGCCACCGCCGAACACCGCGACCGCACCGCCGGTCGCGGCGGCGCCGAGCGCCAGCCCGGCGCCGCCCCAGCCGAGCACGGCGCGCCGCGACGGCGCGGCGGGGCCGCCACCGGTCGGGGCGCCGGCCTCCGGGCCGTCGCCGGGCTGCGGCTCCGGCATTTCCGCCGGCTGCGACGTGGACTCCGCCATCCTCGTACTCCCGTCCGCTCCGCTCTTCTTCCTGGCTACTTCGCGACCGAGGCGGCGAGCTTCGAGAGCGGCTCGGCCAGCGCGTTGACCGCGTCCGAGAGCTCCTTGCGCTCGGCCTCGCCGACCTTGTCGTACGAGACGAAGTCGTAGCCCGTCTTGTCGGCGCGGTACTTGTCCAGCAGCGTGTTCAGCGCGGCGAACCGGGTGTCCAGGGTCTTCGCGAGTTCCGGGTCGTTCTTCGCGGCGACCGGCTTCAGCAGCTGGTAGGCCTTCTCCGCGCCCTCGACGTTGGCCTTGAAGTCGACCAGGTCGGTGTGGCTGAAGAACTCCTCCTCGCCCGTCACCTTGCCGGTGGCGACCTCGTCGAGCAGCTCCTTGGCGCCGTTCGCCATCGAGGTCGGGGTGATCTCGGCCGTGCCGACCTTCTTCTGCCACACGGTGAGGTCGGCCATCAGGGTGTCCGCGAGCTTCTTCTCCGGCTCGCCGAGCTTGCCGTCCTTGAACACGGCCTTCTCCAGCGTGTGCCAGCCGGTCCACGCCTGGTTGGCCTCCAGGTCGGCCTCGCGGAGGTCCACCTTCGGGTCCAGGTCGCCGAAGGACTCGGCGACGGGCTCGGTGCGCTCCCAGCCGATGCGCGAGACGGCGTACGCCTTCTTCGCGGCCTCGACGTCGCCGGCCTTGACCGCGTCCGCGAAGGCCTGCGCCTTGGGGAGGGTCTCGTCGGCCTGCCCCTGTACGTACTTGCGGTACTCGGCGACCGCGGCGTCCATCTCCGGGCTGCGCTTGGCGACGGCGCCGCCGCCGGTGGCCTTGACCGCCTGGCGGATGCCGTCGCCCTTCATGCCGGGCTTGCAGGCGATCTCGTAGTCGCCCGCCTTGATCTCGGCGGTGATGGAGGCCTTGGTGCCGGGACCGATGTTCTCGCGCTCGGCGACGATCCGGTCGTCGGGGAAGAGGACGTAGACCTCGGTGACCTTGGAGCCCTTGTTCTCGACGTCGACCGTGATCTTGCCGGCGGGGAACTCCTTCTTGGAGACCTCACAGGCGCTGTCCGAGGCGGCGACCTTGATCGCGCCGTCGCCGCCGGCGTCACCCTTCTCCGCACAGCCCGTGACTGCGGTGAGCGTGGCCACGACGGCGGCCGCGGCGAGAACGGTGAGGCGAGCGGGTCGCATGGAGGCTCCTGGCGAGGTAAGGGCTGGTGAGGCGGACCTAACTTAACCGAGGCTTACCTGACTCATACCCGACAGTCCAGTGATACAGCTCTCACCTTTCACCGCCGGACACGAGGCCGTCACGACCCCTCCATGACGACCCCATGGCCGGGTCAAGCCGGGGTCAAGCGGGGAGCCTCGCGTCCCGCGTGACGGAGGGAGCCGGTCCGGTCGCCGCACGGCCCGTGATCATCACCGTCCGGCCGGGCCGGCCGGCTCAGCCGCGGATCGGAACCACGAGCGGCGCCCCGCCGCGCGGGTGCGGGAGCACCTCCACCGGCTGCCGGTAGACCCGGCTCAGCAGGCCGTCCTCGAACACCTCGGACGGCGGTCCTGCCACCGCGATCCGCCCGTCGTGCAGGACCGCCACCCGGTCGGCGTACGCCGCCGCCAGGCCCAGGTCGTGCAGGACGACGACCACGGCGTCCCCGGCCGCGGCCCGCTCCCGGCAGATCCGCAGCACCAGCTCCTGGTGGCGCAGGTCCAGGGCGGCGGTCGGCTCGTCGAGCAGCAGCAGCGGGGCCCGTTGGGCCAGCACGCGGGCGAGTGCGACCCGGGCGCGTTCGCCGCCGGACAGCGCGGAGAACGGGCGCGCCGCGAAGTCGGTCACCTCGGTCGCCGCCATGGCCCGGGCCACCGCCTCCTCGTCGTCCTCCTCCAGTGGGGTGCCGGCCCACGGAGCGCGGCCCATCCGTACGACGTCCTCCACCGGGAAGGGGAAGGACAGCGCGGCCGACTGGGGGAGCATCGAGCGGCGCAGTGCCAGGTCGGGGGCCGACCAGTCGCCCACCGGGCGCCCGTCGATCCGTACGGTCCCCGAGGCGGCCGGCAGGTCGGCGCAGAGCGCGGCCAGCAGGGTGGACTTGCCCGCGCCGTTCGGTCCGACCAGGGCCAGCACCTCGCCGGCCAGGGCGGTCAGGTCGATGCCGGCGAGCACCTCGCGCTGTCCGAGGCGCACGTGCAGGTCCACGGCCTCCGCGCACGGCGTGCCGGGTTCGGGCGGGACGGGGATGCTCCGGCGGGTCCGGCGGAAGAGGGTGATCACGCCCAGCCTCCCTGCTTGCGTCGGGTCCGGCGCAACAGCCAGAAGAAGAACGGGCTGCCGATGAGCGCGGTCAGCACGCCCAACGGCAGTTCGGCGGGCTGCGCGAGCGTCCGCGCGGCCAGGTCGCCGGCGACCAGGACCACGGCGCCGGCGAGGGCGCTGCCCGGGACCAGGAAGCGGTGACCGGGGCCGTTCGCCATCCGCAGCAGGTGCGGGACGAGCAGGCCGACGAAGGTGATGATGCCCGCCACCGCGACGGCCGCCGCGGTCAGCAGCGCGACGACCAGGATCAGGGCCAACCGCAGCCGTTCCACGTCCACGCCGAGATGCCGGGCCGGTCGCTCGCCCAGGGAGAGCAGGTCGAGCTTGCGGGCGTAGAGGGGGGCGACGAGCAGGCCGACGAGGGCGCAGGGCAGAACGGCGAGCACCTTGGGCCAGGTGGCCTGGGCGAGGGAGCCGAGCTGCCAGAAGGTGATCTGGTTGACCTGGCCGCTGTCCGCGAAGAAGACGAACAGGCCGATCAGGGCGCCCGCGAAGGCGTTGACGGCGATGCCGGTCAGGATCAGCGTGACGACCTCGGTCCTGCCGCCGTTGCGGGACAGCAGGTAGACGGAGCCGACCGTGACCAGACCCGCCACGAAGGCGCAGGCGGTGACGGTCCAGTTCCCGAAGAAGCTGAGCCCCAGTCCGATCGCGGCGACCGCACCGACGGCGGCGCCCGCCGAGATGCCGATGACGCCCGGCTCGGCGAGCGGGTTGCCGAACACCCCCTGCATCAGGGCGCCGGCGCAGCCGAGACTGGAGCCGACCAGCAGGGCGAGCACGACGCGGGGCAGCCGTACGTTCCACAGCACGCTCTCCCCGACCCGGTCGAGGGCGGCCCCGCCGAGGCCCACGCGGTGCTGCACGGAGGCGAGTACGTCCCCGACGGGGATCCGGTACGCGCCCACGCCCGCGGAGACCAGCGCCAGCACGGCCAGCGTCACGACCAGGGCGACGGTCAGGATCAGGGCGGTGGGCCGCCCGCGGGCAGGACCCTTCACGGAGGGCGCGGCGGGCGCGGCGGGCGTCGCGGACACGGCGGGCGTCGGGGGCGGGGGCGGGGTCGGAGCAGAGGAGCCGCCCGCGCGCGGGGGCTCGTGGGAGACGGTCACATCAGACCTTGCCGTAGAGCTGGGAGATCAGGGAGGTGAGGACCTGGTCGGTGCGGGGGCCGTAGTTGAGGAGCACCCCGTCGTCGACGGAGACCACGCGGCGGTCCATGCCGGCCGGCGTCTGGGCCACCCCGGGGATCTTCACCAGGCCGTCCACGCCGCCCACGGACTCCAGACCCTTGCGCATCACCAGGATCGCGTCGGGCGCCGCCGCCGCCAGCGCCTCGCTGGTGATCGGGGTGAAGTCCTTGCCGAGCCCGGACTCCTTGCCGGTGTCCACGGCGCCGGCCGCCTCCAGCAGCGAGGCCGCACCGGAGTCGGAGCCGCCCAGCAGGTAGACGGAGGCGGTGCCGCGCAGGTAAAGGAAGGCCACCCGGGGCCTCTTGCCGGCCGCGGAGGCGGGAATGCCCTCGCGGGCGGCGGCGATCCGGTCGGCGGTGCGCCCGTTGAGCCGGGTCCCGGCGTCCTTGACGCCGAGCGCGCCGGCGACGGTGTCGATCCGTTTCCGTACGTCGTCCAGCGTCTTGGCGGGGGCGACGACCAGCAGCGGGATGCCCGCGTCGCGGATCTGCCCGATCGCCTCGGCGGGGCCGGTGGTGGTCTCGGCGATCACCAGCGTGGGGCGCAGCGACAACACGCTCTCGGCCGACACGTCGTGTGCCCGTGTCACCACCGGCAGCTTGGCGGCCTGTTCGAAGGTGGCGGTGATGTCCCGGGCGACGACCCGGTCGCCGAGCCCCAGGGTGTGGACGATCTCGTTGAGGCTGCCGGTGAGCGGGACCACGCGGTCCGCCGAGGCGATGGTCACCGAGGTGCCGTCCGCCGAGGGCACGGTCACCGGGAGGGCGGGCGTCGGTGACGGGGTGAGGGGTTCCACCCGGTCGGGGGCGGCCGCCGCGGCGCCGGTGTGGGCGGGGGAGCCCGCGGGGGTGGCCGTACCTCCGCAGCCCGTCAGCGCGGTGAGTGCCAGGGCCAACGAGGCCGCGACGGACGCGAGACGGGGGATGCGGGATGACGCGGCGGGCGTAGGCACGAAGGCACCGTCCTGATCGTCCGACTGGAGTTCTTGAATGTCCTTCAAAGTTCTGGTGACCGGGGGGTTCCACCCCGGCAGCAGGTAGCTTAGGTTAGCCTAACCTTATTGACCAGACCCTGGAGGGGCCCGTCATGCCCGCGAGACCTGTCCGTGCGTTCGCAGTCGCCGTGTTGGCGGCCCTGCTGGGGGCCCTGCTCCCGGCCACCGTCGCCCAGGCGGCCGACCGCACCGTGCAGGGAGGGCGACTCGACTGGGGCATCAAATCGTCCTTCCAGAGTTATGTCACGGGCCCCGTCTCGAAAGGCGGATTCAAGCTGAAGAGCGGAGCCGCCACCGTCGGCGGCAGCCTGTTCCGCTTCCACTCCGCGACCGGCTCCTACGACCCCGACTCCGGCTCCTTCGGGGCCGCGTTCACCGGCGGGGTCACCTTCCAGGGCCACCAGAAGTCCGACGGGTCGTACGAACTCGACCTCACCGTCAGCCGCCCCACCGTCAAGATCTCCGGCGGCCGCGGCACCCTCTACGTGGACGTCGTCGGCAAGGCCAAGGACACCGGGGCCGTCAGCACGGCCTCCCAGGTCCCCTTCGCCACCCTCGGCCTCGCCGGCATCGACATGAAGGGCGGCGCAAGCCCGATCGCCCTCACGAACGTCCCGACCACCCTGACCGCGGAAGGCGCCACGTCCTTCGCCGGCTACTACACCGCCGGCACCCGACTCGACCCGATCTCGCTGTCCGTCGACGTCAAGGCCCCCGCCGAGCAGAGCGCGACGCCCGGTACGCAGCCCGGTGCCCCGGCCCAGAGCCCGCAGGCCCCGCAGGCCGCGGGCGCCTTCACCGACGCCGCCGTCGACTGGGGCGTCCGGCGCACCTTCCGCGAGTACGTCACCGGCTCCGTCGGGCAGGGCAAGTGGACCCTGGCCGAAGGCGCCCAGGACGGCGGCGCGTTGTTCCGCTTCCCGCAGGGCAAGGGCACGTACGACGGCGGAAAGGGCACCCTTGACGCGGCGTTCGCCGGCACCGTCCGGTTCACCGGCGCCCACCTCGACCTCACCCTCGGCAAGGTGAACGTCAAGGTCGACGGCGGCAAGGGCGTCCTCACCGCCGACGTCGTCACCCCCACCGGTACCAGGAACGCCGTCGCGCTCGTCGAGTTCGACGCCAAGGCACTCAAGACCGAGGGCGGCCTCGCCACCCTCACCGAAGCCCCGGCCACCCTCACCGAGGGCGGCTCCCAGGCCTTCAACGCCATGTACAAGGCCGGCACCGAGATGGACCCCGTCTCGCTCTCCGTGGCCCTCGACGCCAACGCCAGGCTTCCCGCCCTGCCCGACCTGGGCTCCACGGCCTCTCCGTCGCCCTCCCGGGCGCCCGAGGCCGCCGCCTCCCAGGCGCCCCCGAAGGCCGAGGCCGAGAAGGGCTCGTCCGTCGGACCGTACATCGCCCTCGCCGCGGCCCTGCTGGGCCTGGCCGCCGGCGCGATCCTCCTCGTCCTGCGCAAGCGCCGTACGGCCGCGTCCGGTTCGGAGCCCTCGGGCCCCGCCGACGCGCAGCCGTGACACCCCGCCCGCACCCCGCCACACCCCCCGCCACACACCCCCCCCGTCGCCCCCGTCGCCCTTTCAGGAGTACTCAGTCATGTCGTCCCACCGCCGACCGATCGCCATCGCGGCCGCCATCGCCACCGCCGCCGCCCTCGGCGCCACCGCCCTCGTCCTGCCCGCGACGGCGGCGGTCTCCGCCCCGGCCGCGGTCGCCGCGGCCCCCACGAAGCCGATGCCGATCGTCAGCGGCACGCTCGACTGGGGCGTGAAGGCGAGCTGGCGGAAGTACGTCACCACCATCGCCCAGGGTCAGATCACCGTCGCCGACGGCGCGACCACGAACGCGGACGGCACCTTCCGCTTCGGCTCGCCCACCGGCGAGTACGTCCCGAGCGGCAGCCACCCCGTGACCGCCGCCTTCAAGGGCAGCGTCAACTTCAAGTCGGCCGCGCACCACTTCGACATCACCCTGGGCAACCCGCGCTTCGACAGCGGCACGAAGAAGCTGCTCGTCGACGTCACGAAGAACGGCAAGGTCACCCCGGGCGTCCACTTCGCCGACGTGGCCTTCGCCGGTCCCCAGATGGAGAACCTGGGCACCACCCTCACCAAGGACGCCGCCACCCAGCTCGACTACCCGGACTACGCGAACCAGCCGGGCGACCCGCTGACCGCGCTCCTGAAGTTCGGTCCTCCCGTCGACCCGAGCCCCTCGACGTCCACGAGCCCCAAGCCCACGACATCGACGGGCCCCAAGCCCACCACGTCCACGGGTCCGAAGCCCACGACCTCGACGGGTCCGAAGCCGACCACGTCCACGGGTCCGAAGCCCACGACGTCGACGGGCCCCAAGCCCTCGACCTCCTCCGGTGCGCCGGCCGACGGCTCCCAGCGGATCCAGAGCGGCAGGCTCAAGTGGGGCGTCAAGGCGTCCTTCCGCAAGTACGTCCAGTCCGCGGGCTCCATCACCCCGGCGGGCGGCGCCGTCGCGAGCGACGGCACCTTCTCCTTCGCCGGCGGCAAGGGCACCCTCGACACGAAGAAGGGCAGGCTCAACGCCTCCTTCGAGGGCAACCTGCGCTTCCAGTACGCGGCCCACGGCATCGACATGACCTTCGGCAACGTCCGCATCGACACCCAGGGAGCCAAGGGCACCCTGGTCCTGGACGTGAAGACCGCCGCCGGCACGAAGACGAACGTCCCCTTCGCCACGCTCGACCTGGCCAAGGCCGACTACAAGACCAGCAAGGGCCTGCTCGCCCTGAACGGCGTCCGCACGGCACTGACCGAACAGGGCGCCGCGGCGTTCCTGCGGGAGCCGTCCACCACCCCGGTCTACCAGGACGGCTACGCGCCCGGTGACCGGATCGACGACGTCAACCTCACCGTGTCCGTGGACAAGGACGTCACCGCCCCCGACGCCACCGGCGGTTCCACCACCGGCGGTTCGACCGCGGGCGGCGCCGGCACCACCGGCGGTACGGGCACGGTCGGCGGCGGCACGGTCGGCGGCGGCAGCGTCGGCGGGAGCGTGGGCGGCAACCTCGCCTCCACCGGCGCCGAGGTCCCGGCCGGAGCCCTGCTCGGAGCCTCCGGCGCGGTCATCGCGGCCGGCGCAGGCGCCGTCCTCATCGCCCGCAGGCGGCGCGTGACCCAGGGCTGAGCCGTGCTTGAATGCCCGCGTGAATGATCTCGACGTGCTCAGGGTCTTCTGCGCGGGCGACGGCCGGTACGGCAACCTGCTCGGAGTCGTCCGCGACGGCCGCACCTGCCCCGACGACGCGTCCCGGCAGGCGCTGGCCGCCGAACTCGGCTACGGCGAGACGGTGTTCGTCGACGACCCCGAACGCGGGGTCGTCGACATCCGTACCCCCGGCGCGCGGCTCGCCTTCGCCGGGCACCCCCTGGTCGGCGTCGCCTGGCTGCTCGACATCGAGGAACTCCAGCCCCCGGCCGGCTCCGTCTGGGCCCGCGACGACGGCGAGTTCACCTGGATCACCGCCCGCCCCGAATGGGTCGAGGGCAAGCGCACCGAGCAGTACGCCTCCGCCGCCGAGGTCGAGGAGCTGCCCGCCCCGCCGTCGGGCGAGGGCTGGGTGTACGCCTGGGCGTGGGAGGACGAGAGCGCGGGCCGGGTCCGGGCCCGCGGCTTTCCGCGCCGCCCCGACGGCGCCGTCGTCGAGGACGAGGCCACCGGCTCGGCGGCGATCCTGCTCACGGCCCAACTGAACCGCGCCCTGAACATCACCCAGGGCGCCGGCTCCCAACTCCTCACCGCACCCGGCCCGGACGGCACGGTCGAGATCGGCGGACGCGTGCGCTTCGCCCCCGCCGGGAACCGGCCCCCCGGCCGGAACTGAGTATCCCGACCGGCCCGGTTGAGTACGCGCACCCTGCGGCGCACCCCCCGTCGGGCGGTGTGATGGGGGCATGCAGACGCCCCCGCTCGCCCACCGCCCCGCCGCCGTCGCCCCCTGGCTCCTGGTGCCCGCCCTGTTCTCGGCGCTGACACTGCTCGCCGCGGGCTTCGGGTACCGGTCCTCGTACCTGCCGGACGCCCCGCTGTGGCTCTCGTTGCCCTACCTGCTCCCGCTGGGCCTCGCGGCGTCGCTCTGGCGCCGCCCCCACACCCCGGAACAGCGCCGCGACCGCGTCGTGCTGGGCACCGCCGCCTGCGCGGCCGCCCTGCTCTACGCCCGGGCCGCCGAGGGCGTGCTCTTCTGCGTCGCCATCGTCGTCTGGCTCGTCCAGGGCGACTGAGGCGCGACCGACGGGCGGCGGCGACGCGACCCCCGGGCAAGGGGAAGGGGCGGACCCGGCGGGCCCGCCCCTGCTTCGTACGCCGATCAGCCCGGCACGCCGGTCACGCGCTGAGCGGGAACTCCCGGCCCAGCTCGCGGAAGACGGCCCCGTTGAAGTCGAAGGCGCGCTTGCACTCGTCGATGATCCGCTGCTTCTCCAG
This sequence comes from Streptomyces sp. NPDC002602, assembly GCF_042889445.1. Classification (NCBI taxonomy): domain Bacteria; kingdom Bacillati; phylum Actinomycetota; class Actinomycetes; order Kitasatosporales; family Streptomycetaceae; genus Streptomyces; species Streptomyces sp. NPDC002602. The sequence continues at coordinate 272,206 of NZ_JBIAQX010000002.1, read as the reverse complement.
GTCGTCCGCGGAGATCGCGTCCAGCAGCTCGCGGTAGGTGCGCTTGAAGGCGGCCGGGTTGGAGATGTCCGCGAACACGTAGAAGCGCACGCCGTCGCCCTTGCGCTCGAAGCCCCAGGTGCGCTCGGCCTTGTCCCGGATGATCTGCCCGCCGGACAGGTCGCCCAGGTAGCGGGTGTAGTGGTGGGCCACGTAACCGCCCGGCCATCCGGCCGCGCACTCGGCCACCCGGGCCGCGTACGCCTCGGTCGCCGGCAGCGCCACCAGCGACTCGCGCCACTCGGGGCCGCGCAGGTGCGCGAGGTCCCGTTCGATCTCCGCCAGGCGCATCAGCTCGGGCCGGATGAACGGCCCGGCGACCGCGTCGTCCTTGAGGGACTCGGCCGCGTCCTCCAGCGCCCGGTACACGAACCACAGCTGCTCGGTGTAGCGGGCGTAGGCGTCGACGCCCAGCCGGCCGCCGAGCAGATCGCTCATGAACGTCGAGGTCTCGGCCTCTGTGTGCTGCTCGTGCGAGGCGACACGGATGACCGTGGAGAAGGCGTCCAAGGCGGACCTCCGAGTGATCGGGGGATGAGAAAGGCGTGGCGGCATCGCCGCCACACCTCGATCCTCGTACTTAGGCTTGCCTAAGTCAATGTGTTCCCGACGTCCTGTCGGTAAAAAATCGCCCGGCCCGCAGGCCCGCACGGCCTAGGGCAGCGTGAGGATCTCCGCTCCCGTGTCGGTCACGACCAGCGTGTGCTCGAACTGCGCCGTTCGCTTGCGGTCCTTCGTGACGACCGTCCAGCCGTCGTCCCACATGTCGTACTCGTGGGTGCCCAGCGTGAGCATCGGCTCGATCGTGAAGGTCATGCCGGGCTCGATGATCGTGGTGGCGTGCGGGCTGTCGTAGTGCGGGACGATCAGGCCGGAGTGGAAGGACGTGCTGATGCCGTGCCCGGTGAAGTCCCGGACCACCCCGTAGCCGAAACGCTTCGCGTACGACTCGATGACCCGACCGATGATGTTGATCTGCCGGCCGGGCTTGACCGCCTTGATGGCACGGTTCAAGGACTCGCGGGTCCGCTCCACCAGCAGGCGCGACTCCTCGTCCACCTCCCCGCACAGGTAGGTGGCGTTGTTGTCGCCGTGGACCCCGCCGATGTACGCGGTCACGTCGAGGTTCACGATGTCGCCGTCGCGCAGGACGGTCGAGTCGGGGATGCCGTGACAGATGACCTCGTTGACGGAGGAGCACAGGGACTTGGGGAAGCCCCGGTAGCCGAGCGTCGAGGGATAGGCCCCGTGGTCGCACATGTACGCGTGGGCGACCTCGTCGAGCAGGTCGGTGGTCACCCCCGGCGCGATGTGCTTGGCGGCCTCCTCCATCGCCTGGGCGGCGATCCGGCCGGCGATGCGCATGGCCTCGATGGTCTCGGCGGTCTGCACCTCCGGTCCGGTGTACGGAGTGGGCGCGGGCTTGCCCACGTACTCGGGCCGGCGGATGTTTCCGGGAACGGAACGGACGGGAGAGAGCTCGCCTGGTACGAGCAGCGACTGGCCAGACATGCAGGCGAGTGTATCCAGCGGTGATGGGGCAAGCTGGCGACAGAGAGCGGTACGAGAGGAGCCCGAGGACGATGGCCCTGTTCAAGAAGCGCCAGGTCGGCAAGCCCGGCGAGTGGTACTACTGCCTGGTCCACAAGAAGGTCGAAGAGGGCCCCGACTGCCCGGCGAAGGACCGTTTCGGCCCCTACGCCACGCCCGAGGAGGCGAACCACGCCATGGAGACGGCGCAGGAACGCAACCTCGAATGGCAGAACGACCCGAAATGGAACGACAAGACCCGCGAGGCGGGCGAGGAAGCCCCCTGAGAAAGGGCCCTGAGGCAGGACCCCTGAGGCAGGACCCCTGAGGCAGGACCCCTGAGACGGGGCCCCTGAGACGGGGCCCCTGAGGCAGGACCTCTGAGGCAGGACCCCTGAGGCAGGGGGCGAGGCGGGCCGGCGGGGCGGCACCCCCTCGGGCGGTGCCCCTCACCAGCGGCCGGCCGGCGGCGCGGTGAGCTGATCGGCCAGCCGCGCCAGCCGGTCCCGGAACCGCCGCGAGCCACGCCGGTCCGGCGGACCGTTCTCCCCGGCCGCCGCGCTGACCAGATGCTGCACCGTGTCCAGGTCCAGCTCGGCCGCGGCGCCCGGCACCGACAGCGTCTCGTGCGCCAACGTACCCAGATCGCGATCGCCGCCGTCCAGCGCCAGCACGGTCGCCCCGGCCCGCCGCGCGTCGTGCACCCGCTCCAGCAGCCCCGCGCCCGGCTCCTGCGGGGCCACCACCAGCACCGTGTGCCCGCGCCGAGCCGCCTCCAGCCGACTCAGCCCCACCGACAGGTGCGGCGGCTCGCCCGGCAGGACACGGTGCCGCACGAGCGTCGGCGCCAGCTCCGGAAGCCCCGACCACGCCGCCTCGTCCACCAGGTGCGCGGCCATGTGCCACGGCTCGTACTGCTCCGTCCCCACCAGCAGCAGGCCCCCGCCGGACGGAACCACCGCGCGCCGCAACGAGCCGGCGAAACCCCGGGCGGCACCCGGCCACCGCGTCCCGGCGAGAACCTCGCGCAGCAACGCCACCCTCACGGCATCCATGGCGGGCATCCTGTACCAAGGAAAGTGCGCGCGGGTGCGATACCGGCGGTTCCCGCCCGTTCGACTGACACGTACTCGGCAGTACTCTCGCCCCCATGACTTCCTCAGACAGCACGCAGAAGCCGCCGGCCAAGGACCCCCGGGACCTGCCCGACGTCTCCGGCCTCGTGGTCGGCGTCCTCGGCGGCACCGGCGACCAGGGCCGCGGCCTCGCCTACCGGTTCGCCCGCGCCGGCCAGAAGGTGATCATCGGCTCGCGCGCCGCGGACCGCGCGCAGGCCGCGGCCGAGGAGCTCGGCCTGGGCGTCGAGGGCGCCGACAACGCCGACTGTGCCCGGCGCAGCGACATCGTGATCATCGCGGTGCCGTGGGAGGGCCACGCCAAGACCCTCGAAGCACTGCGCGAGGACCTCGCCGGCAAGCTCGTCGTGGACTGCGTCAACCCGCTCGGCTTCGACAAGCAGGGCGCCTACGCCCTGCCGGTCGAGGAGGGGAGCGCGGCCCAGCAGGCCGCGGCCCTGCTCCCCGACTCCCGGGTCACGGCCGCCTTCCACCACCTCTCGGCGGTGCTGCTCCAGGACGAGACGGTCGAGGAGATCGACACCGATGTGATGGTCCTCGGCGAGTCCCGCGCCGACACCGACCTCGTCCAGGCCCTCGCCGCCCGCATCCCGGGCATGCGAGGCGTCTTCGCCGGCCGCCTGCGCAACGCCCACCAGGTCGAAGCCCTGGTCGCGAACCTCATCTCCACCAACCGCCGCTACAAGGCCCACGCGGGCCTGCGCGTCACGGACGTCTGAGACGACCGCGCCCCGTCCGGGCGCCGACCGGCACGGCCGACCCACAGCACCAGCGACACCGCTCGTACGGTCAGCCGCGCCGGCCGGCCCGCACCTCCAGCGGGCCCAGCCGCGCCACGACGCCCTGGTGGAACCGCGCCACGGCGTCGTCGACGCTGCGGATGAAACCCGACTCCGTGTTGCCCCGGGTATTGCCCATTCCCTTGATGAGCGTCAGTCGGAATCCGGACAGCGGCGCCCCGTCCCTGGGCAGCAGGTTCCCCGGCTCAGGCCGCAACCGCTCCAGGGTGCCGCGCGCCCCGCTCCCGCCCTCGACCAGGCTCTCCACATGGAGATCCGCCGGTGCCTCGGCCAGGATCCGGACCAGCTTCTTCACCGACACCAGTGCGGAGGCCCCCTCCGGGGCGGGGACGTCCGTCGAGGTCCGCACCTTGCCCGTCCGCAGATCGGCGGTCACCGCGATGACACCGTTCGTGCCGTCGATCCGCAACTCGGCCGAGAGCCGGCCGTCCGCGCACAGGGTCTCGGCCGCGGCGAGCCGCCGCTCCCGAGGGTCGCTGCCCCGCCGGGCCCGCTGCACCGGGAGGGCCTTTTGGCCCAGCTCACCGCCCAGGCGCAGGCAGACCTGGCGGATCAGCCGTTCCCAGCTCTCCACCACGTCCACGGCCCGCTCGTCGCCCATGTTGAGGGTCTCGTCCTCGATGCCCTTGCGGACGGGTACCCAGGAAGGCCCCATGTTCTGGAATCCGTGGCAGCCGGAGTTCTCGTGCCGGAGGTACTCCAGCAGTTCCTGGAGCAGCCAGGCGTGTGCGGGGTTGCCCACGCCCTCGTGCCGGATCAGGAGCTGGGCCTGGTGGGCCACCTCCGCCCACGACAGGTGCCAGAGGTCGACCTTGTGCTTGCGGCGCCCGTCGATCTTGACGTCGACCACGGGAGCGCCGTCGAGGGCCACGTCGTTGGAGAGCGTGATGACGGCCTCGTAGCCGCGCCGCGCGGCGATGTCCGTGTACGCCTGCACCTGCTCGGCCCGGAGCGGGTTCCCGTTGGTCTTCGTCTCCACGAGCGCGGTCCAGAGCTTGCCGGCGCGCTCGATCCGGATGACACCGTCCGGCCGGCGGGGCGCGTCGCCGTGGGGCAACGACACCTCCGTGAAGGTCTGCGTCCGTCCGGCGGGAGCACCGAAGGCGGCCGTGAGCCGGCGACCCAGCTCGGGCACCTGCGTCATGACGGAGAGCAGCACCGAGGTCGCGCGCACCTCCCGCTCCCGGTCGCTCTTGAGGGTCGGTACGGGAAAGAGCCGGGCCGGCTGCCAGGAGTCGTTCTCGGCCAGGGACCTCCTGGCCACCCTGGGCAACGTGACCTTCTTCCTGGTCGTCGGGGCGCCCCTGGTGACGGACCCGTCCCGGCCGCGGGACTGCGCGGGGACGCCGGCGACCGCGGGGCCGCCGTCGCCCCGAGTGCCTTCGGCCGGTCCGGCGTGCGCGGCGCGCTCGATCGGGGCGGGAGCAGCGCCGGGCGTCGTGGTCACGGGGCCGGCGGGGACCGGGCCCGGCGCGGGCGTCTTCGTCCCCCGCGCCGTTTCCCCCGCAGTGCTCGGGGCCGGGGTCGTGTCCGGGTTCGTGTCCGGGGTCGTGGGGGACTCCTCGCCGTCCTCGCCCTCGTCGACGGAGATGCCGAATTCCGTGGCGAGGCCGGCCAGGCCGGTCTCGTAGCCCTGCCCCACGGCCCGGAACTTCCACTCCCCGCCCCGCCGGTACAGCTCGCCGAAGACGAAGGCGCTCTCCACGCTCGCGTCGTCGATGGAGAACCCGACCAGTGGCTCACCGGAGCGGTCCGCGACGGTCATCCGCAGGTCGTCGAGGTCCCCGAAGCGGGCGTCACCGTACTGGCTCGCCGCCACCACGATCCGCGCGACGTCCGCCGGGACGGCCGTCAGGTCCAGTCCGATGCGGTCCTCGTCGCCGCTGCCGGTCGGCGTCTTCCCGAGCAACTGGACGCTGCCGTCCTCGGCCGCGGGACGGTTGTAGAAGTAGAAGTCGTCGTCCGAGCGGACCTTGCCGTTCGCGCCGAGCAGCAACACGGACACGTCGGCGTCGCCGGCGCCCGACGCGCTCGTCCAACCCAGACTCACGACCACGGCCCCGGCGTCCTGGCCGAGGGCGGTCAGACTGACGTTCGCACCCTTTGTCATCTCCCGCATGGCTTCCCCCCGGTCGTCCGGCTTCGTCCGCTCGGACGGAGCTTCGCGCACCGTATCCAGCCGGCGGACCGGCGCTCAGGCGAAGGGGGAAATGGGCGGGATGTCCCGAGGGGGTGGCGGCGACCGGCGGCGCGGCGCGATGGGGGACACTGGAGGAGCCTGACCCCGTTCCGTGTCGCCGAGGAGCCGTGCCGCATGCCCCGCCTTGCCGTGTTCGCCGTTGTCGTCTGTGCCCTGTCCGTGGCCGCGGCCGTGGTCGCCTTCGTGGAGGGCAGCTTCCTCGGCATCATCTGGGTGCTGCTGGCCGGGCTGACGTCCAACATGGCCTGGTACTACGTGCGCAAGGCCAAGGCCGACAAGGCCGCCCGCGCGAACGGCTGACGGCCTAGGCCGGGGCGCAGTAGCCGTCGGCGTCCTGCCAGAAGCGGTAGAGGTCGCGGCCGCAGTACGTCTCGAACTCCGACACGCCGAGCGCGTCGAGGATGCCGCTGACCGCGCCGAAGAAGAACGCGTTGACCTCCGGGATCCACAGCAGCGCGAACACGCCGAGCAGGGCGAACGGCGCCAGCGGGGCCACCTGGCGGCGCACCCCGTGCGACAGCCACGGCTCGATGACCCCGTACCCGTCCAGGCCCGGCACCGGCAGGAAGTTCAGGATCGCCGCCGAGACCTGGAGCAGCGCCAGGAACGCCAGCGCGAAGCGGAACGGCATCGGCACCCCGTCGAGGGCGTTCAGCCAGAACGGGGCGGTGCACACGATCGCGAAGGCCACGTTCGTGAGCGGGCCCGCGGCCGAGATCAGACTGTGCTTCCAGCGGCCGCTGATCCGGTCGCGTTCGATGTACACGGCGCCACCGGGCAGACCCAGACCACCCAGGATCACGAAGATCACCGGCAGCACGATGCTGAGCATCGCGTGCGTGTACTTCAGCGGGTTCAGCGTCAGGTAGCCCTTGGCGCCGACCGTGATGTCGCCGCCGTGCAGGGCGGTCCGGGCGTGCGCGTACTCGTGCAGGCACAGCGAGACCACCCACGCCGCCGTGACGAACAGGAACACCGCGAGGCCGGTGCTCGTCGAGTACCCCGTCCACACGGCCCACCCGGTCACCGCCATGACGGCGACGATCCCGAGGAAGACGGAACTGATCTGCCGCTCGCCGCGGCTGCCCTGGTGACCCATGCGGCGAAACCTATCCCGGGTGCGGCGTCGGCCGTCCCCCGGGTCCGGCGACAATGGGCCGGTGCGTTACGTGATTCTCGGCACCGCCCAGGCCCTCACCGACGACGGCGACCCCGTCGCCGTGGGCGGGGCGCGCCTGCGCGCCCTCCTGACCGCCCTCGCCCTGCGGCCGGGCCGCACCGTGCCGGTCGAGCTGTTGGTCGCCGAGGTGTGGGACGGGGACCGGCCGGCCGACGCGCCGGCCGCGCTCCAGGCCCTGGTGGCGCGGCTGCGCCGGACGATCGGGCACACCGCCGTGCGCTCCGGGGAGGGCGGCTACCGCCTGGCCGCCGCCCGCGAGGACGTGGACCTGTACCGCTTCGAACGGCTGGCGCGGGCCGCCGCCACCGAGCGGGACCCGGCCGCCGCCGCGGCCCTGTACGACGAGGCCCTCGCCCTGTGGCGCGGCCCCGCGCTGGCCTCGCTGCCGGACCCGGCCGGGGAGTCCGCGCGCTGGGAGGCCGTACGGGCCGACGCGCGCCGCGGGCGGATCGCCGCGGCCCTCGCCCTGGGCGAGGCGCGGCGGATCCTGCCCGAGCTGACCGCCCTGTGCGCGGAACACCCGCTGGACGAGCCGCTGCAGGCCCTGCGGATCCGCGCCCTCGACGCGACGGGCCGCCCGGCGGAGGCGCTGGCCGCCTACGAGGAACTCCGCCGGGTCCTCGCCGACCGCCTCGGCGCCGACCCGGGCCCGGAACTGCGCGGCCTCCATGCCGCCCTGCTGGCCCCGCCGGAACCCCCGTACGCACCGCGGCCGCCACACCCGACAGCAGCCACCCCGACCACCGCCCCCGCCGCGACCCCCGCCCCCGAGGCGCGGCCCGACACCGCGTCCGCCCGGAACCCCGCCGCCCCCGGCCAGGGCACCGGTACGCCCGTCCCGCCGCCCGGCCGGGGCACCGGCCCCGACACCGGGGGCAACCTGCGGGCCCGCCTCACCACCTTCGTGGGCCGCGAGGACGACATCCGCGCCATCGGCGCCGACCTGGCCCGCTCCCGACTCGTCACCCTGCTCGGGCCCGGCGGCGCCGGCAAGACCCGGCTGTCGCAGGAGGCCGCCGAGGCCCACGCCGCCGCCGGCCGCCCCGACGGAATGTGGCCCGACGGGGTGTGGCTCGCCGAACTGGCCCCCGTGGACGATCCCGAGGACGTCCCCGAAGCGGTCCTGGCCGCCCTCGGGGCCCGCCAGACCAAGCTGCGCGGCGCCGCCGAGGAACTGCGCGCGCTGACCGAGCGGGGCGGGGACGACCCGCTCGCCCGACTCGTCGAACACTGCGGCCGGCGCGACCTCCTGCTGCTCCTCGACAACTGCGAGCACGTCGTCGAGGCCGCCGCCGTCCTCGCCGAACGGCTCCTCACGCACTGCCCCGGCGTACAGATCCTCGCCACCAGCCGGGAGCCCCTCGGCGTGCCCGGGGAATCGCTTCGCCCGGTGGAACCGCTGCCCGACCCCGTCGCGCTGCGGCTGCTCGCCGACCGCGGCGCCGCCGCCCGACCCGGCTTCCGCGTCGAGGACGACCCGGCCGCCGCCGCGGAGATCTGCCGCCGCCTCGACGGCCTGCCCCTCGCCATCGAGCTGGCCGCCGCCCGACTGCGCCTGCTCACCCCCCGCCGGATCGCCGACCGGCTCGACGACCGGTTCCGCCTCCTCACCAGCGGCTCCCGTACCGTCCTGCCCCGCCAACAGACCCTGAGGGCCGTCGTCGACTGGTCCTGGGACCTCCTCGACACGCCCGAACGGGCCGTCCTGCGACGGCTCTCCGTCTTCGCCGGCGGCTGCGACCTCGCCGCCGCCGAGGCCGTCTGCGCCGGCCCCGACGCGGACGCGGTCGTCGACGCGCTCGGCTCCCTCGTCGACAAGTCCCTCGTCGTCGCGGCCCCCGGCCCCGACGGCGACATGCGCTACCGGCTGCTGGAGACCGTCGCCGAGTACGCCGCCGAACGCCTGGCCGAGGCGGCCCAGGACCGCGCCGACACCGAGCGGCGCCACCTCACCCACTACCGCGAACTCGCCCGCACCACCGAGCCCCTGCTGCGCGGCCACGGCCAGCGCGCGGCCGCCGAGCGGCTCGCCACCGAATACGAGAACCTCCGTACCGCGCTGCGCCGCGCCGTCTCCGCCAAAGACGTCGGCGAGGTGCTCTGCCTGCTGCACTCCCTCGTCTGGTACTGGCACATGCACGACCTGCGCACCGAGTCCCGCCACTGGTCCGAAGCCGCCATCGCCCTCGGTCCGGACCCTTTCGCCCCGCCGATCGTCCCCGCCGAACCGGTGTACGAGCGGGTCGTCGACTCGCCCCCGCCCTACACCGGCGAACTGCTCACCGAGGCCTGGCGCGGCGCCCGGATGATCCAGCTCACCGCCCGCGACCAGGCGAGCGGCTCCTGGAACTCCCCGGAGACCCGCGTCCAGGTCGAGGGCATGATCGCGGCCTACCGGCCGGGCCTGCCCCAGACCTGCCGGTTCCCCACCGCCCTGTGGATCTACGCCGTGATGATCGCCGGCGATCCGGAACTGCTGCGGCGCATCATCGACGAGACCGTCGAGACCACCCGCGCCCTCGGCTACCGCTGGGAGCTGGGCTCCGCGCTCCAACTGCGCGCCAACATCCGGGCGAACCGAGCCGCGTGGTTCGGCGACGCCGCCCGCGACGCCGAGGAGAGCCTCGCGCTCTTCCGCGAGCTCGGCGACGACTGGGGCTGCGCCGAGGCGCTGTCCGCCCGCGCCGAAGCCCTGGAGAAACGCGGCGAGTACGCGTTGGCCGCCGCCGACTTCCGGGCCGCGATCGAGCACGCCCAGCGGCTCGGCGCCACGGCCCAGATCACGGTCCTGCGGGTGCGGATGGCCGGCACCCTCGTCGAGGAGGGCCGGCTGGAAGAGGCGGAGGAGCTCCTGACCGGCCTCCTCGCCGTCAACCGGCAGTACCGCGACGAGGCCATGCCGGCCGCCCGGATGTTCCTCGCCAACCTCTACGGCCGCACCGGCCGCCTCGTCGAGGCCCGCGCCGAACTCAACTCCCTGCGCGAGGAGTTCAAGCTCGGCGCGTACGCGATCTTCGACGGTTTCCTGCTCGGGATCCTGGCCTGGCTCGACAACAAGGACGGCAGGCACGAGGAGGCGCTGGCGCTGATCCGGGAGGCCACGACGACCATCCAGGACCCGATGGCGCTGATGGTGGCCCCGCACCAGCCGGCCGTGCACCTGCTGATCGCGGCCGTGTCCCTCATGGGGCTCGGCGGTCCGCGTCGGGAGCGCGACGCCGCCCGGCTCCTCGGCGCCTACCGGTCCTTGGTGCCGCCCGACCACTTCCCCGTCACCACCGAACGCGAGGACGCCGCCCTCGTCGAGGAGTCGGCGAGGGCGGCGCTGGGGGACACCGCGTACGAGGCGGCGTACGCCGAAGGCGGCGGCCTCACCCTGGAGCAGGCCACCGCCCTCGTCTGAACCACCCGCCTCCGCGAGAGCCTGCCGGGGAACCGTCCCGGCGCCCGGCTCCGAAGGTCAGGTCTTGCTGCGGAACTTGCGGACCGCGAGCGGCATGGTGATCGCGGTGATGGCGACCGACCAGATCAAGGTCATCATCGCCGAGTGGCCGACCGGGCCGCCGTTGATCAGCCCACGCGCCGCGTCGGCCAGGTTGGACAGCGGGTTGTAGTCGGTGAAGGCCTGCAACCAACCCGGCATGGTCGTCGGGCTGGCGAAGATCGAGCTGCCGAACTGCAGCGGCATCAGCACCATCATGGCCACGCCCTGCACGGCCTGGGCCGTCTTCATGGTCAGACCCAGCAGGATGAAGATCCACATCAGCGAGGCGCCGAAGACGGTCGACAGGCCGATGGCGAGGAACAGGTCCAGCACCGAGGTCTTGATCGACAGCCCCAGGATGAATCCCATGGCGAGCAGGATCGTGATGGCGACCAGCATCCGGCCGATTTCCACCACGATCTTCGCGATGAGCACCGACGAGCGGGCGATCGGCATGGACCGGAACCGGTCCATCACGCCCTTCTTGAAGTCGTCGTTGACCCCGGTGCCGACCGCCATGGCGATGTTCATGCCCATCATCGCCATCAGGCCGGGCACCAGGTAGTTCACGTACTCGCCCTGGTTCCCCTTGCCGGAGATCGCGCCGCCGAAGACGAACACGAACAGCAGCACGAAGATGATCGGCATGAACAGGACGTCGAACATCGACTCGGGGTCCTGCTTGATCTGCAGGGCGTTGCGGCGCACCAGGGCGCCGATGTGCCGCAGGTTGGCCCGCAGGCCGATCCGGCCCTCGTCGGGCAGGTCGCGCGGCGCGGCGTCCGGGGCGGTCGCGGTGCTGCCGGGCTTGGACGTGGTGACGCTGCTCATGCCGCGACCTCCTCGGTCTGCTGGGCGGGAACGGGCGCCTCGGCGGAGGGCTTCTGGCCGGTGATGGACAGGAAGACCTCGTCGAGGCTGGGCAGGTGGGTGCCGAGGTCGGCGATCGCGTAGCCCCGGCCGGACAGCAGCCCGATCGCCGCCGTCAACTGCTCGTCGCTCAGGATCGGGACCAGCAGGACGCCCTCGTCGGGTACGGCCTGGGAACCGGCCACGCCGTCGAGACCGGCCTCCGCCAGCGCACGGGCCATGCCCGGCAGATCGGAGGAGGCGACGGGACGGATCCTCAGGGTGCGGCCGCCGACCCGGGCCTTCAGCTCGTCGACCTTGCCGTTGGCGATGACCTTGCCCTTGTCGATGACCGTCAGCTCGCTCGCGAGCTGCTCGGCCTCCTCCATGTACTGCGTCGTCAGCAGGACGGTGGCGCCCTCGGCGACCATCCGCTGCACCTCGTCCCACACCTCGTTGCGGGTGCGGGGGTCCAGACCAGTGGTCGGCTCGTCCAGGTACAGCACGGCCGGCCGGCCGATCATGGAGGCGGCCAGGTCGAGCCGGCGGCGCATGCCGCCGGAGTAGTTCATGACCGCCTTCTTGGCGGCCTCCGTCAGCGAGAACCGCTCCAGCAGCTCGTCGGCGCGGGACCGGGCCTCCTTGCGGGGCAGGTCCAGCAGCCGGCCGATCATGTAGAGGTTCTCCCAGCCGGAGAGCTTCTCGTCGACCGAGGCGTACTGACCGGTGAGGCCGATGGTGCGGCGCAGTTGCCGGGGCTGGCGGACCACGTCGAAGCCCGCCACCGTCGCCGTCCCGGCGTCCGGGGTGATCAGGGTGGAGAGGACGCGGACCAAAGTGGTCTTTCCCGCGCCGTTGGGCCCGAGCACCCCGAGCACGGTGCCCTCACGAACATCGAGGTCCACGCCGTCGAGGGCCTTGGTCTCGCCGTAGTGCTTGACCAAACCCCGGACCTGTACGGCGTGCGAGCCGCTCGGGGAAGTCTTGTCGTTTCGCGTCATGGACATCATGGGACCAGCCGCCGCTGACAAAGCACCGACAGTCCACCGACAGGAGCCGAGGGCCACCGACAGGAGCCCGGGGCCCACCGACAGGAGCCGAGGGCCGCCGACGAGGACGTCGGCGGCCCTCGGCACCGGCTCTAGTGGAAGGCGTGCTCGGCCTGCGGGAACGTTCCGCCGACCACGTCCTGCGCGAACGCCTTCGCCGCGTCGCCCATGGTCTGCCGCAGGTTCGCGTACTGCTTGACGAACTTCGGCATCTTCCCGCCCGTCAGGCCCATCATGTCCGTCCACACCAGCACCTGGGCGTCGCACTCCGACCCGGCGCCGATGCCCACCGTCGGGATGTGCAGCGACCGGGTGACCTCGGCGGCCAGCTCGGCCGGCACCAGCTCCAGCACCACCGCGAAGGCGCCCGCGTCCTGCGCCGCCTTCGCGTCCCGCAGCAACTGGTGCGCGGCCTCGTCGCTGCGGCCCTGCACCCGGTAGCCCATGGCGTTCACGGACTGCGGGGTCAGACCCAGGTGGGACATGACCGGGATGCCGGACTGCACGATCAGCTCGGTCTGGGCCAGCGAACGCTCGCCGCCCTCCAGCTTCACCGCGCCGACCCCGGCCTCCTTGACCAGCCGCGTCGCACTGCGCAGCGCCTGCACGGCGCCTTCCTGGTAGGAACCGAACGGCAGGTCGCCGACGATCAGGGCGCGGCTCGTGCCGCGCACGACGGCCGCCGACAGCAGGGTCATCTCGTCCATCGTCACGGGGACGGTGGTCTCGTAGCCGAGGTGACAGTTGCCCATCGAGTCACCGACGAGCATGACCGGAATCCCGGCCTCGTCGAACACGGACGCGGTCATCGCGTCGTAGGCGGTGAGCATCGGCCACTTCTCGCCGCGCTCCTTGGCCAGGGCCAGGTCGCGGACGGTGATGCGGCGCGTTCCCGTGCCCCCGTACAGGGTGGGGCCGGAGGTCTCGCGGGCAGGCGAAACGACATGCGTCATGGCTACTGCTCCTTGTGTCATCTCGAGGCGCCCTCACGGCGTCCCCGGACTCACCCCCCATGGTGGCACTCGCGGCCCCCGGCACGGAAGTGGCGCGATGACCGGTCCGTCACACTCACGGCCCCTCCCGGGCCGCGCCGCGCCCAATGTGCGCGTTTCGTGACAAGCGGAACCCCCACCGCACGGCCGTTCGTCCTCACGGAGGTACGGCCGGCAAGGACGGCACGGATCTGCTTCGAACATCGCCTAGGGTCAAGGGGCGGGGACGGAGCGCGAGCACGGCAGCGAGGGCAGTGGAATGGCACAGGCGTACATGACGGAGACGGGAAACGGCGGCTCGGAGCCCGAGCCCTCCCGATCCGGTCTCCGACGCCGACTGGCCGACCTGCGCCGAGACCGGGGAATCTGGCGCCGGGGTCTCGTCACCGCGGGCCTCGCCGCACTGATCTCGCTCGTGATGATCTTCCACGCCGACCTGCCGAACGACGTGGGCAACCTCGGCAGTCTCACCGAGACGTTCCTGCCCTGGCTGGGTCTGGCCGTGCCGGCCCTGCTCGTCACCGCCGTGATCCGCAAGTCGGCCACCGCCCTGCTGTCGATACTGTTGACCGCCGTGGTCTGGGCGAACCTGTTCGGCGGCCTGGTCACCGACAAGTCCGGCGGCGGCGGCAACCTGATGGTCGTCACCCACAACGTGGACGCCGACAACACCGACCCGCGCGGCACCGCCGAATCCGTCGCCCGCTCCGGCGCCGACGTGCTGGCGCTGACGGAGCTCAAGGCCGGCGTCGTCCCCGTCTACGAAAAGGCCCTGGCCGGCGTGTACAAGTACCACGCCGTCGAGGGCACGGTCGGCGTGTGGAGCAAGTACCCGCTGTCCTCCAGCGCCCCCGTCGACATCAAGATGGGCTGGACCCGGGCCATGCGCACCACCGTGGACACCGCCCACGGCCAGGTCGCGGTGTTCGTCGCCCACCTCCCCTCGGTCCGGGTCAAGCTCAACGCCGGATTCACGGCCAACCAGCGGGACAACAGCGCCGACGCGCTCGGCGCCGCCCTGGCCTCCGAACCGCTGAAGAAGGTCGTCCTGCTCGGCGACCTCAACGGCACCATGAACGACCGGGCCCTGTCCGAGGTCACGTCCCAGATGCGCTCCACGCAGGGCGCGGCGGGCGACGGCTTCGGCTTCAGTTGGCCCGCCCAGTTCCCGATGGCCCGCATCGACCAGATCATGGTGCGCGGGATCATCCCCGACGCCTCCTGGACCCTGTCCCGCACCGGCAGCGACCACCTCCCGGTCGCGGCGCGGATGACCGTCAAGGACTGAGTCGTCCCGTTCGGATCCCGCCGGGGTCGCGGCGCCCGGTGCCGCGGCCCCGGGACGAGGGTTCCGAGTGACGGCCCGGTCCCGCTCGTTGGCTTGGCATTCTGGCCATACCGCTTACAGATCCTCTCCGAAACGGCAGACTGCACAGCACGTTGACGCCTCCGGGGGTTCCCGTGAGCCGCGCCGTCATGCCCACCGGCCATCGGTGTGCCGAGCGCGGCATGTGTGACACGGGTGTGCGGGGCCCGGCCGATGCCGAGGTCCCGTAAGGCGTCACCGACACCTACCACCACGGGATCGCGGCGCCATGACCTCTGCGACAGTCGACTTCTTCATCAGCTACACCGGCGTCAACGCCGATTGGGCGGCGTGGATCAACGACGCTCTCGAAGAAGCCGGATACCGAACCGTCGTCCAGTTGCTGGACTTCACCGCCGGCGGAAACTTCGTCGCCGACATGGACTCGGCCCTGCACCGGGCCGAGCGCATCATCCTGGTTCTCACCCCCGCGTTCCTGAAGTCCGGGATGACGGCGGCCGAATGGACCGCCGTCTTCAGGAAGGATCCCGACGGGTCGCGCCGCCTGATCGTCCCGGTGATGGTGGAGCCCACTTCGGTGGAGGGTCTCCTCGGCCCCCGCACGCGCATCTCGCTCGTCGGACTGGACTCGGACACCGCCCGCCGCACGCTCCTGGACGGTTTGCGCCCCGCGCGTTCCCGCCCGCGCACCCGCGCCCCGTTTCCGGGTGCTCGATGACGGTCGACTTCTTCATCTCCTACGCCGACGAGGACCTCACCTGGGCCGAATGGATCGGCTGGCAACTGGAGAACGACGGGTACACCGTCAGCCTGGGGGCCTGGGACCACGAGACCCCCGGCGGCAACAGTGTGCTGTCGCGCAGTCGGGGCCTCGAGGTGGCGGAACGGCTGATCGCCGTGGTCTCGCCTTCCTACCGCCTCTCGCCGCAGACCGGCGCCGAGTGGTCGTCGTTCGTGCGTGACGATCCGGCCGGTGAAGGTCTCACGGTCGTTCCGGTGGAGGTCGAGCCCGTCTCACGCGGCGCGTTGCTGGGCAACCTCACCCCCGTGGTCCTGCACGGTCTGTCGGAGGCGCAGGCCGCGACGGCACTCCGGGATGCCGTCACCCGAACCCGTTTGAAGCCCTCCCGGGAACCGGGGTTCCCGGGGCGCGGAGCACCGCGCTTCCCCCGACGCGCCAACCCCACCGGTGTGCGCGCCGACACGAAGTTCCTGCTGGTCCTGCTGATGTTCGACGGCGCATTCTTCCTGTACGGCGCGACGAGCTACAGCGGTGACGGGGGAAGCGCCGACCTCAAGCGGGCGCTCTTCGCCATCCTGGCGCTCGTCTTCACCGTCGGCACCGTCAAACGATGGTTCAAGCGCCGCTTCTGATTTCCGCGCGACCCTCCACGGCGGGTGGGCCCCCGGACGCACCGGGAGCCCGCTGCCGGCCCTCTACTCCGCGGAGGGCAGGACCCGAACCAGCGCACCGTCCTTCGAGTAGTAGGAGTACTCGCCGAGCGAAACGCCACAGTCGCTGCGTTCGTCGGTGTAGGAGATCTGCTTGCCGGTCCGCGGGTCGATGACCACCAACTGACCGTTGGCCACGACGGCGACGCCCGCGGCGTTCGCCGCGCACACATCGATGCCGGGGAGGCTCCACAGCTTCTTCCCGTCGGCCATCGAGACGCCCAGGTCCTTCTGCACGTCGGGAGCGACCTCCCCCTTGACGGCCGCCAGATCGGGGATCACCACGACACCGGCCTTCTCGACGAGCGTGACCTTGCGACTGGCCGGCCCGGTGTACGAGGTCCCCGTGATCTCCCAGTTCACCTTTCCGGTGGTCAGCGACCGTGACTGCAGCGCATAGGACATCGGGTCGCCGGAGATGCGGCGGGCAAGGAACAGAGTGGATCCGTCGGAGGAGGTGGCGAAGTCACCCGGTACGTCGGAGAGAGAGCCGATGATGTCGTGTTCCGGGGATGAGAACAGTTCTCGCCCGGTTGCCGGGTCGGTGAACGGAACCGAGTCCATTCCGTTCAGACAGTTGGCGCACACCCCGTCGTACACCGCGATGGTGTTTCCCACGGCGCGCGGGCGAATTCCGTATCCGAGCGCTCGCGAGGTGCCGTCGGTGAGGCTGATGACCCATTCTCCGTAAGCCAGCCACTTCTCGTTCTTGGTCACCGTCGTTTCTTGCGCGTACTGGCAGCCGGCGAATTCGTCCGTATCGGCGACCAGCGGTTTGCGCCATCGCTCTTTGTGCGTCTTGGAGTCGGTGGCGACGATCGACAGCGACCTGCTCGCCGGTTCCAGCCCGGCTGCCGGCTTGTCCGTGACCTGGGCCCAGATCAGGGAGCCCGTATCGGGCGACGATCCGATGACGGCGAGGATGCAGCCACCCGCGAACCCCGCGAGGCCCGACCGTGCGACCTCTTTGCCGTTCGCCGCTCGGGTGACCACGCCGTCTTTGCCGACAGACACGAAGAAATCGCGTCCCGCATATAATTTGTCGACGTCGTCGAGCGTGGCGGATTTCGTGAAGAGCGCTTCGCCTTTCGAGCCCGGATTGCCCGATTCCCCGGGACGCGCGGACGCGCCCGGGAGGCGTCGTCGAAGGGGCTGAATTCGGAGAGGGGGGATTCTTGTCCCCTTCTCCCTGAGAGCCACAAGAAATCACCAGAAAGAGTACTGCCACAGCGGCAGGAAGGAATCTTTTGTGTGCCACTTTTTCACACTAGCAGCGCGATCCGGCGGACGGCCGGGAAGTTCCGAAACAGGTGACTTCTCGCGGGCACTCGGCTGCCGGAGCGACCCCTCTCGTGATCGGAGAGGGGCCGCTCGCCGAAAGTCCGTGCGGCCTGCGTCAGGCACCCGGCCGCACCTCCCGCCGGCTACGTCCGCTCGCGCCAGCCGTTGGTGATCGGCAGCCGGCGGTCCTTGCCGAAGCCCTTCGCGGAGATCTTGGTGCCCGGCGGGTACTGGCGACGCTTGTACTCCGCCGTGTCCACCATCCGCAGCGTCCGGGCGACCAGCTCGGCGTCGAAGCCGGCGGCGACGATCGACTCCATGCCCTGGTCGCGGTCCACGTACATCGCCAGGATCGCGTCGAGCACCGGATAGTCCGGCAGCGAGTCCGTGTCCACCTGGCCCGGGCGCAGCTCGGCGCTCGGCGGCTTCACGATCGAGTTCTCCGGGATCGGCGGGGTCTCGCCCCGCTCGGCGGCGGCCCGGTTGCGGTACCGCGCGAGGCGGAAGACGTCGGACTTGTAGACGTCCTTGATCGGGCCGTAGGCACCGACCGAGTCGCCGTACAGGGTGGAGTAACCAACGGCCAGCTCCGACTTGTTGCCCGGGGCCAGCACGATGTGACCCTCCTGGTTGGAGAGCGCCATCAGCAGCGTGCCGCGCAGGCGCGACTGGAGGTTCTCCTCGGCCAGGCCGGTGAGGCCCAGGGATCCCATGTAGGCGTCGAACATCGGCTCGATCGACACCGTCCGGAAGTTCAGGCCGGTCCGTTCCGCGAGGTCGGCCGCATCGCCCCTGGAATGGTCCGAGGAGTACTTGGAGGGCATCGACACGCCGTACACGTTCTGGGCGCCGATCGCGTCGCAGGCGACGGCGGCCACGAGCGCCGAGTCGATGCCGCCCGAGAGCCCGATCAGGACCGAGCGGAACCCGTTCTTCAGGACGTACGCGCGCAGTCCCACGACCAGCGCGTCGTAGACCTCCTCGTCGTCGTCGAGGCGTTCGGCGCAGCCGCCGGGCACGACCGGCTCGTACGCCTCCACCGGTTCCTCGGACAGGATCACGCGGTCGATCCGCAGCCCGTCGTCGACGACGCCCTCGGGGGCGTCGGCACGGGCTGCCGGCAGGTCCAGGTCGACCAGCACGCAGCCCTCCGAGAACTGCGGGGCGCGGGCGACGACCTCGCCCGCGGCGTCCACGACGATGGAGTCGCCGTCGAAGACCAGCTCGTCCTGGCCGCCGATCATCGCCAGGTAGGCGAGGGTGCACCCGGCCTCCCGGGCCCGCTCACGGACCAGTTCGAGGCGCTGGTCGTCCTTGTCGCGCTCGTAGGGGGAGGCGTTGATCGACACCAGCAGACCGGCCGCCGCGGAGCGGGTGGCGGGGACCCGGCCACCGTCCTGCCAGAGGTCCTCGCAGATCGCCAGGGCCACGTCCACGCCACGCACCCGGATCACCGGCTGGGTGTCGCCCGGCACGAAGTACCGGAACTCGTCGAAGACCCCGTAGTTGGGCAGGTGGTGTTTGGCGAAGCGGAGGACGACCCGCCCGCCGTACAGCACGGCGGCGGCGTTCTCCGGGGAACCCGCCGGACGGCCGAGCCGCGGCGTGGCCTTCTCCGTGCGGTCCAGGTAGCCGACGATCACGGGCAGCTCGCCGAGGCCCTCGGCGGCCAGCCGCTCGGCGAGTTCGCGCAGCGCCGTGCGGGAGGCCTCGACGAAGGAGCCGCGCAGGGCGAGGTCCTCGACGGGGTACCCGGTGAGCATCATCTCGGGGAACGCCACCAGGTGGGCCCCCTGCTCCGCGGAGTGCCGCGTCCAGTGGACGACGGAGTCGGCGTTCGCGGTGATCTCGCCGACGTGCGAGTCGATCTGATTCAGGGCCAGGCGAAGTTGAGGCACGGACCCAGTGTAATCGTCTTTCTGACGCGATGTCCTGGAGCCCGGCCCCTCTTCCGTTCCCGGAGGCGGGTCAGCCGATCGGCCCGGCGAACTTCACGGGGTCGAGCAGCAGTGCGGGGGAGATCTCCGCACGGAGGGTCTTGGTGCCCTTCGGCACCTCGTAGGCGGAGCTCCCGGTGGCGGTCGCGCCCGGTGCCACGGTCTGCGAGATCGCCTTGGGCATGTACCCGTCGAAGACGGTCTCGGCGGAGCGGCCCCGCTCGTCCGTGACGTCGGGCTGGAGGTAGATCACCGTGATGGGCTTCTTCGATGTGTTGGTGATCGTGATGTCGAACTTCACCGCGTTGTCGATGTCCGCGTGGCTCTTGGAGACGTACTCGACGGGTGTGGACAGGGACACCTTCAGGCCGTTCGCGTACGTGTGGCTCTCGCCGAAGGCCAGCGGGGTGCTGAACCCCGGGCCGGTGGTCGGCTCGTCGCCGGGCAGGCCGTACGGGGAGGAGAAGGACGGCGTGGGGTACGGCTCGTCCCACGAGCGGCCCGGCCGGCTGTCCACGGCCCTGTCGACCTTGTCGGCGACCTTGACGGTGAAGTAGAACCCGGCCACCGAGGCGAACAGGCTGAGCACGCCGAGGACGGTGCCCCACCACGACATCGCCTTGCGCGGGGCGCCCCGGGAGGCGCTGACCACGGCCGCGATGCCGAGACCGAGGCCGGTCAGACCGATGAGCGTGCCGAGCCAGAAGAAGAACGGGATGAGGGCCACCAGGACGGCGATGAGGCCGAGCACCAGCGAGGCGACGGCCAGACCGTTGCTCTTCTCCGGGACGGCCCCGGGGTATCCGGGGTAGCCCGGGTACCCGGGGTGACCCGGGTAGCCCGGAGGGCCGGGAGGGACCCCGTATCCGGGGGGACCCGTGTATCCGCCCGGCCCTGCGGACGGCGGCCCGGCGAAGCCCTGGTCGGCGGGTGCGCTCCAGGGGTTGGCGGGGTCGGCGGGGGCCTGCGGCCCGGGCGCGGGTGCGCCGAAGGCGCCGGCCGGCGGGCCGGGCGTGAGCGGTGCGAAGCCCGACGGCGCCGGTGGAGCGGTGACCGGCGGGGTGGTGACCGGTGGGGTGGTGACCGGCGGGGCGGCCGGGGCGGGCGCCGGCGGGGCGTCGACGGGCTCGGGCGCCGGGGCCTCGGCGGGCGTGGGTTCCTTCGTGAGGGACGGGCCCGGCGTGGGCGTGGCCTCCTTCGTGAGGGACGGACCCGGCGTGGGCGTGGGCGTGGGCTCCTTCGTGAGGGACGGGCCCGGTTCGGGCGTCTCGCTCGGCGACGGGCCCGGCGAGGGCGCCGCCTCGGGTATGGACGTTCCCGCGGGCTCCGTCGGCGGACCGGCGGGGCTGCTGGGCGGGTTCGGGGGCGTGCTCATGCCTGGGGGCGTCCTTCGGGGCGTGGCGGCGATGACCCCTCACCCTGCCACGCGCCCCGACCCCCTCCAACCCGATTCCGTCTCCCGGCCGGTGGGTCGGGAGACGGAACGGCGTTCACCCCGGGCGCTCTTGTCGCATCCCGCCGCCCGGACCGTCAGCGGCGGTAGCCCAGCACCGTCATCATCCCGGCCTCCGCGTGGTACACGTTGTGGCAATGCACCATCCACAGACCGGGGTTGTCGGCGTCGAACTCCGCCGTGAGGGTCCCGTTCGGCAGGATGACCGCGGTGTCCTTGCGCGCCCCGCCCGGCCTCGCGCCGAGGGCGAAGGTGTGCCCGTGCAGGTGCAGCGGATGCCACATCGTCGTGGAGTTGGTGAACTCCAGCCGGACCCGTTCGCCCGCCTTCACCGGATGGCGCCGGTCCGGCGCGTACGGCTTGCCGTCGAAGGCCCAGTCGTACGCCGCCATCCCGCCCGTGAGCCGGATCCTGATCGTGCGGTCCGCCGCCCGGGAGGCCATCACGGCCGGTTCGGCGGCCCGCAGCGCGTCCGCCGTCAACGGCCGACCGGCCAGTTCCGCGGGCCGGGTCGCGGCGGTCGGCGGCGCCCCCGCGCCGGTGCGGAGCACGGCGAGCGCCGAGGCGCCGTCGCCCTTGCCCTCGGCGAGCGCGGTCAGCGGGAAGACCCCGTCGCCGGCGGTGACCAGGACGTCGTACCGCTCGCCCATGCCCAACAGCAGCGAGCGGGCCGTGGCGTGCTCCACCGGGAAGCCGTCGGTGTGGGTGACCGTCAGTTCGTGCCCGCCGAGGGCGATCCGGTAGGCCGTGTCCCCGCCCGCGTTGACGATCCGCAGCCGGATCCGGTCCCCGGGCCGGGCGGTGAAGACCGACGGGTCCTGCGCCACCCGGCCGTTGACCAGGTGGTACGGGTACGCGACGTCGCCCGCGTCCTTGCCGAGGACGTCACTGTCCCCGCCCATCAGGACCCGGGACGGGCCGGCGCCCGCGTCGGGGGTCGGCATCGGGGCGGAGCCGTGCCCGGCATGACCGCCCGCACCGGCGCCGCCGCCCATGCCCTTGCGGAGTTCGGCGAGCACACCGTCCGGGGTCGACCCGTCCACACCGTCGAGCCAGTCGTCCAGGACGACCACCCACTCCTTGTCGTACGCGAGGGGCTCCCTGGGGTCCTCGACGATCAACGGGGCGTACAGGCCGCGGTCCTGCTGGACCCCCGAATGCGGGTGGAACCAGTACGTCCCCGGGTGCGGGACGGCGAACTCGTAGCGGAACGAGCCGCCCGGGGCGATGTCCCGCTGCGTCAGCCCGGGAACCCCGTCCATGTCGTTGCGCAGGGCCAGACCGTGCCAGTGCAGGGACGTGGCCCGCGGGAGGTTGTTGGCCAGGGTCAGGGCGAGGGTGCCGCCCGCGGTGACCCGGACCTCTTGGCCCGGCAGCCGGTCGCCGTACGCCCAGGAGCGCACGGTGCGCCCGCCGCCCAGGTCGAGCGGGGCGGCGGTGGCGGTGACGCGGACCTCGGTGCGCGGGCCGGCCGCCGCCCGGGCGGCCTCCGCGGCCCGGACCTCCGGACCGGCCGGGTCGACGTAGCCGTCGGGGGAGCCGGCGGAGGCGCCGCCGGGGTTGGTCGCGTCGTGGTTCATGGAGCCGTGGTCCGTGGCCGGGGCGCCGCCGGAGCAGGCGGCGAGCAGACCCGAGCCGGCGACGGCGAGTCCCGTGCCGAGCACGGCACGACGGGTGGGGAGGGAACGCATGGGTGCACCTCGCGGTGTGGCGATACGAGTGGATGGGCGCCGAGCGCCGCCGCCCCCACCGCCGTTCGGGCAGGCGGGGGCGCGGCGGGGCCCGCCCTATACGCGCAGTACCGCCAGCCGGAGCAGGAGTTCCCGGGGCGCCGGCGGATCCGGCCCCGCCGGGGCGCGCGCCGCCGTGCCGGGGCCGGCCTCGGCACGCACGGTGCGGCGCGTCGCCGAGCGGCCGAGCGCGAGGAGCACCAGCCCGGCCAGGACGGCCAGGCACACGGACATCGGGTCCATGGCGGGTCTGGGCGCCGGTCGGGCCTGCGGCCGGCCGGCCGCAGGAAGGTCCGAAGCGGTCGGAGGGTCCGAGGCCGCCCGAAGGTCCGAAGCGGTCGGATGGCCCGAAGCGGTCGGGAGGTCCGAAGCGGTCGGGAGGTCCGAGGTCGTCGGGGCCCGCGGCGCCGCCGCCGGTCCGGCGTGCGGCGACCCGGGGTGATGCGCCACACCCGGGTCCACCCGGGCAACGGAGTGGCCGACGGTCGCGTCCTCCCCGGTGTGGGAATCGGCCGGATGGCCCCACGTGTGCATCGTGACGATTCCCAGCAGCAGCACGGCGAGCAGCGGCAACCGGGGCCACCGGGCGGCTCGTCGGGCGCTGCGCGTCATGAACGGAACCCTACCCGGGGTGGGTATCCGACCGTCGGACCGGCCTCGTACCGATGAGGACCTCATACCCGATGAGGGCCCCGTACCTGCTTAGGATCAGTCGCACCATGTCCAGACAAGACTCGTCCGTGCGGAGCACCCTGCCGGTCGCCGTCCTCATCGGACTCGGCGCCACCGCCTACACCGCGTGGGTGCTCGAAGTCGTGCTCTCGACCGGCCTCAACCCCATCGAGACGTACGTCAGCGAACTCGCCGCACAGGACCAGCCCCTCGGCGGCCTCTTCCGCGCCACCGACTTCACCGCCGGTCTGCTCGTCTTCGCCGGGGGCCTGCTCGCCCTCCTGCGCCTCGCGCGGTACGCGGACTCCCGTCGGCCCTGGTCCGTCATCGGCTGGGCCGGCGTGACCCTCTTCGGCGCGGCCACCGCCGCCGACGCCTGGCTGCCGCTGAGCTGCCAACCCACCGTGGACCCCGAATGCGCCGCCCGGGAGACCGCCGGACTGGTACCGGCCACCCACCAGGCCCACGCCGTCAGCAGCAGCCTCGCCATGACCGGCGCCCTCGTCGGGATCGTGGCCCTGACCGTCGCCGCCCGCCGCTACGACCGGCTCGCGCCGCTCGCCCGGTACGGGCCCGCGCTCGTCGCCCTGGAACTGCTCGCCACCGCCTGGACCCTGACCGCCATCGCCATGTTCACCGCCGGGCGAGGCACGTGGGCGCTCGGAGCCGGCCAGCGGCTCCAGGTGCTGATCGTCGCGGTCTGGCTCGCACTGCTGGCGTACTCCGTGCACAAGGAGCGCCGTACTTGAGCCCGACCCACGAGGAGCGCCGTACTCGATGAGCCCGTCCACGAGCCCGTACACCCCGTTCACGAGCCCGTCCACGCCGTCCACGCCGTCCACGAGCGCGCGCGTGGGTCCCCGAGGTCTGTTCGTCCGCCCGGCGGGCGGTGACGGCGTCGTCCTGCACACCGTCGTCGAGGGCAGCGGGCCCGTCGTCGTCCTCAGCGCCGGACTCGCCATGGCCTGGTTCGACTGGGACCCCGTCGCGGAACTGCTCGCCGCGCAGGGCCGGACCGTCGTCACCTTCGACCGCCCCGGACACGGACTGAGCGGCCCGGCCCTCGCACCGGCCACCGCCGCCGGGGAGGCCCACCGGATCGCCGGGCTGCTGGACGCGCTCGGCCCACACCTCCCGGGTGCCGGGGCGGGTGCCGGGGCCGGTCCTTCGGGCGAAGGCGACCCGCGTACCGGGATCGGGCCGGTCACCGTCGTCGGGCACTCCATCGCCGGGTTCCACGTCGAGGCCTTCGCCCGCCTGTACCCGGAGCGGACCGCCGCCGTGGTCCTCGTCGACGCCAGCGTGGAGGAGGACCCCCGTACGGCCCTGCCCGCAGCGTGGCGCCACGGCGCCGCCCGCGCGCTCGGCCGCGCCGTGACCGCCGTCGGACTGCCGGCCGCGCTCGGCCCGGCCGCCCGCCGGAGCGTCGTGCGGGCGTCGCGGGTCGTCGGAGGCGACCCGGCGGCGCGGGACCTCGTACGCCGCTGCTACCGCACGGGCCGGGTCTGGCGCGGGGCCCTGCTGGAGAACGCCGGTTACCTCGACGCGGCCGCGGAGGTGCTCGCGCTGGGGGTGACGCACCCGCTGACCGTGCCCGCCACCGTGCTCGCCGGACACGACGGCACCGACGGGCGCGGGGCCCTGCGGTGGCTCGACCGGCAGGCGGGCCTGGCCGAGCGGCTCGGAGCCCGCCTCGACGTCGCGGAACCGGCCGGGCACCTCGTCATGATGGATCGCCCGCACCAGGTGACACGGGCGATCCTCGACGCGACGGATCCGGACCGGCGGACGGGCAGGGACACGGGCCGGGAGACCGGCAGGGACACGGGCCGGTAGACGGGCAGGGACATGGGCCGGGCCCCCTCCGGGGACTCCTGACCCGCGCCGGTCGGCCGGCAGCCCCGGCCCGGCGGGCGGCCTACGCCTTGGGGGCCTGCGAGATCCGCACCATGTTCCCCGACGGGTCCCGGAAGGCGCAGTCGCGCGGACCCCAGGGCTGGTCGATGGGCTCCTGGAGCACCTCGGCGCCGGACGCCCGCAGCTTCTCGAAGGTCGCGTCGAGATCCCCGGCACGGAAGACGGTCATCGGCAGGAGCCCCTTGGTGAGCAGCTCCTGCAGGGCGTCCCCGTCGGCCTGCGAGCGGCCCGCGTGCGGTTCCGAGAGCACGATCTCCAGGTCCGGCTGGTCATCGCTGCCGAGGGTGACCCAGCGGAACCCGCCCGAGGCGACGTCGTTGCGCGACCTCAGGCCGAGGGCGTCGCGGTAGAACGCGAGCGCCTCGTCCACGTCGTTGACGGTGATGTGGCAGTACTGAAGTGAGATGGTCATGCGATCCACGCTAGGGCGCCGGGTCGCGGACCGCTTCTCCGTTCCTGCTCGGCAGGTCCCGGGTCGGCCTGGTCGTCAGTTTCGCCACGCACGCGGGCATCGCCGCGACGGCCTCGTGGTCCCGGGCGCGGTACGCGCTCGGCGTCTCTCCCACCAGCTCGGTGAACCGCGAACTGAACGAGCCGAGCGAGGTACAGCCGACCTCCATGCACGCGTCCGTGACGCTCGCCCCCGCGCGCAGCAGGGCCATGGCGCGCTCGATGCGGCGGGTCATCAGGTAGCTGTAGGGCGTTTCGCCGTACGCCGCGCGGAACCGGCGCGAGAAGTGCGCCGGCGACATGAGCGCGTGCCGGGCCATCGTCGGCACGTCGAGGGGACGCGCGTACTCCCGGTCGATCAGATCCCGTGCCCGGCGCAGGTGCGCGAGGTTGGCGAGATCCTGGGAATCCATGGGAACGACGGTACACCGGGCCCCCGGGCAACGTTCCTGACCTGCGGGGACGGACCGCGGGTACGGTCGTCGGAGGGCGGCCATCGGAGGGCGGCCATCGGAGAGCGGTCGTCGAAGGGGGCGTCGGAGGCGGTTGTCGGAGGGGCGCGGGCGGAGTGTCCGGGCGGCTACCGGCCGGCGTAGACCTGCTCGGCCCAGGTCGCGATCTGCTCGTCGGAGAGGTGCTTCGCCAGATCGGCCTCGCTGATCATGCCGACCAGCTTCTTCTCCCGGATCACGGGAAGCCGCTTGATCTGGTGGCTCTGCATCTCCTCCAGCACCTCGGAGACGTCCGCGCCCGCGTCGATCCAGCGCGGAGTGCCCTGGGCCAGGTCGCCGCACGTGATCTTCGAAGGGTCGCGGCCCTTGGCGACGCATCCCACCACGATGTCCCGGTCGGTCAGGATGCCGCAGAGCCGTTCCTCGGTGTCACTGATGGGGAGAGCGCCCACGTTGAGCCGTGCCATCAGTTGGGCGGCCCGGTCCAGGGTCTCGGTGGCGGGGATCCACTGGGCCCCGGGGTGCATGATCTCGCCGGCGGTGGTCATCGCGTCAACCTCCTGAGCGCGTCGTGACGAGGCGGGCACGGGAGCGTCCGCCCCGGGCGTCCTCGTCCTCGTGCGGCTGTTCGCACCACCCGGTGCGGGCACGCCCGTACGGGTGAGAGGTCGCCTCCCACCACCGTACGAGCGTGTCCCGTCAGCCGCGCGGCGCGGCCCCGCGCCGCTTCAACATGTCCGCCATCAGCGTGAGCTCCGACTGCTGCGCCTCGACCATGCCCTCGGCCAGCTTCCGCTCCGCCGGGGTCTCGCACAGTGCGGCGCAGCCCCGGGCCATGGCGACCCCGCCCTTGTGGTGATCGGTCATCAGCCGGAGGTACAGCACCTCCGCGTCACGGCCCTGGAGCGTCCCGAGCTTCGTCAGTTCCTCCTTGGTGGCCATGCCGGGCATCAGCGCGCCGGGCTTGGCCGCGCCCATGTCGTGACCGCCCATGTCGTGACCCTCCATGCCGGCCGCACCGCCGTGGCCGGCATGTCCGTCGCCCGATCCTCCGGTGCCCATCCAGGACATCGGCGGCTCGTCCGCGAGCACCTTCGGCAGCCCCCACAGGTCCAACCAACCCAGCATCATCCCGCGCTGGTTGGCCTGCGTGTTGGCGATGTCGTAGGCGAGGCTGCGCACCGCCTCGTCCTCGGTGCGGTCGCGGACGATGAAGGACATCTCCACCGCCTGCTGGTGGTGCACCGACATGTCCCGGGCGAAGCCCGCGTCCGGCGAGTACAGTGCCGGCGCGCGGGAGGACGTACCGCGCTCGCGGTCGCCGTCGCCGCCGCTCGCGGTGGCCACCGTGGCGCCCACCGCGAACAGCACGGCGAGGACGACGGCCGCACCGGACACCCAGTACGTCCGGTGCGCGCCGCTCGCGCGGGTCACTTGTCGGCCAGTCCGTTGGTGCAGGCCGCGCCCGGTTCGGGGGTCTGCGGACCCTGCACGTACTTGGTGAAGAACTGAGCGACCCGCGGGTCGTCCGCCTTCTCCACCGTCAGTTGCTTGCCCCACGCGCTGAGCATGATCGCGCCGGCCTGCTCCTTGACCGGGCTCATCATCGTGTACGGGGTCTTGCCGACCTTCGCGGCGAGCGTGTCCACGTCCGCCTTGGCGGCCTTCTCGTTGTACGTCACCCAGACGGCGCCGTGCTCCAGCGAGTGGACGGCGTTCACCTGCGGCAACGGGTTCGCGTAGACGTCGCCGTCGCAGTTCGTCCAGCGGGGGTGGTGGTCGCCGCCGACCGGCGGGTTCATCTCGTACTTCACGACCGTCTCGACGTGGTTGCGACCCAGCTTCTTCGCGTCCCAGGTCTGCTCGCCGCTCACCGGCGCCTTGCGGGCCGCCTCGTCGTTCTTCTCCTTCTGCTTCTGGCTGAGCAGCACCCACGAGCCGAAGCCCACGAGCGCCGCCACGACGGCCGTGGAGGCCGTGATCGCGATGATCTTGTTGCGCCGGTCGCGCGCCTTGTCCGCCCGGCGCATCTCGGCTATGCGCGCCTGGCGGTCGTTCTGGTCCGGGGAGGTCCTGCTGGCCATGTGCCCTGGTTCCTTCTGCTGAGGGGGGTGGAGGGGGTGTCCGTCGCGCCTCGATGCCGGGCGCGGGACAGAGTGCCGCGTTGCCCGGCGCCGCACACGGGTGCCGCGCTCGGCGTCGGACCCGTCAGGTCCGCAGTACCTGGAGAACGTGCAGGTCGGGGGCGCGAGCCAGCGTCCCGGGCGGGCGGATCGGCCCGGTGCGCGCAAGCTCCGCGACGGCCGCGGACCCCGCCTGCGACACGGTCACGGCGGGCGGCGGGGCGGGCAGTACCGCCGGGGTCACATGGGAGTGCGGGGCGCAGCCCAGAAGCTCGTACGGGGCCACGCAGACGGCGTGCGGCGCGCCCGGCACGCCCGGCGTGCCGTGGGCCGCGAGCCGGGCGTGTCCCACACCGGGCTCGGCGTGTCCCACACCGACCCGCCCGCAGAGGAACACGGCGCCGCACAGCACCCCGAACGCGAGCAGCAGCACGGCACGCCGAGCGGCGGGGGCGCCGTGGCCCCCGCGTTTCCCGTGCTTCCAGCCCCCCATGGGCGCAGATGGTAATGCTCACGACCGCCCCGAGGTCAGTGCGGGGGTGCCACGAGCTTTCCGGGGTGCGTAATGTGGCGGAAACCACGGGTGGTGATACTGGACCGGCCCGACTGTGCTCCCCCCTCCGGGGGAGGTGGTGCACAGGCCGTCTGAACTGCGAGGATGAAGGCATGGACAAGCAGCAGGAATTCGTCCTCCGGACGCTCGAGGAGCGCGACATCCGCTTCGTGCGCCTGTGGTTCACCGACGTACTGGGCTTCCTCAAGTCCGTCGCGGTCGCGCCGGCGGAACTGGAGCAGGCCTTCGACGAGGGCATCGGCTTCGACGGCTCCGCGATCGAGGGCTTCGCCCGGGTCTACGAGTCCGACATGATCGCCAAGCCGGACCCGAGCACGTTCCAGATACTGCCGTGGCGCGCCGAGGCACCCGGGACCGCGAGGATGTT
This sequence comes from Streptomyces sp. NPDC002602, assembly GCF_042889445.1. Taxonomy (NCBI): domain Bacteria; kingdom Bacillati; phylum Actinomycetota; class Actinomycetes; order Kitasatosporales; family Streptomycetaceae; genus Streptomyces; species Streptomyces sp. NPDC002602. Next base: position 243,212 of record NZ_JBIAQX010000002.1, on the reverse strand, counting down.
CTGCGACATCCTCATGCCGGACGGGTCCCCGTCGTACGCCGACCCCCGCTACGTCCTCAAGCGCATCCTGAACAAGACCTCCGACCTGGGTTTCACCTTCTACACCCACCCCGAGATCGAGTTCTTCCTGCTGAAGGACAAGCCGCTGGACGGCACCCGCCCCGTCCCCGCGGACAACTCCGGCTACTTCGACCACACCCCGCAGAACGTCGGCATGGACTTCCGCCGGCAGGCCATCACCATGCTCGAATCGATGGGCATCTCCGTCGAGTTCAGCCACCACGAGGGCGCCCCCGGCCAGCAGGAGATCGACCTCCGCTACGCCGACGCGCTCTCCACGGCCGACAACATCATGACGTTCCGTCTGGTCATGAAGCAGGTCGCGCTGGAACAGGGCGTCCAGGCCACCTTCATGCCCAAGCCCTTCTCGGAGTACCCGGGCTCGGGCATGCACACCCACCTCTCCCTCTTCGAGGGCGACCGCAACGCCTTCTACGAGTCGGGCGCCGAATACCAACTCTCCAAGGTCGGCCGCTCCTTCATCGCGGGCCTGCTGCGCCACGCGGCCGAGACCGCCGCCGTCACCAACCAGTGGGTGAACTCCTACAAGCGCATCTGGGGCGGCTCCTCCCGCACCGCGGGTTCCGGCGGCGAGGCCCCCTCGTACATCTGCTGGGGCCACAACAACCGCTCCGCCCTGATCCGCGTCCCGATGTACAAGCCGGGCAAGACGGGCTCCTCGCGCGTCGAGGTCCGCTCGATCGACTCCGGCGCCAACCCGTACCTGACGTACGCCGTACTCCTCGCGGCCGGCCTCAAGGGCATCGAGGAGGGCTACGAACTCCCGGCGGGCGCCGACGACGACGTCTGGGCCCTCTCCGACGCCGAACGCCGCGCCATGGGCATCGAGCCCCTCCCGCAGAACCTCGGCGAGGCGATCTCCCTGATGGAGCGCAGCGAACTGGTCGCGGAAACCCTGGGCGAGCACGTCTTCGACTTCTTCCTGCGCAACAAGAAGCAGGAGTGGGAGGAGTACCGCTCGGAGGTCACGGCCTTCGAACTCCGCAAGATGATGCCGGTGCTGTAACCGCAGGTCAGAGCCCCATGCAGGGGCATGCGTGACACTTCGGGCCGGTGGTCGATGACCACCGGCCCGAAGCCGTCTCGGGACCCCTGGGCCGTCCGCGGGTGGTGTGCCCGGGGGCCCGCACACAGACAACGGGGGCTGACCGGCTGCCGCCGGCTCAAACCATCGCTACGAACGCCGCCCCCGCAACTGCCTCGGACTCGGATGCGCCGGAAGCCGTGCCGGCCCTGTGGTTGTCCGCCGCCCACGGGGACTTCTCTCGGAGTTCCATGACGGACATGGAAGCGGAGGCGCGTGGGACCCCGCCGACGAACGCGGCGATTCAGTCCCGGCCGCCCCCCCCGGCCGCCCCCCGGCCGCCCCCCCCGGCCGTCTCTCGGCCGTCTCGGAGTTGAGGTGGCACCGGGGTTCCGTAGGGTGTTTCGGGAGCGGACGCGGCGGTGAGAGGCCCGGTCGCGTGTCCGTCAATCGCATGCGGAGTTGGGGCGAGACATGGCAGTAGCGGATCCGGTGGCGCCCGGTGCGTTCTGGTACGCAGTCCGCTGTGTGTTCCAGTGGGCGGACGACGTGGGTGCCCCGTACGAGGAACGCCTCACCTTGTGGCGGGCCGGGTCGATGGAAGAGGCCATCTCCAGGGCCGAGGCCGAAGCGTGGCGGTACGCCGAGGAGAACGACCACCGGTACCTGGAACTGGCACAGTGTCACCGTCTGGACGTCGACGGGCGGCCCGGCGACGGGGACGAGGTCTTCTCGCTGCTGCGCGACAGTCTCCTCGACGCACGGTCCTACCTGGACCGTCACTTCGACACCGGCGGGGAACACCAGGGCTCCACCGAGACGACCGAGACCGCCGAGACGACCGAGACCGCCGAGACCGCCGAGACGACCGCCGCGACCGGCGAGGGCTGAGCCTTGGGTCGGTCGGGCGCGGGGTTGCGGCCGGTGTGGGGGAGGATGGGGGCGTGAGTGTGCACGCCGTGGTTCCGCTCGGGGTGGGGACGGGTGCTCCCGTACGGGTCTGGTACGCGTCCTACGGCTCCAACATGCACATGGACCGCCTCGGCGCCTACCTCGCCGGGGGTCGGCCGCCCGGGGCGACGCGGACCTATCCGGGCTGTCGGGACCACCGTGCCCCGGAACGGTCGATCGCGGTGGAACTCCCCGGGTGCCTGTACTTCGCGACCGAGTCCGCGGTGTGGACGGGCGGGCGGGGCTTCCACGATCCGACGGCGCCCGGCCGGACGCGGGCCCGCGCGCACCTGATCACGGTGGGCCAACTGTCCGACATCGCGGCCCAGGAGATGTACGGGACGCCCGGAGTCGACCTGGACCTGGCGCCGGTGTTGCGTGCGGGGCGGCACGCGGTGGGACCGGGGCGGTACGAGACGCTGATCTGTCCCGGCGCCGTCGACGGTATCCCCGTCCTGACGTTCACCGCGCCGTGGGCCCTCGCCGACGTCGAACACCTGCCGCCCTCGGCCGCCTACCTGCGGTACCTGGCCGGCGGGCTCCTGGAGTCGGGGCCGTGGCAGGAGCAGGACATCGCCGACTACCTGGCGGCCTGTCCGGGAGCGGCCGGCCACTGGACCCCGGCGCGCATCCTGGAACTGCTGACGGACGGATGACGCGGCACTCCCTGCCGTCACCTCACTGTCGCATCACCGCCCATCACCGCCGCATCACCGCCGCGTCACGTCAGCGGGCCCTCGGGCGGGGAGAGCAGCGGGGAGGCGGCGGCGTGCTTCGCGCACGCCGCCCACCAACTGTCGCCGCCCGCGTCGGTGACCCGCACGCTCCACTCCACGCGGCCGGCGCAGGGGGCGCCCCACGTGCACTCGCCGCGCGCGGAAGCCGTGCCGGCCCGATGGTTGCCGGCCGCCCACGCGAGTTTCTCTCGAAGTTCCATGACGCCCAGTCAAGCGGACGAATGGGCGGGCCCGCCGGCGAAGCCGAACATCGGGCCGGCCGGCTCACGCGGGCCGGGGGACCGCGCGGTGCCAGAGCGGGTGGGCGGTGCCGGCGGCCGGGGTCGTGGTGACGTGGAGGTCGGCGTCCAGGCCCAGGACCGCCGTCGTCGTGGTGCCCGACGGGTCGAGGACACCCGACGGGGCGCCCGCGTAGAGCATCCTGGACTCCGTCCACGCCGGCGGCCCGCCCGCGGAGGTGGTGCTGATGGTGCCGGTGTCCGCGCGGCCCGACAGGAACCGGCCCGCGACACCGACCGCGCCGTACCCGGCCCGGCCGCCCACCTCGGTGAGGCTGGACACCACCGGCTTGCCGGGGCCCGCCGTGACCAGGGCGCTGCGGACCACGCCCGAGTCGGGGCGGCGGAAGTAGAGGCGTGCGCCCGCCGCTTCGGGGACCGCGGTGAGGGGAACCGTGGTGGCCGGCAGGTGCGTCGGGAACGGGCCCCGGAGCGGGGCGTCCGGGGTGGGCTGCGTCCACGCCAGGACGGTGCGCGAGGTCGTCGCGTACACGTGGTGGCGCCCCGCCGAGTCCACCACCGTGACCGGGTCGCTCTGGAGGTCCTGGCCACCGAGCCGCTGCCAGGCGGTGAAGCCGCCCGACGGCTGCTCCGTACGGGCCCGCAGGGTGCGGCGCGCGTCGCGGACGTACACCGTCAGGCGGCCGTCCCGCCCGAAGGCCGCCGCGGGTGCGCTGATCGCCGACGTGCCGTGCTCGTCCTCCGCCTCGGGGGTGCCGAGCGAGCGCCAGTCCCCCAACGGGCCACCCGGCGCGGCCTGGACGGCGTACACGATCTCGCGCCGGTAGTCCGCCGCGGCGGGACCGACGACGGTGCGGGTGGCGAGGACGGCGACGCGGCCGTCGGGGTGCCGGGCGGTGCTCGCGCCCGGGTCGATGCCGGTGCCGGGGAGGAGCGTGGGGCCCGCCCAGACGCCGGCCGGGTCGCGGGTCCAGACGGCCATCCGACCGTCCAGCGGGGCGAAGGCGTACAGGCTGCCCGGCGCGCCCTCGACCAGCCAGGAGGTGCTGTCGGCGCGGGCGTAGCGCAGCGACTGGGCCCAGTTGCGGCCGGTGGGGCTGCCCGCCACCTTGCGGTCGCCGCAGCCCGAGGGGCTGCCGCAGTAGTTCTCCATGTCCTGCCAGGCGTACGTCTTCAGGTAGCCGACCTTCGTGGCGACCGTCTGAGGATCGAGCGCGTGCGGGAGGGTGCCGTTGTGGTAGCCGAGGTAGTTCTGTACCGAGAAGTGCGGGCGGTCGCTCACCTGGAGGGCGTACGCGGCGGTGGCGGCCTGCGCGAACCGCGCGGTGTACATGTGGTCCTGGTGGTCGGTGTACTTGCCGGTCGTCTCGTAGCGGCCCGGTGTCGGGTCCTGCATGCGTATCGTCGTCGGCTTGTACCGGGCCAGCACCCCGGCCAACGTCCGTATCAGTTGGTCTTTGGTGAACGTGTACGGCTGCTTGATCGGGCTGCCCGAGGCCAGTTGGGAGCCGAGCGCGGATATCTTCCCGTTCCACAGGCCGCGCAGGCTGACCGGATTGTCCGCCGCCGGGTTGCGGGCCTCGCGCAACTGGAGCCAGATCAGGTTGATGTGGGGCATGGCCACGAGGACGTCGAGTTCGACGTGACCGCCGCCCGCGGTGGGCAGGACCGTGCGCTTCCACGGACTCGCGCGGTCTCCGGTGGCCATCTGCGCGTACGTGCAGCGGATGCCGTTCTGTCGGGCCTCGGCGTAGTGCGCGCGGTCGGCGGGCTGCGCGGGGTCCCTGGCGGCGCCGCCGCGCGCCTGGTTGCGCCCGTCGGCCTCGCCCGAGGTGAGGTAGAGGGTGGTGAGCGGGGTGCCGGCCAGCAGGGACCGGCTGAGGTCCGGGTTCATGAAGAACAGGTCGTCGTCGGGGTGGGCGACGATCTGGACGACCGAACCGGCCGTGGTGCTCGCGGGGACGACCGGGGTCGGGTCCTTCTCCTGGCCTGCGCCGGGGCCGGTGCCGGCCCCGGCGGAGGTCTGCCGTTCGGTGGCGACGGCGATCACTCCCGTGGCGCCGACGGTCAGCACGGGGAGCAGCGCGGCGAAGAGGAATCGGCGACGGGTCGTCGGCATCGGTCACGCCTTGGGTTCGTTCCGGGCGGGAAAACCGCTGAGCAGGTGGGTCGATCAGTGAGAGGTCAATACGGCGAACTTGGTTCACCGAAGTGACCGACCACTCCTGCTTTCCGGAAGTGACCGGAGCTGATTGCGCCTTGTGTGATTTTGATCCGCTTTTGCGCTCAAAATCCGGAGTCGATTCGTCCGGATTTCGGGTGGGCATGTGCTCCCGTGTGGGTCGTTGGCGGGAGTTCGGGCGAATCGCCCGATGGGGCGCCCGCTACGGGCGGGTCTCGGGCGGCCCGACCGGCGTCCACGGCGCCAGGTACGCCTTCGGGTCGTCCGTCGAGGAGGTCACGTACAGTCGCGCGTCGAGCCCGACCACCGCGAGGCTGACCATGTTCCGCCCGATCGTGGTGCTGGACGGGGCGTCCACGAACATCAGCGGCGACCGCTGCCACTCCTGCTCCGGACCGAGGTCCGAGCTCAACCGTCCACCCGAGGAACGGCCCGCCAGCAGGTGCCCGCTGGCCGTCACCGAGCCGAAGCCCTGGAGCCCGCCGAGGTCGGTGAGGTTGTTGACCTTGAGACCGCCGTCGCCCGTCAACAGGGCCGTGCGGACGTTGCCCGACCCCGGCTTGCGGAACCACAGTCGTACGCCGCCCTCGCGGCTCTCCGCCGTGATCGGGAGCGTGGTGGCCGGCAACCCGGTCGGGGTGACGCGGCCCAGCGGGGCGCCCGGCTTCGGCTGCACCCAACCCACCACCGTCTTCGCCGTGGTGGCCAGGACCATCCGCCGACCGGCGCCGTCGATCGCGGTGACCGGCGTGCCGTGCAGGTCGGAGCCGCCGTACCGCTCCCAGGGGCCCCAACTGCCGTTTGCCGCCCGCACCCGCCCGCGCAGGGTGTACGCGCCGTCGCGGACGTACGCCGCCAAGTGGCCCGCGCCGTCGAGGGAGACGGCGGGCGCGCTGATGTCGGAGGTGCCGTTCACATCGCCCGCCTCGGGCGTACCCAGCGACTCCCACTCCCCGAACAGCTCTGAGCCTGGCGCCTGTTGGGTCGAGAACACGACCTCGCGCCGGTAGTCCGCGGGCTTGGGGCCGAAGGTCGTGCGGGTGGCGAAGGCGGCGATCCGCCCGTCGGCCAGCGTAACGGTGGAGACGCCCGGGTCGATGCCCGTGCCGGCGAGCAGGCGCGGACCGGTCCAGGGGCCTATCAGACCGTTCCGGTGCCAGACGGCGACCTGGCCGTCGAGCGCCTTGAAGGCCCACAGGCCGTGATCCTTGTCGGAGGTCAGCCAGGAAGTGCCGGTGCCTCCGGCGTAGTTGATGGACTGGGTCCAACGGTTGCTCGACGCGTGTTCGGTGATCTTGAGGTCGCCGCAGCCGGCCTCGCTGCCGCAGTGGTTGTCCTTGTCGGCCCAGGCGTAGGCGTGCAGGATGTCCAGCTTCGCCTGGGCCTCGTTCGGGTCGAGGGTGCTGGGAAGCGATCCGTTGAAGTACCCGAGGTAGTTCTGCACCCCGAAGTGCGGGCGGTCCTTGACGTCCTTCGCGTACGCGGCGGCGGCCATCTGGACGAAACGGGCGCCGTAGAAGTGGTCCTGGTGGTCCGCGTACTTCTTGTTGGCGATCAGCCGGCCGGGGGTGGGGTCCTGCGAGCGGATGGTGGTCGGCTTGTACCGCTCCAGGACGCCCACGAGGGTCTGGACGACCTGGTCCTTGGTGTACGCGAAACCCTGTTTGACCGGAGAGCCGGAGGCGAGCACCGACCCCAGTCGCGGGGCCTTGCCGTCCCACAGTGCGTGCAGGCTCTCGGGAACGTCGGCGTAGACGTTGTTGGACTCGCGCATCTGCAACCAGACCAGGTTGACCTCGGGCTTGGCCACGAGGATGTCGACCTCGGCGTGGCCGCCGCCCTTGGTCGGGACGACGGTGCGTTTCCACGCGCTGCCGAGGTCGCCGGTGGCCATCTTCGCGTAGGCGGACCGGATGCCGTTCTGGCGGGCCTCGGCGTAAGCGGGCTTGTTCGGCCGGGTCGTGGCCACCTTGCCGGCGCGGCCGTTGACCCCGTCGGCCTCGCCGGAGGTGAGGTACACGGTGGTCACGGGGTGACCGGCGGCTATGGAGTACTGGAGGTCCGGGTTCATGAAGTACAGGTCGTCGTCGGGGTGGGCGACCACCTGGAGCACCCGGCCCGGGTCGGGCAGGTCCGCGGCGCCGACGGTGGCGCCGACGCCGGCGGGCCGGGAGTCGGGGGAGCCGTCTGCGCCGAGGGCGGTGAGGGCTTCGCCGCCCCGGAGCGCGAGCATGCCGCCGGCGGCGGTCGCCGCGCAGAGGGCGACGACCTTGACGAGGGTGGCGACGCGGCGATGGGCGGCGGTCACCGGTCCGGCCGAGAACTCCGCGTCCGGCTCGCCCGAGCGGGCGGCGCGATCGAGCGGGGTCCCCGCGGAACGGGACTCCGGCCGCTCCAAGTCGGCGTCGGCCGCCGCGGCGCGTCGGGCCGTGGGCACGGACGGTGCGGAGGGTGCGGAGGGTGCGGAGGGTGCGGACGGTGCGGAGGGCGCGGAGGGCGCGGAGGGCGCGGAGGGCACGGAGGGTACGGACGGTACGGAGGGCGCGGAGGGCGCGGACTGTGCGGAGGGCACGGACGGTGCGGGCCGGCCGGGAGCCGCCTCCGCCGGTCGGGGGGAACGCCGGGGGGCGGGGAAGGCCACCCGGGCCGGGACCTCGCCCTCGGCGGGCCGGTACGCGGACTGCCCGGGCCGGTGAGCGGTCTGCCCCGGCCCCGGCCGAGCGGGTGCCCGGTCCGCGGGGTGCGCGGTGTGGCCGAGCCGGCGGGCGGGCGGGGGCTGGTGGCCGATGTCCGCGGAACACGCGGGACAGGAGGGGCCGGTGGGACGCACGGAACCCGTGGGACGCACAGAACCCGCAGGGCGCACAGAACCCGCGGGACGCACAGAACCCGTGGAGACCGCAGAGTCCGTGGGGCCTGTGGTTCCCGCGGAGCCCACGGTGCCCCCGGAGCCCGCGGGTCCGGCGGTGCCGCCGAGATCACTGGTATCACCAAGGCTGGAGAGGCACATGGGGCAGGTGGGGCTCAGGGGTCTGGTGTTACTGGTGGGGCCCGTGGGGTCTGTGTGATCAAGGAGGTGGCGTCCGTCGGACATGGGGCTCCTCGTAGCCGATCGGGCGGGGAGCGGGCCCCTGGACGTAGATGATCGCGCGACGGCGGCAGGCGCGCGGATCTCTATAGGTATTCAGATAAACAGACAATCCTCCCCATGATATGTGCCACCATGCCGCCCCCCGCCCGCCCCCGCCCCCCGCGTCCCGGTGAGCCGAACGCCCGCTCCGGCTAGGCTCGCCCCCAGAGCCGGCCGGGCCACCGGCGGCGACGCACGCGGGAGGCGGCGGGATGACAGTCCCGGGACGCAGGAGCAGCACCTTCATCCGGCTGCTCCGCAGCGGGTTCACCGACCCCTCGGGCGCCGCCCGACTCCTCGACGCGGACGCCCTGTCGGCCGTTCGGGCCGACCCCGTGCTCCTCGACGCTCTCGGGGCCACCGCCGACCCCGACCTCGCCCTCCTCGGGCTCGTCCGGCTCGCGGAGGCGCAACGGCCCGAGGAACTCCGTGTGCTCCTCGACACACTCGTCAGCGCCAAACCGCTGCGCGACCGACTGCTCGGCGTACTCGGCGCCTCAGAGGCCCTCGGCGACCACCTCGCCCGCCACCCTCAGGACTGGCAGGCTCTGGTCACCTACGAGGCGGCCGACCTCCACCCGGGACTCGCCGAGTTCGAGCGGGGGCTCGCCGACGCCCACGACCCCGTGCAACTGCGCGTCTCCTACCGCCGCTGCCTGCTCTCCATCGCCGCCCGCGACGTCTGCGGCACCACCGACGTCCAGCAGGTCGCCGCCGAACTCGCCGACCTCGCCACCGCCACGCTGCGCGCGGCCCTGCGCATCGCCTCCGCCGCCGCCCCCGAGGACGCGGCCCGCTGCAGACTCGCCGTCATCGCGATGGGCAAGTGCGGAGGCAACGAACTCAACTACGTGTCCGACGTGGACGTGATCTTCGTCGGGGACAGCCCCGACGGCGAGGACGAGGGCCGGGCCCTCCAGGCCGCCACCCGCCTCGCCTCCCACCTGATGCGGATCTGCTCCGAGACCACCGTCGAGGGCGCCATCTGGCCCGTCGACGCGAACCTCCGCCCCGAGGGAAGAAACGGTCCGCTGGTCCGCACCCTCGCCTCCCACCTCGCCTACTACCAGCGCTGGGCCAAGACCTGGGAGTTCCAGGCCCTCCTCAAGGCCCGGGCCGTCGCCGGCGACGAGACCCTCGGCGCCGAGTACATCGACGCCATAAGCCCCCTCGTCTGGCAGGCCGCCGAACGCGAGAACTTCGTGCCCGACGTCCAGAAGATGCGCCGCCGCGTCGTCGACAACATCCCCGCCGCCCAGGTCGACCGCGAACTCAAACTCGGCCCGGGCGGCCTGCGCGACGTCGAGTTCGCCGTGCAACTGCTCCAACTCGTCCACGGACGCACCGACGCCACCCTGCACTCCGGCACCACCCTCGACGCCCTGCACGCCCTCGCCGCCGGCGGCTACGTCGGCCGGGCCGACGCCGCCCAGCTCCACGACGCGTACCGCTTCCTGCGCGCCATGGAACACCGCATCCAGCTCTACCGGCTGCGCCGCACCCACCTCGTCCCCGAGGACGAGAACGACCTGCGCCGCCTCGGCCGCTCCATGGGCCTGCGCACCGAACCCGTCGCCGAACTCAACAAGGCCTGGCGCCGACACGCCTCCGTGGTCCGACGCCTGCACGAGAAGATCTTCTACCGGCCGCTCCTCGACGCCGTCGCCCAGCTCGCGCCCGGCGAGGCCAGGCTCTCCCCGCGCGCCGCCGGCCAGCGCCTCGAAGCCCTCGGCTACGCCGACCCCGCCGCCGCCCTGCGCCACCTCGAAGCCCTCGCGTCCGGAGTCAGCCGCAAGGCCGCCATCCAACGCACCCTGCTCCCGGTCATGCTCGGCTGGTTCGCCGACTCGGCCGACCCCGACGCGGGCCTGCTGAACTTCCGCAAGGTCTCCGACGCCCTCGGCAAGACCCCCTGGTACCTGCGTCTGCTCCGCGACGAGGGCGCCGCCGCCGAGAACCTCGCCCGCGTCCTGTCCGCCGGCCGGCTCGCCCCCGACCTGCTGATGCGCGCCCCCGAGGCGGTCGCCCTGCTCGGCGACCCCGAAGGCCTCCAGCCCCGTACCCACGAGGCCCTGGAACAGGAGGTGCTGGCCGCCGTCAACCGCGCCGAGAACGCCGAAGCCGCCGTCGCCGCGGCGCGCGGCGTGCGCCGCCGCGAACTGTTCCGCACCACCGCCGGCGACATCATCGGCTCCTACGGCACCGAGGACAACCCGGCCGAGGAGGACCACGGGGCTCTCGTCGACCGGGTCGGCTCCGCCGTCTCCGACCTCACCGCCGCCACCATCGCGGGCGCCCTGCGCGCCGCCGTGCGCGAGCAGTGGGGCGACACCCTGCCCACCCGGTTCGCCGTGATCGGCGTCGGCCGCTTCGGCGGTCACGAACTCGCCTACGGCTCCGACGCCGACGTCCTGTTCGTCCACGAACCCCGCGAGGGCGTCGACGAACAGGACGCCGCGAAGGCCGCCCAGGCCGTCGTGTCCGAGATGCGCAGACTCCTCCAGTTGCCGTCCGCCGACCCGCCGCTGCTCATCGACGCCGACCTGCGCCCCGAAGGCCGCTCCGGTCCACTGGTGCGCACCCTGCCCTCGTACGCCGCCTACTACCGCCGCTGGTCCCTGACCTGGGAGTCCCAGGCCCTGCTGCGGGCCGCGACGGTCGCCGGCGACCAGGAACTCGGCTCGCGCTTCATCGACCTGATCGACCCCCTGCGCTACCCCGTGGAGGGCCTCGGCGACGACGCCGTACGGGAGATCCGCCGACTCAAGGCCCGCATGGAGTCCGAGCGGCTGCCGCGCGGCGCCGACCCCACCCTGCACACCAAACTCGGCCGGGGCGGCCTCAGCGACGTCGAGTGGACCGTCCAACTGATGCAGATGCGGCACGCCTGGGCCGAACCCGGCCTGCGCACCACCCGCACCCGCGAAGCCCTCGCCGCCTCCCACGCGGCCGGGCTGATCCCCACCGAGGAGGCGCAGATCCTCGACGAGGCATGGGTGCTCGCCACCCGGGTCCGCAACGCCGTGATGCTGGTCCGCGGCCGGGCGGGCGACACCTTCCCGTCCGAGGCGCGCGAACTGGCCGCCGTCGGCCGCTACCTCGGCTACGCCGAGGGCACCGCCGGCGACATGCTGGAGGACTACCGCCGCATCACCCGCCGGGCCCGCGCGGTGGTGGACGAACTCTTCTACGGCTCCTGACCCCGGCCCCCGGTCCCGTTCGCAGGCCCCGGTCCCGCCCCCGCCGGTCAGGCGGGCGGGGCCGCCAGGAGACCCCGGGCGTACGCCGGGAACGCGGGCCCCGAACGCCGGAACCGCCGCCCCCGGCGACCACCCCGGTCCCGCGCCGCGCCACCCTCGGCACCGCCGACATCTCCTTCCTCGTCGTGTCGGCCGCCGCCCCGCTCACCGCGATGGCCGGCGTCGCCCCGCCGCCATCCTGCTCGGCGGCATCGGAGCCCCCGCCGGATACCTCCCCGTGGCCGTCGTCCCCGCCCTCGTGCCCGCCGTCCTCCTCGGCGGCCCCGGCCTCGCCCGGCGCCTCAGGACGCGCCGCCCCGACATCCACGCCCGCTTCGCCGAAGAGCCCGCCACCCGCGCACACCCCGAAGGAGAAGAGCCGTGCCCGCTGCCGACACCGTCCTCACCGGAGCCCGCGTCCGCACCCTCGACCCCGACCGCCCCGAGGCCCAGGCGGTAGCCGTCCGCGACGGCGAGATCCTCGCCGTCGGCGACGCGAGCGACGTACGGGACTGGCGTGGACCCGCCACCGAGGTCATCGACCTCGGCGGCGCCACCCTCACCCCCGGCCTCACCGACGCCCACAGTCACCCCGTCTGGGGCATCGAGATGGCCACCGGCACCGACCTCTCCACCGTCCGGGACCTCGACCAACTCCGCGCCGCCCTGCGCGCCGCCGACCGAGGCCCCGGAGGCTGGATCGTCGGCCACGGCCTCGACCACAACGCCTTCGGCGGCCGGCCCGTCGACCGCTCCCTCGTCGAGGACGCCCTCGCCGGCGCCCCCGCCTTCCTGCGCCTGTACGACGGCCACTCCGCCCTCGCCTCCGAAGCGGCCCTGCGGGCCGCGGGCATCACCGGGCCGCGCACCTTCGCCCAACGCTCCGAGATCGTCTGCGACCCGCAGGGCCGACCCACCGGCCACCTCGTCGAACACGCCGCGATGGACCTCGTCGGCGCCCTCGTCCCCAAGCCCTCCTCCACCGAACGCCGCGACCGCCTCCTGGCCCTCCTCACGGAGATGGCCGCCGGCGGACTCACCGGCGCCCACGTGATGGACCTCGGCGACGGGGACGTACCGGCCCTGCTCTCCACCGTCGAGTACGAGGGCGACCTGCCGCTGCGCCTGCGCCTGTCCCCCTGGTGCATGCCGGGCGCCGGCCCCGACGAACTGGAGGAACTCGTCGCACTCCAACTCCTGCGGGGCCGCCACTGGCAGGTCGGCGGGGTGAAGTTCTTCATGGACGGCACCGTCGAGGGCGGAACGGCCTGGCTGGAGCACGCCGACTGCCACGGCCAGGGCACGGACGCCTTCTGGCCCGACCCGCGCGCCTACTCCCGCGCGGTACACACCCTCGACGCCGCCGGCATCGGCACCGCCACCCACGCCATCGGGGACGCCGCCGTCCGACACGTCCTGGACACGGTGGCGGACCTGGGCCCGGGGGCCCGGGCACGACACCGGATCGAGCACATCGAGACCGTCCCCGACGACCAACTGAAGCGGTTCGCGGAACTCGGGGTGATCGCCTCGATGCAGCCGCCGCACACCGCGTACACCCGGGCCGACCACAGCGACGAATGGTCCAAACGGCTCGGCGACGACCGCGCGGGCCGCGCCTGGCGCTGCCGCGACCTGCGCGACGCGGGGGCGGTGCTCGCCCTCGGCTCGGACTGGCCCATCGCCCACCACGACGCCCGTCAGGTCCTGGTGACCGCCCGCAGCCCCCTCGGCGCGGCCTCGACGGGAGCCGCCCTCACCGGGCTGATGGCACTGGAGGGCATGACCTCGCACGCCGCACTCGCGGCCGGCGAGGAGAAGGTGGCGGGCCGCGTCGCGGCCGGATTCCGGGCGGACCTGACGGCCTTCACCCTCGACCCCGTGGACTCGACACCGGACGAGGTGGCCGAGGCACCGATCCGACTCACGATGTCGGGCGGCCGGATCACGCACAGCACGGTCTGAGAAGAGAAGCAGGATGAGAAGAGACGAGCAGAGAAGAGACGAGCAGAGGGGAACGGTCAGCGCGTGAAGCGGTTCGCCAGCGCCGCCGCCACCGGATGCCGATCCACGGCCCGAGGGTGGCGGGGCAGCCGGTGCGGGAGCGCTCCGTACCAGGCGCGCGAGACCGTGTAACCGAAGGCCAGGCACAGCATGCCGCCCACGGCGTCGAGCCAGAAGTGGTTCGCGGTGGCCACGATGACGACCAGCGTCGCCGTCGGGTAGAGCAGGCCCAGGATCCGCGCCCAGGGCGCGGAGGCGATCGCGAAGATCGTCAGCCCGCACCAGAGCGACCACCCTATGTGCATCGACGGCATGGCCGCGTACTGGTTCGACATGTGCTTGAGGTTGCCCGAGGCCATGGAACCCCAGGTGTGGTGAACCAGCACCGTGTCGATGAAGTCCTGCCCGTTCATCAGCCGGGGCGGCGCGAGCGGGTAGAAGAAGTAGCCGACCAGGGCGACGCCGGTGGTGGCGAAGAGCACCATGCGGGTGGCCGCGTAACGCCCCGGGTGAAAGCGGTAGATCCACACCAGCACGCCGATGGTCACGACGAAGTGCAGCGTGGCGTAGTAGTAGTTCATGCCGACGATCAACCACGTCACCGAGTTGACGGCGTGGTTGATCGACTGCTCCACGGCGATGCCCAGGGTGCGCTCGACGCTCCAGATCCAGTCGGCGTTCGACAGCGCGACCGCCTTCTGCTCCGGGACGGCGTTGCGGATCAGCGAGTAGGTCCAGTAGCTGATCGCGATCAGCAGGACCTCGAACCAGATCCGGGGCCGCCGGGGCGTGCGGAGCCGGGTGAGAAGAGAACGTTCGGAGGCCGGGCGGGCCTCGTTCTCGGTCACGGTGGGTGACGAGACGTCCGTCCGGGTTTCCAGTGTCTTCACGCTCGCTTCACCCATGAGGAAAGAGTCTGCCAGATACGTTCTCGCCTTCGATCATCCCGTGGGACGGTCTTGGGACCGTCCGCTCAACCCCGGGGATGACGGGATCCCCCTCAGGGCGTACGCCGCTGCCTCGGCCCGGACGCGGTGGAACCGCGGACCACCAACTCGGGGAGGAAGACGAACTCGCTGTGCGGGGCCGGCGTACCGCCGATCTCCTCCAGCAGCGTGCGGACCGCCGCCTGCCCCATGGCCTGTACCGGCTGCCTGATCGTGGTCAACGGCGGATCCGTGAACGCTATGAGAGGGGAGTCGTCGAAGCCCACCACCGACACGTCCTGCGGAACCCTCAGACCCCGCTGCCGCGCGGCCCGGATCGCACCGAGCGCCATCATGTCGCTCGCGCACACCACCGCCGTGCAGCCCCGCGCGATCAACGCGGTCGCCGCGGCCTGCCCACCTTCCAGCGTGTACAGGGAATGCTGGATCAACTCCTCGACCTCGGCCTCGCCGAGCCCGAGCCGTTCCTTCATGCCGAGCCGGAAGCCCTCGATCTTGCGCAACACCGGCACGAACCGCTTCGGTCCGACCGCGAGGCCGATCCGCGTGTGACCGAGCGCCGTCAGATGCGTCACCGCGAGCTGCATGGCCGCCCGGTCGTCGGGAGAGACGAAGGGAGCCCGGACCTTGTCGGAGAACCCGTTGATGAGGACGTACGGAACACCCTGCCCGCGGAGCTGGTCGTAGCGCCCCATGTCCGCCGTGGTGTCGGCGTGCAGACCGGACACGAAGATGATCCCGGAGACCCCGCGGTCCACGAGCATCTCCGTCAGCTCGTCCTCGGTGGACCCGCCGGGCGTCTGCGTGGCCAGCACCGGGGTGTACCCCTGCCGGGTCAGCGCCTGGCCGATGACCTGCGCCAGCGCCGGAAAGATGGGGTTGTCGAGTTCGGGGGTTATCAGACCGACGAGTCCGGCGCTGCGTTGGCGCAGCTTCACGGGCCGCTCGTAACCGAGAACGTCGAGCGCGGCCAGCACGGATTCGCGGGTGCCTGCGGCCACACCGGGCTTGCCGTTGAGCACGCGGCTGACTGTGGCTTCGCTGACCCCCGCCTGGGCTGCGATGTCGGCTAGCCGTGCGGTCACGGGATTGGACTGTACCGGTCACGCGTCACAATGCCCACCACGTCGCGTCACAATGCCCACCACGTGGAGGAGTCCGGGGGCAACAGGACACTGCGACCGTCCGTCTCCACGGGCGCGCTGGAGAGCACGGGCCTCCCCGGCGACGGGAGTTGAAGCGCCCGCGCCCGGGTGTTGACGGTGCAGGCGAAGCCGGGGCGGGTGAACAGCAGCACCCCCTCCGGAGCGGGCAGCCACGTCAGGCCCCCCGCCTCCGGGGAGCCCAGCCCGGGCAGCGCGCGCCGCAGCTCCAGAGCCGCCCGGTACAGCTCCAGCGTGGAATGCGGGTCACCGGTCTGCGCGGCGACGCTCAGCCCCGCCCAGTCGGCGGGCTGCGGCAGCCAGCTCCCGCCCGGACCGAAGTCGTACGGGGGTGCCTCCCCGGACCAGGGGAGCGGGATCCGGCACCCGTCACGCATCCCGTCCTGCCCCGAGCCGCGATGGAAGGCGGGGTCCTGACGGACGGCGTCGGGGAGGTCGGTGACCTCGGGCAGTCCGAGTTCCTCGCCCTGGTAGACGTACGCGGATCCGGGCAGCGCCAGCATCAGCAGCGCGGCGGCCCGCGCCCGGGCCAACCCCTGGGCGCCGCCCCCGTACCGGGTCACGTGCCGCACCACGTCGTGGTTGGACAGCACCCACGTCGTCGGCGCACCCACGGAAGCCGTCGCGGCCAGCGACTCGTCGATGACGGTGCGCATCGCGACGGCGTCCCACGGACAGTTCAGGAATCGGAAGTTGAAGGCCTGGTGCATCTCGTCGGGCCGCACGTACAGCGCGAGCCGCTCCGAGGTCGGGGCCCAGGCCTCCGCCACCCCGATCGCGGGCCCCGGCCGCGGGCCCTCGTGCGCGTCGAGGAGCCGCCGCCAGGAACGGTGGATGGCGTGGACCCCGTCCTGGTCGAAGAAGGGGAGCGGCTCCGTGCCGATCAGGGTGGCCTGGGCGGCGCGGCCGATGTCCGGCAGCCCGGGCGCCTTGACCATGCCGTGCGCCACGTCCACCCGGAACCCGTCCACGCCGAGGTCCAGCCAGAACCGCAGCACGTCCGCGAACTCCGCCGCCACCTCGGGATGGTCCCAGTCGAGGTCGGGCTGCTCGGGCGCGAACAGGTGCAGGTACCACTGTCCGTCCTCGACGCGGGTCCAGGCGGGACCCCCGAAGATCGACTCCCAGTCGTTGGGCGGCAGCTCGCCGGCCGCGCCCCGTCCCGCCCGGAAGTGGTACCGCTCCCGGGCGGCGGGGTCCCTCAGGGCCGCCCGGAACCACGGGTGCTCGTCGGAGGTGTGGTTCGGCACCACGTCCACGATGACCCGCAGCCCCTGGGCGTGCGCGGCCCGCAGCAGCTCGGCCGCGTCGGAGAGGTCGCCGAAGAGCGGATCCACGGCCCGGTAGTCGGCGACGTCGTAGCCGCCGTCCGCCTGCGGGGATACGTAGAAGGGGGTCAGCCACACGGCGTCCACCCCCAGACGGGCCAGGTGGGGGAGCCGCTCGCGCACCCCGTTCAGGTCGCCGACGCCGTCGCCGTCGCTGTCGGCGAAGGACCGCACGTACACCTGATAGATGACGGCATCGCGCCACCAGCCGTCGCCCGCGCCGGTGTTGCTGGAAGCGCTTGCAAGCCGGGGTGCGGTCAGCTCATGGGTCATGTGGGGGTCAACGCGGGGACACACCCCCTGGTTGCGGGCCCGTGGACTCGAAGGCGACTCGAACTAACAGCAAGCTGCGGCAACCGTACGGACACACGGATGTAACGATCACCATCGCTTGCAGAAAATTGCCGCAAGCTCTTTCGGTCGGCTTTCAGTCTTGTTACGTTCCTGGCAACTCGGGACCGCGAGGAAGCGGCCGGGATCATCGAAGGAGTTCATATGCGGCGTGGCATAGCGGCCACCGCGCTGGTCGCGGCCCTGGCGCTCGCGGCGACGGCTTGCAGCGGTGACAGCGGGAACGACAACGGCGACACCAAGGCCGGCGGTGAGCTGACCGGCACGGTGACGTGGTGGGACACCTCCAACGACGCCGAGAAGGCCAGCTTCCAGAAGATCGCCGAGGCGTTCACCGCGAAGCACCCGAAGGTCACCGTCAAGTACGTCAACATCCCGTACGGCGACGCGCAGAACAAGGCCAAGAACGCCTTCACCAGCGGCTCCGAGGCCCCTGACGTGATCCGCGCCGACGTCGGCTGGGTCGCCGACTTCGCCTCCCTCGGATACCTCGACGAGGTGCCCGCCGAGACCGCCAAGAAGGTCGACGCGGAGTTCCTCCCGCAGGCCGCGGCCAGCGGCAAGTACGAGGGCAAGACCTACGCCGTCCCGCAGGTCATCGACACCCTCGGCCTCTTCTACAACAAGAAGATGCTCGCCGACGCCGGCGTCAAGCCCCCCACCACCCTGGAGGAGCTGAAGACCGCCTCCGCCGCCATCAAGGCGAAGACCGGCAAGGCCGGCCTGTACCTGCGCGGCGACGACTCCTACTGGTTCCTCCCGCTGATCTACGGCGAGGGCGGCGACCTCGTCGACGCGAAGACCAAGACGGTCACCGTCGACAACCCCGCGGGCGTCAAGGCCTTCAAGGCCGCCCGCGACCTGGTCACCTCCGGCGCGGCGATCACCAACGCCACCGACGGCTGGGTCAACATGCAGACCGCCTTCAAGTCGGGCGAGGTCGCCATGATGATCAACGGTCCCTGGGCCGTCGCCGACAGCTACGCCGGCGACCAGTTCAAGGACAAGGCCAACCTCGGCGTCGCCGCCGTCCCGGCCGGCTCCGCCAAGGCCGGCGCCCCCCAGGGCGGCCACGACCTCGCCGTCTACGCCGGCTCCAAGAATCGCGCCGCCGCACACGCCTTCGTCGAGTACATGACCTCCCAGGAAGTCCAGGTCCAGTCCGCCAAGGACCTCAGCCTGCTCCCGACCCGCACGGCCGCCTACGAGCAGCCGGACGTCAAGTCCAGCGAGATGGTCCAGTTCTTCAAGCCGGCCGTCGACAAGGCCGTCGAGCGCGCCTGGATCCCGGAGAACGGCTCCCTCTTCGAGCCGCTGAAGGTCGAATACACCAAGGCGGTCACCGGGGCGGCAAGCCCCGAGGACGCGGCCAAGGCGGCCGGCGTCGAGTTCCGCAAGATCCTCAAGGGCTGGAATTGACGTGGTCCCCGGCCTGAGGGCCGGGGATTCCCGCGGTGGCCGTCAGGCCACCGCAGGAGCTTCCTGTTTCATCGCGTCGTGCCGGGATCGCTCCCGGTCCTACCGGCGCTCCGCAGGCGTTTAGCCTGTCCGCCCGCCCGGCGGCCAGGGTGTTGTGAGAGGCGTTCTCGTCGCGGTCGTGGACGGTCGCGCAGTTCGTGCAGGTCCACATTCGGATGTGAAGGGGTTTGGGGCCATCATGATGACCACATGCGCTGCACATCTGGGACGTCGGCACGAACCTGCCGATCTTCCCGAAGTACCGGCCGTGCTTGACGGCCTTGTAGGCCAGCATGTTCAGGAACGCGGTCCAACCCGCATCGTGAACGGACTTGCCCAGCCTGGTGCGTGCGAGTGCGGACACCGCGAGGTCTTCCACGTACACCGCTTGGTTGTCGCGGATGATGCGTGTGGACGTCTTGTGGTGCCAGTCCCGGCGGCGGTCGGCGACTCTGGCGTACTGCCGGGCAAGCCTGCCGCGTGCCTTGGCCCGGTTCTTGGAATCCTTCGTCTTGCGCGACAGATCCCGGTGCAAGCGCTTGAGCTTCTTCTCCGCCCGGCGCAGGAATCTCGGCGAGGAGATCCTGGTGCCGTCGGAGAGCACGGCGAAGGTGGTCAGGCCGAGGTCGATCCCGACTTCCGCCTCTGTTTCGGGCAGAGTCTCGGGTGCGGTGTTCACGACAAAGCTGACGAAGTAGCGGCCCGCGGAGTCCTTGACCACCGTCAGGGAGCTGGGCGCGGCGGGCAGCGGCCGGGACCAGCGCATCGCGAGGTTTCCCACCTTCGCCACGTACACCCGACCGTCGGCCAAGAGCGCGAAGGCATTGCTGGTCAGGCGGATCGAATGCCGCGAGTCCTTCTTCGACTTGTACCGCGGGGGCGAGACCTTCCGGCCGTTGCGCCCGCCTCTGTTCGAATCGAAGAAGTTCTTGAACGCGGTATCCAGATCCCGCAGGGACTGCTGGAGCACGACCGCCGACACGTCGGCCAGCCAGGCCCGTTCAGGGGTCCGTTTGGCCCGCGTGATCAGGCGCTTGGAGAGCTCCGCGGACTTCACGTACGGCAGGCCGGCCTCCCGCGCCGCCCGGCGGGCGCTGAGGCAGTCGTTCCACACCACTCGGGCACAGCCGAACGCCCGGGCCAAAGCCAGGCGTTGCGGTCCGTTCGGATAGACCCGGTAGCTGCAGCGGAGCATCACGGGCGTGACCGTAGTCCCGGGCCACCTCGGACAGTTGCACGGTTCCGAAAAAGTACTGAATCAGCCGATGTTGCCACCTCCAAGACAAAACAGGGATGCAGGGTGTTCGTTCCGAAGCTGACACGCCGCACGGACCTCACGTGCCGCATGCGTCAGGACAGCGCCTCAGAAAGGCGGGCCGGCTGAGATGGCTGCTCACACCAGCCAGTCGGTGGCGAAGGCCGCGGGCAACGATGACGGCGCCAAGAGCGACGACATCGAGGCCCGCGGCCTGAGCCGCAGGACTGACAGCGGGAACCGCGGTGGCTTCAAGCGCGCGCTGGCCACCCACTGGTACGCCTGGACGATGATCACCCCCGTGGTGCTCGTCCTCGGCGTCATCATCGGCTGGCCCCTCGTACGAGGCGTCTACCTGTCGCTGACCGACGCCAACGAGCGCAACGTCGGCCGCACCATCGGCGCCAACCACATCGAGGCCACCTACGAGTTCGTCGGCCTCGACAACTACGCGGCCGTCCTCTCCGACCCCGTGTTCCTGCAACGGCTGGTGTGGACGGTCAGTTGGACCGTCCTGTGCGTGTCGATCACCTTCGCGCTCGGACTGGCCCTGGCCACCATGCTCAACCGCGACTTCAAGGGCCGCGCCGCCTACCGGATGGCACTCATCCTGCCCTGGGCCGTCCCCGGCTTCGTCTCCGTCTTCGCCTGGCGGTTCCTCTTCAACCGCGACAACGGCATCCTCAACAAGCTGCTCGACGGCGGCGGCATCTCCGCCATCCCGTGGCTCGACGACCCGACGTGGGCCAAGGTCTCCGTCATCACCGTCAACGTCTGGCTCGGCGTCCCCTTCATGATGGTCGCCCTCCTCGGCGGCCTCCAGTCCATCCCCGGCGAACTCTACGAAGCCGCCGAGATGGACGGCGCCACCCCCTGGCAGCGGTTCCGGCACATCACCCTGCCCGGCCTGCGGGCCGTCAGCATGACGGTGATCCTGCTCTCCACCATCTGGACCTTCAACATGTTCCCGGTGATCTTCCTGCTCACGCGGGGCGGACCCGGCGACTCCACCGAGATCCTGGTGACCCAGGCCTTCCGCCAGGCCTTCGTGGCCAGCCCCCGCGACTTCGCGGGCTCCGCCACCTGGGGCGTACTCATCCTCGCCCTGCTCATGATCTTCGCGCTGGTCTACCGGCGCTCGCTGCGCAAGCAGGGAGAGGTGTGGTGACCGTGTCGACCGCCACCAACAAGGAACAGGCGACCGGACCCCGCCGGGGACGCCGCTCCCCGACCGCCTCCGTCGGACTGCACGCCACCCTCGCCATCGCGTCCGTCATCGCCGTCTTCCCGGTCCTGTGGGTCCTGCTGACCTCCATCAAGCCCGCGAAGCACGCCATCAGCACCGACTTCGTGAAGGAACCCACCCTCGACAACTACCGCTACCTGGTGGAGTCGACCTCCTTCTTCTCCTGGTTCGCCAACTCCGTCCTCGTCGCCGGCGTCACCACGATCCTCGGCGTGTTCATCGCGGCCACCACCGGCTACGCCGTCAGCCGGTTCAAGTTCCCCGGCATGAAACCCCTCATGTGGACCCTGCTCATCACGCAGATGTTCCCCATGGCCATCCTCATCGTCCCGCTCTACAACCTCATGGGACAGCTCGGCCTGCTCAACCAGCCCGTCGGCCTGATCATCACGTACCTCACCATCGCCGTGCCCTTCTGCGCCTGGATGATGAAGGGCTTCTTCGACACCATCCCGGTCGAGATCGACGAATCCGGCCGCGTCGACGGACTCAACCCCTTCGGCACCTTCTGGCGACTGATCCTGCCCCTGGCCAAACCCGGCCTCGCCGTGACCGGCTTCTACGCCTTCATCACCGCCTGGGGCGAAGTCGCCTACGCCTCCGCCTTCATGGTCGGCGACGAGAACCTCACCCTGGCCGGCGGACTGCAGACCTTCGTCACGCAGTACACCTCCAACTGGGGAGCGATGACCGCCGCCTCGGTCCTCATCGCCATCCCCGCCGCCGTCTTCTTCCTCTTCGCCCAGCGTCACCTCGTCGCCGGGATGACCGCAGGCGCGACCAAGGGCTGACCACCCCTGCCTGCTCCCGCATCACCGGCCCGATCTCTTCAAGGACGACATGACCCAGCACCTCGCCGACGCCCTCCCCACCACGACCGGTACCCAGCCCGGCTGGTGGAGAGAAGCGGTGATCTACCAGGTCTATCCACGCAGCTTCGCCGACTCCAACGGGGACGGCATGGGGGACCTCGAAGGCATCCGGAGCCGACTGCCCCACCTCAAGGAACTGGGCGTCGACGCCGTCTGGCTCAGCCCCTTCTACGCCTCCCCGCAGGCCGACGCCGGATACGACGTCGCCGACTACCGCGCCATCGACCCCATGTTCGGCACCCTGCACGACGCCGACGCCGTGATCCGCGAAGCCCACGCCCTGGGCCTGCGCATCATCGTGGACCTCGTCCCCAACCACTGCTCCGACCAGCACGAATGGTTCAAGCAGGCACTCCGCGAAGGCCCCGGAACCCCCCTGCGCGAACGCTTCCACTTCCGGCCCGGCCAGGGCGCCGACGGCGAGCTGCCCCCCAACGACTGGGAATCGATCTTCGGCGGGCCCGCCTGGACCCGCGTCGAGGACGGCGAGTGGTACCTGCACCTCTTCGCACCCGAGCAGCCCGACTTCAACTGGGAACACCCTGCCGTCCAGGACGAGTTCCGCTCCATCCTGCGGTTCTGGCTCGACCTCGGCGCCGACGGCTTCCGCATCGACGTCGCCCACGGCCTCGTCAAGGCCCCCGGCCTGCCCGACCTCGGCCGCGACGAACAACTCAAGCTCCTCGGCAACCAGGTCCTCCCCTTCTTCGACCAGGACGGCGTCCACGAGATCTACCGCTCCTGGCGCACCGTCCTCGACGAGTACGCCGGCGACCGCATCGGCGTCGCCGAGGCCTGGACCCCCAGCGCCGACCGCACCGCGCTGTACCTGCGCCCCGACGAACTCCACCAGGCCTTCAACTTCCACTACCTGAACACCGGTTGGGACGCCGACGCGCTACGCTCCGCCATCGACGAGTCCCTCGACGCCATGCGCCCCGTGGGTGCGCCGACGACGTGGGTGCTGTCCAACCACGACGTGGTACGGCACGTGACCCGGTACGGGGGCGGCGCCCAGGGGTTGGCCCGGGCGCGGGCCGCCGCGCTGCTGATGCTGGCGTTGCCGGGGTCGGCGTACGTCTACCAGGGCGAGGAACTCGGACTGCCCGAGGTCACCGACCTCCCCGACGCCGTCCGCCAGGACCCGTCCTTCTTCAAGGAGAACGGCCAGGACGGGCTCCGCGACGGCTGCCGCGTACCGATCCCGTGGTCCGGCGAGGAAGCCCCGTACGGCTTCGGCAGCGGCGGCAGCTGGCTGCCGCAGCCCGCCGACTGGGCCGGCCTCAGCGTCGAGGCCCAGACCGGCGACCCGCACTCCACGCTGGAGCTGTACCGGGCCGCGCTGCGCATTCGCCGCGAGCGCGACGACCTGGGCGCGGGTGACTCCGTGCACTGGCTGGACGCTCCCGAAGGCGTACTGGCCTTCCGCCGGGGCGCGTTCACCTGCACGGTCAACACCACCGGGGAGCCCGTACGCATGCCGCTGCCCGGCACGGCACTGCTGGCCAGTGCCGAGCTGACCGAAGCGGGCGTACTGCCCGGCGACACGGCGGTGTGGTGGCAGGGGTGACCAACCCCCTCAGGTTGACGGACATCGCCGCGCAGGCCCAGGTCAGCGAGGCGACCGTCAGCCGCGTCCTCAACGGGAAAGCGGGCGTCGCGGCCGGCACCCGGCACAAGGTGCTGGCCGCGCTCGACCTGCTGGGCTACGAACGCCCGGTGCGGCTCAAACGCCGCAGCAACGGCCTCGTCGGCCTGCTCATCCCGGAACTCACCAATCCCATCTTCCCGGCGTTCGCCCAGGTCATAGAGCAGGCGCTGGCGGGGCACGGGTACACGCCGGTGCTCTGTACCCAGACGCCGGGCGGGGCCACCGAGGACGAGCTGGTCGAACAACTGGAGGAGCGGGGGGTCACCGGCATCGTCTTCCTGTCCGGCCTGCACGCGGACTCCTCCACCGACCCGTCGCGCTACCAGCGGCTAGCCTCCCGGGGCGTGCCGTTCGTCCTGATCAACGGCTTCAACGAGCACGTCAACGCGCCCTTCATCTCCCCGGACGACCGGGCGGCCGCCGACATGGCCGTCCGGCACCTCGAAGACCTCGGGCACCGCCGCATCGGCCTGGCCATCGGGCCGACGCGCTACGTCCCGTCGGCGCGCAAGGAGGCCGGCTTCACCGCCGCCCTGCCCTCGGCGGCCGCCGAAGGGCTCATCCAACGCACCCTGTTCACCGTCGAGGGCGGCCACGCGGCGGGCGGAGCCCTGCTCGACCGCGGGTGCACCGGCATCGTGTGCGGCAGCGACCCGATGGCGCTCGGTGTCATCCGCGCGGCCCGAGAGCGGGGACTGCGCGTACCGGAGGACGTGTCGGTCGTCGGCTTCGACGACTCCCCGCTGATCGCCTTCACCGACCCCCCGCTGACCACGGTCCGCCAACCGGTCCGCGCGATGGCGACGGCCGCGGTGGGCGCCCTGCTCGAAGCGGTGTCGGGAACACCCGTCCAGCGCACGGAGTACGTCTTCCAACCGGAACTGGTGGTGAGGGGCTCGACGGGCCAGGGGCCGGGGGGCTGAGGGGGCTTTGGTGGGGCGGGGGTTTGAGTGAGTGGGGCGGGGTCGGGGGTGGGCGGGGTCCGCTCGGGCGGGGGTGTGAAGGGGTTGGGGGCGTCCCGTCAGTCCACTGTCCTTCCGGTTCGGCCCGGTCCCTCAAGGGCGCTCGCTGCGCTCGCGTCGCTTCGCGATGGCCTGCGGCCACCCTTGACCGACCGGCCCGAACCGAAATGCCAAGACTGTCGGGAAGCCCCCGAAGGATGGCCGGGGGGGGGTAGGGGGAGGGAGAACGGGGCGGTCAGAGAGGTACGAGGACGCTCCGCTCGCCGGGCCCCTCAGTCCCGAGTCTCATGATGTCGCCGACACGCACCTCGGGGCAGGCGCCAGATCGCTACACACTTGCTCCCGACTCAGCGTCCGCAACTCGTCGTGCGCTGGACATAAGCCGCGCCAGATCGCTACACACTTGCTCTCGGCTCGGCGTCCGCAGGTCGTCTCAGGCTGGGCATAAGCGGCGACAGATCGCTACGCACTTGCTCTCGGCTCGGCGTCCGCAGGTTGTCTCAGGCTGGGCATAAGCGGCGATCTGGGTGATGGGTGCGCGTGGGAGAGGCGCCTGCGGGCGATCAGGGGCGCACTCGTGGATCGTTGGGCGCCTGACGTCAATCGGGGATGACTCGACCGTCTTCTGTTGCCGTTCAGGCTCTTCACGGCAAGCAGGCAGAGCATCATGGGGAGTTGGTGGAGCGAAAGGACATCTCCTTCAACCACAGACTCCGTCAGACCGCCCGCCACTCCCCGCAAGCCCCCATCAGGGATGTACAAGGCATCCGCCGATCACGGCCATCACGCCATGACCTCGGGCTGCTTAGGTCCAGCCCACGACGGGTTGCAGACGCTGAGTCGAGAGCAACCGCCCACGTTCTGTCGCGGCTTGTGTCCAGCGCACGACGGGTTGCAGACGCTGAGTCGAGAGCAACCGCCCACGTTCTGTCGCGGCTTGTGTCCAGCGCACGACGGGTTGCAGACGCTGAGTCGAGAGCA
>NZ_JBIAQX010000002.1:0-217314 GCF_042889445.1 Streptomyces sp. NPDC002602 | reverse complement strand
GCAACCGCCCACGTCCTGTCGCGGCTTGTGTCCAGCGCACGACGAGTTGCAGACGCTGAGTCGAGATCAACCGCCCACGTCCTGTCGCGGCTTGTGTCCAGCGCGCGACGGGCTGCAGACGCTGAGCCGAGAGCAAGTGCGTAGCGATCTGCCGCGACCTCGGGCGTGTCCGCTCGCGACTTCTTGATGTGCTGTTCGGGGGGGCCCGGTGAGCGGAGCGTCCTCGTACCTCTCTGACCGCCCCGTTCTCCCTCCCCCTACCCCCCGGCCATCCTTCGGGGGCTTCCCGACAGTCTTGGCATTTCGGTTCGGGCCGGTCGGTCAAGGGTGGCCGCAGGCCATCGCGAAGCGACGCGAGCGCAGCGAGCGCCCTTGAGGGACCGGGCCGAACCGGAAGGACAGTGGACTGACGGGAAGCCCCCAACCCCTTCACACCCCCGCCCGAGCGGACCCCGCCCACCCCCGCCCCCGCCCCACTCGGAACCCCCGCCCCACCAAAGCCCCCCGCCCCCGCCCCCGGCGTTCCGGCACAGACCGGGACACGTCGACGAAACAATTCTGCAATCCCTTGCGCAAGGTCTTGCAGGGGTTCGGCCTGGCACCTACCGTCGCTGAAATCCCCACCTCTTCCGCCAGGAGGCCCCCGCATGCCTGCCAGAGTCGTCAGCGCTGCAAGAACCACCAGAACCGCCAGGGCCACAACCCTGGTCGCCGCCACCGCACTTGTCGCCGCGTCCTTCACCGTTCAGGCCCCCCGGGCGGTCGCCGCCGCTCCCGGGGCCAAGGACGTCACCGCCGTGTTGTTCGAGTGGCGCTTCGACTCCGTCGCGCGGGCCTGCACCGACAGCCTGGGACCCGCCGGGTACGGGTACGTCCAGGTGTCGCCTCCGCAGGAGCACATCCAGGGCGACCAGTGGTGGACCTCGTACCAGCCCGTCAGCTACAAGATCGCCGGGCGGCTCGGTGACCGGACGGCCTTCAAGGCGATGGTCGACACCTGTCACGCCGCCGGCGTGAAGGTGGTCGTCGACTCCGTCATCAACCACATGGCCGCCGCCGACGGCACCGGGACGGGCGGCTCTTCGTATACGAAGTACGGCTACCCCGGCCTCTACTCCGGCGCCGACATGGACGACTGTCGGGCGACGATCTCGAACTACCGGGACCGGGGCAACGTCCAGAACTGCGAACTGGTGCAGCTCGCCGACCTCGACACCGGCGAGGACCACGTGCGCGGCCGGATCGCCGGCTACCTCAACGACCTGCTCTCCCTGGGCGTCGACGGATTCCGGATCGACGCGGCCAAGCACATGTCGGCCGCCGACCTCGCCGACATCAAGTCGCGGCTGACCAACCCCTCCGCCTACTGGAAGCAGGAGGCGATCTTCGGCGCGGGCGAGGCCGTGTCGCCGTCGGAGTACCTGGGCAACGGGGACGTGCAGGAGTTCCGGTACGCCCGTGACCTGAAGCGGGTCTTCCAGAGCGAGAGCCTCGCCCACCTGAAGAACTTCGGCGAGGCGTGGGGGTACATGCCCTCCGGGCAGTCCGCCGTCTTCGTCGACAACCACGACACCGAGCGCGGCGGTGACACCCTCAGCTACAAGGACGGGTCCGCCTACACCCTCGCCAACGTCTTCATGCTGGCCTGGCCGTACGGATCGCCGGACGTGCACTCCGGCTACGAGTGGAGCCAGAAGGACGCCGGTCCGCCCAACGGCGGCTCGGTGAACGCCTGTTACGCCGACGGCTGGAAGTGTCAGCACGCCTGGCGGGAGATCTCCTCCATGGTGGGCTTCCGCAACGCCGCGCGCGGCCAGTCCGTCACCGACTGGTGGGACAACGGCGGTGACCAGATCGCGTTCGGGCGCGGTGCCAAGGCGTACGTGGCGCTCAACCACGAGGGCTCGGCGCTGACCCGTACCTTCCAGACGTCCCTGCCGGCGGGTGGCTACTGCGACGTCCAGAGCGGGCGCACGGTCACGGTCGACTCGGCCGGCCGGTTCACGGCCACGTTGGGCGCCGGCAGTGCGGTGGCCCTGCACGTGAACGCCCGTACCTGCGCCGGCGGCGGCACCCCGCCGCCCGCCTCGGAGGCCGGGGCCTCGTTCGGCGTGAACGCCTCCACGGTCCTCGGCCAGAACATCCACGTGACGGGTGACCGGGCCGAGCTGGGGAACTGGAACACCTCCGTCGCCCCGAAGCTGGACCCGGCGGCCTACCCGGTGTGGAAGCTCGACGTCTCGCTCCCGCCCGGCACCTCCTTCTCGTACAAGTACGTGCGCAAGGACGCCTCCGGGAACGTCACCTGGGAGAGCGGCGCCAACCGCTCCGCCACCGTTCCCGCGAGCGGCCGGGTCACGTTGACCGACACCTGGCGCAACTGAGCCCGCCCCCCTGAACCAGGGCCGCCCGGCACCTCACTCCCCGCCACCGCCGGGCGGTCCTCGTCCCACGCAGACACGTGACCGAGGAGTCCTTGCCTTGATACGCCCCGCCGCGGGAGTGATCGCCGCCACCCTGGCCGTGACGCTCCTGCCCGCCCTCCCGGCGTCGGCCGCCTCCCGGCCGCCGGCTCCGCCCTCGGACGCCGCGCTGGCGGCCGAGCCGGCCCGCCACGATCTGACCCGGGAGCAGTTCTACTTCGTGCTCCCGGACCGGTTCGCGAACGGCGATCCGCGCAACGACCGGGGCGGGCTGACCGGCTCCCGGCTGGAGACCGGCCTGGACCCGACGGACAAGGGCTTCTACCAGGGCGGTGACCTCAAGGGGCTGACGGACCGGCTCGACTACATCAAGGGGCTCGGCACGACGGCCATCTGGATGGCGCCGATCTTCAAGAACCAGCCGGTGCAGGGCGCGGGCGCCGACGTCTCGGCGGGCTACCACGGCTACTGGATCACCGACTTCACGCAGGTGGACCCGCACTTCGGGACCAACGCCGACCTGGAGCGGCTGATCGACAAGGCGCACCGGAAGGGGATGAAGGTCTTCTTCGACGTCATCACCAACCACACCGCCGACGTCATCGACCACCGTGAGGCCTCCCGCGGCTACCTCTCCAAGGGCGCCTTCCCGTACCTGACCAAGGACGGGGTCCCCTTCGACGACTCCGACCACGCGGACGGGAAGCGGAAGTTCCCGGCGACGGACGCCGATTCCTTCCCCCTCACCCCCGTCGTGCCCGCGGCGAAGAAGAAGGTCAAGGTCCCGTCCTGGCTCAACGATCCGTCGATGTACCACAACCGGGGCGACTCCACCTTCGCCGGCGAGTCCTCCGAGCAGGGTGACTTCTCCGGCCTCGACGACCTGTGGACCGAGCGTCCCGAGGTGGTCGAAGGGATGGAGAAGATCTACGAGAAGTGGGTGCGGGACTTCGACATCGACGGCTTCCGGATCGACACGGTCAAGCACGTCGACACCGGGTTCTGGACGCAGTGGGCCACTGCCCTGGACGCGTACGCGGCCAAGCGGGGCCGCGAGGACTTCTTCATGTTCGGCGAGGTGTACTCCGCCGACACCGCCGTCACCTCCCCGTACGTGACCCGGGGCCGGCTCGACGCCACCCTCGACTTCCCGCTCCAGGACGCGATCCGCGCGTACGCCTCCCAGGGTGCGGGGGCCTCGCGCCTGGGCTCGGTGCTGGCCGACGACTACCGGTACACCACCGACAAGGCGAACGCCTACGAGCAGGTCACCTTCCTCGGCAACCACGACATGGGCCGCTT
This sequence comes from Streptomyces sp. NPDC002602, assembly GCF_042889445.1. Taxonomy (NCBI): domain Bacteria; kingdom Bacillati; phylum Actinomycetota; class Actinomycetes; order Kitasatosporales; family Streptomycetaceae; genus Streptomyces; species Streptomyces sp. NPDC002602. The sequence continues at coordinate 213,589 of NZ_JBIAQX010000002.1, read as the reverse complement.
CGGGACCTTCCTGAAGCAGGACCGGCCGCAGGCGGGGGAGCGGGAGCTGCTGGACCGCTACCGGCTGGCCAACGAGTTGATGTTCCTCTCCCGGGGCAATCCGGTGATCTACTCGGGTGACGAGCAGGGCTTCACGGGCGCCGGCGGTGACAAGGACGCCCGGCAGCCGCTCTTCGCCTCGCGGACCGCCGACTACCTGGACGACGACCAGCTCGGCACGGCGCGCACCCACGCGAGCGAGGCCTACGATCCGGAGCACCCGCTCTACCGGCAGATCAGTGCTCTCGCGAAGCTGACCCGGGACCATCCGGCCCTGCGGGACGGTGTCCAGAGCGCGCGCCTGGACACCGACTCCGTGCACGCGGTCGCCCGGACCGACGCCCGTACCCGTACCGAGTACCTGGTGGCCTCGAACAACGCGACCGGGCCCCGCACCGTGGAGCTCGACGCGCCGGCGGGCGCCGGCTACCGCACCCTGTACGGCGGCACCTCCCCGTACGCCGGCACCGTGCGCGCCTCCGCCGCCGGCAAGCTCACCGTCACCGTTCCCGCGCTGGGCTCGGTGGTCCTCCGGGCGACCGCCCCCCTGGCCCCGCCCGCGACCGGGCCGTCCCTGACCCTGAAGGCCCCGGCCACCGGCGCCACCGGCACCGTCGAGCTGTCCGCCGAGGTCACCGGGGGCTCCCTGAACCGGGTCGTGTTCGCGGCCCAGGCAGGCGCCGGGAAGTGGCAGGTCCTCGGCTCGGCCGACCACGCCCCGTACCGGGTCACCCAGCACGTCACGGCCGCGCCCGGCACCCCGCTGCGCTACAAGGCGGTCGTCGTCGACTCCGCCGGTCGCACGGCGAGCGCCCTCGCCGAGTCCGTCGCCGGCCAGGCACCGCCCGTCGAGACCCCGGGTGCGACGCAGCGCGAGTACGCGGTGGTGCACTACAACCGGCCCGACGGCGACTACGCGAACTGGCGGCTGTACGCCTGGGGCGACATCGCCGAGGGCGAGGCCACGCCCTGGCCCGAGGGGCACGCTTTCACCGGCCGTGACGGGTACGGCGCCTTCGCGTACGTCCGGCTGAAGCCCGGAGCCTCCTCGGTGAACTACCTGGTCATCGACAAGGACGGCAACAAGGACGTCGCCGCGGACCGCGTCGTCGACGTGACGAGGACCGGCGAGATCTGGCTCGAACAGGGCAAGGAGGCGGCCCGCACCGAACGCCCCGCCCAACCGCCGCAGGACACCACCAAGGCCGTCCTCCACCACCACCGCCCCGACGGCGCCTACGACGGCTGGGGCCTGCACGTCTGGGCCGGCGCCGCGACCCCCACCGACTGGTCGAAGCCCCTCCGGCCCACCCGCGTCGACTCCTACGGCGCGGTCTACGAGGTCCCGCTCGCCGAAGGCGCCCGGAGCCTGAGCTACATCCTCCACAAGGGCGACGAGAAGGACCTGCCCACCGACCAGTCGCTGGACCTGAAGGCCACCGGCCACGAGGTGTGGATGCTCGGCGGCAAGGAGCGCTACCTCCTGCCGCAGCCCGCCGGTTCGGCCGCCGCCCTGGACCTCACCAAGGCCGAGGCCCTCTGGATCGACCGCGACACCGTCGCCTGGAAGGCCCCCGAAGCCGCCGCCTCCCTCCAGCTCCTCGCCTCCCGCGAGGGCCGCATCACCGTCGACGACGGACGGCTGAAGGAGGAGGGCGCCGCCTGGTTGCGCCTGAACCGCTCCGAACTCACCGCCGCCCAGAAGAAGAAGTTCCCGCACCTGGCCTCGTACGCCGCCTTCACCGTCGACGCCCGCGACCGCGACCGGGTCCGCGAGGCCCTGCGCGGCCAGCTCGTCGCGAGCGCCCGCGCCGCGAACGGCGCCGTCCTCGCGGCCACCGGCGTGCAACTCGCCGGAGTCCTCGACGACCTGTACGCCACCACGGCCGCGCTCGGCCCCGTCTTCAAGGACGGCCGCCCCACCCTCTCCGTCTGGGCGCCCACCGCCCGGAAGGTCTCCCTCGAACTCGACGGCCGTACCGTCGCCATGCGACGCGACGACGCCACCGGCGTCTGGTCCGTGCGCGGCGAGCGGAGCTGGACCGGCAAGCCGTACCGCTACGACGTCACCGTCTGGGCCCCGAGCACCCGCCGGATGGTCCGCAACCTGGTCACCGACCCGTACTCCACCGCCCTGACCACCGACTCCGCCCGCAGCCTGGCCGTGGACCTCACCGACCCGAAGCTCGCCCCGGCAGGCTGGCGGAACCTCAAGAAGCCCGCACCCGTCCCCTTCACCTCCGCGCAGATCCAGGAACTCCACGTCCGGGACTTCTCCGTCGCGGACCGCACCACCACCCACCCCGGCCAGTACCTGGCCTTCACCGACACCGGCTCGGCCGGCATGCGGCACCTGCGCGACCTCGCCGCCGCCGGCACCTCCTACGTCCACCTGCTGCCGGCCTTCGACATCGGCACCGTCCCGGAGAAGCCCGCCGACCGCACCGAACCGGCCTGCGACCTGAAGGCGTACGCCCCCGACAGCGAACAGCAGCAGGCCTGCGTGAGCGCCGCCGCCGCGAAGGACGCCTACAACTGGGGCTACGACCCGCTGCACTACACCGTGCCGGAGGGCTCCTACGCGAGCGACCCGAACGGCACCGCCCGCACGGTCGAGTTCCGCAGGATGGTCCAGTCGCTGAACGGCGCCGGACTGCGCACGGTCATGGACGTGGTCTACAACCACACCGTGGCCGCCGGGCAGTCGGACAAGTCGGTCCTCGACCGGATCGTGCCCGGCTACTACCAGCGGCTGCTGCCCGACGGCTCGGTGGCCACCTCCACCTGCTGCGCCAACACCGCCCCCGAGAACGCCATGATGGGCCGGCTCGTCGTCGACTCGATCGTCACCTGGGCCAGGGAGTACAAGGTCGACGGCTTCCGCTTCGACCTCATGGGGCACCACCCGAAGGACAACATCCTGGCCGTGCGCGAGGCCCTCGACGGGCTGACCCTCGCCAAGGACGGGGTCGACGGAAAGCGGATCGTCCTCTACGGCGAGGGCTGGAACTTCGGCGAGGTCGCCGACGACGCCAGGTTCGTGCAGGCCACGCAGAAGAACATGGCCGGCACCGGAATCGCCACCTTCTCCGACCGCTCCCGCGACGCGGTCCGCGGCGGCGGCCCCTTCGACGAGGACCCCGGCGTCCAGGGCTTCGCCTCCGGACTGTTCACCGCGCCCAACTCCTCGCCCGCGAACGGCACTCCCGAGCAGCAGCGGTCCCGGCTGCTGCACGCCCAGGACCTGATCAAGGTCGGGCTGACCGGCAACCTCGCCTCGTACGCCTTCACCGACACCTCCGGCCGTCGGATCAAGGGCTCCGAGCTGGACTACAACGGCGCCCCGGCCGGCTACGCCGCCGCTCCCGGCGACGCCCTGGCCTACGCCGACGCGCACGACAACGAGTCCCTGTACGACGCCCTGACCTTCAAGCTCCCGAAGGGGACCCCGGAGGCGGACAAGGCGCGCATGCAGGTCCTCGCCATGGCCACCGCGACCCTTTCGCAGGGCCCGGCCCTCTCCCAGGCGGGCACCGACCTGCTGCGTTCGAAGTCGCTGGACCGCAACTCGTTCGACAGCGGCGACTGGTTCAACGCCATCCACTGGGACTGCCGTGACGGCAACGGCTTCGGCCGGGGCCTCCCGCCGGCCGCCGACAACCAGCCCAAGTGGCCCTACGCGAAGCCCCTCCTGACCGGCCCGGCCCCCGGCTGCCCCGAGATCACCGGAACCTCCGCCGCCCACCGCGACCTGCTCAGGATCCGTACGACGGAACCGGCCTTCGCCCTCACCACGGCCGACGCCGTCCAGCGGACCATCGGCTTCCCGCTCTCCGGGACCGGGGAGACCCCCGGAGTGATCACGATGACCGCCGGGGACCTGGTGGTGGTCTTCAACGCCACCCCGGGCGTTCAGTCCCAGCGGGTGGCCGACCTCGCCGGCCGCGCCTACGCACTGCACCCGATCCAGGTCGCGGGTGCCGACGCGACCGTGAAGGGGTCGACGTACGACACGAGGACAGGGCAGTTCACCGTCCCGGCCCGGACGGTCGCGGTCTTCAAGCGCGGCTGACCGCTCCTTCCCCTTCCCCTTCCCCTGCGACGCGGCGGTGCCGGACCCGGTCCGGCACCGCCGCCGCACGTGGTGCGGGTGTCAGGCATCAGACGTCAGGCATTCGGGCACCGGGCGTCGGGCGTCGCACACCGGGCGCCCGGTGTCGGGTGCCGGACGTCAGACCCAGACGCGGACGGCTTCCATCCGCAGCGCCTGCCCGGTGGTCCCGGCGTACACCGGGTTCCCCGCCACCGTGTTCAGCCACCCGTGGGTCGCGACGTGCGCCTGCGCCCCCACACCGCCGGAACCGACCTGTACGCCGAGGGCCTCCATCCGGCGCGCCTGCCCGGTGGTGCCCACCGTCACGGCCGCGCCCTCCCCGGCACAGGCCCAGCCCTGCCAGCCGACGTCGGCGAGGTGCGCGTTGGCGCAGACACCGCCGACCCCGCGCGTGGCGATCACCAGGGCCTCCATGCGGCGGCCCTGCCCGGTCGTCCCGGCCACCTGGCCGTCGCACACCGCCGCCTGCCAGCCCACGTCCTGCACGTGCGCGGCGTAACAGACCGTGCGGGCGTTCGGCGCCAACGACCGCTGCCTGGCCGTCGCCGCCTCCACCTCCGCGATCACCGCGGCGGGCGCCTGCACGGCGCCGCCCGCGATCGCCCTGTCGCTCGCCGGGGCCGGCGCCGACGGCCCGCCCTGGGCCTGCGCCACCCCCGAGGCACCCAGTACCCCCGCCAACGCCATGCCCAACACGGCGCCCGCGGCCCTGCTCATGGAACTCTTCACGGCTTTCCCCTCCTGGTACCGACTGGTCGGGCCCATCAGTACCGGGGCGCCGTCGCGGACGGCAACCGGTTGCGGGCGCCACGGCCGAGAGAAGGCCCGACATGGCGCGCGCCGGGGACTTGCGCCCGCCACCCGCCCCGTGCGTCGAGGGCGTCGGTCCGAGGCCGGTCCCAGGTCGGTCCCAGGCCGGACCGAGGTCGGTCCGAGGCCGGTCCCAGGTCGGTCCCAGGCCGGACCGAGGTCGGTCCGACGCGTCAGACGTCGAGGCGCCGTTCCATCAGGATCACCCCGTACACCCGGCCGTCCTTGCCCTGCTTCGAGGGGCATTCGCCGACCACCCGGTAGCCCGCGCCCTGGTAGTACGCGAGCAGCCGCGGGTTGGTCGACACGCAGTCCAGTCGGGCCCGCTCCCGGCCGGTCCGGGCGATCCGGTACTCGGCGTGTTCGAGTATCCGCATGCCGGCTCCGGCGGGCGCGGCACTCCGCTCGATCATCAGCCGGTGGATGTAGCCGGCCACCGGAGGCTGGACTCCCCACGCCTCCTCGTCGGACCACCACAACTCGTAGGCGCCCACGACCCGTCCGTCGGCGTCCTCGGCGATCCACACCTCGCCCTCGCGGATCCTGGCCCGGAAGTGCTCGGCGTCCTTGTCACCCGGTTTCCACTGGTCGATCCCGTTGGCGCGCATCCACCGGGCGGCCTGGTCGTGCAGCTTCACCAGCGTGCCGGCGTCCTTCTCCACGGCCTGCCGGAACAACATTCCGTCGTCAATGATCACTCGGGCATTATTCCGCCACCGGGCCGCCGCGTCATGATCGGTGTGGTCATGATCAGCGTGAACGGGGAACCGTGGTCGGCACGATCGCCGCCAGCCGCCCGACCAGCACCCCGAACGGCCCGTCGGCCGGCTCGTCGGCCAGGATGCGCACCAGGATCCCCGCCATCTCCTCGTCGTACGCGGCGCTCACGGCGGCCAGTGCCGCGAAGTCGTGCACCAACTGGAGTTCCAGCTCGTTGCGGGGGATCTTCCGCCCGTCGAGCCAGATCAACGCCGTGGACTCGGCGAGCGACACCCACGTGCGGACCACCAGCTCCATCCGCGCGGGCGGCTTCTCGATCCGCAGGTGCGTGATGATCTGCTCGTACGCGGCCTGCCTGACCTCGTCGATCATCGCGTTGGCCCGGCTGCTCCCGGCCGCCGGTCCGCCCCGCATCAGGGCCGAGAATCCGGGCCCGTGGTCGTCGACGAACGCGAAGAACCGGCCCATGACCCGCAGCAACCGGGCCCCGAGCGGACCCTCCTGCGGCTCGACGAACCGTTGCGCCAGCTCATCGGCGGCCCGTCGCAGCGCGGCCTCGTACAGGCTGAGCTTGCCCGGAAAGTAGTGGTAGACGAGCGGCCTCGATATCCCGGCCGCCGCCGCGATCTCGTCGATCGACACATCGTCGGGCGACCGGTGGCTGAACAGCTCCAGGGCCACCCCGATCAGCTGCTGCCGCCGCTCCTCGACACCCATCCTGCGTCGCACCCCGGTTGTCATGCGGACACCATACTTCGCCCGCCACATCCCCTGACCAGAGCACCTTCCCCCGCGTCCGCCCGCTTCGCCGGACCGCGCGCACCCGTTCCGCCGCTCCCTGTCGGGTGGCGTCGCCGGATTCCTCCGCGAGGCGCCGCACGGATCGTTTCTCGTCAATCGTATATCCGCCAACTGCCTTGTCTTGTACGGGAGTTGGGCGTCAGCGTACATTCGCGATCGCGATGTGCGGCTGAGTGCGTCGCCTGGAGTCCGGGGAGGCTCCGTTGTCATCGGGGGATGAGAAAAAATGCCTTCACGAAGAATCCCGCGGCTTCGCCATGCCATGGCGGCCGCGCTCGGTGCGTTGGTCATGGCGGGTTTCCTGCCCGGGCACGTGCCGATGGCCGCGGCCCTGGCCGCCGCCGGGAGTCCCACGCCGACCGAGGGGCAGAACGCGCTCCGTGTGGCGGGGGAGACGGGTGAGCCGGTTGAGGTTGTCGGTCAGAGGACCGAGTTCACCACCACGTACGCAAATCCGGACGGGAAGTCGTTCCGGTTGGACCAGTCCGTGGTCCCCGTCCGGGTCAAGGGGGAGGCCGGCGCCTGGGTCGAGCCGGACGCCACCCTGCGCTTGCGCGCCGACGGGACGGTGGGCCCGAAGGCTGCCGCCGCCGGCGTGACCTTCTCGGGCGGCGGAGAGCGGGACAGCCTCGTCACCATCGACCGCGGGGGCCGATCGCTGTCCTTCGGCTGGCAGGGTTCCCTGCCCGAACCGGTACTCGAAGGGGACAGCGCCGTGTACGCCGAGGTGCTGCCCGGCGTCGACCTGCGGATGACCGCGACCACGGAGGGCTTCCGCGAGGTCCTCGTGGTGAAGACCGCGGAAGCCGCGAAGAACCCGAGGCTCCGCAGCGTGGAGTTCGACCTCAGGGCGCATCAGCTCCAGGTGAGCGGCAGCACGGAAGGCGGCCTGGTGGCCGCCGACGCCGACGGCAACCCCGTCTTCAGCGCACCACCCGCCCAGATGTGGGATTCGAAGGGGGATGCCGCCGCCGCGCCGCAGTCGGCCCGCGCCGCCCGCTCGGCGGCCAAGGCCGAAGGCGGCACCGCGCCGTCGGCTCGCGCGGGGACACGCTCCGAGGACCACCCCGCCGACGGGCCGAGCCCGGGCGACGGGGTCGCGGACCTTCCGGTCCGGGTGGGCGCCGACTCCCTCACCGTCGTCCCGGACGCCACGCTGCTGGCCCAGACCGACCCGGCGGCGTACCCGCTGTACATCGACCCGTCCGTCTCCCTCGACGACGGTCGGGAGCACACGGCGCTCCGCGATGACGGTGTCACGTTCTGGAACTGGGACAACGGCAAAGACAACTTCGGCAAGGGCATGGGCAAGTGCGGTTCCTGGAGCGGCTACTACTGCGGGCCGGGCTACGCGCAACGCCTCTACTTCGAGTTCTCGCCGAAGAAGCTCGCCGGCAAGGAGATCCTCGCCGCCCGCTTCCGGGTCACCGAGCCCTGGGCGTTCCAGTGCGATCCCCGCAACGTTTGGCTGGTCCGCGTCGCCGGGGAGATCACCCCGTCCACGACGTGGGGCAACAAGCCCGCGTACGCCGACCTGATGGGCGACCGCTCGGTGTCCGCGGGCCGGGGATCGGCCTGCGATCCCGACAAGCCTCCGGCGCCGATCGAGTTCTCCGACAGTCCGGACGAGCCGGACGAGAACCTGACCCCCACCGTCCGTGACTTCGCGGCCGGCCGCTTCAGCCGTCTGACGCTGGAACTGCGCGCCGAGAACGAGTCGGACACGGCCGCCTGGAAGCGCTTCCGCAACGACGCGGTGCTGTCCGTCGACTACATGGGCAAGCCCGAGACCCCCCGTGAGGTGGGCCTGATCGCGGGCTCCGGACAGGTCTGCTCGACGGACGAGAGCGTCCCCTCCACGGTCTCCGACCCGACTCCGGCCCTGACCGCCACCACCGAAACGGTTCCCGGAGGCGAGGGCGAGGCATCGCTCCGCATCGCGATGGTGACGGAGAAGAAGGGGGCCGACGGCAACTGGACGGCGGTCAAGGCCCGCCCGGGAGACGGCAACGCCATCGAACGCCCCACCGCGGGTCACGTGGGGGACAACGTGAAGATCACCACCGATCCGCCGGCGACCCTGGCGGAGGACACCCTCCATCGCTTCCGGGCAACCACCAGGTCCTTCGCGGGCAGCCGGCTCCTTGAGAGCAGGGCCTCGGCGTACTGCTACTTCAAGGTGGACAGCACCGCCCCCAAGGCGCCGTCGATCATCTTCGGGAGCCCGTACAGCGCCTGCACCAGCACGGGTTGCGAGGCGGCGGGAGGCCCGGGTGTCCCCGGCACCTTCCAGATCCGTGCCGCGACGGGTGACGTCAACAACATGTACCGCTACAAGCTGGCCACGGACAAGGACTGGAAGGTGAGCCTCGGGGGCAGTGCCCCCCTGACGATCACTCCGCCCGTCTCCGGGACCACGCGCCTGAGCGTGATGGCCCGAGACCGCCAGATGCGCTGGGGACCCGAGAACATCGTCGACTTCGTGGTGCGGGAAGGCTCCGGGCCCGTCGCCCACTGGAACTTCGACGAGTCCTCCGGCCAGGCCGTCGACGTCTCGACCGGCGACCCGAAGCTGAGGGACGACGCGGACCTGTCGCCGGGTGCCTCCCGCCCCGAGAACGGCCGCCGCGGCCGGCTCGAGACCCCGACCCCGCACCACGATCGGGCACTGCGGCTGAACGGCGTGGACCAGTACGCGCTGACCGCCAAGCCGGTCGTCGACACCAGGGCCTCGTTCACGATCGCGGGCTGGAGCAGGCTGGACCGCGTCGACCGGTCGGCGACCATGGCCGCGCAGGTGGGGGGCACGCATCAGAGCGGCGTGGCCCTCACCCAGGCCGCGAACGGCGCCTGGTCCGTACGGATGGCCGAGGCGGACGGCCCGAACGGCTGGTCCAGCGTCCACGGCGTCGCGGCGGGCAGCCCGGCCGTCGCCGGAGTCTGGACACACGTGGCCGCCACGTACAACGCCTCGAGCCGCAAGGTGAAGCTGTACGTCAACGGTCGCCCCCAGGGCGAGGCGACCGTGGCCAACCCCCTCGTCTCGACGGGACCGATGGCCATCGGCATGGTCAAGGACCGCGGCGCCTGGACCGAGCACTTCCCCGGCAGGATCGACGAACTCAAGGTCTGGCAGGACGCCCTGAGCGATCTCGCCGTCGAGCAGGACGCCGCCCTGATCGACCCGGCGACGGGCAGGCCTCACGTGGACCTGGCCGGCGCCTGGGACCTGACCGGCACGACCGGCGGCCCCCTGACGGACACCACCGGCAACGGCCGCCCGCTCACCCTCGCGTCGGGTGCCCGGGTCTCCGGCGGAACCCTGCTTCTCGACGGCAAGGCGCAGGCGGCCACCGCCGCCGGGCCGCTGGTGGACGACACCGGCTCCTTCACGGTCACGGCCGAGGTGGCGCCGGACCGGGCCACGATGCTGGCCCGCCCCAACGGATCCACCTCACAGGTCATCGGTCAACGCACGGCCGGCGGGTCCTCGTGGGGGTTGTGGTTCGAGAAGTCGGGCAACGTCAGCGTCCCCGACCCGGACGACCCCTCCAAGAGCCGCACCGAAGTCGAGGGGAAGTGGCGGTTCGGCCGGCTGACCGCCGACGGCTCCGGCCCCTCGGTGGCGAGCTCGGCGGTCATCCTGTCCGGCACACCCGTACAGGTGACCGGCGTACACGACGTACGACAAGGAACGGTCAGCCTCTATCTCGGAGCCACTCCGCAGGCCACGCCCCTGGCGTTCACCGCCGTCGCGGGAAGCGGAGAACTCGCCGTGGGCAAGGGCTTCACGGGCGGGAACTGGAGCCACCACCTCCCCGGCACCGTGAAGGGCATGCGCGTCTGGTCAGGAGCAATGACCGACGCCGCGCAGGTGCAAGACGTCGTACTCACCCCGAGCCGCTGAGGAAACCCCTGTGTCCAACAACGCGTTACCAAGACGACTACGACACCGCCGGCGCCTCCCGTTCATCGTGGCCCTGGCCTTCGCCCTGTCGGTACCCGCTTCCCTGACACCCCTCGCGAGCGCGGCCGAACTCCCGGGCGCCCCGAACATCGCCAAACCTCGTGCGGCCAAGGTCCGCGCGATCGACGTCCAAGGAGCCGAGGCGGCCCGGCAGCGCGTCGCGCGCGCCAAGGCCGAGAACAAGGTCCAGGCCGACCGGGCCCGGGCCGAGGCGAAGTCCCGGTGGCCCAAGGCGGCCACCCTGGTCCAGCAGGTGGCGGGCGACAAGGGCGCGGGCCGGGCGGCGAAGTCCCCCCTGGTCGGCCTGCGCCCCTCCACGTCCGCCCTGGGCGGGGCGTTCGCCCGCACCCTGGGCGGGAAGGCCACCGTCAAGGTGCTCGACCAGAGCGCCGCGGAGCGCGCCGGCATCACGGGCGTGCTCTTCTCGGCCACGGCAGAGCAGCCCGGTCCGGCCCGGGTGACCGTGGACTACTCGTCATTCGCCGCCGCCGTCGGCGGCGGATGGTCCACCCGCCTCGGCCTGGTCGGCCTGCCGGCCTGCGCGCTGACCAGCCCCGAGAAGGAGGAGTGCCGCACCGCGATCCCCCTGCCGTCGGAGAACGACCTCAAGGACCGCTCGGTGAGCGGCAGGCTCGCCGCGGTCCCCGCCGCCTCCGCGGCGACGCCCGCCGTCTTCGCCCTGACCGCGACCGCAACACCGTCCCCCAAGGGAGCGGGCGACTTCTCGGCGACGCCGCTGTCCGCGGCCTCGACCTGGTCGTCCGGCGCGTCCTCGGGATCGTTCAGCTGGTCCTACCCGCTGACCGTCCCGGCCGCGGCGGCCGGCCCCTCACCGTCGCTGTCGTTCTCCTACAACTCGGGCAGCGTCGACGGCCGGACCGCCAACACCAACAACCAGGGCTCCCAGGTCGGCGAGGGCTTCGACCTGACCTCCTCGTACGTGGAGCGCAAGTACGGCTCCTGCGACGACGACGGGCAGAAGGACAAGTTCGACCTCTGCTGGAAGTACGAGAACGCCTCCCTCGTGCTCAACGGCAAGGCGACCGAGCTCGTCAAGGACGACACCACGGGCACGTGGCGACTCGCCGACGACGACGGCTCCCAGGTCACCCGGGGAACCGGCGCGGCCAACGGCGACGGCGACGGCGAGTACTGGAAGGTGGTCACCGGCGACGGCACCGCCTACACCTTCGGCCTGAACCGGCTCCCGGGCGCCGGCACCGAGCGCACCAACTCCACCTGGAGCGTCCCGGTCTTCGGGGACGACAAGGACGAGCCGGGCCACGGCAACGGCTCCGCGTTCGCCGATCGCGCCGAGACCCAGGCCTGGCGCTGGAACCTCGACCTCGTGGAGGACATCCACGGCAACGCCTCCAGCTACTGGTACACGGCGGAGACGAACAACTACGCGAAGACCGGCGACAAGGCCAAGCTCGTCGCCTACACGGCGGGCGGCGGCCTGAAGGAGATCCGGTACGGGCAGCGCGCCGACGCGCTGTTCACCGCGAAGCCCTCCCACAAGGTCACCTTCGACCACGCCGAGCGCTGCTTCGCCGCCAAGTGCGACGCCCTCACCAAGGACACCTCGGACAACTGGCCCGACGTCCCGTTCGACTCGATCTGCGCGGCGGGCAGCACCGACTGCAAGGCCAAGGCGCCCGCGTTCTTCACCCGCAAGCGGATGACCGGCGTCACGACGCACGCCTGGTCCACGGCCGTCGAGCCCGACGCGTACGTACCGGTCGACTCCTACGCCCTCACCCAGGAGTACCTGGACGCCGGCGACCTGGGTGACACCACCGACCAGACCCTGGTCCTGAAGTCCCTCCAACGCACGGGCCACACCGGCGCACCCGTCCAGGTCCCGCCGGTCGACTTCACCTACCACATGCGCCCCAACCGGGTGGACGCCGACGGCGACGACATCGTCCCGCTCAACCGGCCGCGGATCAACACGGTCACCTCGGAGACCGGCGCCATCACCACGGTCACCCTGTCGAACCCGGAGTGCGTGCGGGGCAGCCGGATGCCGGCCGCCGAGGACGCCGGCACGATGTCCTGCTACCCGGTCTACTGGCCGATCAACGGGGGCGAACCCAAACTCGACTGGTTCCACAAGTACAACGTCAGCGCCATCACGGTCGCGGACCCGGCCGGCCACAACGAACTGCTCGAACACTCCTACACGTACGAGAACCCGGCCTGGCACCACAACGACGACCCGCTCACACCCGAGGACGAGCGGACCTGGTCACAGTGGCGGGGCTACGGCAAGGTCACCGCGTACACGGGAGCCGCGGACCGCACGCGCTCCAAGACGGTCAGCGTCTTCATGCAGGGCATGAACGGCGACAAGCGCAAGGGGACGACCACCCCCCGCACCGCCGTCGTCACCGGCGTCGAGGTACCCGGCGTGACGGTGCCGCGCGTCAACGACGACGCCCCGTACTCCGGCTCGCTGCGCCAGGAGGTGACCTACGACGGGGCCTCACCGGTCTCCGTCACCGTCAACGACCCCTGGAGCCGCGAGACGGCCGTTCAACAGAAGTCGTACGCGGACATCAAGGCCCACTACGTCCGCACGGCCGGCGTCTCCTCCCACACCCGCCTGGCCGCCACGAACACCTGGCGCGGCACACGCGTCGACACCACCTACGACGACCACGGCATGAAGTCGTCGACCTCGTCGTCCGGGGACACCGCGAAGTCCGGCGACGAAACCTGCACCCGCGTCTGGTACGCGCGCAACGACGCCAAGGGCCTGACGAGCCTCGTCTCACGCACCAGGACCGTCGCGGCGCCCTGCGCGACGACCGACGACAAGCTGAACCTGCCCACCACGTCCGCCACCCGGGGTGACGTCCTCTCCGACACGGCGACGGTCTACGACAATGCCTCCGCCACCGGCTGGACCGCCGGCCAGACACCCGTCCTGGGGCTGGCCACCTGGGCGGGCCGCGCCCAGTCCTACCCGGCGCGCTCGGGCACCACCGACCGCGACCCGGCGGTGTCCGGCGGCTGGCAGACCGTGTCGAGGACGACGTACGACACGGCGACGGTCCGCCTCGGACGCCCGCTGACGGTCGCCGACGCCGCCGGGAACACGACGACCACCGGCTACACGCCCGCCGGCGCGGGGCCCCTGACCGCGACCCTGGTGACCAGCCCGCGACTGGCGTCGAACGGACAACAGCACAAGTCCTACACCGAGGTGGACCTGCGCGGCGCGACCGTGCGCTCGGTGGACGCCAACGCGAAGGAGACCCACCACCGCTACGACGCCCTCGGCCGGATCACCGCGAGTTGGCTGCCCAACCGGAGCGTCACCAGCGAGATCCCCAACGTCACCTACGGCTACTCGCTGGCCCGCGGGACCCAGCCGTGGACCTCCGTGTCCACGTTGGAGGCCGACGGGACCTCGTACCGCACCAGCTACTCGATCGCCGACGCGCTCCTGCGCCCCCTCCAGACGCAGTCCCCCTCGCCGAGCGGCGGCCGCGTCCTCACCGACACCCGCTACGACTCCCGGGGCCTGGCCCACGAGACGTACGCCGACATCTGGGACCGGGGCAAAGCCCCCGAGGGCGTCTACACCAGGGCCGAGTTCGGCGGCGCACCCTCCCAGACCCAGACCGTCTTCGACGGCGCGGGCCGACCGATCACCAACACCCTGCTCGTCCACGGCGTCCGGAAGTGGTCCACCACCACCAGCTACACCGGCGACTCGGTGGCCACCACGGCGCCCCAGGGCGGCACCGCCGTCCGCACGATCACCGACGCGCTCGGCCGGACCACCGAGACCCGCACCTACGGCGCCACCACCCCCGACGACCCGGCCTACGGGGGCACCACACCCGCCGCCTACACGAGCGTCCTCCACGGCTACACCGCGGACGGCAAGGAATCCACGATCACCGGCCCCGACCAGGCGAAGTGGACGTACACGTACGACCTCTTCGGCCGTCGGATCACGACGACCGACCCGGACAAGGGCGCGAGCTCGACGACGTACACCCCCCTGGACCAGGCGGCGACCGGCACGGACTCCCGCAACACGGTGCTGGAGTTCGAGTACGACGAGCTGGGTCGCAAGACGGGCATGTGGAAGTCGCCGAAGTCCGACGCGAACAAGCTCACCGCGTGGACGTACGACACCGTCCTCAAGGGGCAGCCGTCGGCCTCCATCCGCTACGAGGGAGGCGTGACGGGCAAGGCCTACACCAAGTCGATCGTCGCGTACGACAAGCTCGGTCGGCCGGAGAAGAACCGGCTCACGCTTCCCGCCGACGACCCGCTGGTCACCTCCGGCGCCATCGCGCAGTCCACGGACTACGCCGTGAACCTCCGCCTCGACGGCACGGTGAACACCACGACCGTGGCCGCGGCCGGCGGACTGCCGGCGGAGACCCTCCAGGTGAAGTACGACGCCTACGGCCTGCCCGACTCCTACTCCGGAACGACCGGCTACGTCCAGGACGTGGCGTACTCCCCGTTGGGCGACGTCCAGCAGATGACCCTGGCGCGCTCCGGCGCCGCCGGCGTCAGGAAGGTGTTCCTCGGCAACACGTACGAGGACGGCACCCGCCGCGTGCTGAGGACGACCGTCAACGACCAGAGCCACACCGGCTTGGTCCAGGAGCTGACCTACGGATACGACCAGGCCGGCAATGTCCTGTCGGTCTTCGACTCGGCGCCGCTGAGCGGCTTCGCCAAGGCCGACAACCAGTGCTTCGCCTACGACGGCCAACGCCGACTGAACGAGGCATGGACCCCGAAGACGGCCGACTGCTCCCTGTCCGGACGCACCGTCGCGAACATCGACGGCGCGGCCCCGTACTGGAACAGCTACACGTACACCGGCGACGGCCGGCGGGCCACGGAGAAGACCAACACGGGCACCCCCTCCACACGCGTCCACTGCTACGACCCGGGCCGCCCGCACGCCCTCGCGGCGACCACGACGGGCGGGACCTGCGCGGGCATCGCGGCGCAGTACACCTACGACACGGCCGGCAACACCCTCACACGAGCCGAGACCCCGGGCAACGCGGCCACGCAGACCCTGACCTGGACCGCCGAGGGCAAGCTCGGCCGGCTCACGGAGGGGACCACGGCAACGGACTACCTGTACGACGCCGAGGGCCAACTCCTCATCCGCCGCGCAGTGAACGGGGAGACCGTTCTCTACACCGGCGCCACCGAGGTCCACCTCAAGGGCACCAAGAAGTGGGCCACCCGCTCCTACACCCTGGGCGGCACCAAGGTCGCGGTCCGCACCAACGAGTCGGGCACCTCGCGACTCTCCTTCACCGCCGGCGACCGCAACGGCACGATGAGCCTCTCGGTGGCCGACGACGACAACCAGACCCTGTCCAAGCGGTACACGACCCCCTTCGGTGCCACCCGCGGCACCAACCCGACGACGTGGCCGGACGACAAGCGCTTCCTGGACAAGCCGGTCGACGCCAACACCGGCCTCACCCACATCGGCGTCCGCGAGTACGACCCCCTGACGGGACGCTTCCTCAGCGTCGACCCGGTCCTCGTGACGGACTCGGCCCAGTCCCTGAACGGGTACGGCTACGCCAACAACAACCCGGTCACCACCTCCGACCCCTCGGGCGCCTGCCCCGACATCGACTGCCCCACCCGCGGCCCGAACGGGCACAACGACACCCCGCTCCCCGCGGACTCCCCGGCCCAGCAGCACAACACCGGCGCGCAGAGCGCGAGTAGTGGCGGCGGCGGCGGCGGTGGCGGTGGCGGTGGCGGTGGCGGTGGCCGGGGCTCCGGCAAGAGGGGAACCGCGACCGGCATGGGCAACGGATGCCCCGAGGGGATGTCCCGCTTCTGCGGCCCGCTCTATGGTGGCCCTCCGATTGTGCTGGCTCCGCAGGTTCCGTACGCACTTCCGCTGTCGCTGCTGGAGCCCGAATGCCCGAAGGGCATGATGACAACTCGCTGCCTGACCGACGTTTCGCCGGGGAAGATCCTCCTGGATCCCTTCAACGATGGGAACGATGAAAACGGAGCCAATGATCTGGCCTTCGGCTATGCGTCCCTCACGAGCGGATGTGCTGCACGAGCCGCACAGTATGTGTGCTTCGAGCACTCCCCTGGAGGCGATCAACCCATGACGGTGGGGGACGTGCTGTTCTATCCGGGCAATCGGCATGATTTCACAACTCAACTCAACCGTGAATGGAACAAGAGGGAGGAAATCAAGAAGGATTGGGGTCAGCGGAAGGCGGCAGAATTTGGCCCTGATTTGGAGAAACATGAGGCGATTCATTCACATCAGTGGGCTTCCTTCAGCAGTGCCTCCTTCTTCATGACGGCCTATGCGGTGGAATCCGGTAGGTCGGTAGTTCGTGTCGGTGGTCCGTGGCCTGCGCATGCGAACAAGTATGAGCTTGAAGCCAACCTTTGGTGGGGTGGATACCTGAAGTTCCACAATCCGCGGGCCGATCCCGTCGGCGGACCTCGATGAGAATCTCACTCCTTGAAGGGGGTTTCGGAATGGCGCCGATTCGACGGGGTCTGTTTGGGTTGACGGTCGCGTCGACAGCGGGTTGTCTCGTGCTTGTGGGCTGCTCGCCGGCGCCCAAGCCGATTGTGGGGGTGGAGAGGACGGCCGGCGGGTCTGCGAAGGTGCTCATCGTCCCGTGCCCTGGATATGTCCCGGATCTGGTTGACGTCGCCGCCGCGGAGGGGATGCCGCGGTGGTCGATATCGAACGTGGCGGGGAAGGGTGCGAGCGAGATCGAGTTCTTCAAGGTTCCCGAGGGATGGAGGATCTCGACCGATGCGGTGTTCGATCTGAAGACCACCGACGCGAGATACATCGTGGGTGTCATGGGGGGCGTCGGGGCGCGTGCGGTGAATGCCCAGTTGGCATTCGACCTCGACCGGCTGGAGGCGCTTGAGGCCGGTGAGGTGCTCGTGCGCGGCGGCAAGACGGTCAAGCGGGAGGACTTCCTGAAGCCCGACTCCGACCGCTGCGAGCCGTAGAACCACACCAGGGCGAATCGTGATCCGGTGCTGCACGCTGTGAGAGTGGGCGGCGCCGGACACCTTGGCACCGACTTGAGGGGGGAGCGTGGAATGAAGCGGCCTGGGTTGTCCACCCGTGGTCTGGGGTGTGTGTCGGTCCTGGCCTGCCTTGTCCTCGTGGGCTGCTCGCCGGCGCCGAAGTCGATCGTGGCGGTGGAGCGGTCGGGGGAGGCTGCGATACGGCTGTTGATCACCCCGTGCCCCGGATACGTGCCCATGCAAGTGTTCGTCTCTCCCGATGCGGGGGTCCCGCACTGGTCCGCGTTCAACGACCGTGGCGGGACCGGTCCGTACGAGATTGAACTTCTCAAGGCTCCGGATGGTTGGAGTGCCGGTCCGTCCAAGCTGGCGAAGTTCGAGAGCGGTATCACCTACGAGGTGAACGTGATGGGCGGACACGGGTCGCGTGGAGTGGGCGGGGACGTGTCGTTCGACCTCGACCAACTGGCGGCGCTTGAGGAGGGGGAAGTCCTTGCGAGCGAGGGCAAGACGGTCAAGCGGGAGGACTTCCTGAAGCCCGACTCCGACCGCTGCGAGCCGTGAAAGCACGCCGAGGGTCCCGGAGGCGAGAACTCGCCTCCGGGACCCTCGGCGCGTACGGCCTACAGGTGCCTACAGGTCCAGGACCAGGCGGTCCGAGGCCGCGCGGGAGACGCACAGGAGCATCGAGTCCTCCCGTTCGTCGTCCGTGAGGAGCTCGTCGCGGTGGTCGATCTCCCCCGCCAGCACCCGGTGTTGGCAGGTTCCGCAGAAGCCCTGCTCGCAGGAGTACGGGGTGTTCGGCAGTTCCCGTCGGACCGCCGCCAGGGTGGTCTCGTTCGCGGCGACCTCCACGGTGCGGCCCGAGCGGCTCAACTCCACCGTGAACGGGTGCGCGGCGCCGCCCGCGGTCGCGGTCGGGGCGAAGCGTTCCAGGTGGACCGGTACGGCGGCCGGGGCCGCGGCCCGTACCGCCTCCATCAGCGGTTCGGGCCCGCAGCAGTAGACCAGCGTGCCCGGGGCGGCGGCGGCGACCGGGCCCAGGTCGGGCAGGCCGCTCTCGTCCTGCGCGAGGACCGTGACCCGGTCCCCGTACGCGGCGAGTTCCGCGAGGAACGGCATCGTGGCCCGGCTGCGGCCCCCGTACAGCAGGGTCCAGCCGGCGCCCGCCGCCTCGGCCGCCCGCAGCATCGGCAGGATCGGGGTGATGCCGATGCCGCCGGCCACGAACACGTACGCAGGCGCCGGCGCGAGCGGGAAGCGGTTGCGGGGCGGGCGCAGTTCCAGTTCCGCGCCCTCCAGGAGCTGCGCGTGCGCCTCGCGGGAGCCGCCCCGGCCGTCCTCGACGAGCCGGATCGCGATCGTGTAGCGGCCCCGGTCGGCGGGATCCCCGCACAGGGAGTACTGCCGCACCAGCCCCGAGGGCAGCGTCACGTCCACGTGCGCCCCCGGGGTCCACTCGGGGAGCTCCGGGGATTCCAGGGTCAGCCGCAGGACCCCGTCCGCCGGTTCGGTACGGGCGACGATCAGGGCGCGCAGGGTCCGGCGCGGGGAGTACCCCGATATGGGGGTCTCCAGGGCGGGCAGCGGCCACAGCGGCGAGCGGCCGATGCGCCCCCGCAGGGCGCGTCGGGTCAGCAGGGCGGCGCCCGCGACGGCGGTGAGGGTCAGGGCGCGCCTCACGGCCGCACCCCGCCGTTGGCGCCGGGCGAGGACGCCAGGTAGGCCTGCGCCTGGGCGGTGGAACCTTCCTGCGAGGGGTGGTACGTCCGGGAGAGGTACGTCGGGATCGACTTCAGCATGGCTCCCGTCGAGGGGAGCACGCCCTGCTGGCCGGCCCGGAAGAACTGGCCCAACGAGGCCTTGGCCGCCGGTAGTCGGGGGTCGTTCTCCATGAAGAAGCGCGCCCCGCGCTGCCACAGGAACGCGAGCGCCGCGAAGGCGGTGGCCCAGGTCCTGGCCCGGCGCCGGTAGCCGCCGTCGACGTGCATGAACAGGTCGAAGGCCACCGAGCGGTGCTCCACCTCCTCCGCGCCGTGCCAGCGCAGCAAGTCGAGCATCATCGGGTCGGCGCCCCGCCGGTCCAACTCCTCGGCGTTGAGCACCCAGTCGCCCAGGAACGCCGTGTAGTGCTCGATGGCCGCGATCATCGCGACCCGCTCCATGAGCCACCAGTCGCGGGCCTTGCCCGGCGGCAGCGTGCGGTCGCCCAGCAGCTTCTCGAAGAGCCAGTCGACCTGGGCCGTGTACGGCGTCGGGTCCAGACCCAGCCGCTTGAGGTGGGGGAGCACGTCGTCGTGCGCGGCGGCGTGCATGGCCTCCTGGCCGATGAAGCCGACGACGTCCGCGCGCAGCCGCTCGTCCGTGATGAGGGGGAGCACCTGCTTGTAGACGTGCACGAACCAGCGTTCGCCGGCGGGGAGCAGCAGGTGCAGCACGTTGATGGTGTGCCCGGCGAAGGGATCGCCGGGCAGCCAGTGGAGCGGGGTCGCGTCCCAGGAGAAGGAGACGTTCCGCGCCCGGAGGTCCATGTGTTCCGACGCCACGGGGGCGGGCGCGAGCGGCGTATTAGACATGGCGTCAATGTACTGAGGGGTAGCGAGATGGAAAACCCCTCTGCGCCGACTTCCTGCCGACCTCGACGACCCACCCGTGCCCTCGACGCCCCGCGGCGCCGGTCCGACGACAGGACCTACCGCAGCGCCTACCGCAGCACCCCCGCCTTCGTTCCGTCGGTCAGCTTGCCCGACAGGTCCACCTGGGCGCCCGCCGGAGCCTTGACCGCCAGTCGATTCCCGGTCGCGGCCCCGTTCACCCCCGCACCCTTCACCGACAGCGAGGCGAACTGGGCGCTGCCCGCCGCCACCACGTACCACTGGCCCGCGCGGGACTTCCACAGGACGCCCGCCAGCACCCTCGGCTCCCGGGGCCCGCACGCCGGCGAGCCCTCGGCCTTGGCGGCCTGCGCCGCCGGCGGCGCGCCCGGCGCCAGGAACTGGGCCTGCACCCGGTCCGCCGTGCCCTGCCAGGTCTCCGCCCGGGTGCACAGCCAGGTCGCCGTGCCCTCGCGCTCCGGCATCGGCTGCTTCGCGTACGTCCACGCGTTGACGCTGCGCACCCCGTGCGAGCGGACCGAGGGCAACAGGCAGGCGGTCCGCGACCATTCGCCGAGTTCCGCGGCCTCCGTCACGTTCCGCTCGGCGCCCGGGGCGCCCGAGGTGAGCCGGGCCGGGGTCAGCTCGCCCAGGTCCGTGACCAGGCGCGTGGCACCGTCGCCGGTCAGCGCCAGCGCGTTCCAACTCGTGCAGTTGCCCCCCGGCGCCGGGCCCACGACGGGCGGGGTGACCCCGTCCGGGGTGAGCTTCAACTCGGTCGGGGCCTCGCCGGGCTTGAGGAGGTCCCGCAGCGCGGCCGCGCGCACCCAGGGCGCCGTGAGGTAGCGGACGTTGCCGTCGACCCGGCTGAGCACCAGCCCGGTCGCGGTGTCCGCCGAGGCGCCGTCGGTCCGGGCGAAGTCCAGGGCGGCTCCGGTGGTCCCGGAGCGGGGCTCCGCGTACCGGATCACGCGCAGCCCGTCGTACAGCAGGACCACGACGGCCTGGTCGACGGCGCCCGCGTACAGCAGTTGCGGCGGGCCCATCGGCGGCCCGGTCGGGCTGCCGGGAGTGGCCGAGACCACGACCGAGGAGCCGGGCCTGGCCCAGACGGCGAGCGCCCGGCGCAGCAGCTCCGTGTCGTCGACCCGGTCACCACGGGCGGGCCAGCCCGAGTAGTCCGTACGGGAGGACGTACGCCACACCGTGGCCGAGACCCGCACCAACTGCCCCGGGTCCAGAGCCTGTTCGGCGGCGGCGTTGCGCGCGTACGACGGTGCGGCGGGCCCGTCCGACCCCCAGCCGCCGCCCGGCAGCGCGAGGAGCGCCCCGCACACCGCGAGGGCGGCGGCCCCGGCCAGGGCGGCCCGGAAGAAGCGGCGCCGCCGCAGCAGGTCGGTGGGCCGCGCCTGGAGCACGCACGGGTCGAACTCGGGGGAGGCGAACAGGCCGTCGTGCACCGGATCCCCGGACTCCGCGACCGCCGCCGCCGGGTTCGCGACCCCCGCCTCGGTCAGCACCCGCAGCACCTCCGGCTCGGGCAGCCCCTCCAGCGCCCGCAGCACGCAGGCCGCGCGACCGGGGCCGTTCAAGGTCGCCAGCCACTGGTCCAGCGCCAGCTCCTCGGCCCCGCCCGAGCGGGGGAACAGCCGCAACCCCCACACCTGGGGCAGCACCGGCGGCAGTTGCCCGCGCAACGGGAGCGCCCGGAACGTCAGCGGGATCCCCGCCTCCAGCGCGGAGCGCAGCACGCGCAGCCGGACGTACGCGTACCCGGACTCGGGGCCGCCCTCGCCCCGCTGCGCCGGCACCCCGCCGCGCACCGTGCCGGGATCCGTGCCCCGGCGCCCGCGCGGGAGCGCCCGCTGGGTCAGGGAGTGGGCGGTGAGCACCCGCCGGTTGCGGCCGAGGGCGGGCGGCAGCACCAGGTAGGCGAGCCGCACCAGCCGCGGGTAGTGCTCGACGATGGCGGCCTCGGCCAGTTCGACGTCGGGGGTCACGGGGGGCAGGGGGCGGGTGGCGGTATCCGGCGCAGTCACGTTCAGCAGAACGAGCGAATCGTCCGATGGTCACCCGTCGCCGGCGCACCCGTTCGGGCCCGTGCGCCGGGGTGCGCGAGGGCGCGCCGGAGGTCCCCGACGGACCGTTCCGCCGAGCGTCGTCCGCGGCGGCTCAGGCGACGAGGCGGGCCCGCAACGCCTCGACGGTCTCGTCGGGGACGCCGAGGCCCTCGCGGACGTACTTCTCCATCGAGCCGTACCGCGTCTCGACCTCCCGCAGGGCCGTCTCCAGGTAGGAGGGGAACACCCCGATCAGGGCCAGCGCGATGTCCGGGTCCCCGCCGGCGGCCGTGAAGCCCTCGATCATCCGCGCGAAGGCCCGCTTCACCGCGGGATTGACCGAGAGGTACTCCTCCATCAGGGTCTCCCGGTCGGCGCCGAGCAGCGACAGGATGACGGTCGCGCCCCAGCCCGTGCGGTCCTTGCCGGCCGTGCAGTGGAACAGCAGCGGGCCCGCCTGCGGGTCGGCGGCCTCGGTGAGCAGCAGTCGGTACGCCGCCTGCGCGGACGCGGACACCACGAACGACCGGTACACCTCGGCGAAGATGGCCTGCGCCTTGCCCCCGCCGAGGTGCTCCTCGGCCACGGCCGGGTCGGACAGCAGGTCCTTGAGCTGCGCGGCGGCGGGCACACCGCCCACCCCGGTCCGCATCTTGTCCGCCAGCACGTCGCTGACCAGCAGGCGCGCCCCGGCCGGCAGCCGGTCGGGGTGGTCGGCGCGCTCGGCGTCGCTGCGGAAGTCGATGACCGTACGGATTCCCAGCGCGGCCACCGTCGGGTCGGCGTCGAGGTCGAGCCGGTCGAGTTGGCCCGAGCGCAGGACGAGCCCGGGGCGTACGGTGCGGCCGCCGGAGAGCGGAGTGCCGCCGAGGTCGCGCAGGTTGGCGACGGTGGTGGACGGGGTGGCGGTCATCGTGGCGGCTCCATCACTGTGCGGGTCGGACAGGTCGGACGGGTCGAACGGGTCGGGTGGGTCGGGTTGGGGGCGAGAGGAAGGGCGGGTCGGGTCACACGGCTCGCGAGCGGACGCTCCCGCGCGGCCGCGCCCCGGAGAGGCGGTCGACGGCCAGCGAAAGGCCCATCCCCACGCCCAGGGCCACCAGGTGACCGGCGTCGGTGAACGTCCGCCCGCGCTTGAACAGCGGCGCCGCGGCGAGCGCCAACAGGCCGACCCGCGCGACACCCCGCACGGTCCCGCCCGGCAACGCCGAGGTCAGGAGCCCGAGCACCGTGTTCAGTCCGTAGCTCGTGCCCACGTCCAGCGCCCGCCGGGTCTCGGTGTCCGCGGTGCGCCGCAGCACGGCGTGGACGAGCAGGGTGGCGCAGGCGTGCCCGAAGAGGAACGCCGCGGCCGTCCACCAGGCCCCGTACGCGTACTCCGCGTACCCGAGCGCCGCCACCAGCAGCAGCGCGTAGGGCAGCGGCATCGGCTCCTCGACCACGAGGGCGCTGCTCAGCAACGTGCCCCAGTGGCCGGCGTCGAGGTTGTCGACGTTGGTCGAACAGCCGCGCAGCACCCGCTCCCGTTCGTACGGGGCCAGGCGTTCCATGACGTGGGCCCCGAGCTGGACCCCGCCGGTGTAGGCGACGGCGACGGAGCCGGGGGGAAGCGGCCGGGACCAGGGCAGTGGATTCACTCGAACATGATCGGACACGGCCCCGTCGCGGCCGGCACCGGGCCTCGTGGGAGCATGACCAGGACATGTCCGAAACTCGCGCGCCGATGCGCGCCACACGGGCCGCGATGTTCGCGGCGGTGTGCGTCGCCTTGGGTGCGGTGGGGCATTCGTACATGTCGGGTATGGATATTCCCCTTTACGGGCTTCTCGGCGCTTTCGGGGTGATCGGCTCACTCGCGTGGCTCGCCGCCGGGCGACGGCGGGGGCCCGTGGGCATCACCGCCGGACTCCTCGCCGCGCAGGGCATGCTGCACCTGGCCTTCTCCGGGAGCCAGGGAGCCCACCCCGCGTCGATGCCGATGCCGATGCCGATGCCGATGCCGAAGGCCGCCGGCCCGGCCGGTACGCCTGGCGCCCATCACCACGCCGCCGGCATGGACATGAGCGCGACGGTCGTGGGAGGCGGCACCACCGCACCGCACGACATGGCCGACATGGCGGGGATGGCCGACATGGCCGGCATGGCGGACCTCGCCGACCTGGCGGGGACGACCGGGCACGGACACGGCGGCCTCGGGATGATCGCCGCCCACGTGCTGGCCGGGCTCTTCTGCGCAGTGTGGCTCGCGTGGGGCGAGGCCGCCGTGTTCCGACTCGCCGGCGCCCTCGGGGCCGCCGCACTGCTCGCCGCCCGGCCGCTGTCGCGCGCGCTCGCGCTGGTCCGTACGCGCGTGGCCCTCGTGCCGGCGCCGCCCGCGCACTGCCCTCCGTACGAACGACCGCGCTTCCTGCGCGGGGCCCTGCACGCCCACGCCGTGGTGCGCCGCGGCCCGCCGCGTCGGCGCGACTCCCGAGCCACGGCCCCCGGCCGTCCTGCCCGCGCCTGACCGGCGCACCCACCCCGACCTGTCGGCGAGGGGCGAGACCTGGGGGCCATCACCCATGTCTTCGCCAACACCTAGGACCGACATGTCCCTTGACGAGCTTCAGGACGCCCCCGCCCGGGGCGCCGAGGTACCACCCCGCCGTACCACCGGAGGTTGGGCCGCGTTGCGGCCACTGCTCCTGCGGACGCATTTCTACGCCGGACTGCTGATCGCCCCGCTGCTGTTCATCGCCGCCGGCACCGGACTGCTCTACGCGGCCTCCTGGCAGGCCGAGAAGATCGTCTACGCCGACGAACTGACCGTCCCCCGCGTGGGCGAGCGCGCCCTGCCGCTGAGCACCCAGGTCCGGGCCGCCCGGGAGGCGGAGCCCGGGGGCGAGGTCACCGCCGTGTGGCCCGCACCCGACGCCGACGACACCACGCGAGTGATCATGGAGAAGAAGGGGCTCGCGGAGGGCGAGACCCTGACCGTGTTCGTCGACCCGTACACCGCCGACGTGCGCGGGCAGCTCACCACCGCCGGCGACGCGCTGCCGCTGCGGGCCTGGCTGAGCGAGTTCCACTCCAGCCTCCAGCTCGGCGAGTTCGGCCGGAACTACAGCGAACTGGCCGCCAGTTGGCTCTGGGTCGTCGCCCTGGGCGGGCTCGCCCTGTGGATCGGTCGCCGGCGCACCCGCCCGGCGCGGCTCGTCCTCCCGGACCGGTCCGCCACCGGCCGTCGCCGGACCCTGTCCTGGCACGGCACGGTGGGCCTGTGGGCCGTCGCCGGCCTCGTGGTCCTCTCCGCGACCGGCCTGACCTGGTCGAAGTACGCCGGTGAGAACATCGGGCAGCTCCAGGACCGGCTGGGCGGGGCCACCCCGTCCGTCACCGCCACGCTGAACGGCGCCGGGGCCGCCGGCGGGGCCGACGAACACGCCGGGCACGTCATGACCGACGGCATGGAGATGCCCCCGCCCGCGCCGACCGCGGACGTGGGCATCGACGAGGCCGTCGCCGCGGCCAGGGCCGCCGGCGTGACCGAGGACCTGCGCGTGACCCTGCCCGCCCGGGGCAAGGGCTATGTGGTCAAGGAGACGGACAAGCAGGTGCCGGTGCACCTGGACGCCGTCGCCGTGGACCCGGCCGACGGCACGGTCATGGGCGAACTGCGCTTCGCGGACTACCCCCTGCTCGCGAAGATGACCCGCTTCGGCATCGACCTGCACATGGGCCTGACCTTCGGCCTCGCCAACCAGATCGCACTGGCGGCGCTCGCCGTCGCGGTGATGTTCCTGGTGTTCTGGGGCTACCGCATGTGGTGGATGCGCCGGCCCACGAAGGACCGCAGGCTGTCGGTCGGCCGCGCGCAGCCGCGCGGCGCCTGGCGACGGTTGCCCGCGACGACGCTGCTGCCGCTCGCCGCGGTGACGGCGGTGGTCGGCTGGTTCGTGCCGATGCTCGGGATCAGCCTGCTGGTGTTCCTGCTGTTCGATGTCGCGCTGGGGTTCATGGCGCGCCGCCGGGCGGTCTCGGCGACGGGGGAGTAGCCCCGGCCGGTCCGGTGCCTCGATGCCACGACGGGTCGGGGCCCCGGCCGGGACGTTCGACGACCGCGGGCCCGTGCCCCCCTCGCGCGCACGGGCCCGCGGTCGGGCGGCGGAGTTCGGCGCGCGGTTCAGGGGGCGTACTTGTAGCCCACGCGGCGCACGGTCTGGATCGCGCCCCGGTGGGCCGTGCCCAGCTTGCGGCGCAGCCGGGCGATGTGGACGTCGACGGTGCGGCCGTCGCCCACGTGCCCGTAACCCCAGACGGTGGTGACCAACTGGTCCCGGCTGTGCACCCGGTGCGGGTGCGCCACCAGGTGGGCCAGCAACTCGAACTCCAGGTACGTGAGGTCCAGCGCCTTCCCGTCGACCTCGGCGGTGCGCTGCGCCGGGTCGATCCGGACCAGCGCGTCACCCGTGGTGGCGGGCGCCGCGGTCGGGCCGGCCGACGGCGCTCCGGCGCGGGTCGGGGCGGGAACGGAGTGCGGGGCGAAGGTGATCGGCTGCTGGTCGGCCGGTACGAGGACCAGGTAGCCGACCATCGGCGGCTGCCCCGGCAGGGTGGGCAGCGTGTGCTGGGGCGCGGGCAGCCAGGTGGCGCCCGGCGGGAGCAGGTCCACCACCCGGGCCACCTCGTCCCGGTCCACGGCCCGCAGTCGGTGGCGCGGACTGGGCGGGAAGGTCAGGGGAGCGGCGGACGGGGCGGACGTGAGGGTACGGGGGTTCGTCATGAGTGGTCAGCTCTTTCACGCGGAGTGGTCGGCAGGAGACGTGCGTACGTCGTCGATGTCGTACCGCGCAGACCGAAGGCCTCGGGGAGGTCGTCCGGGAGAGGTCCCGGGAGGCTTTAGAGGGCCGGCGCGTTCTTCGCGCGGCAACACACCCGGTCGAAATCATGATCCTGACGGGAAGGCCAGAACGGCTCGAGGTCGCTGCGACCTGACGAGGTGTACGAGACGTACGAGTGGCTGGCCATGGCCTCATTCAAGCAGATGTGCGGGGCCCCGGGCAGACCCCGTCTCATCTTGTGGCTTCTCATCTCACATTCCGGGACATCGGCGGGAACGAGGTGTCACCATCGCGACAAATCGTCAGCCGGTGAGGCGCTTTCGCCAGTCCGTGCCGGTCACACGGATCGCGTCCCGGGCCGAGCCGTCCCAGGCCCACCGGAGCCCCGCCGCGTCCAACGCGGCCACCACCTCCCGGCCCACCGAGACCGTCTCCTCGTCGCCCGAGTCGAAGGCCCCGTAGTACAGGTGCAGGTCGTGGCCGTCGGC
This sequence comes from Streptomyces sp. NPDC002602, assembly GCF_042889445.1. Classification (NCBI taxonomy): domain Bacteria; kingdom Bacillati; phylum Actinomycetota; class Actinomycetes; order Kitasatosporales; family Streptomycetaceae; genus Streptomyces; species Streptomyces sp. NPDC002602. The sequence continues at coordinate 186,144 of NZ_JBIAQX010000002.1, read as the reverse complement.
GACGCTCTCCGTGCACTGGGTGTGGAAGAAGACGAACCCGCGCGCGTCGCCCTCGCGTTCCTCCCAGATCTCCCCCTGGCCGCAGTTGCGGCAACAGGTGAAGTTCTCCCGGGCGGTGATGCCGCCGGAGTCCAGGGCCTCGAAGGCGCGGGTCAGTCGCTCCGGATCCGTCTCGCCGCTCCAGGCGGCCTGCTCCGCGACCCGCTCCCGCCAGAGCCGGTGCACCAGCACGCGGGCCTGCGGTGTGGACACCGGCCGGACACCGTCCTTCACCAGGTAGTCCTCGGCGTGCTCGATCAGCTCCGATATCCCGTCGTAGCCGCACCGCAGGACGAGCCGGATCCGTTCCTCCAGGCGCTCGCGCACGGAGTCCTCCAGCGCCGGCGGCTCCGGCTCGACCGGAAGCTCCAGCCTCTCCCAGGCCGGGCCGAGCTCCCAGCCCTTCTCCTGCCGGGCCCAGCCGGCCATCACCCGCCCGACCTCCTCCGGCGCGCTCAGGTACGCCTGGAAGTGCCGGTCGGCGGAGCCCTCGCGGTACTCCAACTGGTAGGCGCGGGCGCCGGTGTCGGCCGCTTCGTGCCAGACCTGGATGAACACCTCGGGGTCGGCGGTGCGCCGCTCGACGATGAGGAAACGATCACCCGGGGCGCCGATGCGTTCCAGCAGTTCGGTGAGGGTGCGTGAGGAGGGGCGGTCGTGGGTGTCGCCGCGCTCGGTCCTGATTCTGATCGGGAGCATGGGCACACCGTGCCAGAGGGCACCGACAGCGATGCCCGCCGGGCCTGGTGGGCTCGGCGGGCGCCGTCGTGCGTGCTTCGCGGCGATCCGACCCGGAGCCGGATCGGGGCCGGGTCAGGGCCGGGTCCGGGCCGGATCGGCGCCGGATCGGGGCCGGGTCAGGGCCTCAGAGCAGGCCGTCCTTCTCCAGGGCGGTGCAGCAGGTGTCCGTGATGAGGCGGGTCACCACGTACGGGTCCACGTTGGCGTTCGGCCGGCGGTCCTCGATGTAGCCCTTGCCGTCCTTCTCGACCTGCCACGGGATGCGCACCGAGGCGCCGCGATCCGAGACGCCGTAGCTGAACTCGTTCCACGGGGCGGTCTCGTGCAGACCCGTCAGGCGCTCGTCGATGCCGGCGCCGTAGTTCTTGACGTGGTCGAGCGGCTTGCTGCCCTCGCCCAGGGACTCGCACGCGGAGATGATCGCGCGGTAGTCCTCGCGCATCGCCTTCGTGGAGAAGTTGGTGTGGGCGCCCGCGCCGTTCCAGTCGCCCTTGACCGGCTTCGGGTTCAGCGTCGCGGAGACGTTGAAGTCCTCGGCCGTGCGGTAGAGCAGCCAGCGCGCGATCCACAGCTGGTCGGAGACCTCCAGCGGGCCGACGGGGCCGACCTGGAACTCCCACTGGCCGGGCATGACCTCGGCGTTGATGCCGGAGATGCTCAGGCCCGCCGCGAGGCAGTGGTCGAGGTGCTTCTCGACGATGTCGCGGCCGAAGATCTCGTCCGAGCCGACACCGCAGTAGTAGCCGCCCTGGGCGGCGGGGAAGCCGTTGACCGGGAAGCCGAGCGGGCGGGCGCCGTCGAAGAAGGTGTACTCCTGCTCGATGCCGAAGATCGGCTCCTGGCCGGCGAACTTCTCCGCGATCGGACGGAGCAGCGCGCGGGTGTTCGACTCGTGGGGGGTCATGTCGATGTTCATGACCTCGCACAGGACGAGGACGTCGTCGCCGCCGCGGATCGGGTCCGGGCAGGAGAACACCGGCTGCAGCACCCGGTCGGAGGCGTGTCCCTCGGCCTGGTTGGTGCTCGATCCGTCGAAGCCCCAGATCGGCAGCGCGTCGCCGTCGGCGAGGATCCGCGTCTTGGAGCGAAGCTTGGCCGTCGGCTCCGTGCCGTCGATCCAGATGTACTCAGCCTTGTAGCTCACGGGCCCCATCCTTCGGTGCGTCGCTCCGGCGCAGACTCTGCGGGTGTCGCGTTCGCGGCGCCGGGTGTGCGGGGCCGCGGTTTCGGCCGCCGGCTCGCCGGTCGCGGCGCTGCGATCGCGTGCTGCGGTGATGACCGCAGCGTGCCCCCACGCGATTTCTCTTCCGTTGCCCGGGTGTGAACCCCGTGTTACCGAGATGTGCGCCGCAGGTGGGAACGGCCGTGCGGGTCGGCGATGGCACACCCGTCCGAGTACGGCACACTGAGCGGGTGAGCATTTCGTACGATTTGAACTCCACGGGCGACTCCTCCGAGGACGCCACCGAGAGCCCCCGACCCCGGGTCGGCCTGCTGGGCACCGGCCCCTGGGCCCAACGCACGCACGCCCCCGCCCTCGCCGCGCACGCCGGTTCCGACTTCGTCGGGGTGTGGGGCAGGCGCCCCGAGGCGGCGGCCGAACTCGCCCGCGCCCACGGCGTGAAGGTGTACGAAGACCCCGACGAACTGTTCGCCGACTGCGACGTCGCGGCATTCGCCCTGCCGCCGGACGTACAGGCTCCGCTCGCGGTCCGCGCCGCCGCCGCCGGATGCCACCTGCTGCTCGACAAGCCCGTCGCGACGACGGTGGAGGACGCCTCGGCCGTGGCCGCCGCCGCGGCCGAGCACGAGGTCGCCTCCGTCGTCTTCCTGACCCTCCGGTTCGCCCAGCCGACCGCCGGGTGGGTCGAGGAGCAGACCGGGCGCTCCGGCTGGTTCACCGCCTCCGCCCACTGGCTCGGCGCCCTCTACCCGCCCGACGGGACCCCCGGCAGCCACCCCGACTCGCCCTGGCGCAAGGCCAAGGGCGGGCTGTGGGACGTCGGCCCGCACGCCCTGTCCGTCCTGATCCCGGTACTCGGCGACGTCACCGCCGTCTCCGCCACCCGGGGCCCCTCCGACGTGGTGCAACTGGCCCTGCGTCACGCCTCGGGAGCCGCCGGCACCGCCGTGCTCGGCCTGGGCGCGCCGCAGGCGGCCGCCGGGGTGGGGCTGGAACTGCGCGGGGCCGAGGGGGTCTTCGACATGCCCGAGTGGAGCGACGTGCCCGGTGCCTACGGCCGGGCGCTGGACGCGCTGCTCACGGCGGCCCGCACGGGCGAGCCGGACGCGCGGGACGCGGGGTTCGGACTGCGACTGACGGAGATCCTGGCCGAGGCGGAGCGCCAGTTGGGCGCGTGAGGAGCGGGCGGGCGCGATGCCGCGCCCGCCCACCCCTGCTCTCCCCACCCCTGCTCTCCCCGCCCCTGCTCTCCCCGCCCCTACGCTCCCCGTTCCTGCTCGCCCAGCGCCGTCCGGGCGCCCTCCAGGAAGCGGCGGACGGCCTCCCGCTCGGTCGGGTCGAGGGTGCCCTGTACCGCCAACAGGCGCTCGATCGGCGGGCCGAAGAACTCCCGGCCCAGTCGCACGGCCTCCGGCTCGACCCGCAGCAGCACCCGGCGGCGGTCGGCCCCGTCGCGTACCCGGGCCACGTGGCCCAGCCGCTCCAGCCGGTCGATCACCGCCGTGGTCCCCGCCGAGTTGAGCCCGAGGCGGGCGCCCAGCAGACCCGCCGTGGCCGTCTCGCCGGCGCGCTCCGCGTCCAGCAGGCAGATCAGGGCCCGCACGTCGGTGGGGTGCATGCCGTGCCGCGCCGCGAACTCCGCCTGACGCAGTACGAATTCGACGGACACCGCGCGCAGCAGGTGTACGAGTTCCAGGTTGTCGTCCACATCGCCTCCGTCTATCATCTCTCGCTGAGCGAGATTATCGCCCAGCGAGAGAGTGGTGCCGGATGTCTTTTCGGAAGGCCTACGAAGAAGTCCTCGGCCGGTGGCCCGGCCCCGTCGAGGGCCGCGGGCTGCCCACGCCGTACGGAACCACCCGCGTCAACAGCGTCGGTCCCGCCGACGCCCCACCGCTCGTGCTGCTGCCCGGCGGCGGGGCCACCTCCACCGTCTGGGGAGCCGTCGCCGCCGGGGCGGTCCGCACCCACCGGGTGCACGCCGTGGACCTGGTCGGCGAGCCCGGACTCAGCGTCCCCGCCGAGGGACGGCCCGTACGGACCCCGGACGACCTGGCCGGATGGCTCGACGCGGTCCTGGACGGGCTGGGCGCCGGACCCGTCACCCTGGCCGGGCACTCGTACGGCGCCTGGATCGCCGCCCACCACGCCGCCCGGCACCCCGACCGACCGGCCCGGCTCGTCCTGCTGGACCCGACGCAGGTCTTCGGCGGGCTCCGCCCCGGCTACGTGCTGCGCGCCCTGCCCATGCTGCTGCGGCCCACCCCCGCCCGGATCAGGGACTTCCTCGCCTGGGAGAGCGGCGGCGCCGACCTCGACCCGACCCGGCTGCGGCTCCAGGACGAGACGGCCCGTTTCCCCACCGTCCGACCCGTCACCGGGCCCCGCCCCGACCCGGCTCCGCTGCGACGGCTGCCCGTGCGGGTGGCGTTCGCCGGCGGCGCCCGCTGTCACGACCCCGTCCGGCTGGCCGAGGCCGCGCGGGCGGCGCTGCCGGACGCCCGCGTCGACGTGCTCCCCGGGGTCACGCACCACGCGATGCCGCTGACCGCGGCCGACGCGATCACCCGCCTCCTGACGGACGACTGAACGAACGACTGAACGACTGAACGGACGACCGAGCCGTCCCGTCGGGTCGCGCCGGCCGGCCGGCTCAGGCCTTGCGGGACAGCGCCTCGCGGACGGCCTCGTCGGTACGCGCGATCACGGCCGTACCGTCCTCGGCGGTGATGATCGGGCGCTGGATCAGCTTCGGGTGCGCCGCCAGATGGGCGATCCAGCGACCCCGCGCCGCGTCCGTCCCCTCGCGCGGCAGCTCCCGTACCCCACTCTCGCGGGCCAGCGGGTCGGAGGTGCGCGTGATGTCCCAGGGCTCCAACCCGAGGCGGTCCAGCACCTCGCGGATCTCGGCCTCGGAGGGCACGTCCTCCAGGTACCGGCGCACCGTGTACTCGGCGCCCTCCGCGTCCAGCAGGGTCAGCGCGGCACGGCACTTGGAACAGGCGGGATTGATCCAGATCTCCATGCGCGCAAGCCTAACGAGGGGTGGTGCCGGGCCGGTCTGGCCAGGGGCTTTTGTCAGTGCCTCCCGGTAAAATCGAAGAAGCACGACAGGAAGCCAACTACCGTTTGGGAGGCTGTAGATGGCCGCTGCCGCGATCATTTCGATGCCCGAGAAGAAGCCCCTGCCGGCGGGGCTGCCCCGCGAGTGGTACGAGAGCCACAACCGCCGTCTGAAGGCGATGCGGCTGGCGATATCGCTGCTCGACACCGGGACCTACGACGCTCGACGCGCCACCAACCGCAAGATACGGACGATGGCGGTGCGGGTGGGGATCCACCGGCCGTCCAACGTGACCTGCAAGATGGTGCGCGCCTTCATCCGCGACGTCGGCTGACGTTCGACGCGGGCTCCGGGGGTCGCGGCGGAGCGACGCCGCGCCCCCGGAACCGTCCCGGCCCGGGCGGTCGCCCCGCTCGCGGCCGGTCGGACCCTCGGCATGCCGGCCCGGCCACGTCCCGCCCGGCCAAGGCACGCCCGGCCACGTCCCGCCCGGCCAAGGCACGCCCGGCCACGTCCCGCCCGGTCACGTCACGCCCGGTCACGGTTCCATGGCCGGCAGGGACAGGAGCAGGACCGCCACGTCGTCGCTCGGGCCGCCCGCGGTGAAGGCCTCCAGGTCCCGCCACACCGCCCGCACGAGGCCCTCGGAGTCGTCGGCCAACACCGGGATCCGGGAGGCCAGCGGGTAGAAGTCGCCGTCCGCGTCGCGGGCCTCGGTCACCCCGTCCGTGTGGGCGAGCAGCCGGTCGCCCGCAAGCAGCGGAACCTCGGCCACCTTCGGGAGCTCGGGCAGGGTCAGCCCCAGGCCCAGCGGGGGCCCCGGCTCCACGTCCAGTTCCGCGGTCGTGGGGCCGCGGAGCAACAGCACGGGCGGATGCCCGCACGACACGATCCGTACGAGATCCAGTCCGGGCGGGAACTCCAGCAGCACCGCCGTCGCGAACAACTCCGGGTGCCGGATCGAGGCGGCCGCCGCGTCGGCCACCAGCCGCCGGTCCAGCCGGGCCGCGACCGCCGCCAGCTCGGGATCGTCCAGGACCGCCTCCCGGAAGGCGCCGAGCAGCGCGGCCACCGTCCCGACCGCCGCCAGACCGTGCCCCTGGACGTCGGCCACCACCGCCCGCACGCCGTACGGCCCGGCCCGTACGTCGTACAGGTCGCCGCCGACCAGGGTGCCGCGCTGCGCCGCCCGGTACAGACCGGAGCAGTGCACCGGACCCACCTGGTCCGGAACCGGTGGCAGCACCGCGAGCTGCGCCGCCTCGGCGACGGTCCGGACGCTGACCAGCTGGTCGTCGCGGCGCCGCCGTACGAAGGAGATCACCACGCTGAGCAGGCCCACGAAGGCCACGGTCGCCAGGTCCGTGCCCCGGGCGTGGGCCACGCCGAGCTGGGGGACGCCGAGCAGGACGAGGACCAGTGCGGCGAACGCGCAGGTTCCCAGGGGGCCGTACGAGAACGCGGCCACCGCGGGCAGGGCCGCGAGGAAGTACCCCAGCTCCGCGCCCGGGGTCAGCCACTGCGCGCAGCACAGCACCACCACGGCCACGGCGGGCGCAAGCCGGGCCCAGCGGGGCGGGGGCGTCCCGTGCAATCGGCCGGAGTCCTCGAGTCCGCGTCTCACTCCTCCACCCTGATCCCGGCCGGCCGGGGGCGCACCCCGGGTGAGCGCCGGGTGGCCCCGTGCGGTCCGCCCCGCCACAGTGGTGCGGTGACCGAATCGGCGGGCGCGCGGAGCGCGGAGATCAGCACCCGGCTCAACTGGCTCAGGGCGGGTGTCCTGGGCGCCAATGACGGAATCATCTCCACGGCGGGCCTGGTGGTGGGCGTGGCCGGGGCCACGACCTCGCGCGCGGCGATCCTGACGGCAGGGGTGGCCGGGCTGCTGGCGGGGGCGCTGTCGATGGCGGCGGGGGAGTACGTGTCGGTCAGCTCGCAGCGGGACTCGGAGCGCGCGGCCCTGGCCGTGGAGCGGCGGGAGCTGGCGGACGAGCCGGAGGAGGAGCTCGTCGAGCTGACGGACATGCTGGCGGCGCGCGGCCTGAGCCGGGAACTCGCCCGGGAGGCCGCCGAGCAACTGACGGCACGCGACGCCCTGCGGGCCCACGCCCAGGTGGAACTGGGGATCGACCCGGACGAGCTGGTGAACCCCTGGCACGCGGCCCTCGCCAGCCTGCTCTCCTTCACGGTGGGGGCGCTGCTCCCGCTCCTGGCGATCGTCCTGCCGCAGCCGTCGGCACGGGTGCCGGTGACGGTGGCGGCCGTGCTGGCGGCGCTGACCCTGTGCGGCCTGGTCGGCGCCCGCCTGGGCGGCGCCCCCGCCGCGCGGGCGGTGCTGCGGAACGTGGCGGGCGGCGCGGTCGCGATGGCCGTCACCTACGCCGTGGGCACCTGGATCGGCGGCACCTGACACGGCCCGGGACCGCCGCGCCCGAGCCGCGCCCGAGCCGCGCCGGAGCCGCGCCCGAGCCGCGCCCGAGCCGCGCCCGAGCCGCGCCGGCGCGGCCCGCCCGGTGGATCCCCGGGCGCCACGCCCCGGGTCGCCCGTGCACGGGCGCGACCTGAGGGCAGACTGGCGCCATGCGCATCGCGGTCACCGGAGCATCCGGCCTCATCGGCAAGGTCCTCGTACGGTCCCTTCAGGCGGATGGCCACGAGGTGGTGCGCTTCGTGCGCCGCCCCGCCGCCGCGCCGGACGAGGCGACCTGGGACCCGCGGCGCGGATACGTGGACCCCGCCGGACTGACCGGGTGCGGCGCCGTCGTCCACCTGGCCGGTGCCGGGGTCGGCGACCACCGGTGGACGGCCGCGTACAAGAGGGAGATCCACGACAGCCGCGTCCTGGGCACCGCCGCCATCGCCCGGGCCGTGGCGGACATGGCCGAGCCGCCGCCGGTCCTCGTCTGCGGAAGCGCCGTCGGCTACTACGGCGACACCGGCGACCGGGTCGTCGACGAGGACGCGCCGGCGGGGGAGGGCTTCCTGCCGTCCGTCTGCGTCGAGTGGGAGGCGGCCGCCGCACCGGCCCGGGAGGCCGGGATCCGTACCGTGTTCGCCCGCACCGGCCTGGTCGTCGCCGCCGACGGCGGGGCGTGGGGCCGGCTGTTCCCTGTCTTCCGGGCCGGCGTCGGCGGGCGGCTGGGCAACGGCCGCCAGTACTGGTCGCACATCTCGATGCACGACGAGGTCGCCGCCCTGCGGTACCTCGTCACCGCGTCCGGGCTGTCCGGCCCGGTGAACCTGACGGCCCCCGAGCCGCGGACCAACCGCGAGGTCACGGCGGCGATGGGGCGGGTGCTGCACCGCCCGACGGTGTGCGCCGTGCCGGCGCCCGTCATGCGCGTCGTCCTCGGCGAGTTCGCCGAGGACGTGCTGGGAAGCCAGCGGGTGCGTCCCACGAGGCTGTTGGAGTCCGGCTTCGTCTTCCGCCACCCGGGGATCGACGAGTCGATCAGGGCCGCGCTGGCCTAGGCCGTCTCTTTCGGATCTTGCCGGGCGGCGCGGGTCAGGCAGGATCCGGAAGAGACGGCCTGGACCCTGCCGGCGGCTTGGCGACCGGGGTCCCGCGGTCCCGCGGTCCCGGGTCCCGGGGTCCCGGCGGCCCGGGGGAGCACCGTTCGCTCACGTGCGACCGTTTGTGACCCGAATGCGACCGCTGTGCGACCGGAGTTGTGCGCAATACCGCACCGGACTCGGGTTCTGCCGGAGTCCGTTGGGGGAAGGAGGAACCCCACACAGCCGCGCCGACCTCGGGGAGGGGCACGTGCTCAGCAGCGCACACCATGCAGACGTCGTCATCGTGGGAGCCGGAGTCTCAGGACTCGCGGCGGCACACCATCTGATCGCCGCGGGAGTCACGGTCACCGTCCTGGAGGCCGCGAACGATCCCGGCGGTCGGATGGCCACCGAGTCGGTCGACGGCTTCCGGCTCGACCGGACCGGCCAGCTCCTCAACACCTCGTACACCGAACCGTCCCGCACCCCGGGCCTGGAGGCGCTCGTCCTGCGCCCCTTCGCGCCCGGGGTCCTCATCCGGGGAGCCGACGGCAAACAGCAGCGCGCCGGGGCCCTCACCCCCGCCCGCGCCCTGGCCGGCGGCTCCCTCGACCAGGCCCGGCTCAGCGCCGCGCTCGGCCGGCTCGCGGCCCTGCCCGTGGAGCGCCTGCTCGCCCGGCCCGAACGCACCGCGATCGCCGCCCTGCGCACCCGCGGCCTGCCACCGCGCACGGTCAACGGCGTACTGCGCCCCCTGCTCGCCACCCTGCTCCGCGACCCGGAACTCACCACCTCCAGCCGGGTCGCCGACCTGGCCCTGCGCGGATTCGCCCGAGGCCGGCTCGCCGTGCCCGAGGGCGGCGCCGCGAGCCTGCCCGACCTGCTCGCCGCCGCCCTGCCGCCGGGCACGGTACGGACCGGGGTGCGGGTCCGCACGGTGGCGACGAACCTCGTCACCACCGAGGAGCACGGCGACTTCAGCTGCCGCTGCGTCGTGCTCGCCACCGGGGCCCGGGCCGCCGCCGACCTGCTGCCGGGGCTGCGGGTGCCGAACTTCCACGAGGTCACCGTCATCCACCACGGCACCGCCCGCCCGCTCCCGTGGGACGGTTCCCTGCTCCTGGACGCCGACCCGAAGTGGCCGCTCGCCCACACCACCGTGATGAGCGCGGTCGACCCGACGCGGGCGCCCGCCGGGCGGAGCCTGGTCACCACCACCGTGCACGGACCGCCGCCGCCCACCCGCACGGTCGCCTCGCGCCTCGCCCGGCTCTACGACACCTCCACCCGGGACTGGGACCTGCTCGCCGTCCACCACACCCCGGAGGCCGTCCCGGCCATGCCCCCGCCGTACGACCTGCGGCGCCCGGTACGGGTCGTGGCGGGGCTGTACGTGTGCGGCGACCACCGCGACTCCAACACCGTCCAGGGGGCCCTGCACTCCGCCCGACGCGCAAGCACGGCCGTCCTGCGCGACTTCGGCATCCCGGTGCCGGCCGCCCCGGAACGGTCCGTTCCGGTGGCGGCCTGAGTCGGTCCCGTCCGGCCGCGTCCGGTTCGTCCGGCCGCGTCCGGGGAGGGCCCGGTCCCGATCCCGGGGCCGGGCCCTCCTGCGCGGCCCCGACGCCGGGAACGGGCACGGGCCCGCTCAGGCCAGCGCGGCGACCCGGTCCCGGTAGGTCCGCACCGCCGAGGCGTCCCGGTACGGCTCCAGCCGCCGCTCGAAGTCCCGTACGTACTCCACCGCGCGCGCCGACCGCATCTCCATCGCCTGCTGCGCCGCCTCCGCGCCCAGCGCGCACGCCTGGTCCAGCTCGCCGAGCCCCAGCCGGGCCGTGGCCAGCACCACCCTGCAGAACAGCCGCGAGCGCGCGTGGCCGGGCGCCCGCAACTGGAGCGAGCGCTCCGCGTGCTGCGCGGAGGCCCGGTACTGCTGGAGGTCCCGGTGGCAGTGGCCGAACTCGTCCGCCAACTGCGCCTCGTCGTAGAAGCGGGCCCAGTGCGGCACGTCGTCCCCCGGCCGGGCCGCGCCCAGCGCCCGCTCGGCCCGCACCAGCGAGGCCGTCGAGGCCCGCACCTCGCCCAGCACCGCGTGCCCCCGCGCCTCCGCCGAGTGCAGCAAGGCCTGCACCACCGGCGGCGGCCCGGAACCCACGCCCTGCTGGGCGACCCGGGCGAGCTGCACCGCCTCCCGCCCGTGCCCCAGGTAGACGGCCTGACGGCTCATCGTGACCAGCACGTACGACCCGTACGGCCGGTCCGCGGCGGCCTGCGCGAGCCGCAGCGCCTGCACGAAGTACCGCTGGGCCAGCCCGTGCGCGGCGATGTCGTACGAGGTCCAGCCCGCGAGCCGGGTCAGGTCGGCGGCGGCCGCGAACAGCCTGCGCCCGGTGGTCTCCCCGTACGTGCCCCGGAGCATCGGCTCCGCCTCGTGCTCCAGGTACCGCACCAACGCCTGCCGGGCGTGCCCGCCGCCGTAGGTGTCGTCCAGGGTCCGGAACAGTTCGCTCACCGACCGCAGCGCCGCGATGTCCCCGCCCGTCACCCGCTGGCCGGGCGCCCGGTCGATCTGCCGCTGGCGGGGCACCGCGGTCCGGCCCTGCGTCGGAACCCGGGAGCCGGGGGGTTCCGCGCCCCGCCCGACCCGTTCGTCGGCCCGGCCGATCAGCCAGTCCCGGCTGGGCACCACCAGACCGGCCGGGGTGAAGGCGATCTTGCGCAGCTCGGCGTGCGAGCCGGAGTCCTTGCGCCACAGCCCGCTCGCGATGTCCACGGCCTCCTCGGGGGTGGCCGCGAACTCCAGCCCCGCGTACACGGGAGCGCACGCGTCGAGCCCCAGGTCCTGCGCCGACAGCCGACGCCCGAGGCGCCGGGTGAAGACCTCCGCGATCAGCGCGGGGGTCGTGCCGCGGGGTTGCTGGCCGCGCAGCCACCGGGTCACGGACGTCTTGTCGTACCGCAGATCGAGACCGTGCTCAAGGCCGAGCTGGTCGACGCGGCGGGCGAGACCGGCGTTTGAGAACCCGGCTTCCGCGATCAGCGCCGAGAGTTGCCGGTTGGGGACGCGCTGGGCTGGTCGTTCCGTCATCGGCTCCACGGTTTCCTGACGTGAAAGACCGGAGTCCCGGCCTGTGAACGGCGTGAATGTAGCGGCGAACTTCGCCCGCACCGCCCCCTCTGTCCCACATTCATCCGATCGTGTGCAGAACCTGCGGGACCCTTTACGGATTGGCTCCCTCCGCCTGCACACGAGCGGGGGAGTCGGCGGCGACCGGGGTGACCGACGGGGCCCTGAGAGGCCGCTTTCGGCCGGCCGTACCCTTGGCTGGTGCGATGCGTGCACACAGCAGGTTCAACGAGGAGGCGCTGCGGTGACTGAGCTTCGGTTTGTCCATCTGGGCTTCGGGCCGGAATTCGTCGAGTACACCGAGGCCTGGGACGAGCAGCGCCGGGTGCACGCCGCCCGCTTCGCGGACGAGATCGAGGACACCTGCCTGCTGTTGGAGCACCGGTCCGTCTACACGGCCGGCCGGCGCACCGCCGACAACGAGCGGCCGCTGGACGGCACGCCGGTCGTGGACGTGGACCGGGGCGGAAAGATCACCTGGCACGGTCCGGGCCAGCTCGTCGGCTACCCGATCATGAAACTGCCGCGCCCCGTGGACGTGGTCGCCCACGTCCGCCGGCTGGAGGACGCGCTGATCAGGACCGCCGCCGAGTTCGGGCTGGAGACCACCCGGATCGAGGGTCGCAGCGGTGTCTGGGTGCTCGGCGACCCCGTCGAGGACCGGCCGGACATCGGCGGACTCTCGCTGGACCTCGATCCCCGGATGCACGACGACGAGTTCGACGCCCGGCTGAACGGCCCCGAGTACGCCCCGTCCAACGCCGGCCAGCGCCGCGAGGACCGCAAGCTCGCCGCCATCGGCATCCGGGTCGCCAAGGGCGTCACCATGCACGGGTTCTCGCTCAACGTGAATCCGGACAACACCTCGTTCGACCGGATCGTCCCCTGCGGCATCCGGGACGCCGGTGTGACCTCGCTCTCGTACGAACTGGGCCGGGAGATCACCATCGCCCAGGTGCTGCCCGTCATCGAGCGGCACCTCAAGGACGTCCTGGAGCAGGCGGAGCTCCGACCGAGAGAGATCGAGCCCGCCGCCGGCTGAGGCCCGGGGAATGCGTCCGGCCGCCCCCAGGTTGGCGGACGTAAGAACGTATGAAATTACGGGCGTACCCTGGTGGGCGCCGAAGAATCGAAGTCACAGGGAGCCGGTCGTGTCCGCAGTCGCACCCGACGGACGCAAGATGCTGCGCCTCGAGGTCCGTAACGCCCAGACCCCCATCGAGCGCAAGCCCGAGTGGATCAAGACCCGGGCGAAGATGGGCCCCGAGTACACCAAGATGCAGGCCCTGGTGAAGGGCGAAGGACTGCACACGGTGTGCCAGGAAGCCGGCTGTCCGAACATCTACGAATGCTGGGAAGACCGCGAGGCCACCTTCCTCATCGGTGGCGACCAGTGCACCCGGCGCTGTGACTTCTGCCAGATCGACACGGGCAAGCCCGAGGCCCTCGACCGGGACGAGCCGCGTCGTGTCGGAGAGTCCGTGGTCACCATGGACCTGAACTACGCGACGATCACCGGCGTGGCCCGCGACGACCTGCCCGACGGCGGTGCCTGGCTGTACGCGGAGACCGTGCGCCAGATCCACCAGCAGACGGCGGGCCGTGAGACCGGCCACACCAAGGTCGAGCTGCTGGCCCCCGACTTCAACGCGGTGCCGGAGCTCTTGGAGGAGGTCTTCGCCTCCCGCCCCGAGGTCTTCGCGCACAACGTCGAGACGGTCCCGCGGATCTTCAAGCGGATCCGCCCCGGCTTCCGCTACGAGCGCTCCCTCGACGTGATCACCAAGGCGCGCGCCTACGGCCTGGTCACGAAGTCGAACCTGATCCTCGGCATGGGCGAGGAGCGCGAGGAGGTCACGCAGGCCCTCAAGGACCTGCACGAGGCCGGCTGCGAACTCATCACCATCACCCAGTACCTGCGACCCTCGCCGCGGCACCACCCCGTCGAGCGGTGGGTCAAGCCGGCCGAGTTCGTCGAGCTGGCGAAGGAGGCCGAGGAGATCGGCTTCTCCGGCGTCATGTCGGGCCCGCTGGTGCGCTCCTCGTACCGCGCGGGGCGCCTCTACCAGCAGGCGATGGAGAAGCGCGCCACCGTCTGACGCCGGCGTCAGAAAGCCCGCGGGAAGTCCCGTGTGAAGTCCCGCACAATACCTTACTGAACAGTAACACCGCGCCGACGCGGCCCCTAGGCTCATTCCAGGATGAGTCGGGTGGGCCGCGTCAGTGTTTTCGCGCCCGACATGTTCATCGCATTTGACCGACCGGTCATGCCCTGGTAACACCAGTCAGTGACGATTGCTGCACGCACCGCACATCGCGCAGCGCGCACCACCGCTTCGCTCCACGTACCACCGCTTCACTCCCAGCCGTCGTGAGCACCGTGAGAGGGATCGACATCATGCAGGCCGCGCCCGTACGCGCCATCGCCATCCCGTCCTTCACAGACGCCTTCCGGGGCATCGAGTCGCTGCTCATGAGCGGCGCCCGCCGCAACGCCTGGAGCGCGGTCCTGGAGGACCGCCGCAGGGCCAAGGATCGGGTCGAAACCGAGCACGTACTCGAGGCCGCGGCGACCCGCCGTCCGCAGGCCACGTAAACTCGCCTTATGGCGAGGAAGTCAAACGCAGAGACTGCTGCGAACCCCGGGCGACTGAAGCAGATCGCCCTGACGTACAAGATGACGCGCAAGGCCGACCCGAAGGTCGGTCTGATCGTCGCGGGCGTGGGAATCGTCACCTTCGGTGTCTTTCTTGCGATCGGCTTCCTGATCGGCCACCCGGTCTACCTGGGCATCCTGGGTTTCCTGGTGGCGTTCCTCGCGATGGCGATCGTCTTCGGGCGACGGGCCGAGCGGGCTGCCTTCGGGCAGATGGAGGGACAGCCGGGCGCGGCCGCGGCCGTACTGGACAACGTGGGACGGGGCTGGACCACCACCCCGGCCGTCGCGATGAACCGGAACCAGGACATCGTCCACCGGGCCGTCGGCAAGGCGGGCGTCGTCCTGATCGCGGAGGGCAACCCGAACCGGGTCAAGGTCCTGCTCGCGGCCGAGAAGAAGAAGCTGGCCCGGATCATGCCCGACGTCCCGGTGCACGACTTCATCGTGGGCACCGGCGAGGGCGAGGTCCCGCTCAAGAAGGTCCGCACGACGCTGCTCAAGCTGCCGCGCGTCCTGGCCGGCCCGCAGATCACGCAGGTGAACGACAAGCTCCGGGCCATGGGCGACCTCATGAGCAACATGCCGGTCCCGAAGGGCCCCATGCCGAAGGGCACGCGCATGCCGCGCGGCGGCAAGATGCGCTGATCATGCGTTGACCTGCTTTTCGTATACGAGACGGGGGTGCCCCCGGAGCCATCGGCTCCGGGGGCACCCCCGTCTCGTCGTGCTCCGGGCGCGCTGTCGTCGTCGTCGTGCTCTCCGCGACGCGCGCCGTTCCTCAGATGCGGACCTGGACCGCGCCGGCGAGCCGGTCGTGCAGGCCCCGGCCGTCCCGGTCCGAGATCAGGGCGGGGACGAAGAGGGCCAGCAGCAGGGTGCGCAGCGCCACCCGGCCGAGGCCCAGGCGCGAGCCGTCGAGCGCGATGACCCGGAGTCCCAGGATCCGCTTGCCGGGGGTGAAGCCCACGGTGCCCACCGTCAGGAACGTGAGGCTCAGGAAGAGCGCCAGCGTCCACGGGCTGGAGGCGTTCAGGTCACCGCCCGTGATCAGGGCGTAGGCGATCAGCTGACAACCGACCCAGTCGATGAGGACGGCGCCGAGCCGACGCCCGAAACGGGCCACCGAGCCGGGCCCCGAACGGGGAAGGCCCAGGCGCTCGCCCGGATGGCCGAAGTCGACGCCCATCTCCTCGGCGGCCGCGCGGGGGCCGGAAAGCCAGGATCCGATTGCTTGCCTGTTGTCCACCCGACCACGGTACCGGTGCGCTCTCCGGCACCCGGGGCGGGACCCTGGTTAACTTGTGCGAAACAAATGGGTCATGCTTGAGAAATCCCGTCTGCTTATGGTCGGGTCAGCGTGCGGCACCGCACTGACGCACCACGAGCTATAAAGCCCGCCCCTGCCCCGGGGTCGGGAGTAGGAGGAGTTGGATGTTCCAGAACGCCGACGAAGTGAAGCAGTACATCGAGGAGAACGACGTCAAGTTCGTCGACGTCCGCTTCTGTGACCTGCCTGGTGTGATGCAGCACTTCACCATCCCGGCGCGGGCGTTCGACCCGGCGGAGGAGCTCGCCTTCGACGGATCCTCCATCCGCGGCTTCCAGGCGATCCACGAGTCCGACATGGCGCTGCGCGCCGACATCACCACCGCGCGCCTGGACCCGTTCCGCAAGGACAAGACGCTCAACATCAACTTCTTCATCCACGACCCGATCACGGGCGAGGCCTACAGCCGCGACCCGCGCAACATCGCGAAGAAGGCCGAGGCGTACCTCGCCTCCACCGGCATCGCCGACACCGCGTACTTCGGCCCCGAGGCCGAGTTCTACGTGTTCGACAGCGTGCGCTTCGCGACGACCGCGAACGAGAGCTTCTACCACATCGACTCCGAGGCCGGCGCCTGGAACACCGGCTCCGAGGAGAACAACCGCGGCTACAAGGTCCGCTACAAGGGCGGCTACTTCCCCGTCGCCCCGGTCGACCACTTCGCCGACCTGCGCGCCGAGATCTCGCTGGAACTGGACGCCCAGGGCCTCCAGGTCGAGCGCCAGCACCACGAGGTCGGCACCGGCGGCCAGGCCGAGATCAACTACAAGTTCAACACGCTGCTCGCCGCGGCCGACGACCTGATGCTCTTCAAGTACATCGTGAAGAACGTCGCCTGGCGCAACGGCAAGACCGCGACCTTCATGCCGAAGCCGATCTTCGGTGACAACGGCTCGGGCATGCACGTCCACCAGTCGCTGTGGGCGAACGGCGACCCGCTGTTCTACGACGAGGCCGGCTACGCGGGCCTCTCGGACACCGCCCGCTACTACATCGGCGGCATCCTCAAGCACGCCCCGTCGCTGCTGGCCTTCACCAACCCGACGGTGAACTCCTACCACCGCCTGGTGCCGGGCTTCGAGGCGCCGGTCAACATGGTGTACTCGCAGCGCAACCGCTCCGCCGCGATGCGCATCCCGATCACCGGCTCGAACCCGAAGGCCAAGCGCGTCGAGTTCCGCGCCCCGGACCCGTCGTCCAACCCGTACCTCGCCTTCGCGGCGCTGCTGCTCGCGGGTCTCGACGGCGTCAAGAACAAGATCGAGCCGATGGAGCCGATCGACAAGGACCTCTACGAGCTCTCGCCCGACGAGCACGCGAGCGTCCCGCAGGTCCCGACCAGCCTGGAGGACGTCCTCAAGGCCCTGGAGGAGGACCACGAGTACCTCCTCGCCGGCGGTGTCTTCACCCCGGACCTGATCGAGACCTGGATCGACTACAAGCGCACCAACGAGATCGCCCCGATCGCGCTGCGCCCGCACCCGCACGAGTTCGAGATGTACTTCGACATCTAGTCGCCCCCGAGCGCCCACCGGCGGAACCCGCACGACGGGCCACCGGACGGGCGCTCCGCGACCTCGCCGCAGATGCCTGCGGCCGTGCCGCCCTCCACTCCTCACGGAGCGGGGGGCGGCACTTCGTCGTTCCGGGGCGCATCGTCGCTTCCGGGACGCGGGCCCTCAGATCGGGCGGTGGAGCAGGGGCATCGCGCCCGTCAGGTCGCGCAGGCAGCGGACCGCGAGTTCGGCCGGGGAGCCGGGGCCGACGGCCGGGGCGTCGGTGGCCGACCAGAGTTCCAGGGCGATGCGGATCGCGTCCGTGGCGGCCGCCGCCAGGAGACGGACGCCCACGGCGTCGGCGTCCGGTCCGGCGAGCCGGGCGATCACCGGGACCAGGCGTTCCTCGGAGTCCTGGTTCACGCGGTACCAGACGGCCCGCAGGGCCTCGTCGCCGGTGGCCGCCCGGAGCAGCCCGCGCGTCACCTTCAGGCCTTCCTCGACGGCCTGGGAGTCGCCGAGGGAGCGGGTGACGGCGCGCTCCAGTGCCTCGGCCAGGGGGGTGCCGGGGTCCTCCTCGGCGAGCAGCGCGCGCCAGGCGTCACCGCCGCCGGCGAGCAGGGGGGCCACGGCCTCCTGCTTGTTGCGGAAGTAGCGGTAGAACGTGCGCAGGGCCACGCCGGCGCGGTGGGCGATGTCCTCGGCGGTGGTGCCGTCGGGGCCGTGCTCGGCGAAGAGTTCGCAGGCGGCGCGGGCGATGTCGAGCTGGGTGGCGGCCTTGCGGCGCTCGGTCAGCGACTGGGCTCCGGGGCCGGCCTGGGGAGAGTACGGACGAGGGGATCTCACGTATGAAGCCTACCGTCCGACAGGCTCGACGAATGCATGCATTGACACACTGGCAAAACATGTCACTTGGTCGTACGCTCGCCCCCATGAACCGTTACGAAGGACGTCGCGTCCTCATCACCGGCGGCGGCTCCGGCATCGGCCGGGCCACCGTCCACCGCATCCTCGCCGAGGGCGGCCGCGTACACACCGTGGACGTCGACGAAGCCGGGCTCGAGAACACGGCGGACCAGGCCGGCGCCGACGGCCACACGGACCGCCTCACCACCGCCGTCCTCGACATATCCGACGAGGCGGCCGTACGGGCCGGGATCGCCGGCGCCGTGGCGAGCCTCGGCGGGCTCGACGTGCTGGTGAACGCCGCCGGCATCCTGCGCTCCGCGCACACCCACCAGACCACGCTCGACCTCTGGAACAAGGTCATCGCGGTCAACCTCACCGGCACCTTCCTGGTGATCCGCGAGTCGATCCCGGCGCTGCTGGCGGGCGACCAGCCGGTCGTCGTGAACTTCAGCTCCACCTCGGCGTCCTTCGCGCACCCCTACATGTCCGCCTACGCGGCCAGCAAGGGCGGCATCCAGTCCATGACCCACGCCCTGGCCGCCGAGTACAGCAAGCAGGGCCTGCGGTTCGTCGCCGTGGCCCCCGGCTCCATCGAGTCCGGCATGACCACCGGCAACGGCCCGGGCCTGCCCGAGGACACCGACTGGAGCCTGTTCACCAAACTCGCCCCGGCCCTGGGCCAGGGATTCGCGGGCCCGCAGACGGTGGCCGGCGTCGTCGCCATGCTCGGATCCGAGGACGGCGCGTTCATCACCGGCACGGAGATCCGCATCGACGGCGGCACGCACTACTGAGGCGCACCGGCCACTGAGGCGCACCGGCCACTGAGGCGCGCCGGCCACGACCCACCCGCGCCGCCCGCACGCGCCACCGACCGGCGTCAGCCCCTGAACCGGTCCCAGAGCCGGGGGAAGCGTTCCGCGAGCACGGCTTCGTTCTCGAAGTCGAGGGGAGCGCCCTCCGGCTCGGCCGCCTGGAGCGGGACCCCGAGGTCCGGCGCCACCGAACCGGTCAGCTGCTCGTACGCCTCGTCCGCCGCGTAACCCAGCTCCTCGCCGTCGCCGTCGATCTCCTCGTCGAAGTCGCCCAGCAGCTCCGCCAGGTGGTCGGGATCGTGGACCCCGCCCTCGAAGACCTCCCGCCCCTGGCCGATCAGCCAGCACCGGAAGTAGTCGAACGCGTCGTCGCTCGCCCCGTCGAGCAGCACCCAGGCCGCGCCCCAGAGGTCCCAGGTGTACGCCCGGTTGTACCGCGACTCGAAGTGCCGGGCGAAGTCCAGCACGGAGTCCGGGTCGAGCTGCGCCAGCCGCTCCACGAGCAGCTCGGCGTGCTCCTCGGGGTCGCCCTCGGCGGCCTCGCGGGTACGGTCGACGATCTCCCAGAACTCCGTCTCGTCCATCACCGCTCCAGCATCACGGGTCCACCCCCGTGCCGCCACCGCTCATACGGCCAAAGGCCGGTGTCCGATCCCCATTGGCGGGGCGGACACCGGCCTTCTGCCGTACGGTGGCGCGTTACGTCGGCGCGTTACGTCGGCGCGTTGCGTCGGCGCGTCGGACTCGGCGCGACGGGCGCCCGGGCCCTACAGGCCGTAGCGCTCGCGGGCCTCCTTGATGGCGGACGCCGGCACCTCGCCGCGGCGGGCGAGCTGGGCCAGCGCGGCCACCACGATGGACTGGGCGTCGACACCGAAGTGCCGGCGGGCGCCCTCGCGGGTGTCGGAGAGGCCGAAGCCGTCCGTGCCGAGCGAGGTGTAGTCCTGCTCCACCCACTGGCTGATCTGGTCCGGGACCTGACGCATCCAGTCGGACACGGCCAGCACCGGGCTCGTGACGCCCTCCAGCGCGCGGGTGACGTACGGGGTGCGCACCTCGCCGCGCAGCAGCGCCTCGTCGCACTCCAGCGCGTCGCGGCGCAGCTCGCCCCAGGAGGTGGCGGACCAGACGTCGGCGGCCACGTTCCAGTCGGCGGCGAGCAGCTTCTGGGCGTCCAGGGCCCAGTGGATCGCCGTGCCGGAGGCCATGAGCTGGACCTTCGGGGCGTCGGCGGCCGGGGCCGCCTCGGCCAGGTCGGCCGCCGTGTTGAAGCGGTACAGGCCCTTGAGGATGCCTTCCTCGACGCCCTCCGGGATGGCGGGCTGGACCTTCGGCTCGTTGTAGACCGTCAGGTAGTAGAAGACGTCTTCCGGCTTCTCGCCGTACATGCGGCGCAGACCGTCCTTGACGATCACCGCGATCTCGTACGCGAAGGCCGGGTCGTAGTTGAGCGACGCCGGGTTCGTGGACGCGATCAGGTGCGAGTGGCCGTCGGCGTGCTGGAGGCCCTCACCGGTCAGCGTGGTGCGACCGGCGGTGGCGCCGACGATGAAGCCCTTGCCGAGCTGGTCGGCGAGCTGCCACATCTGGTCGGCGGTGCGCTGCCAGCCGAACATCGAGTAGAAGATGTAGAACGGGATCATCGGCTCGCCGTGCGTCGCGTACGACGTGCAGGCGGCGATGAAGTCGGCCATGGCGCCGGCCTCGGTGATCCCCTCGTTGAGGATCTGGCCGTCCTTGGCTTCCTTGTAGTACATGAGCTGGTCGCGGTCGACCGGCTCGTACGTCTGGCCCAGCGGCGAGTAGATGCCGGCCGACGGGAAGAGGGACTCCATGCCGAAGGTGCGGGCCTCGTCGGGGACGATCGGCACCCAGCGCTTGCCGGTCTCCTTGTCCCGCATCAGGTCCTTGACGAGCCGGACGAAGGCCATGGTGGTGGCCATCTCCTGCTTGCCGGAGCCCTTGAGCAGCGGGGCGAAGGAGCGGTCCGCCGGGGCCGGCAGGGCCACGGGCTTGACCTTGCGGGCCGGGGCCGGCCCGCCGAGGGCCGCGCGGCGCTCGTTGAGGTACCGCACCTCGGGGCTGTCCGCGCCCGGGTGGCCGTAGGGGACCTGGCCGTCGACGAAGGCGCTGTCCGGGATCGGGAGGTCGAGCTTGTCGCGCATGCTCTTGAACTCGTCGATCGTGAGCTTCTTCATCTGGTGGTTCGCGTTCTTCGACTCGAACCCGGCGCCCAGCGTGTAGCCCTTGACGGTCTGCGCGAGGATGACCGTCGGCGCGCCCTTGTGCTCCAGGGCGGCCTTGTACGCGGCGTACACCTTGCGGGGCTCGTGGCCGCCGCGGGAGGTGTGGAAGCACTCGGCGATCTTCGCGTCGGACAGCACGGCCGCGAGCTGCACGAGTTCGGCGTTGGCGCCGAAGAAGTGCTCGCGGATGTAGGCCGCGTCGCGGGTCGCGTACGTCTGGAACTGCGCGTCCGGCACCTCGCGCAGGCGGCGCACGAGGGCGCCCGTGGTGTCGAGCTGGAACAGCTCGTCCCAGGCGGAGCCCCACAGGGACTTGATGACGTTCCAGCCGGCGCCGCGGAACTGGGCCTCCAGCTCCTGGACCACGCGGAAGTTGGCGCGGACCGGACCGTCGAGACGCTGCAGGTTGCAGTTGATGACGAAGGTCAGGTTGTCGAGCTGCTCGCGGGAGGCGAGGGCCAGGGCGGCGGTCGACTCGGGCTCGTCCATCTCGCCGTCGCCCAGGAAGGCCCAGACGTGCGAGTTCGCGGTGTCCTTGATGCCGCGGTTGTGCAGGTAGCGGTTGAACCGCGCCTGGTAGATCGCGGACAGCGGGCCGAGGCCCATGGACACCGTCGGGAACTCCCACAGCCACGGCAGGCGCCGCGGGTGCGGGTAGGACGGCAGGCCGTTGCCGCCGGACTCCTGGCGGAAGTTGTCGAGCTGCTGCTCGGAGACGCGGCCGTCGAGGAAGGCGCGCGCGTAGATGCCGGGGGAGGCGTGGCCCTGGATGTAGAGCTGGTCGCCCGATCCGTCGGCCTCCTTCCCGCGGAAGAAGTGCTGGAAGCCGGTCTCGTAGAGCCAGGCCGCCGACGCGAAGGTGGCGATGTGGCCGCCGACGCCGTACTTGGAGCCGCGGGTCACCATGGCGGCCGCGTTCCAGCGGTTCCACGCGGTGATCCTGGCTTCCATCGCCTCGTCGCCGGGGAACTCGGGCTCCGCGGCGGTGGGGATGGTGTTGACGTAGTCCGTCTCAAGGAGCTTCGGCAGCGCCAGACCGGCGGCCTCGGCGTGCTGGAGGGTACGACGGAGCAGGTACTCGGCGCGGCGCGTACCGGCGGCCTTGGCGACGGCGTCGAGGGAGGCCGCCCATTCGGCGGTCTCCTCGGTGTCGCGGTCCGGGAGCTGGTCGAGCTCGCTCGGAAGCTTTCCTACGGGGTCGGACATCGGTGTGCGCCGCCTTCCGGACAAAGGAGAGGTGGTGAAGAAAATCCCTGACGGGCAGGACAGGGTCGATGGACCCGGGTGGGGTCCGCGTTGACTGTAAAGCGCTGATCGATGATCGATCAAATAAAAGTGACAATTAAATGTCCAACGGGCGAAAGTCGGCACCGGGTGCCATGGCTCAAGGCACCCGGTGCCGGTGGTTCGCGTCGTGGGACCAGTACGTGGAGCCAGTACAGGTCGACGCGCCGGCGGCTCCCTGGAGAGCTGCTCGAAACCCCTGGTCGGAGGGGGGTTTCAGGGGGTCTTGCCGGCCTGGCGCGGGGAGGTCCGTCAGGCGCGCGGCGCGCAGCCCAGGACATGCCGCTTCACGAGCAGCCCGATGTCCGGATCCTGCCCGCGGAACGCCGCCACGAGTGCCTCGTGCTCCTCCGCGTACGACTTCTGCACGGTGCCGAGCCAGCGAATGGACAGCGCCGTGAACACCTCGATGCCCAGGCTCTCCCAGGTGTGCAGCAGCACGCTGTTCCCGGCCGCCCGCACCATCTCGCGGTGGAACCCGACCGTGTGCCGCACCTGCGCCGTCCCGTCCTCGGTGCGGTCCGCCTCCCACAGGGCCGCCACGTGCGGCTCCAGCGCCGTGCAGTCGGCCGCCAGCCGGGGCGCGGCCAGCTCGGCGGCGATCTGCTCCAGACCGGCCCGGACCGGGTAGATCTCCTCCAGGTCGGCCGCGGAGAGGTTCCGTACGCGGACGCCCTTGTTCGGCGCGGACTCGATCAGCCGCAACGTCTCCAGCTCCCGCAGCGCCTCCCGTACGGGCGTCTGGCTGACCTCCAGCTCGACGGCGATCCGGCGCTCCACGATCCGCTCGCCGGGCTTCCAGCGGCCGCTGACGATCCCCTCCACGATGTGCTCGCGGATCTGCTCGCGCAGCGAGTGCACGACGGGTGGGGTGATCATCGGCGCTTCATCTCCTGAGGGGCACGCAGGGCTCTGATGCGTAGACAATACGGCGGTGTCGGCCCGCCGGTACGCGTTGGTGCCCGGGGAACGGGGGTGAGGCTGGTTACAAGCCCCGTGCCGGCGGGGCTCGGTGACAAGCCCCCGTGCCGGCCGGGCTCGGTCACAAGCCCCGTGCCGGCCGGGCTCGCCGGATACGGCCGGACACCTCGTCGTGGACACCCGGGCACGACGACGGCGCCCCCGCCCGGAGTGGTTCCGGACGGGGGCGCCGTATCGAGCGGATGCCGCGGGGCGTGAGCCCTACAGGCCGAGCTCGACCTCGAACTCGCCGGCTTCCAGGATGGCCTTGACGGCCGAGAGGTACCGGGCCGCGTCCGCGCCGTCCACCAGGCGGTGGTCGTAGGACAGGGTCAGGTACGTCATGTCGCGGATGCCGATGTTCGTGCCCTCGGCGGTCTCGATGACCACCGGGCGCTTGACCGTGGCACCGATGCCCAGGATGGCGACCTGGTTCGGCGGCACGATGACCGTGTCGAACAGGGCGCCGCGCGAACCGGTGTTGCTGATGGTGAAGGTCGCGCCCGACAGCTCGTCCGGCGTGATCTTGTTGCCGCGGACCTTGGCGGCCAGGTCGGCGGTCGCCTTGGAGATGCCCGCCAGGTTGAGGTCACCGGCACCCTTGATGACCGGGGTCATCAGGCCCTTCTCGGAGTCCACGGCGATGCCGATGTTCTCCGAGTCGAAGTAGGTGATGGTGCCCTCGTCCTCGTTGATCCGGGCGTTGACGACCGCGTGGGCCTTCAGCGCCTGGGCCGCGGCCTTGACGAAGAACGGCATCGGCGAGAGCTTGACGCCCTCACGGGCCAGGAACGCGCCCTTGGCCTTCTCGCGCAGCTTCATGATCTTGGTGATGTCCACCTCGACCACGGAGCTGAGCTGCGCCTGCGAGTGCAGGGCCTTCATCATGTTGTCGCCGATGACCTTGCGCATGCGGGTCATCTTGACGGTCTGGCCACGCAGCTCGGACACCGCGGCCGGAGCCTTGGCGGCCGGAGCGGCAGCGGCGGCGGCCGGCGCCGGAGCGGCGGCGGCGGCCTTGGCGGCCTCGGCGGCGGCCAGGACGTCCTGCTTGCGGATACGGCCACCGACACCGGAGCCCGAGACCGAGGACAGGTCGACGCCGGACTCCGAGGCGAGCTTGCGCACCAGCGGGGTCACGTACGCGCCCTCGTCACCGGCCGAGGCCGGGGCGGCGGGAGCGGCCGGGGCCACGGGAGCCGCGGCGGCCGGAGCCTGTGCGGCCGGAGCGGCCTGCGCCGGCGCGGCGGCCGGAGCCGCCACGGGAGCCGGAGCGGCAGCCGCGGGGGCGGCCTGGACCGGAGCCGGGGCGGCGGCCGCGGGGGCAGCCTCCACCGGAGCCGGGGCGGCGGCGGGAGCGGCGGCCTCGGCCGGAGCCGGGGCGGCCTCGGCCGGAGCGGCCGCGGGAGCCGCGCCGGCGACACCGATGACGGCCAGGCGAGCGCCGACCTCGGCGGTCTCGTCCTCGCCGACCAGGATCTCCAGCAGGGTGCCGGCGACCGGGGCGGGGATCTCGGTGTCGACCTTGTCGGTCGAGACCTCCAGCAGCGGCTCGTCGGCCTCGACCGACTCGCCGACCTGCTTCAGCCAGCGGGTGACGGTGCCCTCGGTGACGCTCTCGCCCAGGGCGGGGAGGGTGACGTCCGTGCCGGACGCGGCAGGCGCGGCGGCGGGTGCCTCGGCGGCAGGTGCCTCGGCGGCGGGAGCCTCGGCAGCCGGGGCCGCCTCGGCGGCCGGAGCCTCGGCGGGTGCCTCGGCGGGTGCCTCGGCGGCGACCGTCTCGGCCTCGGCCGGGGCCGGGGCGCCCGAGCCGTCGTCGATGACGGCCAGCTCGGCGCCGACCTCGACGGTCTCGTCCTCGGCGACCTTGATGGAGGCCAGGATGCCGGAGACGGGCGACGGGATCTCGGTGTCGACCTTGTCGGTCGATACCTCGAGCAACGGCTCGTCGGCCTCGACGCGCTCGCCCTCGGCCTTCAGCCAACGGGTGACAGTGCCCTCGGTGACGCTCTCACCGAGCGCCGGAAGGGTTACGGAAACCGACATGGTTTCAGTTGCTCCTAACGAAAGTGCGGAAGTGGTCGTCGCGCCCGTGACGATTAGTCGTGGGAGTGAAGCGGCTTGCCGGCAAGGGCCAGGTGGGCCTCGCCGAGCGCTTCGTTCTGGGTCGGGTGCGCGTGGATGAGCTGCGCGACCTCGGCCGGCAGAGCTTCCCAGTTGTAGATCAACTGGGCTTCGCCGACCTGCTCGCCCATCCGGTCACCGACCATGTGGACGCCGACCACGGCACCATCCTTGACCTGGACGAGCTTGATCTCGCCCGCGGTCTTGAGGATCTTGCTCTTGCCGTTGCCCGCCAGGTTGTACTTCAGGGCCACGACCTTGTCCGCCCCGTAGATCTCCTTGGCCTTGGCCTCGGTGATGCCGACGGAGGCGACCTCGGGGTGGCAGTACGTGACGCGCGGCACACCGTCGTAGTCGATCGGGACGGCCTTGAGGCCGGCCAGACGCTCGGCGACGAGGATGCCCTCGGCGAAGCCGACGTGTGCGAGCTGCAGGGTCGGGACGAGGTCACCGACGGCCGAGATGCTCGGCACGTTGGTCTGCATGTACTCGTCGACCAGGACGTAGCCGCGGTCCATCGCGACGCCCTGCTCCTCGTAACCCAGACCCTGCGAGACCGGGCCGCGGCCGATCGCGACCAGCAGCACCTCCGCCTCGAAGGTCTTGCCGTCGGCGAGGGTGACGCGGACACCGTTCTCGGTGTACTCGGCCTTCTCGAAGAAGGTGCCGAGGTTGAACTTGATGCCGCGCTTGCGGAACGCGCGCTCAAGAAGCTTGGAGCTGTTCTCGTCCTCGACCGGCACGAGGTGCTTGAGGCCCTCGATGACGGTGACGTCGGTGCCGAAGGACTTCCACGCCGAGGCGAACTCGACGCCGATGACGCCGCCGCCCAGGATGATCGCGGACTCGGGCACGCGGTCCAGGACGAGCGCGTGGTCCGAGGAGATGATGCGGTTTCCGTCGATGTCCAGGCCCGGCAGCGACTTCGGCACGGAGCCGGTCGCCAGCAGGACGTGGCGGCCCTGGATGGTGCGGCCGTCGACGTCGACGGAGGTCGGCGAGGAGAGGCGGCCCTCACCCTCGATGTAGGTCACCTTGCGCGAGGCGACGAGACCCTGGAGACCCTTGTACAGGCCCGAGATGACGTCGTCCTTGTACTTGTGCACACCCGCGATGTCGATGCCCTCGAAGGAGGCCTTGACACCGAACTGGGCGGCTTCGCGCGCCTGGTCCGCGATCTCACCGGCGTGCAGCAGTGCCTTCGTGGGGATGCAGCCGTTGTGCAGGCAGGTGCCGCCGAGCTTGTTCTTCTCGATCAGCGCAACGTCGAGACCCAGCTGGGATGCGCGCAGCGCCGCGGCGTAACCGCCACTGCCACCGCCGAGGATCACTAGGTCGAAAACGGTGCTGGCGTCGTTCGCCACGTCACGTCCTCCATGCATGTGCGCCGGGCACCGGTCCTCTGTGACCGGGGCGGCGGCTGGTAATCGGCCGCTTGTTTCTTCGGCCCTGTGGTGGGGGCCCTGTCCTGCCGAGAACCCATCTTCGCATTTGTCGGGGGAACGCGGGACGCCGGGCCCCGGCTCTGGACGGTCGTTCCGCCCGAACCGGGGGTTACCGCTGCGTAGAAACCTACTGATCCTCGAGGTTTCGTCCAGGGCGAACGCGCCCCGGGACCCCGACGGGGTCCCGGGGCGCGTTCGCGTCCCTCCCGGCGAGACGGATCGCCGGTCGTTCTCAGCCCAGATCGCCCGTGGCGGTGCGCTCGGCCAGCCGCACCAGGGTGCGCACGGCCGAGCCGGTGCCGCCCTTGGGGGTGTAGCCGTACGGGGCGCCCTCGTGGAAGGCGGGACCCGCGATGTCGAGGTGGGCCCAGGTGATGCCCTCGCCGACGAACTCCTGGAGGAAGAGGCCGGCCACCAGGCCGCCACCCATGCGGACACCCATGTTGGCGATGTCGGCGGTGGGGGAGTCCATGGTCTTGCGCAGGTCCGCGGGGAGCGGCATCGGCCAGGAGGCCTCGCCGACCTCCTCGGCGATCTCGTGGATCGAGGTGCGGAAGGCGTCGTCGTTGGCCATCACGCCGAAGGTCCGGTCACCCAGGGCCAGCACCATGGCGCCGGTCAGGGTGGCGACGTCGACGATCGCGTCCGGGTTCTCCTCGGAGGCCTTGGTCAGCGCGTCGCCCAGGACCAGACGGCCCTCGGCGTCGGTGTTGAGGACCTCGACGGTCTTGCCGCTGTACATGCGCAGCACGTCGCCGGGCTTGGTGGCGGAGCCGGACGGCATGTTCTCGGCGAGCGCGAGCCAGCCGGTGACGTTGACCTGGAGGCCCAGCTTGGCGGCCGCGACGACGGCGGCGAACACGGCGGCGGCGCCGGCCATGTCGCACTTCATCGTCTCGTTGTGGCCGGCCGGCTTCAGGGAGATGCCGCCCGAGTCGTAGGTGATGCCCTTGCCGACGAAGGCGAGGGTCTTCGCCGCCTTGGAGTGGGTGTAGCTGAGCTTCACCAGGCGGGGCGGGTTCTCGGAGCCCTTGCCGACGCCCATGATGCCGCCGAAGCCACCCTTGACGAGGGCCTTCTCGTCCAGCACCTGGACCTTGATGCCGTTCTCCTTCGCGGCCGCGGACGCGACGGCGGCGAAGGCCTCGGGGGTGAGGTCGTTCGGCGGGGTGTTGACCAGGTCACGCGCGATGTTGACCTCGGTCGCGACGACGACGGCGCGCTCGGCCGCGGCCTTGTGCTCCTTGTCGCGCGGCTTGGCGCCGAGCAGGGCGATCTCGGCGAGGGGCTGCTTGGGGCCCTCGCCCTTGGCGGCCTTCTTCTCGCCGCCCTGGTAGACGGTGAAGGCGTACGCGCCGAGCAGCGCGCCCTCGGCGACCGCCGTGACGGCGGAGGCGTCGTCGAGGGGAAGCGCGAAGGCGGCCTTCTTCACGCCGTGCAGGGCGCGGGCGGCGGATCCGGCGGCGCGGCGCAGCGCCTCCTCGTCGTAGGACTCGTCCTGCTCCGGTACGGAGCCCAGACCGACCGCCAGCACGACCGGGACCTTGAGGCCGGCGGGCGCGGGCAGCTTGGTGATCTCGCCTTCCGCGCCAGAGGCGCCGAGCGCGTCAAGCACGGTGGCGAGCTTTCCGCCGAACGCCTTGTCCACGGCCTCGGCGCCTGCGGCGACCACGGGGCCCTTGGCGCCCTTCGCCACGCCGACCACGAGGGCGTCGGCGCGCAACGTCGCGGCGCCGGCAGTGCTGAGAGTCAGAGCAGTCACGGTGGTGAAGTCTCGCTTCCGTTTGTGTAGGTGGGCGCTGCGGTCGCGTCAGGGTCGCCGGCCGCTCCGCAGCGATCGTATTCCGGCTCGACGGCCGCCGGAAACGAGCCTACGCCGACGCACTCGTCCGTACGTCACTCGAAGGTTTGGCAAGTTGTTCGATCAGGACGCCGGCAGGTTCACCCATCTGTGGCCTCTGTTCCAGGTTTGCCCTTGAGACCTGGCGGGGTCCGAGAGAGTGATGCCGCTCTCGCAAGGGGACGCGGGGTCCCTTTGCACGATTTCCACAGAGCCTCCCCGGCGCGGCCGAACGCCATGCGGCCCAAGTCGTCGGGAGGCCTGCGGGGGGAAGGCCGAAATGGTCAACAAGAACCGGATGAACAGGGTTGCCGCGGCGATGGCCGCCGCGACCCTGATGTCCGTGGCAGTACCCGCGGCGTCCGCCGAGGCGGTCGTCGTGACACCGCGCATCGACCTCAGGGTGCTGGTCGTCGACGACGGCGGCAGCTCGGTCGAGGCGATCACCGCCGAACTCCGCGACACCGGGGTTCCGTACACCCGCGTCGACCTGAGCAGCGGCAGCCGCCCGGTGATCAACGCCGCCTACCTCAGCGACACGGTCGACGGCCGTCCGCGCGCCAAGTTCCAGGGCGTGGTCCTGCCCAACGAGAACCCCTTCGGCGCGGGTTCGGCCGAGATGACGGCGCTCGCCGCGTACGAGACGACGTACGGGATCCGCCAGGTCGACGCCTACACCTGGTCGCACCCGGGCGTCGGACTGGAGTACACCGACAACGGCGGCTACAGCGGCACGCTCGACGGCACCCAGGCCGCCGTCACCGCCGCCGGCAAGACGGGCCCCTTCGGCTACCTCGGCGGTCAGGTCACCTTCGAGGACAACTCGCCCCTGGTACCCGAGAGCTACGGGTTCATGGGCAAGCCGCGCACCGGCTACACCAGCTACCTCGACGCGCCCGTAGGCTCCGGCCGTGCCTCGCTCGTCGGCGAGTACGCCCACGACGGGCGCAGCGAACTGGTCGTCACCTTCGGCTACAACCAGTACCAGCAGCAGTTCCGGCTGCTGGCCCGGGGCATCGTCGAATGGCTCACCCAGGGCGTCCACCTCGGCCAGGAGCGCAACTACTTCGCGGTCCACGTCGACGACGTCTTCGCCCCGGACGCCCGCTGGAGCAAGGAGCTGAACTGCACGCCCGGCGACTACGCCTGCGCGGGCGGCGAGGGTCAGGAGAGCACCATCCGGATGACCGCCGCCGACGCCCAGTACGCGGCGCAGTGGCAGACCTCCAAGAACTTCAAGCTCGACATGCTCTTCAACGCGGGCGCGGGCGAGGAGTGGAAGGCCGAACACGGCGGCGTCGACGCCATGACCGCCCAACTGGTGGCGGACCGGGCCAAGTACCGCTGGATGAACCACACCTACACGCACCCGTTCCTCGGCTGTGTGCAGGACACCACCACCTCCCCCTGGACCTGCAAGAAGAACGCCCAGGGCGTGATCCAGTACATGAGCCGCGCCGAGATCTCGGCGCAGATCCGCGACAACAACAACTGGGCGGCCGCCAAGGGCATCACCACCGACCGCACCGAGCTCGTCACCGGCGAGCACTCCGGCCTCAAGACGGCCCCGCAGCAGCCCGTGGACAACCCCAACCTGGCGGGCGCGCTCGCCGACAACGGGGTCAAGTGGGCGGGCAGCGACAACTCCCGCGAGCCGGCGCAGCGCGCGGTCGGCGCCGCCCTGACCGTCCCGCGCCACCCGATGAACGTGTACTACAACACGGGCACCAACGCGGAGATGGCCGACGAGTACAACTGGATCTACACCAGTCGTGCCGACGGCGGCAGCGGCGCCTGCGAGGACAACCCGGCGACCTCCACCTGTCTGCCGGCCCCGCTCGACGTCAACACCGGCTACACGAACTACATCGTCCCGCAGGAGGCCCGGACCGCCCTGCGCCACGTGCTGGCCAACGACCCCCGGCCGCACTACGTCCACCAGTCCAACCTGGCCGAGGACCGCACCCTGTACCCGGTGCTCAACCAGGTCCTCGACACCTACCGCACCCTGTACGCGCCCAGCGCGCCCATCGTGAACCAGACCATGAAGGACACCGGCGTCGAGCTGACCCGTCGCGCGGCCTGGGACAAGGCCATCGCGAACAACCAGGTCACCGCCTACCGCATCGGCAAGGACGTCACCGTCAAGGCGCCCTCCGGAGTGGTCGCCCCGATCACCGCGCCCAACGGGACCAAGAAGCAGCTGGTGCTCGGCACCGCCGACTTCGGCACCGCGTACGCCGGCACCCGCTCGGCCTGGACGGGCCCGGAGCTGCTCCAGTCCGCGGTCACGCTGAAGCTGCTCTGACCTCCCCCCGGCCTCCGTCGGGCCGGCCGTTCCACCGCACGCGTACACGCATCACCCAGCGCCGGCGCTCTGCGAACCACGGGCGCCGGCCCCTTTTCCGTCCTGGGGGGACACACCGCATGAGCCATGGGCGTCATGTCACCATGCTCACCGAAGGCACCTATCCACACGTCCACGGGGGCGTCAGCACCTGGTGCGACCAACTGGTCCGCGGCATGCCGGAGGTCGACTTCAACGTCATAGCCCTGACCGGCTCCGGACGCGAGCCGGTCACCTGGGAACTGCCGCGCAACGTCTACCGGCACACGGCCGTACCGCTCTGGGGCCCTCCGACGGCCCGGCGACTGCGGTCGACACTGCGCGGCAGGGCCCTGCGAGGTTTCACCGAGACGTACGAGACGTTCCTGCTCTCCCTGCTCGACCCGCGGCACGGCGGATTCTCGCGATCCCTGCGCGAACTGGCCCTGCTGGCCCGCGCCGGCAAACTCGCGCCGGCCCTGCGCTCCGAGTCCGTACTGCGCCTGCTGATGACCGTCTGGACCCGCCCCGGCCTGGTCACCGCCGAGGCAGCGCCCACCATCCACGACGCGCTCACCGCCACCGACCTGCTGGAACACGCGCTGCGCCCGCTGTCCGTGCGGATCCCGCCCGACAGCGTCGCCCACGCCGTCAGCAGCGGCCTCGCCACCCTTCCGGCCCTCGCCGCCAAATACCTCGACCAGGTGCCGTTCCTCCTCACCGAGCACGGCATCTACCTGCGCGAGCGCTACCTGGGCTACCGCACCGCGGAACAGCGCTGGCCCGTCAAGGCGTTGATGCTCGGCTTCTACCGCGAGCTCAACACCGAGGGCTACCGGCAGGCCGACCTGATCACCCCCTGCAACCAGTACAACCGTCGCTGGGAGGAGCGCGGAGGCGCCGCCTCCGACCGGATCCGCACCGTCTACAACGGCGTCGACCCGCACGCCTTCCCCGAGGCGGGCCCCGAACCCGAGGTCCCCACCCTCAGCTGGTGCGGCCGCATCGACCCGATCAAGGACCTCGAAACCCTCATCCGAGCCTACGCGTTCATGCGCGAGGAACTGCCCGCCCTGCGGCTGCGCCTCTTCGGGCCGGTCCCGGCGGGCTGCGAGGACTACAAGCTCCGCCTGGAGAAGCTGGCCGCCGAACTCGGCGTCGGCGACGGCATCACCTACGAGGGCCGGATCGACCAGGTCGCGAAGGCCTACGCCGCCGGCAGCGTCGTGATGCTCTCCTCCATCAGCGAGGGCTTCCCCTTCAGCATCATCGAGGCCATGTCCTGCGGTCGCACCACGGTCTCCACCGACGTGGGAGGCGTGCGCGAGGCCGTCGGGGACACCGGTCTCGTCGTTCCGCCCCGCGAGCCGGAGACCATGGCCCGCGCCACTCTCGCCCTGCTCCGCGACGACGAACGGCGCGCCGAACTCGGCCGGATGTCGCGCAGGCGGGTGGTCGAGAAGTTCACCCTCCACCAGTCCGTCGACGGCTTCCGGCACATCTACCGGGAACTCGCCGGCCAGCCCCTGCTGCCCGTCCACCCGGGCGACGACTGGACCCAGCGGCTCGCGGACCCCTGGTACAAGGAGCTCGCCGCCGACGGGAGCCTGTGGTGAGCGGTTCCCTCTGGCTGAAGGTCCCGGGCGGCAACACGCTGCCCGCCGTCCCGCGACCCCGGCGGACGGTCCCCCCGGCCGCCGACCCGATGGACGAACTCGCCGAGCGGCTCGACGTGTTCATCGCCGCCGCCGTCCACCCCGACGAGATAGCGGCCATCCTCGAATCCGACGGGATGACCGACGAGTACATCCGGCTCACCTACGGCCGCCACGACTCCTTCGCGCTCGCCGAGGAGCTGTACACCCGGGTGCCCCGCTCCTTCCCGGAGCCCGAGGGCGCACCCGACCCCTGGAAGGTCTCGCTCACCGCCTGCCTGCTCCGCGGTGTGATCTTCGCCCTGCCCGGCCTGGCCTACCTGCTCGGCGCACCCCTGCTGGAGGGCCCCCGGGACCGGCTGGGGCTGCCCGCCGGGACGCTGACCCTGCTCGCCGGGGCACTGATCGGGTGGGTCTGGGACCAGACCCTGTCCCACCGGGCCTACTCCTGGCTCGGCCTCGGCGATCGGGCCGCCGCCGGGCGGACCCTGCTCGCCGGGGCCCCCGCCGGGGCGCTGCTGGGCACCGCCGCCGCGCTGGCGGTGCCCGGCGGGCCGCCGTTCTCGTACGCGTTCGCCGCCGGACAGGCCCTGTACGTCGGCGCAGCCACCGTCCTGTTGGTCCTCGGCCGGGAGCGGATGCTGATCGCCGCGCTCGCGCCGATGGCCGCGGGCGCGGTGCTGTCCCTCTTCGTGGACCTGCCCGTACCCGTGC
Source organism: Streptomyces sp. NPDC002602 (assembly GCF_042889445.1). Lineage (NCBI taxonomy): Bacteria > Bacillati > Actinomycetota > Actinomycetes > Kitasatosporales > Streptomycetaceae > Streptomyces > Streptomyces sp. NPDC002602. Next base: position 152,695 of record NZ_JBIAQX010000002.1, on the reverse strand, counting down.
GCGTCACCCTGCTCGTGGTGTCGCTGCTGGCCGCCTGCGCCCTCGCCATCCGGGAACTCCCGCTGGCCGAGGGGGTGCGGACCGCCGTGCGCCGTGTCCGGGGCTGGTCCCGGCGAGGCCCGGGGGAGGGCCCGGTGCGCTGGCGGATGCTGCGCGGGGCCGAGGAGGAGTACCGGCCGCGCGGACCCCGGCTCGGGGACTCCGTGCCCTACGGGGTGTTCGGCCTCGGCACCGGCCTGCTCGTGCTGTACGCCGCCCTCGGCGAGGTGCTGGCCGGAGGTCCCGCCGAGGCCGTCGCCGCGCCCTCCGCGGTGGCCCTCACCCTCAGCATGGGTCCTGCCGAATGGCTGCTCCACCGGTTCCGCAGCGGCAGCCTCGCCGGGCTGCGGGCCGCCCGCTCGCCCCGGGCGTTCCGCCGCCGGATGCTCGGCACGCTGACCCGGTGCCTCGCCGTCTACCTGGTGGTGCTGCTCGCCCTGGGCGTCGTCGGGACCCTGCTGTGGCCCGGAGCCCCCGCGCCGACCGGCCTGCGCGTCGCGACGCTGCTGCTGCTCGGCGCCGTGATGTGGACCGGGCTGCTGCTCCAGTCGTTCGGCGCGGTCCGCCCCGCCGCGGTGGTCTGCGCCTCGGCCGCCGTCGCCCAGAGCCTGGCCCTGCTCCTCGGGACCGGGCAGCCGCGGCTGGTCCAACTCGTCGTGGCGGGCACGGCGGCCGCCGCCCTGGCCGCCATGGTCTGCCTGTTCCTGGGTCGGGCCACGGCCCACCGCTGACGCACGTGCCCCCGTACCCGACGGACATGAAGAAGGACCACATGCTGCTGGTGCCCCTCTACGAGCACCCCGCCGACCGGCCCGAGGCCTGGGAGCTGCTGATCCGCTCCGCGGGCCGTCTGCACTCGGTGGTGCTCAACCCCGACAGCGGTCCGGGCGACGCCCCCGACGAACGGTTCGCCGCCGTCGCCGCACGGCTGCGCGAAGCCGGGGTGCCCGTCCTGGGCTACGCCGACACCGACTACGGGCGGCGCCCGCACGCGGCCGTCGTCCAGGACCTGTTGCGCCACCGCGACTGGTACGACACCGACGGGGCCTTCCTCGACCAGGCCTCCGCCGACCCCGAACTGCTGGCCCACTACGGTCGGCTCGGGGTCGCCGCCCGGGCCGCGGGCGCCCGCACGGTCGTCCTGAACCACGGTGTCCACCCGCATCCCGGGTACGCCGAACTCGCGGACCTGCTGGTCACCTTCGAGGGGCCCTGGGACGCCTACCGGGACGCGGCGGCCGTGCCCGCCTGGACCGCCGACCACCCCGCGGGACGGTTCTGCCACCTGGTGTACGCCGTCCCGCCGGGCGCGCCCACCGCCGAACTCGCCCGGGAGCGGGGGGCCGCCGTGCACTGCGCGGTCCCCGGGACCGGCGCGCACCCCTGGGGCACCCTCCCGTACGCCCTGGAGGCCACCGCGTGAACCGCCGTCCGCCGCGGTGGTCCCTGTCGGTCCTCGTCCCGCTGCTGCTGCTCGCCGCGTGCACCACCGTGCCGGAGCCGGACGACGTCTCGCCCGACCCGGCGCCGGGGCAGCGCTGGCAGCCGGCGCCGGGGGTCAGTTGGCAGTGGCAGCTCTCGGGCAGGCTCGACACCTCGGTGAAGGCGGCCGTGTACGACGTCGACGGGTTCACCACGACCAAGGAGCAGGTCGCCGACCTGAAGAAGGCCGGACGCAAGACGATCTGCTACCTCTCCACCGGGGCCTGGGAGGACTTCCGGCCGGACGCCGACGACTTCCCGAAGTCGATGCTCGGCAAGGGCAACGGCTGGAAGGGCGAACGCTGGTTGGACATCCGGCGCCTCAAGGAGCTGGAACCGCTGATGGCCAAACGCGTCGACATGTGCCGGGAGAAGGGCTTCGACGCGGTGGAGCCCGACAACATGGACGGCTACGCCAACACCTCGGGCTTCCCGCTGACCGGCGACGACCAGTTGAGGTACAACCGGCTGATCGCCCGGCTCGCCCACGACCGGGGCCTGTCGGTCGGCCTGAAGAACGACCTGGACCAGATCCCCCAACTCGTCGGGAACTTCGACTTCGCGGTCAACGAGCAGTGCGTGGAACACGACGAGTGCGACCGGTACGCGCCGTTCACCGACGCGGACAAGGCCGTCTTCCACGTCGAGTACGAGGGTCGGGTGGGCGAGTGGTGCGCCCGCTCGCAGGAGGCGAGGCTCAGCTCGCTCCAGAAGAAGTACGACCTGGGTGCCTGGCGCAGGGTCTGCCCCGCTCCGGCACCCCCCGAGGGAACCGGAGGGAACTGAGGGCCGTCCCGCGATCCCCGGCCGGCGCACGATGCCGGCCGGGGATCGCGGGACAGCCCTCAGGAGACCGGCAGGACGGCGTGGACCCGGTACCCGCCGCCGTACCGGGGGCCCGCGAAGCAGGAGCCGCCCAGCGCGCCCGCCCGCTCGCGCATCCCCAGCAGCCCGTGGCCGCCACCCGGATCGGCCGGTGCCGGGGCCGGGTCGGCGGAGGTGCCGCCGTCGTCGAGGACGGTCACCTCCACCGAGGCCCCCACCCGGACCACGCTGACCTCGGCACTGGCTCCCGGGCCCGCGTGCTTGCGCACGTTGGTCAGCGCCTCCTGGATCACCCGGTACACGGCCAGGTCCACGGCGGCCGGCAGCGCGGAATCGTCCCGCCCCAACTGCACGATGACCTCGACCGGCAGTCCGGCGTGCCGGAAGGTGTCCGTCAGCTCGTCCAGTACGGCCAGCCCCGGCGCGGGCTCGGTCGGCGCCTCCGGGTCGCCGGACTGGCGCAGCAGCCCGACCGTGGCACGGAGCTCGTTCAACGCCGAACGGCTGGCGTCCCGTACGTGGGCCAACGCCTCCTTGGCCTGGTCGGGGCGCTTGTCCATCACGTGCGCGGCCACCCCCGCCTGCACGTTGACCAGGGCGATGTGGTGGGCGACCACGTCGTGCAGGTCCCGGGCGATCCGCAGCCGCTCCTCGGCCACCCGGCGCCTGGCCTCCTCGTCGCGGGTCCGTTCGGCGCGCTCGGCCCGTTCCCGGATGGCGTCGATGAAGGCGCGTCGACTGCGCACGGCGTCCCCGGCGGCGGCGGCCATGCCGGTCCAGGCGAAGATCCCGAGGTTCTCCTGCGCGTACCAGGGCAGTGGTCCCACCAGCATGGCGACGCCGGTCAGCCCCGTCATGGTGAGCAGCCCGATCCGCCAGGTGGTGGGCCGGTCGGTGCGGGCGGCCAGCGTGTACAGGGCGATCACCGCGCACATCACGACGGGTGCCCGGGGCTCCCCGGTGGTCAGTTCCAGCAGGGACAGCGCGCAGGTCACGGCGAGCACGGCGCGGGTGTGCCGGCGCCGGAACACGAGGGCCGTGGCGCCCAGCAGCATCAGCAGGAGCGAGAAGGGTTCGGGGGTGCGGGTGCCGAAGGTGGGCCCGTGCGGCCCGCGGGGATCGGCGAACGATCCGACGACCATGGAGACGAGCGCCCCGAGCGCCAGCACGGCGTCGGTGGCGAGCGGATGGGCCCGCATCCACTGCCGGGTGGGGGCGAAGGGCCCGAGGTGTGTCGTCACCCCGTTACGGTACGGCCTGCCCGCGAGGCGCCGGACGGAGGCGGAGGCGTCACGCCCCCGGCGGTGCGCTCGGCGCGGGCGGCGGGCGTTGTCCCAGCGGGGCGCGGGAGCGCCGGGGCCCCCATTTCGCGCGCACCACGCACACCACCATGACGGCGGCGATGGCGGCCAGGTGCTCCTTGCCCGCCAGGTTGTCCTTGATCAGCACCTCGCCGATCATCACCAGGATCACCAGGGCGCCGGTGAGGTGGGCGCGGTAGCGCCAGCAGACGTAGATGGCGAGTCCCACGACCGCCGCCGACGGCCCCGTGTCGTTGACGACGCGGTCGGACACCGGCAGACCGAAGGGGTGGTCGGGTCCCAGGGAGAGACCGATCCGGGCGTACGTGGTGCCGGCGAGGGTGGCCACGTAGCCGACCAGCAGCGTGCGCCACCAGCCGATGCAGATCTCCGAGATCCCGAAGACCAGCAGGATCTGCGCGAGCGCCCCCCACACCGGCAGGTCGAGCGCCGGGACGAACAGGGACAGGGGCGTGCGCAACAGCGCCAGCCAGAGCGGGTCGACGGCCTTGACCGAACCGAGGTCCTGCACCGGCTGGAAGCCCCAAGAGGTGTTCTGGACGATCTGGAAGACCGAGGTCAGACAGACCGCGCCGAGGGTCATCGGGATCGCCCGCCACTTCTCGCGGGCGAGCGAGTCCCGGATCGTCCAGAACAGGGGCCCCCACTCGCGGCGGGCGAACCGCCGCAGTGAGGAGTTCGTCAACGCTTGGTCTCCAGGTGTCTGCGGTGCATCCACTTCGGCAGGCCGGGAGCTTCGAGGAAGCCCTCCGCCCGGCCCGCCGCGACGCCGATCCGCAGCAGGTCCGAACTCTTCTCGAAGAGCATGAACCGCGGTTCCCAGATCGGCCGGTATTTGGCGTTGGCCCGGTAGAGGGACTCGATCTGCCACCAGCGCGAGAAGAAGCTCAGCAGCGAGCGCCACATGCGCAGCACCGGACCGGCGCCGAGCTTCGATCCCCGCTCGAAGACGGAACGGAACATCGCGAAGTTCAGTGAGACCTGTGTGACGCCGATCTCCTTTGACCGCTCCAGGAGTTCGATGACCATGAACTCCATCAGACCGTTCTCGGAGTCCCGGTCGCGGCGCATCAGGTCGAGCGACAGACCCTTGGGTCCCCACGGCACGAAGGACAGCACGGCACGCAGTTCACCGTTGCCGTCGAAGCACTCCAGCATCACGCACTGGCCGTCGTCGGGATCGCCCAACCGGCCCAGCGCCATCGAGAAGCCGCGCTCGGTCGCGCCGTCGCGCCAGTCGTCGGCGCGGACGAGGAGTACGTCCATCTCCTCGGTCGGGATGTCGGAGTGCCGGCGGATGCGCACCGTGTACCCGGCGCGCTTGACCCGGTTGTAGGCCTGTCGGACGGTCCGCATGGCGCGGCCCTCCAGGGTGAACTCGGCGGTCTCGACGATGGCCTCGTCGCCCAGTTCCAGCGCGTCCAGGCCGTGCCGGGCGTAGATCTGCCCGGCCTCCTCGCTCGCGCCCATGACGGCCGGCACCCAGCCGTGCTCGCGGGCCTCGGCCAGCCAGGGCTCGATGGCGCCGGGCCAGGCCTCGGGGTCGCCGATCGGGTCGCCGGAGGCCAGGGACACGCCGCCGACGACGCGGTAGGTGACGGCGGCCTTGCCGGTGGGGGACCAGATGACGGACTTCTCGCGGCGCAGCGCGAAGTAGCCGAGCGAGTCGCGGTCGCCCTGCTTGGCGAGCAGGGCCCGCAGCCGGTCCTCGTCCTCGGGGGTGAGCGGGTCCACGGCGCGGCGCGAGCGGAACGCGGCGAACAGCACGGCGAGGAGCAGCAGCATCGACATGACGTTGACGAAGACGTCCACCCACGCCGGCGTGGCGATCCCGTCGTAGGCCCGGTCGTTCGGCTCCAGGGTGATCAGCCGCATCGCGCCGTACTTCCAGCGGGCGAGGAAGGTGGCGTCGGCCCGGTCCGGGTCGGTGTTGGTGGCGCCGACGAGCAGGGCGGCGACCAGCGAGGTCAGCAGCAGGCCGACGGCGGCCACGGCGGTGGCCAGCTTGGGGTTGGACCGGTCGCCCTTGGCGTAGAACTCGTGACGGCCCAGCAGCAGGGCGCCGACGAAGGCCGCGGTCAAGGCGAGCGAGACCCAGTTCTGCGCGTGGTCGCGGAACTCCGGGTAGCAGAAGTCGTAGTCCCCGCCGACGCACGGGGCGAAGGCGGCCGTGGCGAAGGCGAACAGCAGCATGCCGCTGATCACCAGGTTCAGGATCCAGGCGGCCCGTTTGCGGCGGCCCATGGTGACGGCGAGGATCAGCGAGAACAGCCCCGAGGCGAAGCCCGCCGTGAGCAGGTAGGGCGTGTAGAAGTCGGCGGTGTTGTGCCGGCGCAGGTCCTGCCCCAGCGAAAGCCACACCGCGCTGAGGAAGTTCACGAAGGTGACGACGCGCAGGTACCAGATCGCGAAGGCGGCGCCGCGCCGTGACGGTTTGCTGCCCCTGCGGGCCTCCGCCTTGGCCGCGGAATCCCCCTTGCCTGTTTCCCCCCTGCCGGCGGGATCGCCGCCGGACTCTTTCTTTCCGTTTACTGCCGTTGTGGTATCTGCGCTGGTCAAGCGGACCTCTCCCATGAAAAGCGATGATATGGGGCGTCACCGTCCACGGGCGGATCGAGCGCCCCGGACTGGTCAGGCCCGTGGCGCCCGGTGAATTCAGTCCGTCGGCTCCTCCGCCGCTCGTTCCGGCAGCTCCGCAGCGAGTGCGGCGGCCGCCTGGACGAGGGGGAGGGCCAGCAAGGCCCCTGTTCCCTCGCCCACAGTGACGCCGTGGTCGAGGACGGGGTTGAGTGCCATCCTGTCCAAGGCCTTCGCCTGGCCGGGTTCGCCGCTCGCCTGGCCGGCCAACCACCAGTCCGGGGCCCGGAACGCGGCCCTCTGGGCCACCAACCCGCAGGCGGCCGAGACCAGCCCGTCGAGGATGACCGGTGTACGGCGCACCGCGCACTGGAGCAGGAAGCCGGTGATCGCGGCGACGTCCGTGCCGCCGACCTTCGCCAGCAGGGCCACCTGGTCGCCCAGGACGGGACGGGCCCGGCGCAGGGCGTCGCGGATGGCCGCGCACTTGCGCATCCAGGCCAGGTCGTCGATCGGGGCGCCCCCGCGACCGGTGACGACCGAGGCGTCCGTCCCGCACAGTGCGGCGACCAGCGTCGCGGCCACCGTGGTGCCGCCGACACTGAGGTCCCCGAGCACGACGAGATCGGTTCCCGAGTCGGCCTCCTCGTCGGCGACGCGCATCCCGAGCCGCAGCGCGGCCTCGGCCTCCTCGACCGTCAACGCGTCCTCGACGTCGATCCGGCCGCTGCCGCGCCGCACCCGGTGCCGCACGACCTCCTCGGGGAGCAGCCCCGGATCGCAGTCCAGGCCGGTGTCCACGATCCGTACGCCGGCGCCGAACCGCGCGGCCAGGACGGCCACCGGACTCGTCCCGTCGAGCACGCCCCGCACCAGCTCGTGCGTGGTCCCGGCGGCCCGCGCGGAGACCCCCTCGGCGGCGATCCCGTGGTCGGCCGCGAACAGCACGACGCGGGGCCGCTCGATCTGTCGGACCGGGACCCGCCCCTGAGCGGCGGCGAGCCACTCGCCGAGCTCGTCGAGCCGGCCCAGGGCGCCGGGCGGCACCGCCAGCCGCTCACGGCGATCCTCGGCGTCACGCCGGACGCCCCCGTCGGGGCGTTCGATCAGATCGGAGAAGTCGTCGAGATTCAGCATGGTCATCTGCCAGAGGGTACAGCCGGTGAGGCCCTCCCCAAGCCCCTCCCGCGGCCTCGCCGTCGGTGCGCCGGCGGCGATTTCGGGCGCCCCGGCGACCGGTGTCGGCGACGTCAGTCCTTCAGGACCACCGCCTGTCCGGCCACGATCAGCAGGACGTGCTCGCACTGCGCCGCCACCGCGTTGTTGAGCCGCCCCAACTCGTCACGGAAACGTCGACCGGAGGACGTCGCGGGGACCACTCCCGAGCCGACCTCGTTGCTGACGAGCACCACCGGACGACGGGTCGCGCGGACCGCCGCCACCAACTCCGCGGTCGACTCGCGCAGTTTCCGCTGTCCGCCGCCCGCCCACGCCTCGTCGTCCCAGGCCCCGGCCCGGTCCATCGCGTCGGTCAGCCACAGCGCCAGGCAGTCGATCAGCAGCGGCGGGCCGCCGTCGTTCTCCAACAGCGGGACCAGCGCGCAGGTTTCCACCGTCCGCCAGGTCGACGGCCGGCGCTCCCGGTGCAGACCCACCCGCTGTGCCCACTCCGCGTCCCCGTCGCGGGAGCCGCCCGTGGCCACGTAGACCACCTCGGGGAAGCCCGCCAGCCGGCGTTCCGCCTCGTACGACTTGCCGGACCGGGCGCCGCCCAGGACCAGGGTGCGCCGCGGCAGTTCCGGCGCCGCGTGGTACTCGCCGACCGCCACCGTCGTGCCGTCCGGCACCACCCGCGCCCCGGCCGCCGCGCACCGTCGCTCCGCCTCCCGCCCGGGCGGGGTGTCGTGGTCCAGGTGCACGGCGATCAGGTCCGTCGCCGGCCCCAGCGCGCCGCTCGCCCGCAGCCGCGCCACCGCCTCCGGCCGGCCGAGCACGTCCGCGAGGACCACGTCGTAGGGACGCTGCCCGGCCGGGCCCCCGGACCCCAGGCCGGCCGGCGCCCCGCCCGGCGGCAGGTACAGCAGCCGGCCGCCGTCCGGCCCGGTCACCTCGTACCCGGTGCCCGGCGTGTCCATCGGCACCGCCCGCACCCGGTGACCACTGATCACCGACAGTTCCTGCCCGTCCGGCACCCGCCCCGCCGCCGGCAGACCCGGCGGCAGCTCGACGGGGGGCCCGTCGTGCGGATGGGTGAGCAGCACCTGCCGCACACCGGCCAGCGAATGCCCCGCCCGGGCCCCGGCCAACACCGCCCCGGGGGTCAGGTCGAGCAGCAGCGCGCCGTCCACGAGCACGGCCGTCGCCGCCCTGGAGAGGGGGCCGACGGAGACCGCGCAGGCGGCGCAGGGACAGCCGGGTCGGGGCAGTCCTTCGGGGGTACCGGTACCGAGCAGAGTGAGTTCCACCCGATGATCCTCCCGCGTCCGCGGGAGTGGTGCTCGCCCGGCTACTCTGCGGGCAGACTCAAGGCGAACAACGCGGGTGCGCGACGGACGATCGACGCGCGGACAGCGGACGAGCAACGGAGGCGGACATGGCGTGGACGTGGCGGTTCGAGACGGCCGAGGGCAGCGAGACGACCCCGTCGGTGGTGCCGGAGGAGTTCACCACGCAGGGGGACGCGGAGTCCTGGATCGGTGAGTACTGGAAGGACCTGCTGGAGGGCGGCACCGAGAAGGTGAAGCTCTCCGACGACACGGGCACCGAGCTGTACACGATGAGCCTGCGCGAGGCCCTGGACGCCTGACCGGCTCCCGCCGCCGCGGTGTGCGGGCTCAGCCCCGCACACCGCACAGGTGCAACAGCGCCGCCACCGCGCGGTACGGGTCGGTGCGCCCGGCCCGGTCCTCGGCCGCGAGCAACCGTTCCATCTCGGCCTCGTTCGGCAGGTGGTTCCCGGCCTCGGTGCCGTCGGTGAAGACCCGCACCCCGTACCAGGCCTGGAGCGGAGCCCCGATCCCCGAGAGCGTGGCCGTCAGACCCGCCAGCCGGTCGGCGCGTACGTCCAGACCCAACCGGTTCGTGTAGTCGACGGTGTCGAACGCCCGCAGAGCGGCGTTCCAGTCGCCGCCGATCCCCGGTCGCATGGCGAGCGCGTCGCCGTTGCGCACCAGCAGGGACAGCAGCCCGCCCGGGGCGAGCATCCGGGCCAGCCCCGCCAGCATGGCGTCCGGCTCCGGTACGTACATCAGGACGCCGTGGCACAGCACCACGTCGAAGCTGCCCGGCACGAAGTGCGCGCCGGTCTCCCGGCCGTCGCCCTCCATCAGCCGGACCCGGTCGCGGATGCCCGCCGGCTCGCCCGCCAGCGCCTCACGGGCGACCGCCAGCATGTCGGGGTCCTGCTCCAGGCCGGTCACCTTGTGTCCGGCGCGCGCCAAGCGCAGGGCCTGGGTGCCCTGGCCCATGCCCACGTCAAGGACGCGCAGTCGCTGCCCGACCGGGAAGCGGTGCGCGATCTGTTCGTCGACCTGGCGGCCCACGAGTTCCTGCCGGACCGCGTTGCGCAGTCCGCCCAGGCCCTCCAGCCACAGTCGGGATCCCCCGGAGAAGTCGGCCACGTCGCCCCCCGACGCCCCGGATGCGGGCGTCGCTGCGCTCAGGGCCGTTCCCCACGCTTGACCTGCGGCTTCGGCAGGCGCAGCCGGCGCATCTGAAGGGTGCGCATCAGGCCGTACGCGACGGCGCCGCGCTTGGGCTCGTCCGGGAAGCGCTCGTTGACGGCCTTGCGCAGGCGGATGAACATGCCGACGGAGTCGAGGAGGATCAGCGCGATCACACCCATCCACAGCACCAGCGCGATGCTCTGGAGCCGCTCGACCCGCACCATGCTCAGCACGAGGATGATCACCGCCAGCGGCAGGAACATCTCGGCGACCGAGAAGCGCGAGTCCACGAAGTCGCGGACGAAGCGGCGGACGGGGCCCTTGTCGCGGGCGGGCAGGTAGCGCTCGTCGCCGTTGGCGAGGGCCTCGCGCTGCTTCGCCATCTCCACGCGACGGCGCTCACGGGCCCGCTTGGCGTCCTCCTTCCGATTGCCGGTCGAGGCCACCACTGCCTTGCGCTGCGACTGGGCCACAGCACGCTTCGGCGTCGGGCGGCCCTTCGGGGCCTGGGGGTCACGGGGCTGCGAAAGGTCGGCGCTCACCTTGTCGGTGGCGGGGGCCTTTTCTTCCTTGGAGGAACGGCTACCAAACACGAAACCAAGCCTACGTGGTCAAGGGCACGCTCCCCACCTCGGCGGGGAACGATCCGGCAACGGCGGGCGTCTTCACTTGTGCAGGGTTCTTGTGGCGGGCGGGCCCCTCCGGGGATCTCCTGGGACCACCTACTCCTTACGCCTGACACGGCGGCGGCGTAGTCGTCCTGGAGGAGGAGCGCATTCGTTCTCGAACAGTGCGGTAATGGAGACAGGGCCCGTACTGTGGGTCCTGCTGGTGACCTTGAGCGAGGTCCGTCTAGAAGGGGGCGCGCGAAGCCCATGAGCGGTGTCATGAAGCGTATGGGGATGATCTTCCGCGCGAAGGCGAACAAGGCCCTTGACCGGGCCGAGGACCCGCGCGAAACCCTCGACTACTCGTACCAGAAGCAGCTCGAACTGCTGCAGAAGGTGCGCCGCGGTGTCGCCGACGTCGCGACCTCCCGCAAGCGCCTGGAACTGCAGCTGAACCAGCTCCAGGGCCAGTCCGCCAAGCTGGAGGACCAGGGCCGCAAGGCGCTGGCCCTCGGCCGCGAGGACCTGGCCCGCGAGGCCCTGTCCCGGCGCGCGTCGCTGCAGCAGCAGGTCGGCGACCTGGAGGTGCAGCACCAGACCCTCCAGGGCGAGGAGGAGAAGCTGACCCTCGCCGCCCAGCGCCTCCAGGCCAAGGTGGACGCCTTCCGCACCAAGAAGGAGACCATCAAGGCCACCTACACCGCCGCCCAGGCGCAGACCCGGATCGCGGAGTCCTTCTCCGGCATCTCGGAGGAGATGAGCGACGTCGGCCTCGCCATCCAGCGGGCCGAGGACAAGACGGCCCAGCTCCAGGCCCGCGCTGGCGCGATCGACGAGCTGCTGGCCTCCGGCGCCCTGGACGACCGCAGCGGCCTCGGCTCCAAGGACGACATCCAGGCCGAGTTGGACCGCCTCTCCGGCGGGTCCGACGTGGAGCTGGAGCTCCAGCGGATGAAGGCCGAACTGGCGGGCGGCCCGGCCGACCGACAGCAGGCCATCGAGGGCGGCGCCCCGGGCACCGCCCAGCCCACCCAGACCCCGCACCGGTTCGACAAGCAGTAGGACGGGGCCCGTCATGATTGTCCGCATCATGGGGGAGGGCCAGTGGGAACTGGCCGACAGCCACTTCGTCGAGCTGAACAAGCTCGACGACGAACTGCTCGCCGAGATGGAGTCCGGTGACGGCGAGGGGTTCCGGCGCACGCTGGCCGCGCTCCTCGACGCGGTCCGCAGACTCGGCGAGCCCCTGCCGGACGATGCGCTGGAGCCGTCCGAGCTGATCCTCCCGGCGCCCGGCGCGAGCCTGGACGAGGTCAGGGAGATGCTCAGCGACGACGGCCTGATCCCGGGCTGATCCTCCGGGGCACCGGCGCTCCGCCCGTCAGTCCGGGCCCTTCTCCAGCGAGACCCGCTCCGGGTCCGGCGTCCCGCCGATGAAGTTCTCGAACCTGCGGCGCGGCGAGGCCCAGCGCCGGTCGTGGTGGAAGGCGCGCAGCCCGGCCTTGGCCCGCGCCTTCGGGCGGTTCGCGTAGAAGCGCTTCGCGTAGGGGGAACCGGGTCGGGCGAGGCGGATCGCGCCGATCAGCGCCACGAAGGGCACGACCGTGCCGAAGATCGCGGTGCGCGCCTTGCCCTTCCACAGCGCGACCAGCGCCAGGCAGAAGTTGCCGGCCATGTTCATCACGACCACCCCGCGGCTCTGCCGTTCCTCGGCGGTGAGGTCGTTGACCCCGAACGGCAGGAACCCGCCGAGCATCAGCGCCACCAGCGCGGCGGTCAGGACCACGATCTCCACGCTCTTGCGGCCGTCCTCGCTCCAGTAGACGTCGTCCAGGTGCAGGATCAGCGCGAACTCGTCCAGCACCAGCCCGGCGCCGATGCCGAACAGCACGGCCGAGAGCAGCGCCCCGAAGCCCTGCCGGCCGCTGCTGACGGCCCCGAAACCGCCGATGATCACCAGGATCACCCCCGGCACGACGTGATGGATGTGCACACCGCCCGGCGTGACGTTCTTGAACGGCCCCCGCCCCGCCCGGATCAGGCGGGTGATCACCCGGGTGATCAGGAAGGACAGGACGAACGACAGCAGCGCGAGCAGCAGCGGGAGCTTGCCCGGCTCCAGGATGTTGCGGTACCACCAGTGACCCATGACACCACCTTCCACCGTGGCGGGTAATGCGCAATTCAACCCCGGCGGTGGCGGGGTAGCGTTCGCGCCGATGAAAGATTCGTTCGAAGATCCGCCGCAGTCGCCGCCGCCCGAGCGCGCCCCGCTCGTCGACGGGGTCCGCTTCGCGTTCGGCACCCTCACCGTGCTGCCCGCCCGCATCACCCGATGGGACCGGCCGGCCGCCCGTACCGGGATGGCCTGCGCACCGCTCGCCGGACTCGCCGTGGGTCTGCTCGCGGCCGTCCCCGGAGTGCTCCTGCTGGTCCTCGGCGGTGGGCCGCTGCTGGCCGCCGCCGTCACCGTCGCCGTGCCGGCCGCGCTGACCCGGGGGCTGCACCTCGACGGACTCGCCGACACGGTCGACGGGCTGGGGAGCGCCAAGCCCGCCGAAGAGGCGCTGCGGATCATGAAGCAGTCCGACATCGGCCCCTTCGGGGTGATCGCCCTGTTGGTGGTCTTCCTGGTGCAGGTGGCGGCGCTGGCGAACGTGTACGCCGACAGTTGGGTACGGGGCGCCCTCGCCACCGTCCTCGCCGCCGTCACCGCGCGCCTCGCCATGACCCTGGCCGCCCGCGACGGGGTCCCGGCCGCCCGCCCCGGAGGCCTGGGCGCGGCGGTCGCGAGCGTGGTCCCCATCCGCTCGGCCGCACTCGTCACCGCCCTCACCGTGGCGGCCTGCACGGCCGCGGCCCTCCCGCTGGGGCTGCCCGCCGCGGCCCAACACGCGGCGGCCGTACTCGTCGCCCTGCCCGTCGCCGAACTGCTCCTGCGCCGCTGCGTGAGCCGCTTCGACGGGGTCACCGGTGACGTCTTCGGCGCCCTGTCCGAGGTCGCGGCCACCGTGGTCCTCGTGGTCCTGGCCCTGGGCTGACCCCCGCTGACCACCGTGTCCGCAGGGGCACGGCACGCCGCCCCGCGACCGGGCCGGACCCATGGGGCACGTACCCTCGGGGGGTGGACGACACGGTGACGGGGATGCCGGGCGGCGGGCCCATCAGGGTGCTGCTCGCCGACGATCAGGCGCTGCTGCGCAGCGCGTTCAAGGTGCTCGTCGACTCCGAGGCCGACATGGAGGTCGTCGGCGAGGCCGCCGACGGGGCCCAGGCCTACGCCCTCGCCGGCGAACGACGGGCCGACGTGGTCCTCATGGACATCCGGATGCCGGGCACCGACGGGCTCGCCGCCACCCGCATGATCAGCGCCGACCCGGAACTGCGCGACGTACGCGTCGTCATGCTGACCACCTTCGAGGTGGACGAGTACGTGGTCCAGGCCCTGCGCGCCGGCGCCTCCGGCTTCCTCGGCAAGGGCGCCGAACCGGACGAGCTGCTCAACGCGATCCGGGTCGCCGCCGCCGGTGAGGCCCTGCTGTCCCCGGCCGCCACCAAGGGGCTCATCGCCACCTTCCTCGCGCAGGGCGGCCACCCGGACGTCCCCGCCGACGGCTCCGCGCACGCCGCCCGCCTCGCCACGCTGACCGTGCGCGAGCGCGAGGTCCTCGTACTCGTCGCGGCGGGCCTGTCCAACGACGGCATCGCCGGCCGCCTGGAGGTCAGCCCGCTCACCGTCAAGACCCACGTCAACCGGGCCATGGCCAAGCTGGGCGCCCGCGACCGGGCCCAACTGGTGGTCGTCGCCTACGAATCGGGCCTGGTGCGGCCCCGGGCCGACGGCGCGCGGTAGTTCCTCGGGGCGGCGCAGTAGTACGGCGTACTGCGGGCGCGGTATGCCGCGCGTGAGTACGGGACCTGCGGGCGACGTGGCGGCATCCGCGGGTGCGAAAGGCTGAGGGGCCCTCGCACGTCCCCGACGGTGTCACCTCGGCGCCGTCACCTCGCCGCCGTCACCGAATGAGAGAACCTCCACCATGTCGTGGCTGTCCCGCTTCAGCCTGGCCCAGAGAGCGCTGATCGGCCTCGTGTCGATCATCGCGCTCGTCTTCGGCGCCATAGCCGTCCCGCAGCTCAAGCAGCAACTGCTGCCGTCCATCGAACTGCCGATGGTGTCCGTGCTCGCGCCCTACCAGGGCGCGTCGCCCGACGTGGTGGAGAAGCAGGTCATCGAGCCGATCGAAAGCACCCTCAAGGGCGTCGACGGCATCACCGGCATCACCTCCACCGCCAGTGAGGGCAACGCCCTCGTCATGGCGACCTTCGACTACGGCGACAGCGGCACCAAGCAGCTCGTCGCCGATGTCCAGCAGGCCGTCAACCGGGCCCGCGTCCGGCTGCCCGCCGACGTGGACCCGCAGGTGGTGGCCGGTTCCACCGACGACATCCCGACCGTCGTCCTCGCCGTCACCTCGGACAGGGACGAGCAGGGCCTCGCGGACCAGCTGGAGGCCTCGGTGGTCCCCGTCCTCTCGAACATCGAGGGCGTCGGCCAGGTCACCGTGGACGGGGTGCGGAAACTCCAGATCGCCGTCACCCCGGACGACGCGAAGCTCGCGGCCGCAGGCCTCGACGCGGCCGCGCTGAACAAGGCAATCCAGGCCGGCGGCGCCACGATGCCGGCCGGCTCCTTCGACGAGGAGGGCAAGAACCGCACCGTCCGCGTGGGCGCCGGCTACACCTACCTCGCCCAGTTGGAGGACCTGCGGCTGAGCCCCGGCCCCGGCAAGCCGGCCGTCCGTCTCGGCGACGTGGCCGCGGTGAACCTGGAGCCAGCCCCAGCCGTCTCCATCACCCGTACCAACGGCAAGCCCAGCCTCGCCCTCGCCCTGACCATGGACAAGGACGGCAGCGCCGTCGCGATCTCCGACGCCGTCAAGGACAAGCTGCCCGAGCTGCGTTCCACCCTCGGCTCCGGTGCCGACCTCGCCGTGGTCACCGACCAGGGCCCGGCCGTCGCCAAGTCCATCTCCAGCCTCACCACCGAGGGCCTGCTCGGCCTGGTCTTCGCGGTGCTCGTGATCCTGGTCTTCCTCGGCTCCCTGCGCTCGACCCTGGTCACCGCGGTCTCCATCCCGCTGTCCGTGGTCCTCGCGCTGATCGTGCTGTGGACCCGCGACCTGTCGCTCAACATGCTGACCCTGGGCGCCCTCACCATCGCCATCGGCCGCGTCGTCGACGACTCGATCGTGGTCCTGGAGAACATCAAGCGGCACCTCGGCTACGGCGAGGAGCGCGAGGCCGCGATCATCACCGCCGTCAAGGAGGTGGCCGGCGCGGTCACCTCGTCCACGTTGACCACCGTCGCCGTCTTCCTGCCGATCGGCCTCGTCGGCGGGATGATCGGCGAACTCTTCGGTTCCTTCTCGCTCACCGTCACCGCGGCCCTGCTGGCCTCGCTGCTCGTCTCGCTGACGGTGGTCCCGGTCCTGTCGTACTGGTTCCTGCGCGCCCCGAAGGGCACCTCGCAGGACCCCGACAAGGCCCGCCGCGACGCCGAGGAGAAGGAGGCGCGCAGCCGTCTCCAGCGCCTCTACGTACGGGTCCTGGGCTTCGCGACCCGGCGCCGGCTGACGAGCGTGGCCATCGCCGTCGTGGTCCTCGTCGCCACCTTCGCCATGTCCCCGCTGCTGAAGACCAACTTCTTCGACCAGGGCGAGCAGGACACCCTGACGGTCAAGCAGGAGCTGGCCCCCGGTACCTCGCTGGCCGCCGCGGACGCGTCGAGCCGCAAGGTCGAGCAGGTCCTGGCCTCGGTCGACGGAGTCAAGGACTACCAGGTCACCGTCGGGTCCTCCGGCTTCATGGCGGCCTTCGGCGGCGGCACGGGCTCCAACCAGGCCTCGTACCAGGTCACGCTGGAGGACTCCGGCAAGGCCGAGTCCGTCAAGAAGAGCATCGAGAGCAAGCTGGCCGCGCTCGACGGTGTCGGCGACACCCGCATCATCGCGGGCGGCGGCTTCGGGAGCTCCAACCTGAGCGTGGTCGTCAAGGCCGGCGACGCCGACGTGCTGGCCAAGGCCGCCGCGCAGGTCCAGGCCGAGGTGGCCAAGCTCAAGGACGTCACCGACGTGCAGAGCGACCTCTCGCAGTCGGTGCCCCGGATCTCGGTGGTCGCCGGGCCCACGGCCGCCGAGGCGGGCCTGGACCAGGCCGCGCTGGGCGCGATCGTCGCGCAGTCCGTCCGGGGCACCCCGGCCGGCAAGGCCGTCCTGGACGGCACCGAGTGGGACATCCTCGTGAGGTCGGCGCAGCCGGCCACCACCCTGGCCCAGCTCCGGGCGCTCCCCGTCGGCCCGGTCAAGCTCGGTGACATCGCCGAGGTCAAGGTGGTCCCCGGCCCGGTCGCGATGACCCGGATCGACGGCGCCCGCGCCGCCACCATCACGGCCAAGCCGGTCGGCGACAACACAGGCGCCGTCAGCACGGAACTCCAGAGCAGGATCAAGGCGCTGGACCTGCCCGCGGGCGCCACGGCCTCGATCGGCGGCGTCTCCGAGGATCAGGACGACGCCTTCGCCTCCCTGGCCCTGGCCATGCTCGCCGCCATCGCGATCGTCTTCATGCTGCTGGTCGCGACCTTCCGCTCGCTGGTCCAGCCGCTGATCCTGCTGGTGTCCGTGCCGTTCGCGGCGACCGGCGCGCTCGGCCTGCTCATCGTTACCGGCACCCCCATGGGCGTCCCGGCGATGATCGGCATGCTGATGCTCATCGGCATCGTGGTGACCAACGCGATCGTCCTGATCGACCTGGTCAACCAGTACCGCGCCCAGGGCCTCGGCGTCGTCGAGGCCGTCGTCGAGGGCGGCCGGCACCGGCTCCGCCCGATCCTGATGACCGCCCTCGCGACGATCTTCGCGCTGCTCCCGATGGCGCTCGGCGTCACCGGCGAGGGCGGCTTCATCTCGCAGCCGCTCGCGGTCGTGGTGATCGGCGGCCTGGTCAGCTCGACGTTGCTGACCCTGCTGCTCGTGCCGACCCTCTACACCATGGTCGAACTGTTCAAGGAGCGCCGCCGGGCGAAGAAGCGGGCCCGCCTGACGGCGGTCCCGAGCCCCGCCCCGACCGAGGACGACGCCCCGGCCAAGGTCTGACGCACACGACCCGAGGGCCCCGGTCCCCGTACCAGTACGGGGGACCGGGGCCCTTCCCACGGGCGTACGGGGACCGCGGCGGCCCCGGGGACGGCGAAGGGGCGCCCGGCGGCAGGCCGGGCGCCCCTTCCACGTCTTCCACGTCCACGAACGCCCCGCGTTCGAGCGGATCGCTATGGAAGCGCGAGCATGCGCTCCAGGGCGAGCTTCGCGAAGCTCTCGGTCTCCTTGTCGACCTCGATCCGGTTGACCAGGTTGCCCTCGGCGAGGGATTCCAGGGTCCAGACCAGGTGCGGCAGGTCGATGCGGTTCATCGTCGAGCAGAAGCAGACCGTCTTGTCGAGGAAGACGACCTCCTTGTCCTCGGCGGCGAAACGGTTCGCCAGACGGCGGACCAGATTCAGTTCGGTGCCGATGGCCCACTTGGAACCGGCCGGGGCCGCCTCCAGCGCCTTGATGATGTACTCGGTGGAACCGACGTAGTCCGCGGCCGCCACCACCTCGTGCCTGCACTCGGGGTGGACCAGGACGTTCACACCGGGGATGCGGGCCCGGACGTCCTCGACCGACTCGACCGAGAACCGGCCGTGCACCGAGCAGTGCCCGCGCCACAGGATCATCTTGGCGTCGCGCAGTTGCTCGACGGTCAGGCCGCCGTTCGGCTTGTGCGGGTTGTAGAGCACGCAGTCGTCCGGCGACATCCCCATGTCGCGGACCGCGGTGTTGCGCCCGAGGTGCTGGTCGGGCAGGAAGAGCACCTTCTCGCCCTGCTCGAAGGCCCAGTCCAGGGCCTTCTTGGCGTTGGACGACGTGCAGATCGTGCCGCCGTGCTTGCCGGTGAAGGCCTTGATGTCGGCCGAGGAGTTCATGTAGGAGACGGGCACGGTGTCGCCCGCGATCCCGGCCTCGGTCAGCACGTCCCAGCACTCCGCGACCTGCTCGGCGGTGGCCATGTCGGCCATCGAGCAGCCGGCCGCGAGGTCGGGAAGGACGACCTTCTGGTCGTCGGAGGTGAGGATGTCAGCGGACTCGGCCATGAAGTGGACGCCGCAGAAGACGATGTACTCGGCCTCCGGCTTGGCGGCCGCGTCCCTCGCCAGCTTGAACGAGTCGCCGGTGACGTCCGCGAACTCGATGACCTCGTCGCGCTGGTAGTGGTGGCCGAGGATGAAGACCTTGTCCCCGAGCTTCTCCTTGGCCGCGCGGGCACGCGCCACCAGGTTCGGGTCCGACGGCGAGGGCAGGTCGCCGGGGCACTCCACCCCGCGCTCGCTCTTGGGGTCGGCTTCGCGGCCGAGCAGCAGCAGGGCAAGGGGCGTCGGCTGGACGTCCAAAGGCTGGGCGGTGGTCACGACACGCACCCTTTCTGTTCTGCGACTAGGTACTTCCGAGGAAGCGCTTCGACTTCTCGTCTATTTGACGTTATCTATCATAACCGCTTCACGTCAGTTTGACGATGCCCGATAGCGTCGATGTGACGCATTCGCCCGCTCCGGAACTCTCTCGTCCGTCGGGTTCGTCCCCCCGTGCCGGTGTGCGAGCATGAATATCGAGACAAGGTGCGGGACCCGGAATGAATCCGCCATCGCACTGGTTGCCACCGACGGCAAGAGTCCGACGTTTCCCCAGCCTCCGGCGGGGAGCCGCCCACTTCGGGAGTGAATGCAGATGTCCGTACAGGACGACAAGACCACTGTGAGCGACGGCATCCTCCTGTCCGACGCCGCCGCCGTGAAGGTCAAGACCCTGCTGGAGCAGGAAGGCCGTGAGGACCTGGCGCTGCGCGTGGCCGTCCAGCCCGGTGGCTGCTCGGGCCTGCGCTACCAGCTCTTCTTCGACGAGCGCTCCCTCGACGGCGACGTCGTCAAGGACTTCGACGGCGTCAAGGTCGTCACGGACCGGATGAGCTCGCCCTACCTCCACGGTGCCTCCATCGACTTCGTCGACACCATCGAGAAGCAGGGCTTCACCATCGACAACCCGAACGCCACCGGCTCCTGCGCCTGCGGCGACTCGTTCAGCTAAGCCTGTACGAGGAGGGCCCGCGCACCGGTCGAGTACGACTGGTGCGCGGGCCCTCTCGCATGTCGGGGCTCGCGTGTCGGGCACCCCGTGCGGGACCCCGACAGGGCGGGATCCCCTCGGCTCACCCGCGGGGGAGCGGCTTGCCCGTGGTCGCGTCGACCACCTTCCGGTCGCCGAGCGGCTCCTTGAGGGTCACCGTCCGGGACATCTCCTCCGCGATCATGATGCAGTTCTGGCCGGGCTTGTTCGGGGTGTCGGTGATCTTCACCAGTACCGACCCGCCCTCCTCGCGCGCCTCCACGGCGTACGCGCTGCACACCCCGCCCCAGAAGTTCACGGTCAGCTTCCGGTCGGCCTCGGCGTACGAGAACCCGGGCACGGTGCGCCCCCCTGTCGGCGGGACCGGCGCCGGAGCGGCGCTCTCCTCGGCCGAGGCCGGCTGGACCACCGTGTGGCCCGCCGCGCCGTCCTTGCCGGCCACCTCGAAGTGCCAGGCAGGGACCAGGCCCCGCGTCCCGTCGACCGTCCCGGGCGCCAACCCGAGCACGGCGCCCCGTACGGTCTCCGTCCGCGGCGGCTTCATCGGGCGCGGCTCCGGGTTGCAGGGCGGCGTGTCGGTCGCCCCGACCGGGGTGTCCGGAGTCAGCGGCACCGAGGTCGCGCAACCGCTCGGGCCGCTGCCCGTGCCGGTCGACCCCGACTTCCCGGCGTTCAGCCGGGCCAGCGCCTCGACGGCCCCGACCACCGACTGCTCGGCGGCCCGGACCGGGGCCTTCAGTTCGCCGCTCGCCGTCACCACCCGGGAGTCCGGACCCACGCTCACCTTGCTGGACCAGCCCTGCGTCGGCAGGTCCCCGATCACCGGGTCCGCGGTCACCACCCGGGCCGAGCCCTGCGCGAGCCGGGCGTCCAGCTTCGCGCCGGCCTGGCCCGCGGCGGCCAGCACCGGGGCCGCGGCGGCCTTCGCGGCCTCCTCGGAGACCGGCGTGGCGCCGGCGGAGCCCTGCGGCTCCTGCGGGCCCTGCGGGTCCTTCGGGAGGGTGGCCGGGCCGCAGGTGTCCTGGCCGCGCTTGCAGGAGTCACCGCCCCCGCCACCGTTGTCGCCGCCCGGCTGGAAGCGGTTGAACGTCCAGGTGCCGGGAGCCTTGAGGGCGACCGTCAGTCGGGGCCCGGAGCCGTCCGCGCCCTCGCCGGCCAGCCACTGTTCGCCCGACAGCCGGGGCGCGCCGGTGACGCCCAACGCGCTCGCCAGCCGCGCCACTTCCTCGGACGTCACCTCGCCCGACGCGGCGAACGTCGGCGCCTTCGCCGGAGCCCCGGGCAGCTTCACGTCCGCGCGGTACGTCACCCCGCCGCCGGACGGGTCCGGCTCGCCGGGGGCGATCCCCGGCCCCGACGGGGTCCCGGCCTCGCGGGCCGCGGCGGCCGTGCGCTCGTTGGTCCGCCCGGCGCCGGATCCGTCGCCGTGGGCGGTCGACGCCCAGTAGGCCGTACCGCCACCCGCGAGCAGGACGGCGGCCGCGATCGAGCCGATGGCCCAGGCCGGCCGCCGTCGTGTGGCGCGTGCTGTGTCGGGTTCTTCGCTGGTCACCGAATCGCTCCCTCACTCGTCCCGTCGTACGTGACGCGGGTGTGACGGGACAGGGGCGAAACCGGTTCCCCCCGGGGATCCGAAAGAGACGGCCTAGTCGCCGTACGCGGCGGTGGACGCGATCAGGCGGGCCGAGGAGGGCGGGACGCTGATGCCGTGGATCTGGGACGGTGCCACCCGGTCCGGGCGCGGGCCCACCGGGACCGCCCAGTGCGGGGCCATCCGGGCGCAGTCACCCAGCAGTCGTGCGAAACCGGGACGGATCTCGGCGTTGTGGTCGGCGTACCCGAAGCCATCGCTGTAGGTCATGAGGGCACCGTAGGCCCGGCCCGGCGGGCGAAGAAAGGCCTACTACGGGGTAGTTTCGTACGGTCGGCCTGGCGCCGGGGACCGGGTAGTTTTGAATGTCCCCCTTGCCGCCCTCCGCAGGAGCATCCACGCCGTGCGCATCGCAGTCACCGGCTCCATCGCCACCGACCACCTCATGACCTTCCCCGGCCGTTTCGCCGATCAGCTGGTCGCGGACCAGTTGCACACGGTCTCCCTCTCCTTCCTCGTGGACAACCTCGACGTACGGCGGGGCGGTGTCGGCCCGAACATCTGCTTCGGAATGGGTCAGCTCGGCAGCCGTCCCGTCCTGGTCGGCGCGGCCGGCTCGGACTTCGACGAGTACCGCGCGTGGCTGGACCGCAACGGGGTCGACACCGAGTCCGTGCGGATCTCCGAGGTGCTGCACACCGCGCGCTTCGTCTGCACGACGGACGCCGACCACAACCAGATCGGCTCCTTCTACACGGGCGCGATGAGCGAGGCCCGGCTGATCGAGCTGAAGGCCGTCGCCGACCGGGTGGGCGGGCTGGACCTCGTCCTCATCGGCGCCGACGACCCCGAGGCGATGCTGCGCCACACCGAGGAGTGCCGCACGCGAGGGATCCCCTTCGCCGCAGACTTCTCGCAGCAGATCGCCCGGATGGACGGCGACAACATCCGCACCCTGATGGAGGGCGCGACGTACCTCTTCTCGAACGAGTACGAGAAGGGCCTCATCGAGTCGAAGTCCGGCTGGACCGACGAGGAGATCCTGGCCAAGGTCGGCACCCGGGTGACGACGCTGGGCTCCCAGGGCGTGCGGATCGACCGGGTCGGCGAGGAGCCGATCGTCGTCGGCTGCCCCGAGGAGACCGCGAAGGTGGACCCGACGGGCGTCGGCGACGCCTTCCGCGCCGGCTTCCTGACGGGCCTGGGCTGGGGCGTGGGCCTGGAGCGGGCGGCGCAGGTGGGCTGCATGCTCGCCACGCTGGTCATCGAGACGCTGGGCACGCAGGAGTACACGCTGGCGCGGGCGCACTTCATGGAGCGCTTCACCAAGGCGTACGGGGACGAGGCCGCGGCCGAGGTCCGGTCCCACCTCTCGGCGTAGGGGCGACGGCGCGGCGGGGGCCCTCCCGCCGCGCTCCCCGCCGTACGCCCCCGGCCGCGCGGGTCAGCGCAGCCGGCGGACCGCGTACGCCACGCCCACCTCGGCCGCCGTCTCGCCCAGGTAGGCGTGGCCGCGCATCGCGCACCACGCCGGGATGTCCAGGCGGGCGACCTCGTCGTCCGACACGACCGTCACCGTGCCGCCCACCGGGACGGTCACGATCGCCCGGGCCAGTTCGATCACCGGCTGGGGGCAGCGCAGCCCCAGGGCGTCGAGGCGCACCGCGTCCGCGACCGGCGCGCACGGCTCCGGCTCGCTCACCCCGAGCTTCTCCCGGACGTCGGCCACCGCGCGCGGCAGGACCTCCAGGAAGCCGTTCACGTCGTCGGCGGTGGTCCCGGCCGGCAGGGACACCCGTACGTTCCCCTCCGACAGCACCCCCATGGCCCGCAGCACGTGCGAAGGCGTCAGGGTCGAACTGGTGCAGGAGGAGCCGGAGGACACCGAGTAGCCCGCCCGGTCCAACTCGTGCAGCAGGGTCTCCCCGTCGACGTACAGGCAGGAGAACGTGACCAGGTGCGGCAGCCGCCGGTCCGGGTCGCCGACCACCTCCACGTCCGGCACCAGCCGGGCCACCCGCCGCCGGATCCGATCCACCAGCACCCGCAGTCGGGCCGCCTCCACATCGGCCTCGGCGCGCACCGCCCGCAGCGAGGCGGCCGCCGCCACGATCGCGGGCAGATTGGCGAAACCGGGGGAGCGGCCCGACTCCCTTTCGTCCGAGGGCCCTTGGGGGGAGAAGCGGACCCCCTTGCGGACGGCCAACAGCCCGACCCCGGGCGGACCACCCCACTTGTGGGCGCTCGCGGTGAGCAGCGACCACCCGCCCTCCACCCGGCCCCACGCCAGCGACTGGGCCGCGTCCACCAGCAACGGCACCCCGGCCGCGCCGCACGCCTCGGCCACCTCCGCCACCGGCTGGACGGTGCCCACCTCGTGATTGGCCGACTGGAGACAGGCCAGCGCCGTGGTCGGGCCGAGCACACGGGCGTACTCCGCCGGGTTGACCGCGCCGAAGCGGTCGACCGGCACCTCGGTGACCGTGCCGCCGGCGGACGCGTGCACCTCGGCGGCGTGCAGTACCGAACTGTGTTCGACCGCCGACACCACCAGCCGCCCGCCGACCCGCCGGCGTCCGGCCAGGGCTCCGGCGAGGCCCGTGTGAACCGCGTGCGTCCCCGAAGGAGTGAACACCAGCTCGTCGGGGCGACAGCCCACCGCCTCGGCCGAGGCCTCGCGCGCCGCGTCCAACAGCAACCGGGCGCGGCGGCCCTCCCGGTACAGCCGGGCCGGGTCGGCCCAGCCCTCGTCCAGGGCGGCCTGCAGCGCCTGACGGGCCACGGGGTGCAGCGGGGCGGCTGAGGCGGTGTCGAAGTACGGCATCCGGCCACGCTAACCGGAGGCCGGGGACGCCCGAGGTCAGGGGCCGTCAGTTGTCCGCCGGAGTGCGCCATTCAGGGCCGGATGGCCCGTCCCCCGGACGGCGGATCCATCCCTTCGGGGTCAGTAGCGGCGCGTTGGGCACCCTCCCCGCGCGACCTCAAATAGCGTCCAGTAGGGTTTGGTCCGCATAAACATCCAAACCCCTGCCTGCGTCAGGGCCGGCGACCGACCCGAATACGGCCGCGGCCAGCCACGCGGGCCGAGACTCTCGGGAAGGCGCTACGTGAGTCCCTACGGCTCCGACCGCTCGCCGCGGCGCCCGATGCGGCGGAAGCTGCTCCAGGCGCTGACTGCGGGCGTGGTCCTGGCGACCGCCACTGGTTGCTCGTATACATGGAAAGACTTCCCTCGCCTCGGAATGCCGACTCCGGTAACTGAGGAGGCGCCGCGCATTCTCTCCCTCTGGCAGGGATCCTGGGCTGCCGCGCTGATCACGGGCATCCTGGTGTGGGGCCTGATCCTGTGGAGCGTCATCTTCCACCGGCGCAGCCGCACGAAGATCGAGGTTCCGGCGCAGACCCGGTACAACATGCCCATCGAGGCGCTGTACACCGTGGTCCCGCTCATCATCGTCTCGGTGCTCTTCTACTTCACCGCGCGTGACGAGTCGAAGTTGCTCGCCCTCTCCAAGCCCGCCCACACCATCAACGTGGTCGGCTACCAGTGGAGCTGGGGCTTCAACTACATCGAGGACGTCGACGGCGACCCCGCGACCCCGAAGCTGCCGGCCCCGTCGGTCGGCGAGGAGAAGAAGGAGGGGGCCGTCCCGGTCCCCAAGGAGCTCGCCTCCATCCCGGACCGCTTCGCCAAGGACTTCCCCAAGGGCGCCGAAGGCGTCTACACCCAGGGCGTCCCCGGCGACCGGAACCCGCAGACGGGCAACCCGGGCCCGACCCTCTGGCTCCCCAAGGGCGAGAAGGTCCGCTTCATCCTCTCGTCCAATGACGTCATCCACTCGTTCTGGGTGGTTCCCTTCCTGTTCAAGCAGGACGTCATCCCCGGCCACACCAACGTCTTCGAGGTGACCCCCTCCCAGGAGGGCACCTTCATGGGCAAGTGCGCCGAGCTCTGCGGTGTCGACCACTCCCGGATGCTCTTCAACGTGAAGGTCGTCTCGCCGGAGAAGTACCAGGCGCACCTGAAGGAACTGGCCGAGAAGGGGCAGACCGGCTTCCTGCCGGCCGGCATCAAGCAGACCGACCCGGCCCGGAACTCGGAGACGAACAAACTGTGAGCATCCTCAACGAATCTCAGGGTGCCGCCGCCGACTCGTATGAGAACGAGCTGCCGGTACGGCGCAAGCAGCCGGGCAATGTCGTCGTGAAGTGGTTGACCACCACCGACCACAAGACCATCGGCACGATGTACCTGATCACGTCGTTCGTGTTCTTCATCATCGGCGGGATCATGGCGCTCTTCATGCGCGCCGAGCTGGCCCGTCCGGGCACGCAGATCATGTCGAACGAGCAGTTCAACCAGGCGTTCACCATGCATGGCACGATCATGCTGCTGATGTTCGCCACCCCGCTCTTCGCGGGCTTCGCGAACTGGATCATGCCGCTGCAGATCGGCGCGCCCGACGTGGCGTTCCCGCGGCTGAACATGTTCGCGTACTGGCTGTACCTCTTCGGCTCGACCATCGCGGTCGCCGGCTTCGTGACGCCGAACGGCGCGGCCGACTTCGGCTGGTTCGCCTACTCGCCCCTGTCGGACGCGGTGCGTTCGCCGGGCATCGGCGCCGACATGTGGATCATGGGTCTGGCCTTCTCCGGCTTCGGCACGATCCTCGGCTCGGTCAACTTCATCACCACGATCATCTGCATGCGCGCGCCCGGCATGACGATGTTCCGCATGCCGATCTTCACCTGGAACGTGCTGCTGACCGGTGTCCTGGTCCTGCTCGCCTTCCCGGTCCTCGCCGCCGCGCTCTTCGCGCTGGAGGCCGACCGGAAGTTCGGTGCGCACGTCTTCGACGCGGCCAACGGCGGCGCCTTGCTGTGGCAACACCTCTTCTGGTTCTTCGGACACCCAGAGGTGTACATCATCGCCTTGCCCTTCTTCGGCATCATCTCCGAGGTCATCCCGGTCTTCTCGCGCAAGCCGATGTTCGGTTACATCGGTCTGATCGCCGCGACGATCGCGATCGCCGGTCTCTCGGTGACGGTGTGGGCCCACCACATGTACGTCACCGGCGGTGTGCTGCTGCCGTTCTTCTCCTTCATGACCTTCCTGATCGCGGTACCGACCGGTGTGAAGTTCTTCAACTGGATCGGCACCATGTGGAAGGGCTCGTTGTCCTTCGAGACCCCGATGCTCTGGGCCGTCGGCTTCCTGATCACCTTCACCTTCGGTGGTCTGACCGGCGTCATCCTGGCCTCGCCCCCGATGGACTTCCACGTCTCCGACTCGTACTTCGTCGTCGCGCACTTCCACTACGTGATCTTCGGCACCGTGGTGTTCGCGATGTTCTCCGGCTTCCACTTCTGGTGGCCGAAGTTCACGGGCAAGATGCTGGACGAGCGCCTCGGCAAGATCACCTTCTGGACGCTGTTCGTGGGCTTCCACGGCACCTTCCTGGTGCAGCACTGGCTGGGCGCCGAGGGCATGGCGCGTCGTTACGCCGACTACCTCGAGGCCGACGGCTTCACCGCGCTGAACACGATCTCCACGATCAGCTCGTTCCTGCTCGGCCTGTCGATGCTGCCCTTCATGTACAACGTCTGGAAGACGGCGAAGTACGGGAAGAAGATCGAGGTCGACGACCCGTGGGGCTACGGCCGTTCGCTCGAATGGGCGACTTCCTGCCCGCCGCCGCGGCACAACTTCCTCACCCTCCCGCGGATTCGTTCCGAGTCCCCGGCGTTCGACCTGCACCACCCGGAGATCGCGGCCCTCGACCACCTCGAGGACCACGGCGCCGGCACCAAGGCCGTCACCGGTGGCAAGGAGGCCGGCAAGTGAAGATCCAGGGCAAGATGTTCCTCTGGCTCTCCTTCTTCATCCTGATCATGGCCGTCGTGTACGGCGTGTGGTCGAAGGAGCCCGTCGGCACCACCGCGCTCTTCCTGGCCTTCGGCCTGAGCGTCATGATCGGCTACTACCTGGCCTTCACGGCCAAGCGCGTCGACGAGATGGCCCAGGACAACCTGGAGGCCGACGTCGCCGACGAGGCGGGCGAGCTGGGGTTCTTCTCCCCGCACAGCTGGCAGCCGCTCTCGCTGGCGATCGGTGGCGCGCTCGCGTTCATGGGCGTCATCTTCGGCTGGTGGCTCATGTACTTCTCGGCCCCGATCATCGTGATCGGCCTGTGGGGCTGGGTGTACGAGTACTACCGCGGTGAGAACCAGAACCAGTAGCGAAAGCGGCACCCACGCACGACACCAGGGGCCCGGACACCTCGAACAGAGGAGTCCGGGCCCCTCGTTTGCAGTCACCCCGCGCGCCGTAATTGTCATATCTTCATAGCGTTAGCCCCATGAACCACTCACCGCGTCTTTGGACGGTAATCGGCTGCTCCCTGCTGGTCGCGTCCCTCGGGGCCGGCGCCACCGCCTGTGGGTCCGAAGAGGAGAACCCGCTGTCCGCCCGCCCGTTTGACGCGGGCGAGCAGGTCGCCTTCAACCAGAAAGCCGGCGGACGACCGGTGGACCACAACCGGCCACTGGAGATCACCGCGAAGAGCGGCGGCGGCCGGATCACCGACGTCACCGTCGTGGACACCCACGGCCGTCGCCTGGCCGGCGAACTCACCGCCACCGGCGAGCGCTGGCACAGCACGGTCCCGCTGGCCGCCGGCGTGCGCTACACCGTCACCGTCAACACGGAGGACGAGCGGGGCGCTCCGGGGCAGCGAAGGATGACGTTCGACACCACACCCTCCAAAGGGGTCCTCCAGGTCGAGTTCGGGCCCGAGGAGGGCAAGTACGGCGTCGGACAGCCCATCACGGCCGAACTCAACGAACCCGTCAAGGACAAGGACGCCCGCGCGCTGGTCGAGCGCGGCCTGGTCGTCGACACGCCGGAGGGGGTCGAGGGGGCCTGGCACTGGGTCGACGACAAGAACCTGCACTTCCGGCCCAAGGAGTACTGGCCGGCCAACACCACCGTGTCCGTACGGAGCAACCTGGAGGGCGTCAGGATCACCGACGACCTCTACGGCGCCGCGGCCAAGCCGCTGAAGCTGGAGATCGGCGACCGCGTCGAGGTCACCACCGACGCCTCCTCGCACTACCTGACCTTCCGGCGCAACGGAGAAGTGATCAATACCATTCCGGTGACCACCGGAAAGCCGGGCTTCTCCACCCGAAACGGGATCAAAGTGGTCCTCGGCAAGCAGTACTTCGTCCAGATGCGCGGCGACACCGTCGGGATCGGCGGCAGCGAGTACTACAACCTGCCCGTCTACTACGCGACGCGCGTCACCTGGAGTGGTGAATACGTGCACGCGGCCCCGTGGTCCGTCGGCTCCCAGGGCTACGAGAACGTCAGCCACGGCTGCACCGGCATGAGCACGGGCAACGCCGCCTGGTTCTACGAGAACATCACCGAGGGCGACATCGTCAAGGTGATCAACAGCATCGGCGACGACATGGACACCTTCGGGAACGGCTTCGGCGACTGGAACATGGAGTGGAAGGAGTGGCGCGAGGGCAGCGCCCTCCTCAAGGGCACGCAGGACGGTCGCAGCCCCGTCGACCAGGCCCGACTCCGCCCGCAGGTCTGAACCGGCGCGCGCGGGCGCGCGGAACCCCCCGAAAGAGGCCCTCGATCGGCCCACGGGAGCCCGTACGGGCTCCCGTGGGCCGGTTCGCGTTCGCCCCGCGCCGTTTACGCGTCCAGGGCCAGCCGGGGCCGCAGCAGGCCCGCCAGGACCTCCGGGAAGTCCACCGGGTCCACCGGAAGGGTCACCGCCGCGTCCGCGCGGCTCCAGGTGGCCAGCCAGGCGTCCTGGGGGCGCCCCATGAGCAGCAGGACCGGCGGGCAGCGGAAGATCTCGTCCTTGATCTGCCGGCACACGCCCATGCCCCCGGCGGGGACGGCCTCCCCGTCCAGCACGCACACGTCGATGCCGCCCGCGTCCAGCGCGGACAGGACCGCCGGAAGGGTCGCGCACTCCAGGAACTCCACCGGCGGCAGGTCCGCGGCCGGCCTGCGTCCGGCGGCCAGCCGCACCTGCTCCCGGGTGCCCGCGTCGTCGCTGTAGACCAGAACTCGCGCAGTCGCCCGCATTTCGTTCCTCCACGTGTCCCGTGAATCACGTTGATGTTGCGCGGGATGCTACTCCGTCCGACCCGGTGTCAACATCGGTTCGCACAGCCTCGCGAGTACCCGCCCACCACCCGATCTGATGGGCCGTTCGGGCCTTGCACACGCCCCTGACACTCCGAACGGCACCCCCCGGGGTGAGGGCGGGATAAGCGACCGACATAATGTCGGTCGTGGCGACAGCAACGACAGTAGATACCGGGCACGCGCACCCGACGGTCAACCGGCCGAACCTCGTCAGCGTCGGAACCATCATCTGGTTGAGTTCCGAGCTGATGTTCTTCGCGGCCCTCTTCGCGATGTACTTCACCCTGCGATCAGTGACGGGTGCCGAGTACTGGACAGAACAGGCCTCGGCCTTGAATCTGCCCTTCTCGGCGACGAACACGACGATCCTGGTGCTCTCCTCGCTCACCTGCCAGCTCGGCGTGTTCGCCGCCGAGCGCGGTGACGTGAAGAAGCTCCGGACGTGGTTCATCATCACGTTCGTCATGGGTGCGATCTTCATTGGCGGCCAGGTGTTCGAGTACACCGAGCTGGTCAAGCACGAGGGCATGTCTCTCTCGTCCGGCCCGTACGGATCGGTGTTCTACCTGACCACCGGCTTCCACGGCATGCACGTGACGGGCGGTCTCATCGCCTTCCTGCTGGTCCTCGGCCGGACGTACGCGGCCAAGAGGTTCACCCACGAACAGGCCACGTCGGCCATCGTCGTGTCCTACTACTGGCACTTCGTCGATGTCGTCTGGATCGGCCTCTTCGCGACGATCTACCTGATCAAGTAGCGAACACGTCGCCGGGCCCGACCCGGCACTCCATCCAGAAACACCGACGCAGAAGATCCTGACACCGGGGTAATCCGTGAAAAAGCTCTCCGCACGACGACGCCATCCGCTGGCGGCGGTCGTCGTTCTACTCTTCGCGCTGGCGGCCACCGGGGGGCTTTACGCCGCCTTTGCCCCCGCGGGCAAGGCGCAGGCCGATGAAACCGCCCAGTCCCTCGCCATCGAGGAGGGCAAGAAGCTCTACGCCGTGGGCTGCGCAAGCTGCCACGGAACCGGCGGTCAGGGTTCCTCTGACGGCCCGAGCCTGGTCGGCGTCGGCTCCGCGGCCGTCGACTTCCAGGTGAGCACGGGCCGCATGCCCGCCCAGCAGCCCGGCGCCCAGGTGCCGAAGAAGCCCGTGATCTACTCGCAGGCCCAGATCGACCAGCTGGCCGCGTACATCTCGTCTCTCGGCGCCGGCCCGATCACGCCGACCGAGAAGCAGTACGACCCGGCAGGAGCCGACATCGCCAAGGGTGGTGAGCTGTTCCGCAACAACTGCGCGCAGTGCCACAACTTCACCGGCGAGGGCGGCGCCCTGACGCACGGCAAGTACGCCCCCAACCTTGAGGACGTCGAGCCGAAGCACATCTACGAGGCCATGCTCACCGGCCCGCAGAACATGCCCTCCTTCCCGGACAGCACCATGCCGGAGAAGCAGAAGAAGGACATCATCGCGTACCTCCAGAACGTGAACGGCGAGAAGTCGAACAGCCCCGGTGGTCTCAAGCTCGGTGGCCTCGGCCCCGTGTCCGAGGGTCTGTTCGGCTGGATCTTCGGTCTGGGTGCGCTGATCGCTGTCGCCGTCTGGGTCGCGGCCCACACCGCTAAGGCCAAGAAGTCATGAGTAGCCAAGACATTCCCGAAGAGAAGCACCTGCCGAGCGAGCAGGGCGACGCGCACCACGGTGGCGTAGCGGTCGCGGACGATCCGTTCGCCGACCCGGGCCTTCCGGTCCACAAGCCGCGCATCCAGGACATCGACGAGCGGGCCGCCAAGCGGTCCGAGCGTACGGTCGCGATGCTGTTCACGTTGTCGATGCTGGCCACGATCGGCTTCATCGCCTCGTACGTGGCCATCCCGATCGACAAGATCGTCTACATCTTCCCCGTCGGGAAGGTGAGCGGCCTGAACTTCGCCCTGGGTCTGACCCTGGGCGTGGCCCTCTTCTGCATCGGCGCGGGCGCGGTCCACTGGGCCCGCACCCTGATGTCCGACGTCGAGGTGGCCGACGAGCGGCACGCCATCGCCTCCCCGCCGGAGGTCAAGGCGAAGGTCCTCGCGGACTTCGCCGACGGTGCGCGCGAGTCCGACATCGGTCGACGCAAGCTGATCCGCAACACGATGTTCGGCGCGCTGGCCCTGCTGCCGCTCTCCGGCGTCATCCTGATGCGCGACTTGGGCCCGCTGCCCGAGGACAAGCTCCGCAAGACCCTGTGGGCCAAGGGCAAGCTGCTCATCAACGACAACACGAACGAGCCGCTGCGTCCCGAGGACGTCATCGTCGGTTCGCTCACCTTCGCCCGGCCGGAAGGCCTGGAGGAGGAGCAGCACGACTTCCAGACCCAGATCGCCAAGGCCGCCCTGATGATCGTCCGCATTCAGCCGGACGACATCAAGGACAAGCAGGAGCTGGAGTGGTCCCACGACGGGATCGTGGCCTACTCCAAGATCTGCACCCACGTCGGCTGCCCGATCAGCCTGTACGAGCAGCAGACGCACCACGTGCTCTGCCCGTGCCACCAGTCCACCTTCGACCTCTCCGACGGCGCCCGAGTCATCTTCGGCCCGGCTGGTCACGCGCTTCCGCAGCTGCGGATCGGCGTCAATGACGAAGGTTTCCTCGAGGCGCTCGGCGACTTCGAAGAGCCCGTCGGTCCTGCTTTCTGGGAGCGCGGATGAGCACTGCCACCACTGACACCAGCGCGCGCAAAGCGCCCGCCGGCGAGCGCGTAGCGGACTGGGCGGACGGTCGCCTGGGCATCTACGGCCTCGCCAAGGCGAACATGCGCAAGATCTTCCCGGACCACTGGTCCTTCATGCTGGGTGAGATCTGCCTCTACGCCTTCGTCATCATCATCCTCACGGGTGTGTACCTGACGCTGTTCTTCCACCCGAGCATGAACGAGGTCGTGTACCACGGCTCGTACGTGCCGATGCAGGGCGTCCAGATGTCCGAGGCCTTCGCCTCGACCCTGGACATCAGCTTCGACGTCCGCGGCGGTCTGCTCATCCGGCAGATCCACCACTGGGCGGCGCTGATCTTCGTCGCGGCCATGGTCGTGCACATGATGCGCGTCTTCTTCACGGGTGCGTTCCGCAAGCCCCGCGAGGTCAACTGGATCTTCGGCTTCCTGCTGCTGGTCCTCGGCATGTTCACCGGTTTCACCGGTTACTCGCTGCCGGACGACCTGCTCTCGGGCACCGGTGTCCGCTTCATGCAGGGCGCCATCCTGTCGGTCCCGGTCGTGGGCACCTACCTGTCGATGTTCCTCTTCGGCGGGGAGTTCCCGGGCGGCGACTTCGTCGCGCGGTTCTACTCGGTCCACATCCTGCTGCTGCCCGGCATCATGATGGGCCTGTTGGTGGCCCACCTGATCCTGGTCGTGTTCCACAAGCACACCCAGTACGCCGGCCCCGGCAAGACCAACAAGAACGTCGTCGGCATGCCGCTGCTGCCGGTCTACATGGCCAAGGCCGGAGGCTTCTTCTTCCTGGTCTTCGGTGTCATCGCGGCCATCGCGGCGCTCGCCTCGATCAACCCGATCTGGGCGCTCGGCCCGTACCGCCCGGACCACGTGTCCACCGGCGCGCAGCCCGACTGGTACATGGGCATGCCGGAAGGCCTGATCCGAGCCATGCCGGGCTGGGAGATCAACCTGTGGGGCCACACCCTCGTCCTGGGCGTGTTCATCCCGCTGCTGCTCTTCCCGCTGGTGCTGGGCGCGATCGCCGTCTGGCCGTTCATCGAGTCCTGGGTCACCGGGGACAAGCGCGAGCACCACATCCTGGACCGCCCGCGCAACGTCCCGACCCGTACGGGCTTCGGTGTCGCCTGGATCGCGGAGTACATCGTGCTCCTCATCGGCGGCGGCAACGACATGTTCGCCCAGTACTTCCACCTGTCGATCAACTCGATCACCTGGTTCGTCCGGATCGGCTTCTTCGTCGTCCCGGTCCTCGCCTTCATCGTCACCAAGCGGATCTGCCTCGGTCTCCAGCGCCGGGACCACGACAAGGTGCTGCACGGTCGCGAGACCGGTGTCATCAAGCGCCTGCCGCACGGTGAGTTCGTCGAGGTCCACGAGCCGCTCTCGCAGGCCAAGCTGCACACGCTCACCGCGCACGAGCAGTACCGGCCGATCGAGCTCGGCCCGACGGTCGACGAGAACGGCGTCGAGCGCAAGGTCGGGGCCACGCAGAAGCTCCGCGCGAAGCTCAGCAAGGGCTTCTACGCGGAGAACAACCAGATTCCGAAGCCCACGGTGGAGGAGTACAAGGAGATCCAGAGTGGCCACGGCCACCACTGATCCCGCGTGAGCGTTTGACCGCACCCGCATGAGGGATTGATTCCGGTCAATCCTGGTGTCGCCACGGCGAGAGCCCCGTCCAGACCCTGGACGGGGCTCTTTGCCGTCCCGCTCGGCTGGATAGGCTGAGACCCTTCCCATCAGACGTGGGCGGCGAGCACGGGGCGGCCCACTAGCGCAGGAGCGGACCATGGACGTTGTGACCCCGGCAGGCGGCGACAGCGTGGCGGCCCGCGGTTGGCCGGGCGTGCTCGACGCCCTGCTGACCGGCCGGGACCTGCGCGCCGAGGACACCGCCTGGGCCATGGACACGATCATGCGCGGCGAGGCCACCGACGCCCAGATCGCAGGCTTCGTGGTGGCGCTGCGGGCCAAGGGCGAGACGATCGAGGAGATCGCCGGGCTCGTCGGGAGCATGTACGAGCACGCCAACCTGATCGAGGTGCCCGGCCGGACGGTGGACATCGTCGGAACCGGCGGCGACGGGGCCAAGACGGTGAACATCTCCACGATGTCGGCGATCGTGGTGGCCGGTACCGGTGCCAAGGTCGTCAAGCACGGCAACCGGGCCGCGTCCTCCTCGAGCGGCTCCTCGGACGTCCTGGAGAAGCTCGGAGTCAACCTCGACCTGACCCCCGCGCGCGTGGTGCAGGTCGCCGAGGAGGCCGGCATCACCTTCTGCTTCGCCGTGAAGTTCCACCCCGCGCTGCGGCACGTGGCGGCGGCGCGCAAGGAGTTGGGCATCCGCACCCTGTTCAACTTCCTCGGCCCGCTGACCAACCCGGCCCGCGTCCGCGCCCAGGCGACCGGCGTGGCCGACCCCCGGGTGGCGCCCATCGTCGCGGGCGTCCTCGCCGAACGCGGTTCCTCGGCGCTCGTGTTCCGGGGCGACGACGGCCTCGACGAGCTGACCACCACCGGCACCTCCCGGGTGTGGTGGGTGCGGGACGGATCGGTCACCGAGCTGCCCTTCGACCCGCGCGACGTGGGGATCGACGTGGTCGACGTGTCCGCGCTGCGGGGCGAGGACCCCTCGTACAACGCGGACGTGGCCCGGCGCCTGCTCGCGGGCGAGACCGGTCCCGTGCGCGACGCCGTCCTGCTGAACGCGGCCGCCGCCCTGGTGGCGCTGGACCCGGGCTCCGGCTCGCTGGAGGAGCAGATCGCGGCCGGCATCACCCGGGCGGCGCAGTCCATCGACTCGGGATCGGCGCGCGCCGCGCTGGATCGCTGGGTGACGGCCAGCAACGCGTAGTGCGGCTCGTCCGAAAGGCGTGAAACAGCCGACCCCGGTCCACGATGCGGACCGGGGTCTTGCGCACGACGGATCGTGTGGCAGGATTCTGCCCAGGTCACGAGTGACAGCGTTTAGGCCCCGGCTTGCTGTCCGGCAACCCTCCTTCCGTGGCGGGGTGCCCCGGGTGATGACCAGGCCGTAGGCAGTGAGGTCCACGGCAAGCGCGGATCCCTCGACACCAGGGATCCTGGTCTCTCGAGGAGTGTTTTCCGTGAGCAAGCGAATGCGATAGGGCGGCTCCGCCCCTTCTTCACCCCCTCGGAACAGGGACCTCTCCGCGTACCCGCGTACGCCCTCCCGTGCTCCGAGGCCATCCCCGTACCCCTCCGGTCGGCCGCCGAGCCGTACCCGCGTACGGGCACACCGAAGCCATTCAGCCCTGCCTGCCGGGAGATTCCGCCATGTCCGCATCCCTGAACACCGCCGTCACCACCGCCGCCGTCGCCGCCGACCCCGCCTGTGTCGAGCCGCTGCCCGTGCTCGGCCGTGACGTCACCGTGCCGCTCGTCACCGGCGGCGAGGTCACCTACGCCGCCCTCGACTACGCGGCCAGCGCCCCCGCCCTGCAGCGCGTCTGGGACGACGTGGCCGCCTACGCCCCGTACTACGGGAGCGTGCACCGGGGCGCCGGCTACCTCTCGCAGCTCTCCACCGACCTGTTCGAGCAGAGCCGGGTCGCCGTCGCGGAGTTCCTCGACTGCCGCGCCGAGGACCAGGTGATCTTCACGCGGTCCACCACCGACTCCCTGAACCTGCTCGCCGCCGCGCTCCCGGCCGACTGCCAGGTCTTCGTCTTCGAGACCGAGCACCACGCCTCCCTGCTGCCGTGGGGGGACGCCCGGGTCACCTGCCTCGACGCGCCGCGCACCCCGGCCCAGGCCGTCGAGACCCTGGAGCGGGCGCTGGCCGGGCGCGACCCGTACGGTCCCGCGCTGGTGTGCGTGACCGGAGCGTCCAACGTCACCGGTGAGCTGTGGCCCGTACGGGAACTCGCCGCGGCGGCGCACGCCCACGGCGCGCGGATCGTGCTGGACGCAGCCCAGTTGGCCCCGCACCACCCCGTCTCCGTACGGGAGCTCGACGTCGACTGGGTGGCCTTCTCCGGACACAAGCTGTACGCGCCCTTCGGCTCGGGAGTGCTCGCCGGCCGCGCGGACTGGCTCCAGGCCGCCGAGCCGTACCTGGCCGGCGGTGGCGCCTCCCGCACGGTGGCCCGCCGCGAGGACGGCGGCGTGGACGTCGAGTGGCACACCACGGCCGCCCGTCACGAGGCCGGTTCCCCGAACGTCATCGGCGTCTACTCCATCGCCTCCGCCTGCAAGGCCCTGAAGGAGGCCGGGTTCGAGAACCTGGTCGCCCGCGAGAACCACCTCATCGCGAAGGTCCGCGAGGGCCTCGCCGAGGTCCCGGCCGTCCGCGTCCTGTCCCTGTTCGGGGACGACGCCCCGCGCGTCGGCGTCATCTCCTTCGTCGTCGACGGCTGGAACAGCTCGCACTTCGCCGCCGCCCTCTCCGCGGAGTACGGCATCGGCGTCCGCGACGGCCTGTTCTGCGCCCACCCGCTGGTCCGCACCCTGCTCGGCAGCGAGCCGCAGGAGCCGGGGGAGTGCGGGGCTCCGGAGGCCGCCCCGGGGGAGCGCTCGCTCAACGCGATCCGCGTCAGCTTCGGCGCCGGCACCCCCGACGAGCACGTCGAGCGGTTCGTCGGCGCGGTGAAGGAGCTTGTCGCGGACGGCGCCAAGTGGCGGTACCACACCGAAGAGGGCCGCTGCGTCCCGGCCGTCTGAGCCCGTCCCGGCCGTCCGACCCGGTGTGGTCGTCCCCCCGGTGTGGTCGTCCGCCCGACCCCGTGCCCACCGCCTGAACCCCGTGCCGACCGTCCGCGTCGGCCTCTGAACGCCGCGCGCCCCGGTCGGGAGGATTCCCGCCGGGGCCTTCGGTCGTCGCGAGGGCTGCCGGGCCTCGACACGCCCGGGCCGGAAACTACGCGTCGAGGCCGATCGCGAAGGCGGCTTCCAGGTCGTGCTGGGAGTACGTGCGGAACGCCACGTGCGTGTCCGTGGCCTCGACGCCCGGGATCTTGCTGATGCTGCCCGGGATGATGTCGGCGAGGTTCTCGTGGCGGGCCACCCGGACCAGGGCGATCAGGTCGTAGGTGCCGGTGACGGAGTAGACCTCGCTGACGCTGTCCAACGCGGCGATGGCCTCGGCGATCTCGGGGATCCGGTCCACGCTGGTCTTGATGAGCACGATCGCGGTGATCACGGTTGGCTGTCTCCCTCGCCGGCAGTCACTGGTCGCCTCACTCTAGTCGTACGCCGGTATCGCACCCACGCGTAGCCGAAGCCCAGGGAGAAGCCCACCACGTGGGCCAGATAGGCGACCCCCGGACCGCTCTCCGCCCGGTGCGCCGCCACCCACTGCAACGCGAACCAGAACACCAGCACGATCCAGGCGGGGAAGCGCAGCGGCACGAAGAACAGGAACGGGAACAGGCTCGTGACCCGGGCGCGCGGGAACAGGCACAGGAACGCCCCGAGCACCGCCGAGATCGCCCCCGACGCCCCGACCAGCGTCTGGTCGGAGGAGGCGTTGGCCGCCGCGTAGGCGCCCAGGGCGAGGTAGCCCGTGCAGACGTAGAAGACGAGGAAGGCCGGGCGGCCCATCCGGGCCTCCGTCATCGCGCCGAAGACGTACAGGAAGAGCATGTTGCCCAGCAGGTGCAGCCAGCTGCCGTGGACGAACAGTGCGGTCAGCGGAGTGAGCAGCGCCCTGCCCGATCCGGAGAGGAGCTGGTCGGGGACCACGCCCCAGCGCCGGAAGTAGTCGGTGCCGCGCGCCAGTAACTCGTCGCCGGTGCCGTAGACCGGATTCATGCCCGAGGCGGGACCGAGGACGAACACCACGCAGCAGCCGGCGATCAGCGCGTGGGTGATCACCGGGCCCCGGGAGGCCTCGCGGACGGTCTGCCACCTTACGATCATGCGACCGAGCATGACCCAACCGGACCCCCTCGGAGCGGTGGCAGGCCGTAGGGTTACGAGCTGCGGTCCGCCGTACGGCTCAGCGGGCCGCTTTAATTGAAACTGAAAGAGCCACGAAGGAGAGAGCGGCCTGATGACGGTTCCCCTGCCGACCGACACCACCCGGTGGCGCTGCACCCTGTGCGGCAACCTCACGCGTTTCGACGTGACCCGTTCGTCGAAGGTCGTGGAGTACGTCCACCTGGACCTCGCCGGGGAGCCCAAGGTCGAGGAGCGAGAGGTGGTCAATGAGACCATCGAGTCGGTCCGCTGTCGCTGGTGCAACGCGGTGGACCAGATCGAGCTCGTGGACAGGCCGGGCGCGGACTCCTGAGGGAGCCGGGCCCACAGGAAGATCACGGTAGGGGTGACGGATTGTGGAGCCAGCAAGCGGCGCTGAGCCGGCCGACGAGGCCGGCGACGCCGCCGAGGTGCTCGACCGCCCGCTGCCGGAAGGCGTGCGGCGCAGGGTCGTCGCACTCGTCTCGGACGCCTTCGGCGGGCTGACGGTCGGGGACCTCCCGGCGCAGCTGCGCCAGTACGCCCGGTTCACCCCGACCCGGCGTGCCAAGTTCGCGGGCAACGCCATGGCCGCGGCGGTGGAGACGGACGCGGTCTTCCGCGGCCGGGTCGCCGAGAAGCTCCGCGAGGCCCAGGCCGAACTGGCCGGGGCCCTGGAGTCCGGGGCCCCGCCCGCCGCCGCCGATCCGCTGGACGTGGCGGCCGCCGCGTACGTGCTGCGCCCGGCCGGCTGGGTCAAGCTGGTGGCCGCCGCGGGCGAGGAGGCGCAGCGCGCCGACGCCGAGCGGGTCGGTGACGAGACCCGGCGCGAACTGGAGCGGCTCCGCGAGGAGCTGGCGCACGTACGCGAACTGCAGCGCAGCGGCGGTGAACAGGTGCGCGGCGAACTGGACGCGGCGCGCAAGGAAGCGGAATCGCTTCAGCGCAAGCTGCGCAGCGCCCTCAGCGACGTCAAGCGGGGCGAGGCGGCCCTGCGCAAGGTCAACGCCGAGATCGACGGGATCCGCGGCGAGGCGGCGGCGCAGGTGACGGCCGCCGAGAGCGAGACGCGGCGGCTCAAGTCACGCCTCGCCGAGGTGGAATCCGCGTTGGAGACCTCGCGCCGCGCCACCCGCGAGGGACGCAGCATCGAGGACATGCGGCTGCGGCTGCTCCTGGACACCGTGTTGGACGCGGCGGCCGGGCTGCGCCGCGAGCTGGCGCTGCCGCCCGTGTCCACCCGGCCCGCGGACACCGTGGAGGCGGTGGAGCCGGGCCGGATGACCCCGAAGGACATCGCGGCGCGTGCCCTGTCGGAGACCGATCCGGCGCTGCTGGACCAGCTGTTGGCGCTGCCCCAGGCGCATCTGGTGATCGACGGCTACAACGTGACCAAGACCGGCTATCCGACGATGCCGCTGGAGAAGCAGCGGCTCCGGCTGCTCGGCGGCCTCTCGATGCTGGCCGCGCAGACGGGCGCGGAGATGACCTGTGTCTTCGACGGCGCGGAGCTGGCCGCCCCGGTGCTGCTCGCCCCGCCGCGCGGGGTGCGGGTGCTGTTCTCCAAGGCGGGGGTGACGGCGGACGAGCTGATCCGCCAGTTGGTGCGGGCCGAACCGCCCGGCCGGCCCGTGGTCGTGGTCTCCACGGACCGCGAGGTGGCCGACGGGGTGGCGAAGGCGGGTGCCCGGCCGGTGACGTCCGCGCTGCTGCTCAAGCGACTCGCCCGGGTTTCGTAGTCCCTGCGGCTTCTGTCCCTTCCCGTAACGGCTGTGCGTAATGCCGGTATTGATGGGTCGGTGAAGGGAACGTACCGTCAACTGTCCGGCACGGAGCGTGCGAAGACGGTAAAGAAGCCGGTCGGCGACCGGAATTTTGCCTTCGGGGATTTGAACTCATCACAGCCGGGTCACTAGGGTCTGTTCAAACCTTCGTACGGTCGTTCACTCATTCGGAGTGTCGGCGGAGGCGCGCTGCCGAGTGTGTGACCGTCTTCGGCGGCTCCAGGAAGAAGGAGCTCGCGTTCGTGGCGTCCCACCGTCGACCCAAGCCGCCGACCCGCACGCGCGTGAGCGTCCTCACCGCCCTCGCCACCGCGGCCGTCGCGCTCTCCGCCCAATCGGCCTCGGCCGCCCCGGACAAGCCGAGCAAGGACGAGGTCAAGGCCCAGGTCGACGCCCTCTACGAGGACTCCGAGCAGGCCGGCGAGAAGGCCAACGCGGCCAAGGACCGCCAGGACAAGCTGGAGAAGGAGATCGGCCGGCTCCAGGACCAGGTCGCGCGCGGCCAGGCGGACCTCAACGACCTGCGCAACACGCTCGGTTCGATGGCCACGGCCCAGTACCGCGGCGGCGGCCTCGACCAGTCCATGGAACTGCTCCTCGCCGAGAACCCCCAGGACTACCTCGACAAGTCCTCCATGCTCCAGCAGATGAGCGGCAAGCAGGTCGAGACGATATCCACGATCCAGACCAAGCAGCGGGCCCTGGCGCAGCAGCGCGCGGAGGCCGGCGCCAAGCTCGCCGACCTCGACGCCACCCGCAAGGAGCTGGCCGAGAAGAAGGCCACGGCCCAGCGCAAGCTCGCCGAGGCGCAGGCCCACCTCAACACGCTGACCGCGGAAGAGCGCAGCCAGTTGAAGGAGGCGGAGGCCAAGGCGGGCGAGGAGGCCGCCAAGGCCGCGGGCGGGAGCGCCAAGCCCGGCGCGGTGAAGGGCTCCGGGCGGGCCGCGCAGGCGCTCGCCGCCGCCGTGACCCAGGAGGGCAAGGGCTACAACCTGGGCTCCACCGGCATGGCGTACTGGGACTGCTCCAGCCTGGCGCAGTGGGCCTACGGGCAGGCCGGCGTCCAGATCAGCCGCACCACCTACACGCAGGTCAACGACGGCACGCGCATCGGCATGAGCGAACTCCAGCCCGGTGACCTGGTCTTCTTCTACGACGACCTGCACCACGTCGGCCTCTACGCGGGCAACGGCCAGGTCTTCCACGCCGCCAACCCCAGGCGCGGCGTCAAGTACGAAGCCATGAGCAACATGCCCTTCCAGTTCGGCGTCCGCGTCGGCTGACCCCGCCCCGCGCCCTCTCCGGGCCGGGAAGGGCGCGCCGCGCACCGCCCATCCGGGCGAATTGCGCGGCTCCGCTCTGACCGCACGCCCCGCCGGTGACCTGCGTCTCCTGCGGGGCGCCCGTGTGTCCGGCCCCCGATGGTCGTTGGTCGGCGCCCCGTCGCGCCGCTACTGTCTGCCAGCGCGGAACCCGGCACACGGCCGTCCACGGAGGGCGGACCCGGGCCCCGCGCAAGCGGAAGGGAGCGGTTCCACGTGGCGTCCCATCGCCGGCCCGGCCTCATCGGCCTCGACCGGAACACGAAGATCACCGTCCTCACCGCCGCAGCGGCCACCGTCGCGGTCGCCCTGACGGGAGCACCCGCCGGCGCGGCCCCCGGGCTCCCGCAGGACCCCTCGGCCCGGGCCCGGGTCGACCGGCTCTTCGAGGAAGCCGAACGGGCCACCGAGCGGTTCAACGAGGCCGGTGAGAAGGCCGACCGGCTCCGCGCCGAGGTCAGCCGCGCCCAGGACTCGGTCGCCCGGGGCCAGGACCGCATCAACACCATGCGCGGGGTCCTCGGCGCCTTCGCCGGAGCCCAGTACCGTTCGGACGGCATGGACCCCACCCTCTCGCTGATCCTGTCGGACAACCCCGACGACTACCTCGACAAGGCGGCCGTCCTCGGCCGGCTCGGCGACCGCCAAGCCGACCAGCTCGACCAACTCCGCGACGAGCAGCGCCGCATCGCCGTGCAGCGCCGGGAGGCTTCCCACAAGCTCGCCGAGCTGGACGCCCTGCGCGCCGAGGTCGCCCGGCACAAGAGATCCCTCACCGCGAAGCTCGCCGACGCCCGCCGGCTGCTGAACGCGATGCCCTCGCAGGAACGGGCCGACTACGAGCGCGCCTCGCGCTCCGGCGACCGGCCCGGCCCGCTCCCCGAGATCCCCTCCGCCGGCGCGTCCTCGGGCCGGGCCGCGACCGCCGTGATGGCGGCCCGGGCCGCCGTGGGTCGCCCGTACGTGTGGGGTTCCACCGGCCCCTCCGCCTTCGACTGTTCCGGGCTGATGGTGTGGTCCTACCGCCAGGCGGGCGTCTCGCTGCCGCGCACCTCGCAGGCACAGCGGCACGCGGGCCGGCAGGTGCCGCTGTCCCAGGCCCGGCCCGGTGACCTGGTGACGTACCGCTCGGACGCCAGCCACGTCGGCATGTACGTCGGCAACGGCCAGGTGGTCCACGCCCCCTACCCGGGCGCGCGGGTCCGCTACGACCCCGTCGGCATGATGCCGGTGTCCTCGGTGACCCGACCCTGAGGCGGACCCTGCGCAGGTGACCCGACCCTGAGGCGGACCCTGCGTACGATCGACTGATGCTCCCGCGTCATCGGCCGGTCGTACGAGTCCTGCCCCTGCTGCTGTGCGCGCTCCTGGTCGGATGCGGCCTGGCCGGCGCCGCCCCCCTGGACCCCGGCGTCCGGCGCGCCGTGGCCGACTGGTCCTCGGCCCCGCCCGCGCGCCTCGCCGGCATCCCGCTCGAGGGCTGGTCGTACGAGGTCACCTCGGTCCGGCGGGACGGCGACCGGGCGCTCGCGCGGGCCCGGCTCCACTACCGGCTGACCGGCCACGACGCGGCCCCCGCCGAGTCGGCGCGCGAGGTCGACCTGACCCGGGACGACGGGACCTGGCGGGTGACCGGCGACCGGCCCGCCCCGGGAGCCCCGCCGCAACTGTGGGACCAGGGCGATCCGACGGTGGTCCGGGGCACGCACGCGCTGGTGCTCGGCGTCGGACAGCCCCGGGAGACCCTGTCCGGGATCGCCGCCGAGGCCGACCGGGCGGTGCCCGCCGTCGACGCCGCCTGGCCGGGGCCCTGGGCGGGGCGGGTGGTGGTGTTGGTCCCGGGCACGCTGGACGCCATGGCCGCGCTGCTGGGGCAGCCGGCCGCCGCGTACCGGGGCATGGGGGCCGTCACCACCGGCAAGGCGGGGGCCGGGCCCGCGCCGGCCGACCGGGTGGTCGTCAACCCCGAGGGGTACGCCCAACTGTCGGGGGCGGGTCGCCGGATCGTGCTGACCCACGAGGTCACCCACGTGGCCACCCGCGCCGCGACCACCGCCGGGACCCCGCTGTGGCTCTCCGAGGGCTTCGCGGACTGGGTGGCCTACCGGGACACCCCGAGCACGCCGGCCGAGGCGGCGCCCGCGCTGGGGCGGGCGGTGCGGCGCGGTGAACCGCCCGCCGCGCTGCCCTCGAACGAGGACTTCGCGTTCGGCGGGGACCCGGACGCGCTGGCGCGCGCGTACGAGGGCTCCTGGCTGGCCTGCCGGCTGATCGCGGCCAAGTGGGGCGACGCCACGCTGGTCCGGCTGTACGAGGCGGCGGGCCGCGAGCCGCTGTCCACGGCGCTGGCGGACACGATCGGCGGCGACCCGGCGGGCCTGACGGCGGCCTGGCAGGCGGCCCTGAGCGGGGAACTGGGAGCCCGTTAGCCCCTTGGCCGGGGCCACCCGCCCGCCGGGCCCCGCGGGGTCGTGCCGGCGCGGGGTGGCCAGGCTCGGCGGGGACCGCGCGGGTGCGCGCCGGACCGTCCGGTACTTTGGCTGACGATGCACAAGACGCTGATCGTGACCAACGACTTCCCGCCGCGACCGGGCGGCATCCAGGCCTTCCTGCACAACATGGCGCTGCGCCTGGATCCCGACCGGATCGTCGTCTACGCCTCCACCTGGAAGCACGGCGCCGAGGGCCGCGAGGCCACCGAGGCCTTCGACGCGGAGCAGCCCTTCCAGGTGGTGCGCGACCGCACGACGATGCTGCTGCCGACCCCGCGGGTGACCCGGCGGGCCGTCGGCCTGCTGCGCGAGCACGGCTGCGAGTCCGTGTGGTTCGGCGCGGCCGCCCCGCTCGGCCTGATGGGGCCCGCGCTGCGCCGGGCGGGCGCGCGCCGGCTGGTCGCGACCACGCACGGGCACGAGGCCGGCTGGGCCCAGTTGCCGGCCGCGCGGCAGTTGCTGCGACGGATCGGCGAGGGCACCGACACCCTGACCTACCTCGGGGAGTACACCCGCGCGCGGATCGCCTCGGCGGTCACGGACCGGGCGGCCGCC
Organism: Streptomyces sp. NPDC002602; assembly: GCF_042889445.1. Lineage (NCBI taxonomy): Bacteria > Bacillati > Actinomycetota > Actinomycetes > Kitasatosporales > Streptomycetaceae > Streptomyces > Streptomyces sp. NPDC002602. The sequence goes on along the minus strand of NZ_JBIAQX010000002.1, from coordinate 108,392 downwards.
CGGATGGTCCAACTCCCCCCGGGAGTCGACGAGAAGACCTTCCACCCGGAGTCGGGCGGCGCGGAGGTCCGGGCACGGCTCGGGCTCGCCGAGCGGCCCGTGGTGGTGTGCGTGTCCCGGCTGGTCCCGCGCAAGGGACAGGACACCCTCATCGAGGCCATGCCCCGGATCCTGGCCGCGGTGCCCGACGCCGTGCTGCTGATCGTGGGCGGTGGCCCGTACGAGGCCGACCTGCGCCGCCTCGCGGCCGACACGGGCGTGGCCGACTCCGTGGTCTTCACCGGGGCGGTCCCGTGGTCGGAGCTGCCCGCGCACTACGGCGCCGGTGACGTCTTCGCGATGCCGTGCCGGACCCGGCGCGGGGGACTGGACGTCGAGGGGCTCGGGATCGTGTACCTGGAGGCCTCCGCGACGGGGCTCCCGGTGGTCGCGGGCGACTCGGGCGGCGCCCCCGACGCGGTCCTGGACGGGGAGACCGGCTGGGTGGTCCGGGGCGGCTCCCCGGACGAGGCCGCCGACCGGATCGCCACCCTGCTGCTGGACCCGGAGCTGCGCCGCCGCATGGGCGAGCGGGGCCGCGCGTGGGTCGAGGAGAAGTGGCGCTGGGACCTGCTCGCCGAGCGCCTGCGCGAGCTGCTCTGAGGTTCCCTTCCCGGGGGACCTTCCGGCCGTCGGGCGACGGGGCGTGGCCGGTTCGCCATGCCTGACTGTCACTCAGATGTGTGTCAGCGCCTGCTATGGGGGGATGTGCGGATTCCGCTCATCATGCGGCCATGACACCTCAGCTGACGCGCCGTCAAATGCTTGGCATCGGCGCCCTCCAGACCGCGGCCGTACTCGGATTCACCCGGATCGGACTGTCCTCCGCGGCGGCCGTCGAACCCGCCGCGGCGACCTACGCCCCCGCCATCGTCGTGGGCTCCGGATACGGCTCCGCCGTCGCCGCGCTCCGGCTCGGCCAGGCCGGCGTCCGTACCGTCGTCCTCGAAATGGGCCGGCTCTGGGACACCCCCGGGTCCGACGGCAGGATCTTCCCGTCCACCTCCGCGCCCGACCAGCGCTCCATGTGGTTCCGCACCCGCACCGAGGCCCCGCTCGCCCAGTTCCTCTGGCTGGACGTGGTCAACCGGAACATCAGCCCCTACCCCGGCGTCCTCGACCGGGTGAACTTCGGCGACATGTCCGTGTACGTGGGGCGCGGGGTGGGCGGCGGATCCCTCGTCAACGGGGGCATGGCACCGACGCCCCGACGCTCGTACTTCTCCGAGGTGCTGCCCCGGGTCGACGCCGACGAGATGTACGGCACCTACTACCCCCGCGCCCGGGCCATGCTCGGCGTCAACGACATCGACCCGGCCTGGTTCGAGTCCACGGAGTGGTACCGCTTCGCCCGCGTCTCCCGCAAGCACGCCCAGAACACCGGCCTGAGGACCACCTTCGTCCCCAACGTCTACGACTTCGACCACATGAAGCGCGAGGCCGCCGGCACCGCCCCCAAGTCCGCTCTCGCCGGCGAGGTCATCTACGGCAACAACCACGGCAAGAAGAGCGTCGACAAGACCTACCTCGCCGCCGCCCTCGGCACCGGCAACGTCACCATCGAGACCATGCAACGCGTCGTCGGCGTACGGACCGACCCGGCCGGGGGCTACGTGCTGACGGTGCGCACCAGCGATGTCACCGGCAAGGTCACCCAGACCCGCGAACTCGGTTGCCGGCAGCTCTTCCTGGGCGCCGGCAGCCTCGGCACCACCGAGATCCTCGTCCGTGCCCGCGAGACCGGCACCCTGCCCGCGCTGACGGAACAGGTCGGCCGGGGCTGGGGGCCCAACGGCAACGTCATGACCGCCCGGGCCAACCACCTCTGGGACACGGTCGGGGCGAACCAGTCCACCATGCCCGCCTTGGGCATCGACGACTGGGACAACGCCGCCAACCCGGTCTTCGCGGAGATCGCCCCGCTCCCGATGGGGATCGAGCACTGGATCTCGATGTACCTGGCCATCACCAGGAACCCCGAGCGCGGACACTTCACCTACGACGCCGCCACCGACTCGGCGCGCCTGCAGTGGAGCCGGGACCAGAACACCCCGTCGGTGCGGGCGGCGAAACAGCTCTTCGACCGGATCAACCGGCGCAACTTCACGATCTACCGCTACGACCTGTTCGGCGACAACAAGGCCTTCGCCGACAACTTCACCTACCACCCGCTCGGCGGCTGCGTCCTCGGCGAGGCCACCGACGACCACGGCCGGGTCAAGGGCCACCAGGGGCTGTACGTGGTCGACGGCTCACTGGTCCCGGGGTCCCTCGGCGTGAACCCGTTCGTGACCATCACCGCGCTCGCCGAGCGGAACATGGAACGGATCCTCACCGACCCGCGCTGACCCCGGCCGGCGAACCCACTCCGGTCGGGGCCCCGGGAACACGGGGGATCAGCCCCGGTACAGCGCCTCGATCTCGTCCGCGTAGTCCTTCGCCACCACGTTCCGCTTGAGCTTCAGCGACGGCGTGATGTGGCCCGACTCCTCCGTGAACTGGGAGGGCAGAATGCGGAATTTCCGCACCGATTCCGCCTTGGAAACCGCCGCGTTGCCGTCGTCCACGGCCTTCTGGACGGCGGCGATCAGATCCGCGTCCTCGCGCAGCTCCGCCGCCGTCACACCGGCCGGCTTGCCGTTCTCGGCGGCCCAGCGGCCCAGGAACTCCTCGTCGATGGTGACCAGCGCGGCCACGAACGGCCGGGCGTCGCCCACCACCATGCACTCCGCGACCAGCGCGTGGGCACGGATGCGGTCCTCGATCACCGCGGGCGCCACGTTCTTGCCGCCCGCCGTGACGATGAGTTCCTTCTTGCGCCCGGTGATCGCGAGGTAGCCGTCCTCGTCGAGGGTGCCGACGTCGCCGGTGTGGAACCAGCCGTCGGTGAGCGCCTCGGCGGTCGCCGTCTCGTTCTTCCAGTACTCCTTGAAGATGTGCTCGCCGTGCAGCAGCACCTCGCCGTCGTCGGCGATGCGCACCACGGAGCCCGGGAGCGGCTGACCGACCGAACCGATCTTCTGGCGGTCCCACGGGTTGAAGGCCGTGGCCGCGCAGGTCTCGGTCAGGCCGTAGCCCTCCAGCACCGTGAAGCCGATGCCGCGGAAGAAGTGGCCGAGCCGCTCGCCCAGGGGGGCGCCGCCGGAGATCGCGTACTCGCCGCGCCCGCCGAGGACCGTGTGCAGCTTGCTGTAGACCAGCTTCGAGAACAACTTGTGCTTGAGCCGCAGGCCGAGGCCGGGGCCGCCCGGGGCGTCCTGCGCACGGCTGTACGCGATGGCCGTCTCGGCCGCCGCGTCGAAGATCCGGCCCTTGCCGTCGGCCTGGGCCTTGGCGCGGGCCGAGTTGTAGACCTTCTCGAAGACGCGCGGCACGCCGAGGATCAGCGTGGGCCGGAACGACTGGAGTTCGTCGGTGAGGTTCTTGATGTCCGGTACGCAGCCCAGCCGGATCGGCGCCAGGACGGCCGCCACCTCCACCAGGCGCCCGAAGACGTGCGCGGCCGGCAGGAAGAGCAGCACGGAGCACTCGCCGGTGCGGAAGAGCGGGCCGAGCCGCTCGACGATGTTGCCGCACTCCGCGAAGAAGTTGCGGTGCGTCAGCACGCAGCCCTTGGGGCGGCCCGTGGTGCCCGAGGTGTAGACGATGGTCGCCGGGTCGTCGGCGTTCGCCAGGGCGGTGCGCTCGTCGACCTCGGCGTCCGTGACCCCGGCGCCGGCGGCGCGGAGCGCGGCGGGGGCGCCCTGCTCGATCTCCCAGACCTCGCGCAGCTCCGGCAGCCTGTCGCGCAGACCGGCCACCGTCGCACTGTGGCCGGGGCTCTCGACGACGACGGCCGCCGCGCCGGAGTCACCGAGGATCCACTGGATCTGCTCGGGGGAGCTGGTCTCGTAGACCGGCACCGTGACGCCGCCCGCGGTCCAGATGGCGAAGTCGAACAGCACCCACTCGTACCGGGTGCGGGAAATCAGGGCCACCCGCTCACCGGGTCGGATGCCGGACGCGATCAGACCCTTGGCCGTGGCTCTGACCTCGGCCAGGAACTCGGTCGCGCTCACGTCCTGCCATCTGCCGTCCACCTTGCGGCTCATGACGGCGACGTCGGGATGCTGAGCGGCGTTGCGGCGGATGAGATCCGTCAGGTTCCCGTCCGACGGGACCTCGTACAGGGCCGGAAGGCTGAACTCGCGCAAGACTGCTGCTCCTCTGGGCGCCATCGCCACCATGTGGACCGACCGGACGTTACCCACCGGTAGTGGGTTCCGGATAGGGGGAACCGGCCAGATGTTCCATGCGTCACACGACACGGACGTGCCGAGCCGACACTAGTCGACCCCGTCGACGACTCGGAAGTAACCGCAGGTCCGCCGGCCGCGGGGCTGCCCCTACCCGTCGGGCCCGGGCGCCCCTAGGGTGGCGGCATGGTGGGCAGGGAGAGTCGTACGCGGGTTCATGTCGTCAGTGACGTCCACGGCAACGTCGAGGCGCTCGCACGGGCCGGAGAGGGCGCCGACGCCCTGATCTGCCTCGGTGACCTGGTGCTCTTCCTCGACTACGCGGACCACTCGCGCGGCATCTTCCCCGATCTGTTCGGAGTCGAGAACGCCGATCGGATCGTGGAGCTGCGCACCGCCCGCCGCTACGGGGAAGCGCGCGATCTCGGCCGGCGGCTGTGGGCCGGGCTCGATCGGGAGGCGCTGATCGAGGGGGCGGTGCGACGCCAGTACGCCGAGATGTTCGCGGCGTTCCCGAATCCCACGTACGCCACCTACGGCAACGTCGACATGCCGGGCCTGTGGCCGCAGTACGCGGGACCGGGCACGACCGTGCTCGACGGCCAGCGGGTGGAGATCGGCGGCCGGGTCTTCGGCTTCGTGGGCGGCGGACTGCCCTCGCCCATGCGGACCCCGTACGAGGTGGACCCCGAGGAGTACGCGGCCAAGGTGGAGGCCCTGGGCGAGGTGGACGTGCTCTGCTCGCACATTCCGCCGGAGGTGCCGGAGCTCTGCTACGACACGGTGGCCAGGCGGTTCGAGCGGGGCAGCGAGGCCCTGTTGGAGGCGATCCGGCGAACCCGCCCGAGGTACGCGCTGTTCGGGCACGTGCACCAGCCGATGGCTCGGCGGATGCGGATCGGGGCGACGGAGTGCGTGAACGTGGGGCACTTCGCCTCCACGGGACGGCCGTGGGCGATGGAGTGGTGAGTCGAGCCGTTCGATCCCGCGCCGTCCGCGCCGCCCGTGCCACTTGTGCCGCCCGCGCTACCCGCGCCGACGGCCGGTACGGCCGGCACCGCGGGACCGGGGAGGCACTGGAGTGGCCGGGCCCGCACGCGCGGTAGCCTTCACGCGGCGGCCGGAGGCCCCCGCACACTTGTCGAACAGTCCCCGGAGGAGCGACCGCGATGGCGGAACACACCAGCTCGAGCATCACGATCGAGGCGGCCCCGGCCGAGGTCATGGCCGTGATCGCCGACTTCGCACGCTACCCCGAGTGGACCGGCGAGGTGAAGGAGGCCGAGGTGCTGGCCACCGACGCCGCGGGCCGCGCCGAGAAGGTCCGTCTGCTGCTCGACGCCGGCGCGATCAAGGACGACCACACGCTCGCCTACTCCTGGACGGGCGCCGACGAGGTCAGCTGGACGCTGGACAAGTCGCAGATGCTCCGCCAGCTCGACGGCTCGTACCGGCTCGCCCCGCTGGACGGCGGCAAGCGCACCGAGGTCACCTACCAGCTGACCGTGGACGTCAAGATCCCGATGCTCGGCATGATCAAGCGCAAGGCCGAGAAGGTCATCATCGACCGCGCCCTGGCGGGCCTGAAGAAGCGCGTCGAATCCGCCTGAGCGCACGCCGGAGCCGGGCGACTTCGGCCACGCCGGCGTTCGAGGCGCGAGGCCCGGTACGGAGCCCCGCCGGAGGGCGCACCCCGGGCGGAGCCCGGCCCGTACCCCCTCACAGGAGCACCGCACCATGCACACCCTGCTGATCACCGGCCCCGGCGGAGCCGGTCGCACCACCGTGGCCGCGGCCACCGCCCTCGCCGCCGCGCGGCAGGGGCGCCGCGTCCTGCTGCTGTCAGGTGACCCCGGCACCCCCGACGACCGCCTGGTCGAGCTGCTCGGGCCCACCACCGGCCCTGCCGCGGAGGTCGTGCCCGGGCTGAGGGCCGTCCCCGTCGCCCACGGGATCCGGGCCGCGCGGATCGACTCCGGCGAGGAGTTCCGGGCCGAGCTCGTCACCCTCCAGGAGCGGGGCGCCTCCCTGCTCGGGATGCTCGGCGGACGGCCCCTCGGGTCGGAGGAACTCACCGAACTGCCCGGCGCCGAACAGTTCGCCCTGCTCAGGGCCCTGCGTCGAGCCGCCTCGGCCCCCGGCGTCGATCTCCTGATCGTGGACATGCCCCCGCTGCACCAGGCGATCGCCACCCTCGCGCTCCCCGCCCAACTGCGCCGCTACCTCGCCCGGCTGCTCCCCGCGGAGCGGCAGGCGGCCCGAGCCCTGCGCCCCGTCCTCGCCCAGCTCGCCGGGGTGCCCATGCCCGCGCAGTGGCTGTACGAGGCGGCCGCCCGCTGGGACGAGGAACTGGCCGCCGTCGAGGCCGTCGTCGAGTCCCCCGCGACCGAGCTGCGCCTGGTGGCCGAGCCCGGACCCGCATCCGACGACGCGCTGCGCACCGGCCGGCTCGGGCTCGCCCTGCACCGGCTCCCGGTCGCCTCCCTCGTCGCGAACCGGACGGTCCCGCGGGGCTCCGCCGACCCGTGGGTCGCCGACCTCGCCGCCCGACAGGGCAAGCACACCGACCAGTGGGCCGCCGAGCTGACCGTGGTCCCGCTCGCGCACCTCGGTCGCGACCCCCGCGATCTGCGGGACCTGAGCCTGCTCGCCGACACCGACGGCATCGCCCCCCGGGAGGCCGCCGTGTACCGCCGTGCCTGGGCCGTCGAGGACCGACTCGCCGAGGACGGGGTGCTGGTCTGGGCCGTGCCGCTGCCCGGCGCCCGCAAGTCCGACCTGGACCTGATCCGGCGCGGCGACGAACTGCTGCTCACGGCCGGCCCGTACCGCAGGATCGTTTCGCTGCCGTCGGCGCTCCGGCGCTGCACCGTCTCCGGCGCGGCCCTGACCGACGGCGAGCTGCGCGTCCGCTTCACCCCGGACCCGCAGCTGTGGCCCCGCGAGCGCTGAGGCCCGTACCACCGTTCGGGTACCGTCGAAGGTAGTCCGTCCCGTACGTCCCGCATCCGCCGCAGGAGTCCGCCATGAGCGAGGCCACCGACCGCCCCATCGACGACGACGCCTGGGCCAAGGCCTGCGCCGAGGACCTCGCAGCGGAGAAGGAGCGCCGCAGGGCGGGGCAGGGCCAGGCGGGCACCGGCAGCGCCGCCGAGGAGCTGTTCAAGCTCTTCGAAGCCGTCGCCGACAAGGTCTCCGCCCTGAACAACCCGCTGCTCGGCGCCACCGCCCAGGGCGCCGTGCGCCAGTTCGTCACCCAGGCCAAGACCGCCGCCAAGCCCGTGATCGAACGCAACCCCGAGGTCTTCGACCACCTCGCGGCGGCCGGCTCCGAGCTGCTCGCCGCCTACCGGTCGGCCGTCGAGGGCCACGAGCGCCGCTGGACCCGCGACGAGACCGCGCCGTCCGCTCCCGGCCCCCGCGGGGAGAGCGCGCCCGGCACCCCCGGCGCCGGACGCGACGACCGGGAAGAAGGTCCCGATTCCGGCCCTTCCGGGCGGATCGATCTCGACTGATCCTCCGTCGCGCTCGGGTACGGTGGGCCGTGGCGGGGTTTGACCGGAAACCGAGGGACTAATGGGACTCACCATCGGCGTCGACATCGGCGGCACGAAGATCGCGGCCGGCGTGGTCGACGAAGAGGGCACCATCCTTGAGACGTACAAGGTGCCCACCCCGCCGACCGCGGACGGGGTGACGGACGCGATCTGCGCCGCCGTGTCCGAGGTCAGCAGCAATCACACCATCGAGGCCGTCGGCATCGGCGCCGCCGGATACGTGGACGACAAGCGCGCCACCGTGCTCTTCGCGCCGAACATCAACTGGCGCCACGAGCCGCTCAAGGACAAGGTCGAGCAGCGCATCGGCCTGCCGGTCGTCGTCGAGAACGACGCGAACTGCGCGGCCTGGGGCGAGTACCGCTTCGGCGCCGGCCAGGGCCACGACGACGTCATCTGCATCACGCTCGGCACGGGCCTCGGCGGCGGCATCATCATCGGCAACAAGCTGCGGCGCGGACGCTTCGGCGTCGCCGCCGAGTTCGGCCACATCCGGGTCGTCCCGGACGGCCTGCTGTGCGGATGCGGCAGCCAGGGCTGCTGGGAGCAGTACGCCTCCGGGCGCGCGCTCGTCCGGTACGCCAGGCAGCGCGCCAACGCCACCCCCGAGAACGCGACGACCCTGCTCGCGCTCGGCGACGGCACCCCCGAGGGCATCGAGGGCAAGCACATCAGCGAGGCGGCCCGGGCCGGCGACCTGGTCGCCATCGACTCCTTCCGCGAGCTGGCCCGCTGGGCCGGCGCGGGGCTGGCCGACCTGGCGTCCCTGTTCGACCCGTCCGCGTTCATCGTCGGCGGCGGTGTCTCCGACGAGGGCGACCTCGTCCTGGACCCGATCCGCAAGTCCTTCAAGCGCTGGCTGATCGGCGGCGCCTGGCGCCCGCACGCGCAGGTCCTCGCCGCACAGCTCGGCGGCAAGGCCGGCATGGTCGGCGCGGCCGACCTCGCCCGCCAGGGCTGACGCACCCGGTTCCCTCCGCTGCCCGCCGCGCCCCCTGTGGGAGCGGCGGGCGGCTGCGTATCTTGCGGGGCATGGACCTGCCGAAGTCGCATACGGAGCCCGACGGTTCAGCCGTGATCCGGGTGCTCAGCTACAACATTCGCTCGCTGCGCGACGACGAGGACGCGCTCGCCCGCGTGATCCGTGCGTGCGAGCCCGACCTGGTGTGCGTCCAGGAGGCGCCGCGCTTCTTCCGGTGGCGCAAACACGCGGCGCGACTCGCGTCGAAGTGTGACCTGGTGGTGCTGGGCGGCGGCGCGACGGCGGCCGGCCCGCTGCTGCTGTGCTCGCTGCGGGCGCACGTGGAGCACACCCGGGACGTCCTGCTGCCGTTGCGGCCGGGACTGCACCGCAGGGGCTTCGCGACGGCCGTCGTCCGCTTCGGGCCCGCACCCGGGACCAGGGTCGGCGTGCTCAGCGCGCACCTGCCGCTGGACGCGGGGGAACGGGAGGAACACGCGGGGCTGCTGCTGGAGCGGCTGGCGGGCCTGGACGCCCCGTACGCGATCGCCGCGGGCGACGTCAACGAAGGCCCGGAGGGCCGCGCCTTCGGCCTGCTGGCGACGGAACTCCAGGACTGCCGGGCCGTGGCGCCGTGGGGAGGGGAACACACCTGGCTCCGGTCCGGGGCGCCGAGGCGGATCGACGCGGTCTTCGCGTCGAAGGGGATCGAGGTGCTGGGCTGCGGGGTCCCGACGGGCCTTCCCGGGGTCACGGACGCGGACCTGAGGGACGCCACCGACCACCTCCCGGTGCTGGCGGCGCTGCGCCTCGGCGCCGGCCCGGCGTCGGGCTGAGCCGCCCGGTGCGACGCCGGCGGGTGCGATGCCGGCGGGTGCCTCGTACCGGGGCGGCGTCGCGCCGGGGCCCGGCCGGGCCCCGACGGATCCGCAAGGGACGGCGGTCACAGCACTAGACGACCGCTCCGCGCCCCGGGTCGTCCTCGTCATCGTCGTCCTGCGACATGCGGGCCACCAGGGTGGCGAAGCCGCCCAGGAAGCCGCCGATGCCCAGGGTGGTCAGCCACCAGGTCATCTCCCACTGGAGCAGCACCGCCACGAGCAACAGCACCGGTCCGCCCACGACCGCCAGCCAGGCGAACTTGGAGGTGGTGTCCGCCGCCGGGAGCTCCGGCTCCGGAGGTACGAAATGGCCCTCGTCCGCCCGGTCCTCGGGCGTCACGTCCTCGTCCTTCGGTTCGACCGGCGAGTGGTCCCGGGGGCCCGCCCCGCCCACGCCCGGCGCGAAGGTCACCGAGCTGCCCAGCGGCCCGGCGGGGGCCGGCGGGTCACCGGGACCGGCGTCCTTGGGACCGGCGTCCTTCTCCGGCGGCTTCGCGACCGAGGGGGGCGTCGGCTGGACGTCCTCCTCGGGCAGCATCAGGTTCTCGATCGGTCGGAACGGTCTGGATCCCGGCGGGTCCGGCGGTTCCTGCCCGTACCCGGCGACGATCGCCGCCCACGCGGCCTCCTCGTCCAACGGGGGAACACCCCCGGACGACTCCTCGTGCTCAGCCACCGCTGGCCGCCCCCTCCCTGCCGACGCTCTTCGAGAGCCGTCCGACGAACGCAACACTGTCCGCGAAGATCCGCTCCGCGTCATGGTCCAACGTCGCGACGTGGTAGCTCTGTTCCAGCAGGGTCTCGGTCACGTCCGTGGACGAGATCCGGGCCAGCACCCGCGCCGAGTCCACGGGCGGGACGACGTGGTCCTGCGGGCTGTGCAGCAGCAGCACCGGCTGGGTGACCTGCGGCAACTCGGCGTCCACCAGGCGCAGGAACGCGCGCAGCGAATGCGCGGCCCGCGTCGGGACGCGGTCGTAGCCGACCTCCACCGAGCCCGGCTTCGCGATGTCGTTGGCGACGCCCGGCGTGGAGCGGATGACGTGCTTGGCCACCGGAAGGGCGAAGGCCAGCGGGTCGTGCACCTTGTTGGCCGGGTTGACCAGGACGATGCCGCTGACCGAGTCCCCGTGCTTGGCGGCCAGGCGCAGGGTCAGCGCGCCGCCCATCGACAGCCCGAAGACGAACACCTGCTCGCACCGGTCGAGCAGCTCGCGCAGCGCGCGGTCGACCTCGGCGTACCAGTCCTGCCAGCCCGTGAGTTGCATGTCCTGCCAACGCGTCCCGTGCCCGGGCAGCAACGGCAGCGACACCGTCAGCCCCCGCTCGGCCAGGTACTCGGCCCAGGGGCGCAGCGACTGCGGGGAACCGGTGAAGCCGTGGCAGAGCAGTACGCCGACCTCTCCGCCCTCGTGGCGGAACGGCTCTGCTCCAGGGAGGACGGGCACCAGGGTCTCCTTGTTGATCGGAAGGCGAGGGGGATGAGGGGGTGATGAGGGGGTACGGGTGCGTAGCGCTGTGTGACTTCACCGTACGCGACCGGGGTGGTACCGACCAGGGTCGTAGGACCGCTCCCGGGGGAGCCAGGGGATAAGGTCTGTTCGACAGACACAGGAAGGCTTTCGAGTTGATCTACGGCGCAATGAAGTTCTCGATCGGCGGTTCCCTGAAGCTCGCCTTCAGGCCGTGGGTGGAGGGCCTCGAAAACATTCCCGCTGAGGGGCCGGCGATCCTCGCGAGCAACCACCTGTCCTTCTCGGACTCCTTCTTCCTTCCGGCCGTGCTCGATCGGAAGGTGACCTTCATCGCGAAGGCGGAGTACTTCACCTCCCCCGGCGTCAAGGGCAAGCTCACGGCCGCCTTCTTCAAGGGCGTCGGCCAGCTCCCGGTGGACCGCTCCGGCGCGCGAGGTGCCGGCGAGGCCGCCATCAAGAGCGGCATCGACGTCATCGAACGCGGAGAGCTGTTCGGTATCTACCCCGAGGGGACGCGTTCACCCGACGGCCGTCTCTACCGCGGCAAGCCCGGCGGTCTGGCCCGGGTGGCGCTCGCCACCGGAGCCCCGGTCATCCCGGTCGCGATGATCGACACCGAGAAGATCCAGCCGCCCGGCAAGGTGGTGCCCAAGCTGATGCGACCCGGCATCCGGATCGGCAAGCCGCTGGACTTCAGCCGCTACCACGGCATGGACGGCGACCGGTTCATCCTGCGCTCGGTGACCGACGAGGTCATGTACGAGATCATGAAGCTCTCGGGCCAGGAGTACGTCGACATCTACGCGACGGCCGCCAAGCGGCAGATCGCGGACGCCGAGAAGGCCGCCAAGGCCGAGAAGGCGGACAAGGGCGAGCAGGGCACGGAGTAGCGGGGCGGGCGACACCGCCCGTACGGGGTGGGGGAGATGGCGAAGCGCGAGCGCGTCGTGCGCATGTCGGTCGAGCAGCCGCTGTGGCGGGCCCTGACCGGCTACCGGCTGCTGACCATGGTCTACGCGGTGCTGCTGTTCGCCTCCGCGTACAAGGAGTTCGATCACCCCGGCGTCGCGGTCGGCTACCTCGCGGTCCTCGCCGTCTGGACGTTGGCCACCCACCGCCGGGTGGCCAACGCGGCGAGCTGCACCAAGCCCTTCCTCGGCGCCGACCTCGGCGTCGCCATCGCCGGGATCCTGCTCACCCCGCTCGCCGACGACGCGGAGCGGATCGCGGGCGGCGGCCCCACGCTCCCCAGCATCTGGACGGCCGGCTCGGTCCTCGCCTTCGCCCTCAAGGGCGGCTGGCGGTGGGCCGGCTTCGCCTCCACCTTCGTGGCCGCCGCCAACATCGTGGTCCACGGCGGCGATCCCACCCGCGACACCCTCCACAACGTCCTGCTGGTCTGGGTCGCCTCCATCGCCATCGGCTATGTGGTCGAGGTCGCCCGGGCCAGTGAGGCCACGCTGGCCCGCGCCCTGGAGATCGAGGCCGCCACCCGTGAACGCGAGCGCCTGGCCCGCGACATCCACGACGGGGTCCTCCAGGTCCTCGCGATGGTCCAACGGCGCGGCACCGAACTGGGCGGCGAGGCGGCCGACCTGGGCCGGATGGCGGGGGAGCAGGAGGTGGCCCTGCGCACCCTGGTCTCCAGCGGGCTCGTGCCCACCTCCCGGATCTCCCGCGACGAGTCGCTCGGCGCGCTCGTGGACTCCTACGACGACGAGGAGCCGGCCGACGGGAACGGCGAGCTGGACCTGCGCGGCCTCCTCGCCCCCCACGCCGGCTCCAAGGTGAGCTTCGCCGAGCCGGGCACCCCGGTGCCGCTCCCGGCGCCCGCGGCGCGGGAGCTGGCGGCGGCGGTCGGGGCCGCCCTCGACAACGTGCGCAAGCACGCGGGGGAGGACGCCCGGGCCTGGATCCTGGTCGAGGACTGGGGCGACGAGGTCATCGTCACCGTTCGCGACGACGGCCCCGGCATCCCGGCCGGTCGGCTGGACCAGGCGGAGGGCGAGGGCAGGATGGGCGTCGCCCTGTCGATCCGGGGCCGGCTGCGTGATCTCGGCGGCACCGCCGAGCTGGTGTCCGTCCCCGGACAGGGCACCGAAGTGGAACTGAAAGTACCGAGGGGGAGAACCCAGTGACCGATCCCAACGAGCCCAATGAGCTCAGCGCCATCAAGGTGATGGTCGTCGACGACCACCCGATGTGGCGGGACGCGGTCGCCCGTGACCTGGCCGCCGCAGGCTTCGACGTCGTGGCCACCGCCGGCGACGGCCCGGAGGCGGTCCGCCGCGCCCACGCCGCCGCCCCGCACGTCCTGGTCCTCGACCTCAACCTGCCCGGCATGCCCGGCGTGCGGGTCTGCAAGGAACTGGTCGGCGCCGACCCGGCCCTGCGCGTGCTCGTGCTCTCCGCGAGCGGCGAGCACGCCGACGTCCTGGAGGCGGTGAAGTCGGGCGCGACCGGCTACCTGCTGAAGTCCGCCGGGGCCGCGGAGCTCATCGACGCCGTCCGCCGCACGGCCGCCGGCGACCCGGTGTTCACCCCCGGCCTCGCCGGTCTCGTCCTCGGCGAGTACCGCCGGCTGGCCACCGACCCGGCACCGGCCGCCGCCAACGAGCCCAAGGCCCCGCAGCTGACCGACCGGGAGACCGAGGTGCTGCGGCTGGTGGCCAAGGGGCTCTCGTACAAGCAGATCGCGGAGCGGCTGGTCATCTCCCACCGCACGGTGCAGAACCACGTCCAGAACACCCTGGGCAAGCTCCAACTGCACAACCGGGTGGAGCTCGTCCGGTACGCCATAGAGCGCGGCCTGGACGACGCGTAGTGCCGTACCCGCGGCCTCGTACACGCGGTCCCCTCGCGCATGGTCCCCGTTCGAGTGAACGGGTGTGCGGTAACGCCCCCTGAATCCACCGGAATTGCCTCTTCCCGGCATATTGATGTGACCTGAGTCACCACTAGCGTGACGGTCGTGCGGGCTCATTGGGCTCAGTGGGCCCTTTGCCGAAGGGAGATTCCATGAAGGTCGGAGTGTTGACGGGCGGCGGAGACTGCCCCGGGCTCAACGCGGTCATCCGGGCCGTCGTCCGCAAGGGCGTGCAGGAGTACCAGTACGAGTTCCTCGGCTTCAAGGACGGCTGGCGCGGCGCGGTCACCGGGGACACGGTGCCGCTCGGCATCCCGGCCGTGCGCGGGATCCTGCCGCGTGGCGGGACCATCCTCGGCTCCTCGCGCACCAACCCGTTCAAGCTGGAGAACGGGGTCCGCCGGATCAAGGAGAACCTCGCGAAGTTCGAGGTCGACGCCCTCGTCGCGATCGGCGGCGAGGACACCCTCGGGGTCGCCGCCAAGCTGTACGAGGAGTACGGCATCCCCTGTGTGGGAGTGCCGAAGACCATCGACAACGACCTCTCGGCCACCGACTACACCTTCGGCTTCGACACGGCCGTCGGCATCGCGACCGAGGCCATCGACCGGCTCCACACCACGGCCGAGTCGCACATGCGGGTGCTGGTCGTCGAGGTCATGGGGCGCCACGCGGGCTGGATCGCCCTCCATTCCGGCCTGGCCGGCGGGGCCAATGTCATCCTCCTCCCCGAGCAGCGCTTCGACGTGGACCAGGTCTGCGCCTGGGTCACCTCCCGCTTCAAGGCGAGCTACGCGCCGATCGTGGTCGTCGCCGAGGGCGCGATGCCCACGGACGGCGAACTGGTGCTCAAGGACGCCACGACGGACTCCTTCGGACACGTGCGGCTCTCGGGCGTCGGCGAGTGGCTCGCCAAGGAGATCGAGGCGCGGACCGGCAAGGAGGCCCGTACGACGGTCCTCGGACACGTCCAGCGCGGCGGCACCCCCAGCGCCTTCGACCGCTGGCTGGCCACCCGCTTCGGGCTGCACGCCGTCGACGCGGTGCGTGACGGCGACTTCGGCAAGATGGTCGCGTTGAAGGGGACGGACATCGTCCGGGTGCCGATCCTGGAGGCCACGTCGAAGCTCAAGACGGTCGACCCGGCGCTCTACGCGGAGGCCGGCGTCTTCTTCGGCTGAGCCGGAGCGCGTGTGCGGATCATGGGTCGTATCGTGACGAAGGACCCATGATCCGATGCGGGCGACGACGCGGTACGGGAGCGAACGTGGAGATCCTCGCATTCGGGGTGCGGGCGGGCGAGAAGCCGCTCATGGAGAAGGCGTTCGCGGGCCGGCCCGAGGTGCGCTGCCTGGACGTGTTCCTGAGCGAGGACACCGCCCCCATCGCGGCCGGGTACGAGATCGTCTCGTCGAGCGTCAACGCCGACCTCGGCGGGCGGGTGCTGCGGATCCTGGCCGACGGCGGGACCCGGATGATCGCCCAACGCTCCACCGGCTACAACAACATCGACCTCGACGCGGCCCGGGAACTGGGCCTGACCGTCAGCCGGGTCTCGCACCACTCGCCGTTCTCGGTGGCCGAATTCGCCTGGACCCTCGCGATGGCCGTCAACCGCGGCATCGTGCGGGCCTCGAACCGCACCCGGGACTTCGACTTCCGCCTCAACGGACTGATGGGCCGTGACCTGCACGGCCGCACGGTCGGCGTCCTCGGCACCGGGAAGACCGGCGAGGCCTTCACCCGGATCGCGCGCGGCTTCGGCATGAACCTGCTGGGCTGGGACGTGACCCCGAACCCGGCCTGCGTGGACCTCGGCATGAAGTACGTCGACAAGGACACGCTGTTCGTCGAGTCGGACCTGATCAGCCTGCACGTCCCGCTGCTGGACGCCACGCGGCACATCGTCGACGGCCCGGCGCTGCGGCTGATGAAGGACGACGCGATCCTGGTCAACTCCAGCCGGGGCGCACTGGTGGACACGGACGCGCTGGTGGACGAACTCCGGGCGGGGCGGTTCGCGGGCGTCGGCCTGGACGTGTACGAGGCGGAGGCCGGACCGTTCTTCACGGACCGTTCCCTGGAAGCCGTCGAGGACGACACCCTCGCCCGACTGATCGCCTTCCCCAACGTGGTGGTGACCTCGCACCAGGCGTGCCACACCCACGACGCGGTGGGCCGGATCATCGACGCCACCCTCGCGAACGTGCGGGACTACCTGGCCGGCCGACGCTCCGAGAACACCCTGTCGCCGTGAAACACCCCGCCGGGGCCGTCGCCCCGGCCCGCGCCGACCGCCCCGGCGGGGTCGGTTTCCCGACCCCGCCGCCGACACCCGGGCCCTCAGGCCGGGACGGCCGCCCGGACCCCCGTCAGTAGGTCGCGCAGCAGCTCCGCCCCGCGCAGGGTGAGAACCGACTCCGGGTGGAACTGCACCCCCGCGAAGCCCGCCGTCGACCGCAGCGCGTGCACCTCGCCCGTCCCCGGATCCCGCGCGACCTCGACCCCGCGCAGCGCCAGCCGCTCCGCGAGCTCCGCCGGGCAGTGCGCGGTGTACGTGTTGTAGAACCCGACCACCTCGGACGCCCCGAACAGGTCGATCCGGGTCTGCGCCCCCTGCGCCGGCTCCGCCTTGCGGATCAGCGGGAGGCCCAGCTCGGCGGCCAACAGCTCGTGCCCCAGGCAGACGCCCAGCAGCCCGTGCCGGTGCCCCGCCAGCAACTCCGCCGCCAGCGTGCGCAACGTCCGCATCTTCGGGTCGGACGCGTCGGCAGGGTTCCCCGGTCCCGGGCCCAGGACGACCGGCCCCTCCCAGGCCAGGGCCGCCGCCCGCAGCCCGGGGTCGTCGTAGCGGCGCACGGTCACCTCCAGCCCGGTCACCCGCAGCACGTGGGCCAGCATCGCCGTGAAGGTGTCCTCGCCGTCCACCACCAGCGCGTGGCCCGGCGCGCCTGCCGGACGCTCCTGCATCCGCAGCCAGAAGGGGGCCAGGTCCGCCCGCCGTGCGGCGAGGGCCGCCTGCACCCGGGGATCGTCCGCGAGCGGCCCCCCGGTCGCCGCGCGGCGCGGCGCGGGAGCCCGCACCCCCAGCGCGGCCAGCACCCCGGCGGCCTTCGCGTGCGTCTCGGCCACCTCGCCCGCCGGGTCGGAGTGCCGCACCAGCGTCGCCCCGACCGGTACGCGCAGGGTCCCGTCGGGCGCGATGTCGGCCGTGCGGATCAGGATCGGCGAGTCCAGGGTCTGCGCCCCGGCGGCGTCCGTGCCCAGCAGGGCCAGCGCGCCCGCGTAGTAGCCGCGGCCACCGCTCTCGTACCGCTCGATCACCCGGCAGGCGTTCTGCACCGGCGAGCCCGTCACCGTCGCCGCGAACATGGTCTCCCGGAGCACCTCGCGCACGTCCAGCGAGGAACGGCCGCGCAGCTCGTACTCGGTGTGCGCGAGGTGGGCCATCTCCTTCAGCCGGGGCCCGACGACCACCCCGCCCATGTCGCCGACCGTGCACATCATCTTGAGTTCCTCGTCGACGACCATCGACAGTTCCTCGGTCTCCTTGCGGTCGCCGAGGAAGGCCAGCAGCGAATCGACCGTCGGGCCCTGCGCGGGATACCGGTACGTACCGCTGATCGGATTCATCACGACCGTCCCGCCGGACATGCGCACGTGGACCTCCGGGCTCGCCCCCACCAGCGTGCGCTCCCCGGTGTGCACGACGTACGTCCAGTACGCGCCCCGCTCGCCCACCAACAGCCGCCGGAACAGGGCCAGGGCGTCCGCCCGCCCGAAGCCCTCGATCCGCCCCTCGTAGGTGCGCCGGATGACGAAGTTCGCGCCCTCGCCGCGCCCGATCTCGTCCTCGATGACGCGCTCCACGGTGGCCGCGTACCGCGCGTCCGGGACGTCGAAGCCACCGTCCTCGACCCGCACCTCGTGGTCCGGCAGCGCGGCGAGCACCTCGGCCAACGGCAGCTCGTACGCCTCCTCGGCCGCCAGCACGCTCAGCGGCGTACCGTCGTCGCGCACGTCGAACCCCCGCTCCCGGATCTGTCGGAACGGCACCAGGGCCAGCGTGGGCAGGTCCCCGACGGGCAGGTCGGCGAGTCGTTCGGCGGTGTGGACCGGGCCGATCAGCAGCTCGACGGTGTCGTGGTCACGGCCGGGGGTGCGGCGGCGCAGCAGGGCGAACGGCGGGCAGGAGTCGTCGAGCAGTCTGCTGATGTCCATGGGCGGGCGTCCTTCTCGGAGATCTCGGAGATGAGATGGGGTGAGAGGGGCCGGCCCGGGCCCGGAAACGCCGAAGGCCGCCCCTCGGGCGGCCTTCGCGTCGTTCGAGTCGTCTACGTACGCGCGAGGAGTGGGCCGCCGGAAGCGGGCCACCACCAGTTCTTGTTCGAGTGCGCGTACATGCCGCCGACGATAGCCCACGCCGGGGAGGGAGACGAAGCGTCCGCGGGGGCGGGTCGCATTCCGAGAGACATCCGTCTCAGGGTGTGGGCACCGGGCTGGACGCGACGTGTGACGACGTAATGTGTACGAGGTGACCGTGAACGCTGAAACCCAAGCCCCCGCCACCAAGGCGACCTGGCGAGACCTTCCCGCGGCGCAGCAGCCTTCGTACCCCGATGCCGAGGCCCTGCGCGCTGTCGTCGCGGACCTCGAGTCGTATCCTCCCCTCGTGTTCGCGGGTGAGTGCGACCAGCTGCGCGCCCGTCTGGGAGCCGTCGCCAAGGGCGAGGCGTTCCTGCTGCAGGGCGGCGACTGTGCCGAGGCCTTCGACGCCGTGTCCGCCGAGC
The DNA here is from genome assembly GCF_042889445.1 of Streptomyces sp. NPDC002602. NCBI lineage: Bacteria > Bacillati > Actinomycetota > Actinomycetes > Kitasatosporales > Streptomycetaceae > Streptomyces > Streptomyces sp. NPDC002602. The sequence continues at coordinate 89,588 of NZ_JBIAQX010000002.1, read as the reverse complement.
ACATCCGTGCCAAGCTGAAGACGCTGCTCCAGATGAGCGCCGTCCTGACGTACGCCGCCTCCGTGCCGGTCGTCAAGGTCGGCCGCATCGCCGGCCAGTACTCCAAGCCGCGCTCCAAGGACACCGAGACCCGCGACGGCATCACCCTGCCGACCTACCGCGGCGACTCCGTCAACGGCTTCGCCTTCACCGAAGAGGCCCGGATCCCGGACCCCGAGCGGCTGAAGCGCATGTACCACGCGTCGGCCTCCACGCTGAACCTGGTCCGCGCCTTCACCACCGGCGGCTACGCCGACCTGCGCCAGGTGCACGCCTGGAACCAGGACTTCGTGAAGTCCTCCCCGTCCGGGCAGCGCTACGAGCAGCTCGCGCGGGAGATCGACAACGCGCTGAACTTCATGAAGGCCTGCGGCACCGACCCGGCCGAGTTCAAGGCGGTCGAGTTCTACGCCTCCCACGAGGCGCTGCTCCTGGACTACGAGGGCGCGCTGACCCGCACCGACTCGCGGACCGGCAAGCTGTACGACACCTCGGGCCACATGGTCTGGATCGGTGAGCGCACCCGCCAGCTGGACCACGCGCACATCGAGTTCTGCTCGCGGATCGCCAACCCGATCGGCATCAAGCTCGGCCCCACGACCACCGTGGACGAGGCGCTGACCTACATCGACCGCCTGGACCCCGAGCGCGAGCCGGGCCGGCTCACCTTCGTCGTCCGCATGGGCGCCGACAAGGTCCGCGACAAGCTCCCCGAGCTGGTCGAGAAGGTCACCGCGTCCGGTGCGACCGTCGCCTGGGTCACCGACCCGATGCACGGCAACACCTTCGAGGCGGCCTCCGGCCACAAGACGCGTCGTTTCGACGACGTGCTCGACGAGGTCAAGGGCTTCTTCGAGGTCCACAAGGCGCTGGGCACCCACCCGGGCGGCATCCACGTCGAGCTCACCGGTGACGATGTCACCGAGTGCGTGGGCGGCGGCGACGAGATCTTCGTCGACGACCTGCACCAGCGCTACGAGACGGCCTGCGACCCGCGGCTCAACCGCAGCCAGTCCCTGGACCTCGCGTTCCTGGTGGCCGAGATGTACCGCGACCAGTAGGACGCGGCGCGCGATCAGTACGTGGTTTCGTACGACGGTGGGGCACGGATCGATGTGATCCGTGCCCCACCGTCGTATCCGGGTCTTTTAGGGGACCCTAAGTTTGGGTATGGTTAGGTAAGCCTCACCGAATACGGGATGGCTCGTCGAACCATTCCTGCCAGGGAGGTGAACCGCGTGTACGTCTGCTCTTGTTTCGGGATCACCGACAAGCAGGTCAAGGACCACGCGGCTGCCGGGGCGTGCACCCCCCGCCAGATCGCCTCGGAGACCAAGGCCGGCACGGACTGCGGTTCGTGCGTGCGGACCATCCAGGGAATCCTCGGCCGCGGGGCGTGCCCGCGCCGCGAACTGCTGGAGACGGGCAACGCGGCGGCCGTGCTCGCCGCCGACCCGCGGCTCGCCGAAGCGGCCTAGTTCGCCGAAGCGGTCTGGTTCGCCGAAGCGGCCTGGTTCGCAGAATCGGCCCGGCGCATCGATTCGGCTCAGCTCTCCGGCTGCTCGATGAGTTGCGCGATGTAGAGCGGCTCCCCGATGCTCTCGATCAGTTCCAGCTGGGTGTCGAGGTAGTCGATGTGGTGCTCCTCGTCCTCCAGGATCTCCTCGAAGAGGCGCGCGGAGGTGATGTCACCCTTGCCGCGCATGACCTCGATGCCGCGCTTGAGTCGGTCGATGGCCTCGACCTCGACCTGGCGGTCCGCCTGGAACATCTCCGTCAGCGTCTGGCCCACGCGGACGTGGAAGAGGCGCTGGTAGTTGGGCAGACCGTCGAGCATGAGGATGCGCTCGGTGATCTTGTCCGCGTGCTTCATCTCGTCGATGGACTCGGCACGGGTGTAGTTGGCGAGCTTCGTCCAACCCTTGTTGTCCTGGATGCGGTAGTGCAGCCAGTACTGGTTGATCGCCGTGAGCTCGCCGGTCAGCTGCTCGTTGAGAAACTCAAGGACCTCGGGGTCGCCCTGCATCGCAGAGGCTCCTTCCAAGCAATGTCAGCTAAGTGACTGGGCAGGTGCGCGCATCCTTGCACCGCCGCCCGGGGGCGTCCAGTAAGTGCCTCCTTAGTGGGAGTTGCCGTGACTTGCCCGAATCGGTCCAGACCTGGTCATGACCACCCTGCCCAATCTGTCACCATGGACTCATGGGTCAGCCGGAAAGCCGGGAATCTCCGGAAGCAGAGCAGTTCGAGCTTCCTCCGGGGCAACGGTTGCAGCGCGGCTGGCCGGTCACCCACTACGGCCCGGTCCCCAAGTTCAAGCCGGACCGCTGGGAGTTCCGCGTCTTCGGCGCGACGGCCGACGGTGACAAGCACTGCTGGAACCACGAGGAGTTCGCGGCCCTGCCGTTCGAGTCGGTCGTGGCCGACCTGCACTGCGTGACGAAGTTCAGCATGCTCGGAGCCGAATGGGGTGGCGTCCGCGCCCGCACCGTTCTCGCGCTCGCCCCGCCGGCTCCCCAGGTCACGCACGTGATGGTGTGGGCCGAGTACGGCTTCAGTTCGAACATGCGATTGGCGGATTTCGCCGCGGACCGGACGGTCTTCGCCACCCATCAGGGTGGCGAACTGCTGACCGCCGAGCACGGTTTCCCCCTGCGTCTCGTGGTCCCGCACCTGTACGCCTGGAAGGGCCCCAAGTGGGTCCGCGGCATCGAGTACATGACCGCCGACCGGCGGGGTTTCTGGGAGGAGCGGGGCTACCACAACGTCGGTGACCCCTGGCGCGAGCAGCGCTACTCCTACCAGGAGGAGCCCGGGGACGGTCCGGAGCTCTGACCGCCGCGTCTCAGTGGTGGTACCGGTGGACGACCGCGTGTCCCTTGCCGCGGCCGATCATCCACTTGTTGACCGGTGTGGTGATCACGAAGGCGGCCGCGAGCGCGATGGCCAGCACGATCCAGAACAGCGGGTCCGAGAGGTGGGCGTCCATGGCGCCCGGCCACAGGGCGATCACCCCGTTGTCGATCAGCTCCATCACGGCGATGGAGAGGGTGTCGGCCGCCAGCGCCACCCGGACGGCCGTACGGAGGTCCACGCCGGCGCCGAGGATCCCGCGCAGGGTGAGCGCGTAGCCGAAGAAGAACGCGAGGACGATCGCCAGGATCATCGTGGCCAGGTTGCCCCAGCCCAGCGCGGTACCGATGATCATGCCCAGTACCTCGCCGATGGCGCATCCGGTGAGGCAGTGCAGGGTGGCCTTCGCGGCCATGGCCCAACTGACCCGGCCGTGGGCGTCGTGGCCGTGGCCGCCGTCGGGGGTGCCGCCGTGGTGGTCTGCGTGTCGGTGTTCGTGGTGTTCGTGGTGTGCGTGCGCGTGATCCATCGAATACCCCCTGGGAACGACTGAGGAACGGGTCTGCGACTAGCGGAACCGTATACCCCCCTGGGGTATTCCCGGGCGTTCGCCGCCCGGTGTGTCACCTCGGGCCGCGCAGCTCCTTCAGCAGCGCCACGTCCGCCGCGTGGCCCTCTTTGCCGCCCGGCGTCTCGATGATCAGCGGTACCCCGTCCATCGCCGCGTGGGTGAACAGCTCGGCGAACGCCTCCCGGCCGATGTGCCCCTGGCCGATGTTCTCGTGCCGGTCCTTGTGGGCGCCCACACCCTCCTTGGAGTCATTGGCGTGGACGAGTTTCAGCCGGCCCTCACCCACCGTCTCCACCAGGAGATCCAACGTCCGCTTGACGCCGCCCGTCTCCGCCAGATCGTGCCCGGCCGCGAAGACGTGGCAGGTGTCCAGGCAGATCCCGAGCTTCGGATGGTGGTCCAGGGCGTCGAAGTACGGCCCGAAGTCCCAGGTGCGCGAGCACAGGGAGAACCCCTGACCGGCCGTGGACTCCAGCAGCAGGAACGGGTCGTCGTCGTGCGTCAGTTCCTCCAGGAGCGGCAGCATGTGCTCCCTGACCTGCGCGTACGCTTCCTCGCGCGGCCGGCCCCCGGTGGCTGAGCCGGTGTGGACGACCACGCCCAGCGCACCGATCTCACGGCCCCGGCGCAGCGAGTGCCGAAGGGAGTCCACCGACTTCTCGACGGTCGCCTCGGTGTGCGAGCCGAAGTTGATCAGGTACGGCGCGTGCACGTACGCGGGGATCGACTCCCGCGCGCACTCCTCACGGAACAACTCGTCCTGCGCCGGGTTCCCGACGGGGGTCGCCCACCCGCGAGGATTGGCCACGAAGACCTGGACGGCCTCGGCGCCCATCTCGCGGGCGTACGGGAGCCCGACCGAGGCGAGGCCGCCCGCGACGGGGACGTGCCCACCCACCGGATTGCGTGCCACGCCTACAGCCCCTTGGTCTTGATCGTGATCGTGCTGCCCTCGACGGCGTTCTGGCCGCCCGGCACGGACTGGCTCTCCACGGTGTTGCTGAACGACAGGAACGGCCGGTCCACCTTCACCTTGAAGCCCGATCCCTCCAGCGCCTTCCGGGCCGCGTCCACGTCCTGGCCGGTGACGTCCGGCACCTGGACCTGGCGGGGCCCCTTGGAGAGGGTCAGGGTCACCGTGTCGCCCGCGGCGGCCTGGGTGCCGGCCCCGATCGACTGGTTGGCGACCGTACCGGCGGGCGAGGCGGCGTTGACCTGCTCGGCCGCCGTACCCACCTTCAGCCCGAGGGCCTCCAGGGCCGACCGGGCCTCGTCCGCGGACCGGCCGGTGACGCTCGGCACCCGGACCGGGCTGCCCTTGCTGACGACGAGCGCCACCGCCGTGTCGGGGGCCCGCTTCTCCCCGCCCGCCGGATCGCTGCTGATGACGGAGCCCTGGGCGACGTCCTCGCTGAACGCCTGGGTGACGATCCCGGGGGCCAGCCCGACCGCCGTCAGCTCCGCCTTCGCCGCCTTCAGGGGCTTGCCCTTCAGGGCCGGCACGCTCACGACCTCGGGGCCACGGGAGAGGGTGATCGTGACCGCGTCGTTCCCGCGGATGCGCTTGCCGCTCGGCGGGTCGGTGTTCATGACGGTGCCGCGGTCGAAGGCGTCGCTGAACTTGCGGTTCACACCCTTCACTCCGAGCCCGGCCGCCGACAGCTGCGACCTGGCCTCCTGCTCCGACTTGCCGAGCAGGTTGGGGACCTTGGTGAACTGACCGGAGTTGATGTACCAGACGCCGACCCCCAGACCGAGGGCCAACAGTATGCCCGCGACGATCAGCAGCGGGCCGCGGCGCGGCGCGCCCAGGCCCCCCGCCGGCCGGCGCCGGGGCGGGATCGGAGCGGGTGACTCCAGCCGGGAGGTGTGGTGCACGGACTGCTGCGCCGTGACGGGCCGGGCGATCACGCTGGTGCGGTCCTCGGAGGCGGGCCGGTCCTCGGCGCGGGCCTGCGGCGGCTCGGCGTCGAGTTCCGCGTCGGTCAGCAGCGCGCGGGCCTCGAGCGTCAGCCCGAGCAGGGCGGCGGCGTCGGAGGGGCGCTGCTCCGGGGCGCGGGCCGCCGCCAGCGCGACGAGCTCGTCCAGGCCGGAGGGCAGCCCGGGGACGGCGGCCGACGGGGGCGGCACGTCCTCGTTGAGGTGCTGGTAGAGCACCTGGGCGGGGCTGCCGCCGTTGTGCGGCTTGGCGCCCGTGAGCATCTCGTACAGGACCACACCGCAGGCGTAGACGTCCACGCGGGTGTCGGTGATCCCGTTCTCGATCTGCTCGGGCGCGAGGTAGGAGACGGTGCCGAGGACCGAACCGGTGGTGTTCGTGACGGAGTCCACACTGCGCACCAGACCGAAGTCGGCGACCTTGACCCGGCCGTCGTCGCCGATCAGCACGTTCTCGGGCTTCATGTCCCGGTGGACGAAACCGGCCCGGTGGGCGGCGCCGAGGGCGGCGAGGACCGGTTCGAGGATGTCCAGGGCCGCCCGGGGGCGCAGCGCGCCCCGCTCGCGGAGCACGTCGCGCAGGGTGCAGCCGGAGACGTACTCCATGGCGAGGTACGTGTACGGGCCGTCCGTCCCCTGGTCGAAGACCGCGACCACGTTGGGGTGGGCGAGCCGCGCCACGGACTTCGCCTCACGGATGAACCGGTCGACGAAGGCGCCGTCGGCGGCCAGCGCCGGGTGCATCACCTTCAGCGCGAGGATCCGGTCGAGACGGGTGTCGAGGGCCCGGTAGACCGTGGCCATGCCGCCGGCCGCGATTCGGGCGTCGACGCGGTAGCGGCCGTCGAGCACGCGCCCGACGAGGGGGTCATCCAGGGTCGTATCCACCCGGCGATTCTACGAGCGGCGCGGAGTGCGCCGACGCGGGCGGGGGTGGTTGCAGCGCACCTGTGACGTGCCCGGCGCCTTGCCGGCGGGGCTGAAACGACCAGCCCCGGCCGCACCCGACCGGCGAGGCTGGATCGGACCGCCCCGACCGCAGTCGGCCGCGGCGAGGCTGGGTGTGGCCCCGCGCCACGAACGCCGGCGAGGCTGGGTGTGGCCCCGCGCCTCGGACGCCGCCCCGGCCGGAGGCTAGAAGGCGGGGCGTTCCGGGTCGAGGGCGGCGCGGCCCTCGGTGGGGGAGGAGGCCTCGGCGAAGCGCCGCTGGGGGATGCGCCCCGCGCGGTGGGCGAGGCGCCCCGCCGAGACGGCGTCCCGCATGGCGGCCGCCATCAGCGCGGGCGACTGGGCCCGGGTGACGGCCGACGCCAGCATGACGGCGGCGCACCCCAGCTCCATCGCCAGCGCCGCGTCCGAGGCGGTGCCGGCGCCCGCGTCCAGGATCACCGGGACCCCGGCCCGTTCCGTGATCAGCTCGAAGTTGTGCGGGTTGCGGATGCCCATGCCGGAGCCGATGGGGGAGCCCAGCGGCATGATCGCCGCGCAGCCCACGTCCTCCAGTTTCCGCGCCAGCACCGGATCGTCGTTGGTGTACGGGAGCACGGTGAAGCCCTCGTCCACCAGGATCTCGGCGGCGTCGAGCAGTTCGACGCCGTCCGGGAGCAGGGTGCGTTCGTCGGCCACGACTTCGAGCTTGACCCAGTCCGTGCCGAGGGCCTCGCGGGCCAGCCGCGCGGTCAGCACGGCCTCGCCGGCCGTGAAGCAGCCCGCGGTGTTCGGCAGGACCGCGATGCCCAGTCGGGAGAGCACGGACAGCACCGACCCCTGGACCGTCGGGTCCAGGCGGCGCATGGCCACGGTGGTCAGTTCCGTGCCGGAGGCGATCAGGGCGCGTTCCAGGACGTCCAGGCTGGGGGCGCCGCCCGTGCCCATGATCAGGCGGGAGGTGAAGGTCCGGCCGCCGAGGGAGAAGAGGTCGTCCGCCATCGTGGTCAGCCTCCCTGGACCGCGGTGAGGACCTCGACCCGGTCGCCTTCGCCGACCTCGGTGTGCGACCACCGGCCGCGCGGCACCACGGTCTCGTTGAGTGCCGCCGCGACGCCCTGGTGGGCGCGCGTCAGGGTGGCGACCACCGCGTCGAGGGTGGTGCCGGCCGCGACCTCGCGCGGCTCGCCGTTGACGGAGATGGTCATGCGTACGACTCCTGACGTGCCTGGGTGAAACGGCGCGGGGTGAAGGGGCGGGCGACCTCCGGCATGGTGCCGGTGGCCAGCAGTTCCGCCATGACGTCGCCGGTGAGCGGGGTCAGCAGCACCCCGTTGCGGTAGTGCCCGGTGGCCAGGTGCAGGCCGGGCAGTTCGGTGGGTCCGAGCAGCGGGGCGTTGTCGGGGGAGGCCGGTCGCAGGCCCGCCCGGGTCTCGGTCAGCGGGAGTTCGGTGATGCCGGGCACCAACTCGTGGGCGTCGCGCAGCAGCTCGTACACCCCGCCGGCGGTGACGGTGGTGTCCCAGCCGAGTTCCTCGCTGGTGGCCCCGACGACGAGTTCGCCGTTCTCGCGCGGCACCAGGTAGACGTGGCTGCCCCGGACGACGGCCCGTACGGTCCGGGAGAGGAACGGCGCGTACGAGGCCGGCACCGTCAGCCGCAGCACCTGACCCTTCACCGGCCGTACCGGGACCCGCACCTGCGGTGGCACGCCCGCCAACCGCCCGCTCAGCGAGCCCGCGGCCAGCACCACCTGGTCGGCGCGCAGCTCCGTGCCGTCGTCGAGCGCGGCCCCCGCGGCCCGGTCGTGCAGCACGGTCAACCGGTCGGCGCCGGCCCGGTGGACGCTCACCCCGGCCCGTTCGCAGGCGGCCAGCAGTGCGGCGGCGAGCCGGCGCGGGTCCACCTGGTGGTCCCCGTCGACGCGCAGGCCGCCCCGGACGCCCGGGGCCAGCATGGGTTCCAGGCGCCGGCACTCGCGGCCGGTCAGCCACTGCGACTCCAGCCCGCAGCGGCGTTGCAGCGCGTGCAGTTCGCGCAGGTGGAGACGGTCGTCGGAGTCGAGGGCCACGGCGAGGGTGCCGCAGGCGCGGTAGCCGATCCCCAGCCCGCCGGAGGCCTCGGTGAGTTCGGCGGCGAACTCCGGGTAGCGGGCGGCGGAGGCGACGTTGAGCCCGAGCAGGGTCTCCTCGCCGTAGTGCAGCTCGGTGACGGCGGCGAGCATGCCGGCCGCGACCTGGGCCGCGCCCCCTCCGGGGGACGGATCGACGAGTACGGTGCGCAGTCCGCGCCGGGCGGCCCGCCAGGCGACGACCAGGCCGATGACGCCGCCCCCGATGACGAGGACGTCGTGACCCGCCGGTCGTGACACGTGCGGTGAACGCGATGAGTGCATGGGTGTCCAGCCCCTCCCTTCGCCGGCATGACCCGGATCAGGTTCGTACGGTCGGAGGCCGGTCAGCCTCCCTCTCAGCCCGGTGCGCCCGGACTCCCGCGATAGGTACGGTGGCCAGACTAACCCCGGGGTCGATGCCGGGTAAGGCTGCCTCCCCGCCCGCTATTCCTGACGCACCGTCAGAAGATTAGGGTGGGAGACGTGAGCGAGCAGACGGAACAGACTCAGAGCGGCGTCGTCATCGTGGGCGCCGGAATGGCCGGCGTGCAGACCGCCGTGGCCCTGCGCGAACAGGGCTACACCGGCCCCGTGACCCTGCTGGGCGCCGAACCCCACCAGCCCTACGACCGGCCCCCGCTCTCCAAGGCGGTCCTCCTGGGCAAGGCCGAGGACTCCGCGTTCGACGTGGACTTCGAGGGGCTCGACATCCGCCTTCGACTGGGCACCGAGGTCACGGGCCTGCGCGCGGGAGCGCGCGAACTCGACACGGAGGTCGGCCCGGTCCCGTACGAGGCCCTGGTCCTGGCGACCGGCGCCGAACCGCTGACCCTGCCCGGCTCCGAGGGCGTCCGCGGCGTCCACCTGCTGCGCACCCTCGACGACGCCGCCCGACTGCGCCCCGTCCTCGCCGCCGCCCCGGCCGTCGTCGTGGTCGGGGCCGGCTGGATCGGCGCGGAGTTCGCCACCGCGGCCCGGGAGGCGGGCTGCGCCGTCACCGTCGTCGAGGCGGCCGACCGGGTCCTGGCGGGGGCCCTGCCCGCCGAGGTCGGCGAGGCGATGGGCCGCTGGTACGCCCAGGCGGGCGCGACCCTGCTGACCGGCGCCCGGGTGGCCTCGGTGGAGCCGGGCCGGGTCCTGCTCTCGGACGGCCGGGAACTGCCGGCCGGCGCGGTCATCGTGGGCATCGGGGCCCGCCCCGCCACCGCGTGGCTCGCGGACTCGGGGATCGACCTGGGACCGGACGGCTCGGTCACGGCCGACGCCTGGCTGCGGACCTCGCTGGAGGACGTGTACGCGGTGGGCGACTGCGCCTCGTTCCCCTCCGCCCGCTACGGGACCAGGCTGCTGGTCCACCACTGGGACAACGCCCTCCAGGGCCCCAGGGTGGTCGCCGCCGACATCCTGAGCGGCGGAACGGACCGGGCCTACGACCCGGTGCCCTACTTCTGGTCGGAGCAGTTCGGGCGCTTCGTGCAGTACGCCGGGCACCACGACGGCGCGGACGAGACGGTGTGGCGGGGCGACCCGGCCGACCCGGCGTGGTCCGTCTGCTGGCTCCGCGACGGGGTCCTGGTCGCCGTCCTCGCCGTGGGCCGCCCCCGCGACCTCGCGCAGGGCCGCCGCCTGATCGAATCCGGCACCGCCCTGGATCCGGCCAAGGTCGCCGACCCCGCAACCCCCCTGAAGTCCGCCGCGGCCTGACCCCGGCCACGGTCGCGGGGCGCCGCCGCGCCGGGCGGGGGCCCGGTGGCGCCCGCCCCGGCGCCCGGACGGACGGCCCGGGTACCGGCGGCCGGCCCGAGATGGCAGGCTTGTCCCCGTGACCGAGATTGACGCAAAGATCGATGCCCTTGTCCCCGCCTGGCTGTACCTCCCCGACATCGCGGAGATGCTCGACATCGAAGTGACCCGGGTCCGCCAGCTGGTCAAGGAAGGTCAGCTGCTCGCCGTGCGCCGCGGCGAGAACCGCTCCCTCCAGGTACCCGCCCCCTTCATCGACGGCGACAAGGTCGTCAAGGGCCTCGTCGGCCTGCTGACGGTGCTCCGCGACGACGGCTTCTCCGACGCGGAGATCCTGGAGTGGATGTTCACCGCCGACCCCACCCTGCCCGGCACCCCCGCGCAGGCGCTGAGCGAGAATCGCGGCACGGAGGTGAAGCGCCGCGCTCAGGCGCTCGCCCTCTGACCGGCTGATTCGCCGAACCAATCGGTGTACGGGCCGAGCGCGCGGGCCCGTACACCGCCACGACCACGGGGGGTACACCCATGCAGCAGCTGTCCGACGCCCGGCTCTATCTGTGCACGGACGCCCGCAAGCGGCAGGGTGACCTTCCCGAGTTCCTCGACGCCGTCCTGGCCGGCGGGGTGGACGTCGTCCAGCTCCGCGACAAGGGCATGGAGGCGGGGGAGGAGCTGGAACACCTCCAGGTCTTCGCCGAGGCGGCCCGCCGCCACGGAAGGCTCCTCGCGGTCAACGACCGCGCCGACGTCGCGCACGCCATCGGCTCCGACGTCCTGCACCTCGGCCAAGGGGACATCCCCGTTCCCGCCGCCCGCGCGATCCTCGGCCCCGACGTCCTCATCGGCCGCTCCTGCCACTCCGAGTCCGAGGTCGACGCGGCCGTCGCCGAGCCCGGCGTGGACTACTTCTGCACCGGCCCCTGCTGGCCCACCCCCACCAAGCCCGGCCGGCACGCCCCCGGCCTCGGGCTCGTCCGCCACGCCGCCTCCCTCGCGCAGGACCGGCCCTGGTTCGCCATCGGCGGCATCGACGCCGGCAACCTGGACGAGGTCCTCGACGCCGGGGCCACCCGTGTCGTGGTCGTGCGCGCGCTCACCGAGGCCTCCGACCCCGGGGCGGCCGCCGCCGAACTGGCCAAGCGGGTCCGCGCCCGTCTCGCGTAGCCGGGTGTCCAAAAACGTGTCCAATGGGCGGACAACGCTTCGGTGTCCGCCGGCGCGCGTCTAACCTGCCGGTATGGCCCTTGGTACCGCTTCCACCTGGTCGGACCGCGCACACACGGTCCGCGAGCTCATCGCGTCCGGGCGCTCGTACTCCTTCGAGTTCTGGGCGCCCAAGACCGAGAAGGGCGAACGCAACCTCTGGAACGCGCTCCGCCGCATCGAGGCGGTGGGCCCGAGCTTCGTGTCCGTCACCTACGGGGCCGGCGGCTCCACGCGCGGAGGCACCGTACGTGCCACCGAGGCCATCGCCGCGAACACCACCCTCACCCCCGTCGCGCACCTCACCGCCGTGGACCAGTCCGTCGCGGAGCTGCGTCACGTCATCGGCCAGTTCGCCGACGCCGGCATCCGCAACATGCTCGCGCTGCGCGGGGACCCGCCCGGCGACCCCATGGCCGACTGGGTCAGGCACCCCGAGGGCGTGGACTACGCGGCCGACCTGGTCCGCCTGCTCAAGGAGTCCGGCGACTTCTGCGTCGGCGTCGCCGCCTTCCCCGAGATGCACCCGCGTTCGGACGACTGGGACACGGACATCCGGCACTTCGTGGACAAGTGCCGCGCGGGCGCCGACTATGCGATCACCCAGATGTTCTTCGATCCGGAGAATTATCTGAGGCTCCGCGACAGCGTCGCGAAGGCGGGCTGTGACACCCCGATCATCCCCGAGGTCATGCCTGTTGTGGGCATCAAGCAGTTGGACCGGCTGCCCCAGCTCAGCACCGCGGTCTTCCCCTCGGCGGTAAAAGACCGCATGCTCGCCGTCAAGGACGATCCGGCCGCTGTACGCTCCATTGGCATCGAGTTCGCCACGGAGTTCTGCGCGCGGCTGCTGTCCGAGGGTGTTCCGGGGCTGCACTTCATCACGCTGAACAACTCCACGGCGACTCTCGAAATCTACGAGAACCTGGGCCTGCACCAGCGGGCCTGATCGGCCGTCCCCCGTTCCCGCGCCGGCGGCCGTACCGAGAGGGGCCACGCATGGGAATGACGGTCCTCTACACCGCGTTCGGATTCGTCGCGTTGTGGCTGCTTGCCGAGGTCCTGATGCAGTACAAGGCCCGGCTCCGCTGGCGCCTGCTCGCCTTCGCCGGTTTCGCCGGCGTGGTCGCCGGGGTGGTGTTGCCGTCGGTGCCCGTCATCGCCGTCGGCGCGACCGCGTTCGCCGTGGGCCAGACCCTGGTGACGCTCTCCTTCCGCAAGGGTTTCGTGGCCGGCTGGGCGCTGCGCCGCGGTGGGGAACCCGTACGGCAGCAGAGCGGCCGGCGCCGGGGCGGCGGCCCGCGCGCCGAACGCCCCGAGCCCACGCTGGAGGTGACGGGGCTGGAGTACGGCGACCGGACGGCCGCCGGGCGCCGCGACGGCGCGGACGCCCCCGACGACTTCGACGACCGGGAGACGAACGTCTTCACCCCGCAGCCGGTTCCCGAGGACACAGGCTCGTACGGGATACAGAGCTTCGCCCCCCAGTACGGCGACCCGTCGGGCCAGTACGCCGACCAGTCGGGCCAGGCGGCCGAAACGGCCGCGTTCGCCTCGCCGTTCGCCGCGGCAGGGCAGGACGGCCAGTACGCGCCGCAGTACGGCGCGCAGCCCCAGGGCGGCTACGACTACTCCGGCGGGTACCCGATGGGCGAGCAGCAGGTCTACGCGGCCTACTCGGACCCGTACATCGGCACCACACCCCAGAGCAACGACTACGCGCCCTACGCGGACGGCACCGGGCAGCAGTACGCGATGGACACCCCGCCCGGCGGGGTCTGGGTACCGCAGCAGCGGTCCACCGACGAGTACGGCGGCCAGTCCTACCCGACGGACGAGCAGTACCAGCAGCAACAGCAGCAGCAGCAGCAACAGCAGCAGTACCCGTACCAGGGCGGCCCCGGCGAGTACGAGCAGTACCGCTACTGACCCGCCCGAGCCCCGGGCCCGAGGCCAGGGGTCACGGCTAGCGGGAGCCGCGGAACTCCGCACCCTCCACGATGAGCCCGGCCACCAGGGCGCCGGTCATGCCCGCGTGCGGGAGCCCGCCGCCCGGGTGGGCCCAGCCGCCCGCGAGGTACAACCCCGGCAGACCCGTGGTGTTCGAGGGGTGGAGCAGCCGTCCGCCGGCTCCCGCGAGGGCGGGCGGCGGCACGGCCCCGTCCAGGGCGCCCGTCGCCGCCGCGATGTCGGCCGGGGTGCGCAGTTCGTGCCACAGCAGCCGCTCCCGCAGACCCGGCACGGCCGGGGCCGCCGCGGCGATCAGCTCCTGCGCGGTGGGCGTCGTGCCGGGCTCCACGACCGCCTGGACGGTGACGGCCTCGTGCGCGGAGTCGGGCCGGACGGCGGGGTCGTCGGGCCGCAGCACGGTCAGGTCCGCTCCGACCAGGGTGCGGTGCACGGCCTCCGCCGGCCTGGGCCCGTCGAGGGCCAGGAACAGCGTGTACCGACCGGGGAGCCCCGTGGGTGGGGCGGGGGCCGGACCGGGCGCCGGCGGGATCCCGAGCGCCCGGGGGTCGACCCCGCAGACCACGGCGTCGGCCTCCACGGTCCCGGCCTCCGCCGTGCTCGTGTCGGCCAGCGAGAGGCCGGCCGCCCGGCCGTCCCGCTCCACGATCCCCCGCACGTCCGCGTCGAAGACGAAGGTCACCTTCCGTTCCAGGCAGCGCTCGTACACGGCCGTGGCCAGCTCCCGGACACCACCGCGCACGTACCAGCTCCCGAAGGTCTGCTCCATGTACGGGAGCACCGCCGCCGAGGCCGGCGCGTCCGTCGGGCGCAGACCGTACGCGCGCACCCGCGCGGTCAGCAGCTCGCCGAGCGGCCCGCCCAGTTCCCGCTCGGCCACCTCGGCGAGGGTCGGCGGGCGTCGCCGCAGCAGGCCGCTCTTGCGCAACGCCGGGTAGGGGTCCGTGCCCAGCACCTGCCAGTCGGGGCGCAGCGGCTCCTCCAGCAGCGGGCGGCGCGTGGCGTTCCAGGCGTCGCGGGCCCGCCCGAGCACCCCGTTCCAGCGGTCCCCGGAGCCCGCGCCGAAGGCCTCGTCGAGCACGGCGGCGGCGCCCCCGCGCGAGGCGTTGGGGAGGGTGACCGAGGTGCCGTCCGGCAGCAGGTGCCGGACCGCGGGGTCCACCTGGACGAGGTCGACGCAGTCCTCCAGCGGCTTCCTGCCCGTCTTCACGAACAGGTCGCGGTAGACGGCGGGCAGGTGCAACAGCCCCGGCCCGGTGTCGAAGGCGAAACCGTCGCGTTCGTACCGGCCGACCGCGCCGCCGTACGTGGAGCCGCGCTCGTACACCGTCACCCGGTGGCCCGCCACGGCCAACCGGGCCGCCGTCGCCATCGCGCCCATCCCGGCGCCGATCACCGCAATTCGTGCCATGCGGCTGAGCCTATCGAGCGAACCGAGGGCCGGGTCGGCCAGGTCGTACGAGGTCAGGGCGGGCGCGGAGCCCGGTCGGCGCCCGCGCGCGACGGGTCGGCGGTGCGCTCAGTGGGGTGGCGCGCCGGAGGTCTGACGCAACTCGGCGGCCATCCGCCTCTCCTCGCGGCGTTGGGCCCGCCGCCTTCGGTAGCGGCGGATCCGACTCCAGAGGAAGAAGATCATCGCCAGGCCGGCCGCCAGCAGCACGGCCGCGATGATCGCGGCGGCCTGGGGGTTGAACATGGCGAACGTGACGATGCCCGCCACACCGAGGTCCTCGGCGGTGCTCAGGGCGATGTTGGTGAACGGTTCCGGTGAGGTGTTGACCGCCATCCGGGTACCGGCCTTGACGAAATGGCTGGCCAGCGCGGTGGAACCGCCGACGGCCCCGGCGGCCAGGTCGGGGAGCGAGCCGCTCTGCCCGGCCAGCAGGGCCCCGACCACCGCACCCGCCACCGGGCGGATCACGGTGTGCAGGGTGTCCCACAGCGAGTCCACGTAGGGGATCTTGTCGGCCACCGCCTCGCAGAGGAACAGCACGCCGGCGACGATCAGGACGTCGGGGCGCTGCAACGACTCCGGAACCTCGTCCGTGAGCCCGGTCGCGCCGAAGATGCCGAGCAGGAGGACCACGGCGTAGGCGTTGATCCCACTGGCCCAGCCACTGGTGAAGACCAGGGGCAGCACAGTCATTCGGTCATCATGCCGCAGGACGGGTGATCCGTCCGGGAGAACGGCGAGGGGACGGCCGCCCGTCGGCGACCGTCCCCTCGCTCATGTCTGTGGGGCTACTGCCCCTGTTCGTCACGGCGGCGCTGCCACCGTTCCTCGATGCGCGTCATCATCGACCGACGCTGTCGGTTCCGGCCGCGGGCCGAACCACCTGCACTGTCGGAGACGGGCTGCTCGCCAGGCTTGGGTGCCTTGCGCCAACCGGTGACCACGAGAACCGTACAGCCCAGCATGACGAGGAAACCCACCACGCTGATCCAGAGCACGTTCGGCACGATCACACCGGTCATGAGGAGCGCGATACCCACCACAATGCCTGCGACTGCCTGGTAAACCCGTCGCCGGGTGTACGTGCGCAGTCCGCTTCCCTCAAGCGCTGTCGCGAACTTGGGATCTTCGGCGTACAGCGCTCGCTCCATCTGCTCGAGCATTCGCTGCTCGTGCTCCGAGAGCGGCACGGGAGTCCTCCTCATCCGTCGGTCGCGAAGGGTAGCGACCAGGGGTCCCCTTCAGGATAGGCGGGGAATCGCCCCCGTGATACCCGCCCTCTACGCCACGTTCGAAAAATGCCCTGCGTACAAACCGTACCGTCGGCCGTGCGGTCACTGAGGCGCTTATTCCCCAATGGTCCGTCCGCCATGCCGACCGGTGTCCTCGATCATACGGGGCCGGCGGCCGGTTCACAGGGTGTCGGCGGATCCGCGTGCGCGGACGCGCCGCAGATCAGGCGGTCTTCTCGCCCAGAACGTGCAACTGCGTGGCCACCGCGTGGAAGGCGGGCAGCTCGGCGGCGGCCTCCTCCAGGCGCAGCAGCGCCTCCACCGCGCCGGGCTCGGTGTCGACCAGGACGCCCGGGACGAGGTCCGCGAAGATCCGTACACCGTGCACCGCGCCGACCTCCAGGCCGGCTCCGCCCACCAGCTCGGTGAGCTGCTCGGCGGTGAAGCGGCGCGGGACCGGGTCGCCGGTGCCCCATCGACCCGCCGGGTCGGTGAGGGCGGTACGGGCCTCGGTGAAGTGCCCCGCCAGCGCGCGGGCCAGGACGGCTCCGCCGAGTCCGGCGCCGAGCAGGCTCAGGATCCCGCCCGATCGCAGGGCCGCGACGGCGTTGGCCACGCCCTCGGCCGGGTCGTCCACGTACTCCAGCACGCCGTGGCAGAGCACCACGTCGTACGCGTCCCGGTCGACGACGTCCAGCAGGCCCTGGGCGTCGCCCTGGACCCCTCGCACCAGATCGGCGACACCGGCCTCGGAGACCCGACGCTCCAGCCCGAACAGCGCGTTCGGGCTGGGGTCGACCACCGTCACCCGGTGGCCCAGTCGGGCCACCGGGACGGCGAACTTTCCGGTGCCGCCGCCGGTGTCCAGCACGTCCAGCACGTCCCGCCCGGTCGCCTTCACCCGGCGGTCGAGGGCCTCCTTGAGGACCTCCCACACCACGGCGGTGCGGAGGGAGGCACGGGGGCGGGAAGTGTCCGACACGGCTGATGGCTCCTCGGCGCGGTAAGGGTGAGCGGGCGTGCCCCACCCTATTGCCTCAGGCCGCCGACCAGCTCATCCCGCGTGCGGACGCTCCGGCCGCGGCTGCGGCAGGGCCGTGGGCAGGCTCTGCGCGGCGGTGGGCGGGCCCTGTGCGGCAGCCGGGGTCACCGGTCGCAGGGACAGCATCCGCTCGACCAGGCGCAGGAACATCCCCACCTCGCGGACGAGGTCGTCGGCCTCCCGACCCGTCGCGGCGTCCGGTATGCCGGCCTCGGCCCGGGCCCGGCGTTCGGCGCCCGAGGCGAACAGGGCGCTCCACTCCGTCAGCTCCGGCGCCATCTCCGGCAGCACCTCCCACGCGCTGCGGATCCGGGGCCGCCGGCGCGGGTTGACCGGTTCGGGCTTCACGCGCGCGGCCAGCACGGCCGCCGCCGCGCGCAGGGCGGCGAGGTGTGCGGTGGCGTAGCGCTCGTTGGGCAGGGACAGTCCGACCGCCTCGGTCAGGCCGCGGTGGGCCTTGGCGAGCAGATCGAGGGCGGCCGGCGGTGCCGACGCTTTCCTCGGGACGGGGTGGACAGGGGACGGGGACGGTGTGGCCATGACGAACCTCCTGTCGATGCGTGCTGCTTCTGATGCCGGGTACTGCTCGGGTACTGCCTTTTCGGGTACTGCCTGTTCCGGTACCGCCGTTCGGGTGGTGCTGCCTTGCCCGCCGCGTTGTCGCGCTGCGTGAGTCCATCGTGACCCCCGCCACTGACAATCCCGGTGACCTGCACTTTTACCCCCGGTTGGGGATCTTCACCCCCCTGGCCGCAACCGGAACCCGCGGAACCTGCTAGTTTTTGAACTGACCAGTCAGTTCAAAAGAAGGGGGAGGCGGCGTGGAGAGCCCACACGGAGCGGCCGTCAAGGCCGAGGACTTCGGACTCAAGGGCCCGCGCGGCTGGGTCTTCCGGGGAGTGGGGATCGACGCCGCGCCCGGCTCGCTCATCGCGCTGGAAGGCCCCTCCGGAAGCGGCCGGACCTGCCTGCTCCTCGCCCTCACCGGCCGGATGAAGCCCTCCGAGGGCCAGGCCGAGATCGGCGGGCACCCGCTGCCGAAGAAGATGACCGCGGTGCGGCGGATCGCCGCCCTCGGGCACGTCCCCGGGGTCAACGACCTCGACGAGGCGCTCACCGTCGCCGAGCAACTGCGCGAGGGGGCCATGCTCCAGCGCCGTTACGAGGGTCCCGTGCGGGCCCTGTTCCGACCGCGCGGAGAGCGCCGCGCCGCCGCCGCGGCCCGGATCGAGGAGGCCCTCGCGACCGCCGGGCTCGACCTGGCGACCCTGCCCAAGGGGCCGCGCACCTCCGTCCGCGACCTGGAGCGGCTGGAGGCCGTCCGGCTGTCCGTGGCCATCGCCCTGCTGGGCGGGCCCCGACTGCTGGCCCTGGACGACACCGACCTCAAGCTCTCGGCCGCCGAGCGCGCCGAACTGTGGGCGCTGCTCCGCTCGATCGCCGACCGGGGCACCACCGTCCTCGCGGTGTGCGACGAGGCGCCGGAGGGGGTCCTGGTGCTGCGCACGGTCGCGACCGCGGTCGAGCCCACCGCCGTGCCGACCACCGGGGCCAAGGCCTCACCCGCCCCGGCCGCCCGGTCGGGCGGCGGCACGGAATCCCCGATCACCTGGGGAGCCAAGCCCGAGAACAAGCCCGAGCCGGCGGGCGAGCCCGAGCCGGAAGCCGAGCCGGAAGCCGAGCCGGAAGAACCCGAGCCCGGGGCCGAGGCCGAGGCCGAGACCGACACCGGCCAGGACGGCGACACGGCCACCACCGACAAGGACGCGGCCACCACCGACAAGGACGCGGCCATCACCGACAAGGACACGGCCGCCGCCGACAACGGCACGGCCGCCGGCACCGACGACGACACCGACGACGACACGAAGGGGACGGACGATGCGCTCGCCGAAGCTCGCCGCGCTTGAGCTGAAGCGGTTCGGGCGGGGGAAGCTGCCCCGGGCCGCTCTCGTCGCGCTGCTCCTCCTGCCGCTGCTCTACGGAGCCCTGTACCTCTGGTCCTTCTGGAACCCCTACGGCAACCTCGACAAGGTTCCCGTGGCCCTCGTCAACTCCGACCGCGGCGCCACCGTCGACGGCAAGCACCTCGCCGCGGGCGACGAGATCACCAAGAAGCTGCGCGACAGCAAGACCTTCGACTGGCGCGAGGTCGACGCGGACGAGGCGGCCGAGGGGCTGGAGGAGGGGAAGTACTACCTGTCCCTGACCATGCCCGCCGACTTCAGCGCGAAGATCGCCTCCAGTTCCGGCGCCGACCCCACCACCGGGGCGCTCCAGGTCCGGACGAACGACGCGAACAACTACATCGTCGGCTCGATCTCCAAGACCGTCTTCTCCGAGGTCCGTTCCGCCGCGTCCACCAACGCCTCCCGCGGATTCCTCGACAAGATCTTCGTCAACTTCTCCGACCTGCACGACAAGACCGCCGAGGCCGCCGACGGCGCCGACAAGCTCAAGGACGGCGCCGGCAAGGCCAAGCAGGGCGCCAAGGACCTCGCCGACGGCCTCGACACGGCCAAGGAGAAGACGGGCGAGCTCAACGGCGGGCTGAAGAAGCTGAACACGGCCGCCGGGCAGTTGGAGACCGGTTCGAAGGACCTCGCCGCCGGCACCCAGACCCTCGCCGACAAGGTCAACGGGGCCGCCGCCAAGGCCAAGCCCTTCGTCAGCGACCCGAAGTCCCTGGCCGCCACCGCCGAACTCGTCGCGGACACCGCCCAGGTGGTCAACAAGCACCTGGACTCCTTCGCCAAGAACGCCCCGGCCGCCGCCGCCGTCACCCAGCGGGCCGCGACCGGCGCGGACAAGTACTACACCGCCCACTGCGTCACCCCGGGCGCCGAGCCGCACCTGGCCTCCTGCCCCGACCTGAAGCGGATCAAGGACGACACCGCCGAGGGCGCCATGCTGGCCGGTGACGTCAACGACGTCGTCAAGGCCTCCGGCACCGACATGGGCAAGCTCCGCCGTCAGCTCGACGACCTGGAGAACAAGGCCCGCGAACTCGCCGACAAGGCCCCCGGCCTGTCCTCCGACCTCAACGCGGCCGTCGCCAAGGTCAACGCCCTGAACACCGGCGCCCAGAAGGTCGCCTCCGGCATGACGCAACTGCACACCGGCCTCGGCACCGCCTTCACCGGCTCCGGCGCGCTCACCGAGGGCGTCGGCAAGCTCGGGGACGGCGCGCACACCCTGGACAGCGGCATGTACAAGCTGGTCGACGGCAGCGGCGAACTCGCCGGCGGCCTGCACGACGGCGCCGGCAAGATCCCGGACTACGACCAGCAGGCCCGCGACGCCCGGACCCAGGTCATGGCCGACCCCGTCCGGCTCGCCAACCAGTCCCTCCACAAGGCGCCCAACTACGGCACCGGCTTCGCCCCGTACTTCATCCCGCTCTCCCTGTGGGTCGGCGCGATGGTCGCCTACATGCTGATCGCCCCGCTGAACCGGCGGGCCCTGGCCGCCGGAGCCTCGCCCTGGCGGGTCGCCCTCGCGGGCTGGCTGCCCGTGGCCGGCATCGGCTTCGCACAGGTCGCCCTGTTGATGTCGGTGCTCCACTGGGCCCCGGACCTCGGCCTGGAGATGGCCCGGCCCGCGCTCACCATCGCCTTCCTGATGCTGGTCACCTGCTGCTTCGCGGCGATCGTCCAGTGGCTCAACGCCAAGTTCGGGGCGGCCGGACGCATCCTGGTCCTCGCCGTCCTGATGCTCCAGTTGACCTCGGCGGGCGGCACGTACCCCGTTCAGACCAGCCCCGCCTTCTTCAACTGGATCCACCCGTACCTGCCCATGTCGTACGTCGTCGAGAGCCTGCGCCGCCTCATCACCGGCGGCGACCTCGCCCCGGTGTGGCAGGGATCCCTGGTCCTGCTGGCCTTCACGGTCGGAGCCCTGGCCCTGACCGCGCTCGCCGCCCGCGGCAAGCAGGTGTGGACGATGAGTCGACTGCACCCGGAACTGAGCCTGTAGAGAGCTGTTGACCTGTGAGAATCAGCGCCATGGAAAGCAGCAGCACCGGTACGGCCGCCGGCGGCGGTCGACGTCAGGCCACCCGGCAGAAGCTCTACGAAGCGGCCGTCACCCTCATCGCCGAGCAGGGCTTCTCCGCGACCACGGTCGACGAGATCGCCGAACGGGCGGGCGTGGCCAAGGGCACCGTCTACTACAACTTCGCGAGCAAGAACGACCTCTTCGAGGAGCTGCTGCGGCACGGGGTGGGGCTGTTGACCGTCTCGCTGCGGACGGCGGCGGAGGAGACGGAGGCGCGCGGCGGCACCCGGATCGAGGCGCTCGACGCGATGATCCGCGCGGGCCTGGTCTTCATCGACCGGTACCCGGCCTTCACCCAGCTGTACGTCGCCGAGCTCTGGCGGACCAACCGCACCTGGCAGTCCACGCTGATGGTGGTCCGCCGCGAGGCGGTGGCGGTGGTGGAGGACGTCCTGCGCGAAGGGGTCGAGCGGGGCGAACTGAGCGCCGAGATCGACGTCCCGCTGACGGCGGCCGCCATGGTGGGCATGGTGCTGGTGGCCGCGCTGGACTGGCAGTCCTTCCAGAGCGAGCGGTCCCTGGACGACGTCCACTCGGCCCTGTCGCTGCTGCTGCGGGGCCGGGTGAGCGGCAGCCGCTGACCCCCGGTCGGCGGTGCCGCCCGGGGACGGTCCCGGCGTAGAACTGAGTATCCGTACCCAGCCCTCCGGATGAGTACGAGTACGGATGGGTTCCCACCTGCGCACACAGCAGACTGGGGGCACGGACCGGGCGCCCGGTCCCGCACCGCGGACACGGGGCCGCGGAGCGGGACCGGGCCCTCGTCCTCGGCCGGGAGGGGTACGGGGGACCCGGCGACACGAACGCCGGTGCGGCGGGGCTCGGGGGGAACGAGCCTCGCCGCACCGGCGTTTTCGCGTGCTTGGGTCCGGGGCCGACCCCGAGGGGCCGGCCCGGGCTCAGCCCCGGCCGCGCAGCGGGAGCCGGATCCGACCGGACAGCGCCGCGCCCCGGGCGGTCACGCCCGACCAACGGGTCGACGCGGCCCAGGAGAGCCGGGCCAGGGACCGGGGCAGCAACAGGGCCCGTACCCGGGTGCCGCGCGACACGGTCGCGAGCAGCGCGGCACTCGCCAGCAGGACGTCGTCCGCCAGCCCCTCGTACGAGGTGTCCGCGCCCGGCGGGGCGTACAGAGCCCGTTCCACCGCGCCCGCGACCCGGTGCACGGCCCGGGCGGCCTCGTCCTCCAGCCGGCCCAGGACGACCACCCGCCCCGCCGCCCGGCGGGGGGACAGGGCCTCGTCCGGCGGGATGTTCACGTCCCAGGCCGCGTCGCCCAACTCGCGCCAGGCGAGCAGCACGTCGCCGGCCGCCAGCCGCCGCGTCCGGATCCTGCGCCGCCACAGCAGGGGCAGCAGGGGCAGACCCAGGACGAGGATCCCCGCGGCCGTCCAGCCCAGGACCGACAGCGGCGTCACCCCACCGTCGGAGTTCCCGCCCTGCGAGAGCACGGGCCCGCCGCACTCGCCGAGCTTCTTCAGCTCCGGCGGGCAGTCCTCCGCCTTCGACGGGGCCGCCGAAGGCGCCGACGCGCCCGGCGAGGGCAGCGCCGCCGGGGCGGACGGCTGCGCGGTCGGCTGCGCGGCCCGGCTGTACTCCGGTACCGAGATGCCCGAACGGGGGGTCGGCTCGAACCGGGTCCAGCCCACGCCCTCGAAGTACAGCTCGGGCCACGCGTGCGCGTCCCGCAGCGACACGTTCACGCTGCCGTCGGCCTGCTTGGAGCCCGGGGTGAACCCGACCGCCACCCGCGCCGGGATGTTCAGCGAGCGGGCCATCGCCGCCATCGAGAACGAGAAGTGGACGCAGAAGCCCTCCTTGTCGTTCAGGAACCGGGCGATGGCCTGCGAACCCGAACCGGAACTCACCGTGGTGTCGTAGCGGAACCCGCCGCTCACCGCGAAGAAGTCCTGGAGCCGGACCGCCCGCGTGTAGTCGTCGGTCGCGCCCCGGGTGACCTTCCTGGCCGTCTCGGCGACGACCGGCGGCAGGCCGGACGGCAGCTTCGTGTACTCGGACCGGACCGCCGGGTCCGGCTCGGGGGCGTTGCGCAACTGCGAGGCCGTCGGCCGGAGCAGCAGGCTGCGCACCGTGTACTGGGCGCCCTGCACGTTCTGGAAGCGGTCCTTGCCCAACTGGTCCCCGACCAGGGTCCGGCCGGCCGGCTCGAACCGCCACTTCCCGCCGATGTCCACCTGCGTCGCCGGGTACGGCATCGGCAGGTAGCGCTGCGCGTACGTCTGGGCCGCCGAGACGGTCGTGCGCACCTCGGCCGCGTCCCGGCGCACCTCACCGCCGAGCCCCTGCGGGTTGGGCAACCTCTCCGGCACGTCCGTCAGGGGGCGCCCGGAGGCCTCCCACTTGACCCCGTTGAACTCGTCGAGCGCGAGGATGCGCAGGTACTGCTCGGACTGCTGGGGGCTGTCCGTGCGGTACCGCAGCACCACCCGGTTGTCCTGCGCGTTCAGGCTGCCCTGGAGCGACACCAGCGGGTTCACCGCCGAGATCGTCCCGCCGCCCGCGCCGTTGCCCGCACCGCCGTCGTCCCCGGTGCCCAGCATGCCGCCGCCCAGCGACGGCAGCACCGCCGGCACGGCCAGCGCCAGACCGAGCGTGACCACGCCGATCCGCCGGCCGGTGCGCACCGGGGCCACGGCCCGGGTGCCGTCCTTGCCGCCCCCGTAGCCGGAAGCGGCCGAGACGCGCCCGCCCGGTGCCGCGCCGAAGACCCGGCCCCACTGCGCGAGCCGGTCCCGCCCCTCGGTCAACAGCAGCATCAGGAAGCCGCAGCCCGCCAGCAGGAAGGAGAACCAGGCGCCGCCCTGACCGGCCGAGAGCCCGGCGGCCACCGAGTAGAGCGCCAACAGCGGCAGTCCGGCCGCCGCGGCCGTCCGCATCGTGACGGCCAGCATGTCCACCAGCAGACCGATCAGCAGCACCCCGGCGAGCAGCAGCAGCCGTATGCCGTCCGTCAGCGGCGCCGGTATGGCGAACTCGCCGACATCGCGCACACCCTGCTGGAACAGCGACCCGAAGTCCGTGACCAGGTGGCCCAGCAGCCCGCCGGAGGGCGACTCGGCCTTCCCCGCGAAGAGGAAGACAAGCAGCAGCAGCGTCACCAGGAGCTGCGCCGCCACCGTCAGCGACCGCGCCAACGGGATCCGCCGGGCCCCGGCCCCCACGGCGCTCTGCACGCCGAGCAGTACCGCCGCCTGCACCAGCCAGCCGGAGGACTCCACCAGCGGGGCCAGCGACCAGGAGGTCAGCAGTGTGGCCAGCATCGCGAAGAACGTCAGTCGTGCGCGCCCGCTCATCCCCAACCTCCGGAAGTCGCCGTGCCGAGCGGGGAGTTCCCGGCCTGCCGCCACAGATCGCCGAAGGCCACCCCGGGCGGGGCGGCCAGTGCCGTCCAGCCCGCGTCGCGCAGCCGGCCCAGCCGTGTCTCCACCCGCGAGGTCTCGCCCGTCCAGGCCGCGGAGTCCAGCACGAACGCCACGGCGCCCCCGCTGCGCTGCCGCATCCTGCTCGCCATCTCCGTCTGTACGTCGTCCAGGTCGCCGAGGAAGGCGATGAGGAGCCCGTCGGAGCCCGCCCCGCCGAAGCCCCCGCCCGCCCCGCCGCCGCGGAGCGCGTCGTGGGCCTTGGACAGCCCGCTCTCGTCGGAGTGCCCGATGACCGCGAGGGTGTCCAGCATCAGCCCGGCCGCCTCGGCGGGATCGTGCCCGCCGGAGGAGAAGCCGCCGCCGGTGTCGCCGGGTACCGAGGTGCCGTTGTCGGTCAGCAGCCGCACCGAGAACCCCTGCTCCAGCAGGTGCACCAGGGTGGAGGCGGCCCCGGACACGGCCCACTCGAAGGCGGAGTCGGGGCCGGCGCCCCGGTAGGCGTCCGCCCGGGTGTCCAGCAGGACCGTGGCCCTGGTGCGCTGGGGCTGCTCCTCGCGGCGCACCATCAGCTCGCCGTAGCGGGCGGTGGAGCGCCAGTGCACCCGACGCAGGTCGTCGCCGCGCCGGTACTCGCGCGGGATCACGTCGTCGTCGCCGGCCAGGGCCAGGGAGCGGCGGCTGCCGTCGCCGTGGCCGTTGGCCTCGCCGGTCAGGCGGACCGCGGGCAGGGCCTCGGTGCGCGGGATGACGGTGAGGGTGTCGTAGGTGCTGAAGGAACGGGTCAACTCGACCATCCCGAAGGGGTCGGTCAGCCGGAGCTGGAGCGGGCCCAGCGGGTAGCGGCCGCGCAGGTCGGAGCGGACCCGGTAGGACACCTCGCGGCGCCCCGCGGGCTCGACCCGGTCCAGGACGAAGCGGGGCCGGGGCCCCAGCACGTACGGCACCCGGTCCTGGAGCATCAGCAGCCCGGTGGGCATCCTGGAGGTGTTGTCCATGCGCAGTTGCACCCTGGCCTCACCGCCCGCGGGCACCCGGTCCGGGGTCAGCCGGCGGCTGCCGGAGACCCGGTGGCGGGTGCGGTGCAGGGCGACGACACAGATCAGGGGGAGCAGGGCCAGCAGCAGTCCGACCCGGAGCAGCTCGCCCTGTCCGAGTACGTACGCGCACGCGGCGGCCGCGATCCCGGCGGCCAGGAACGAGCGGCCGCGCGTGGTCAGCCCCGACAGCGAGGCGCGCAGACCGGCGCCGCCCCCTCCCGCGCCACCGGCGCCGCTCGGGGCACCGGCGCTCATCAGAAGCCCCGGATGCCCGCGCCGGGCGGCATCTCGCCGCGTGCGTGCGCGGCCGGCACGGGGGTGCGCTGCAGGATGTCGGCGACGACCTGCTCGGCGGTCCGCCGGTTCAGCTGGGCCTGCGCGGTCGGCAGCAGCCGGTGCGCGAGGACCGGGGCGGCCAGCGCCTGGACGTCGTCGGGCAGGACGTAGTCCCGGCCGGTCAGCGCGGCGGACGCCTTCACGGCGCGCAGCAGGTGCAGGGTGGCGCGGGGCGAGGCGCCCAGGCGCAGGTCCGGGTGGCTGCGGGTGGCGGAGACCAGGTCGACCACGTAGCGGCGCACGGGCTCGGCCACGTACACCTCGCGGACGGCCTCTATCAGCTTGACGATGTCGTGGGCGTGCGCGACGGCCTGCAGGTCGTCCAGCGGGGAGAGCCCGCCGTGCACGTCCAGCATCTGGAGCTCGGCCTCCGGGCTGGGGTAGCCGACCGAGACGCGGGCCATGAAACGGTCGCGCTGGGCCTCGGGGAGCGGGTAGGTGCCCTCCATCTCCACCGGGTTCTGGGTGGCGACCACCATGAAGGGGCTGGGAAGCGTGTAGGTCGTGCCGTCGATGGTGACCTGGCGTTCCTCCATCGACTCCAGCAGCGCGGACTGGGTCTTGGGGGAGGCGCGGTTGATCTCGTCGCCGATGACGATCTGGGCGAAGATCGCGCCGGGCTTGAACTCGAACTCGCGGCGCTGCTGGTCGTAGATGCTGACGCCGGTGATGTCGGACGGCAGCAGGTCCGGCGTGAACTGGATGCGCTGCACCGAGCAGTCGATGGACTTGGCGAGCGTCTTGGCCAGCATGGTCTTGCCGACGCCGGGCACGTCCTCGATCAGCAGGTGCCCCTCCGCGAGCAGGACCGTCAGCGCGAGGCGGACGACCTCCGGCTTGCCCTCGATCACGCTCTCGACCGAGTGGCGGACCCGCTCCGCAGTGCTGGTCAGATCCGCGAGGCTCGCTCGGTCGTCATACGTGGTCACCTTGTTCTCCTCGGCCCTTGTTTCCGGGCCGATCACGCTCTTGACGCATGAACCGGCCCACCCCGACACCTCTGCATCGCGAGAGTGCGGACGCCGGCCCGGGAACACTCCCGGGTGGCGTCACCCCGCATTCTTGACGGCGTTACGGCCTTGTGTCACTCAAGAGCTGGGATCGATCTCCCGCAGGAGCCCGGTGTGCACGTCGAAGACGAAGCCTCGCACATCGTCGCGGAAGGGCAGGAAGGGGTTCGTCCGAACCCGCTGCATGGACTGGCGCACGTCCTGGTCCACGTCCCGGAAGGCCTCGACGGCCCAGGCGGGGCGCTGGCCGACCTCGTCCTCCAGCTCGTGCCGGAAGTCCTCGGTCAGGCTTTCGAGACCGCAGCCGGTGTGGTGGATGAGTATCACCGCGCGGGTGCCCAGCGCCCGCTGGCTGATGGTGAGCGAACGGATCGTGTCGTCGGTGACCACACCGCCGGCGTTGCGGATCGTGTGGCAGTCGCCCAGCTTCAGGCCGAGGGCGGCGTGCAGGTCGAGGCGGGCGTCCATGCAGGCCACGACGGCGACCTGGAGGACCGGGCGGGCGTCCATCCCGGGATCGCCGAACGCGGAGGCGTACCTGCGGTTCGCCTCGACCAGCCGGTCCGTGACGGACCCACCGGCGGACGCCTGGGCTGCGGATTCTGCGGGCAGGGATGCGGAAGTCGTCATGTCTAAGACGTTAATGGGCACCGCTGGGGGAGGCATGGAGCGAGGAGGGACAAAGAAGGTCAACCGGCCTTGTTGTGAGCTAACCCACAAGGGTGGGCAGGATGCCGCTGTTCAGGTGATTCGCGGCATTCGCGGGTTCCGTACGAGCGGAGCGGACGGCGCGCCGGGCGGTTCGTTGACCGCGGGGACCGTTGCACTAAAGTGACGCGAACCGGCCGGAGCCCGGCCCTCACCGGCCGCCCGGCCCCCTGGTAAAACTCCGCGTGCGCGGCGCGGCGTACGCCTGCCGCGCCGTTATCTGAGAGGGCGCTTTGACTAGCGAGTCCCGACACGTCCCGGTGATGCTCCAGCGGTGCCTGGACCTGTTGGCCCCGGCGCTGGAGAGGCCGGGGGCCGTCGTAGTCGACTGCACCCTCGGTCTCGGCGGCCACAGCGAGGCCCTGCTGACCCGGTTCCCCGAGGCCCACCTGATCGGCCTCGACCGCGACAAGGAGGCCCTGAGGCTCTCCGGGGAGCGCCTCGCGCCCTTCGGCGACCGGGTCACCCTCGTCCACGCGATCTACGCCGACCTGGCCGAGGTGCTCGACGGACTGCGCATCCCCGCGGTCCAGGGCATCCTCTTCGACCTGGGCGTCTCCTCGATGCAGCTCGACGAGGCCGACCGAGGGTTCGCGTACGCCCAGGACGCCCCGCTCGACATGCGCATGGACCAGTCGACCGGCATCAGCGCCGCCGAGGTCCTCAACACCTACGCCCCCGGCGAGCTGGTCCGCATCCTGCGCCAGTACGGCGAGGAGAAGCAGGCCAAACGCATCGTCTCCGCGGTGGTGCGGGAGCGGGAGAAGGAACCCTTCACCAACAGCGCCCGGCTGGTCGAACTGATCCGCGACTCGCTGCCCCAGGCGGCGAAGCGCACCGGCGGCAACCCGGCCAAGCGCACCTTCCAGGCGCTGCGCATCGAGGTCAACGGCGAGCTGTCCGGCCTGGAGCGGGCCATCCCGGCGGCCGTGGACCGGATCGCGGTCGGCGGCCGGATCGCGGTGCTGTCGTACCACTCGCTGGAGGACCGGCTGGTCAAGCAGGTCTTCGCGGCGGGCGCCGCCTCCACCGCGCCCCCCGGACTGCCGGTGGTGCCGGAGAAGTACCAGCCCAAGCTCAAACTCCTCACGCGCGGCGCCGAGCTCCCCACGGAGGAGGAGATCGCCGAGAACCGGCGGGCGGCTCCCGCCCGGTGCCGCGGAGTCGAACGGATCCGCGAGGCGCGACTGTGATCAAGCGCGGAGGGCGGCTGAGGCCCGGCGTCGCCGCCGGCGCCGGAGCGGGGAACGGAGCGGGTCAGGCGGCCCGGATGCCTTTCGTGCTGTTGGTCGTCGCCCTGCTGGGCGGCGGCCTGATCAGCCTGCTGTTGCTGAACTCCGCGCTCAACCAGGGCTCCTTCCAGCTCACGCAGCTGAAGAAGGAGACCCTCGTGCTGACCGACGAGGAGCAGGCGCTCCAGCGGGACGTGGACGGCTACTCGGCCCCCGACGCGCTCCAGCGACGGGCGCACGAACTGGGCCTGGTGCCGGGCGGCAGCCCCGTCTTCATCGGCCCGGACGGGAAGGTCGCGGGCACCGCCTCGCAGGCGCAGGCGCCGCCCCCGCCGTCCCCCGCGCCGGTCGCGCAGCCCTCCGCGGCGTCCGGCGCGCCCTCCGGGGCCCCGTCCCCCGCCGCGAGCGGCCCGCCCGCGCCCAACCCGTCCGCGGCGAGCGGGACCCCCCAGCCCAGCCAGACCCCTGGAAGGTGACGTCGTGACGCGGACCCCCGCGGGGCTTGCCCCCAGCCCGCCCCCGCCTCGTTCGCCGGGCGGCGCCCCGGCCGGAGACGCCGTCCGGGCCGTGCCGGCGGTGGCCGCGTGAGCCCGCAGGAGCCGCCCCGGCGGCGGGTGCCGGGCCCCGGCCGGCCCCGGCCCAACGGCGGCGACCGGGCCAGGGCCACGGCGCGTCCCGCGTCCCGCCCCGCCACCCGCAGGCCGGCCCCGGCCCGCACGGCCCACACCATCCGGCTCGGAAACCCCAAACCCCGGCTGCGCCTCGTCGGCGTCGGGCTGACCCTGGTCATGCTCGCCTTCGTCGTACGGCTGCTCCAGGTACAGGCCGTCGACGCCTCCGCCTACTCCGCCAAGGCCTCCGAGAACCGCTTCACCAGCTACACCCTGGCCGCCGAACGCGGGGAGATCACCGACCGCAAGGGCGTGGCCCTGGCCACGAGCGTCGACGCGTACGACATCACCGCCGACCCGAAGATGTTCACCGCGCAGGAGAGCAAGGCCCCGGACGCCCCCGCGCAGGCCGCGGCCCTCCTCGCGCCGATCCTCGGCAAGGACGCCAAGGAGATCGCCAAGCTCCTGGAGACGAAGAACTCCCGCTACGTCATCCTCGCCCGCCGCCAGACCCCCCAGGTCTGGAACCAGATCAAGGACCTCAAGAAGGTCTTCGCGGACAAGGCGGCCGCCGACAAGCGCAAGAACGGCCCCGGCGCCAACGTCATCGCGGGCGTGTTCAAGGAGGACAGCAGCAAGCGCGTGTACCCGAACGGCGACCTCGCCGCCGGGATACTGGGTTACGTCAACGCCGAGGGCAAGGGCGGCGGCGGCCTGGAGTCCTCCCTCGACAAGAAGCTCTCCGGCAAGGACGGCAGCCTCACCTACGCCCAGTCCGGCGGCCGGCGCGTCCCCACCGCCGAGTCCAGCGAGAAGGCCGCCGTGCCCGGCGAGGACATCGAGCTGACCATCGACCGCGACATCCAGTGGGCCGCGCAGAGCGCCATCACCGAACAGGTCGAGAAGTCCGGCGCCGACCGCGGCTACGTCGTCGTGCAGGACACCCGCACCGGCGAGGTGCTGGCCATGGCCAACGCCCCCGGCTTCGACCCCAACGACCTGTCGAAGGCCCGCTCCACCGCCATGGGCAACGCCGCCCTCCAGGACGTGTACGAGCCCGGCTCCACCGCCAAGGTGATGTCGATGGCCGCCGTCCTGGAGGAGAAGAAGGCCACCCCGGCGACCCCCGTCGAGGTCCCCAACCGCCTCCACCGCGGCGACCGCCTCTTCAAGGACGACGTGGACCACCCCACCTGGTACCTGACCCTCAACGGGGTGCTCGCCAAGTCCTCGAACATCGGCACCATCCTGGCCACCGGCCGGCTCGGCGCCACCCAGCCCGAGGCCAACAAGGTCCTGTACGGATACCTGACCAAGTTCGGCATCGGGCAGCCCACCGGCCTGGACTACCCCGGCGAATCCCGCGGCATCCTCGCCAGGCCCGAGGCCTGGTCCACGTCCCAGCAGTACACGATCCCCTTCGGCCAGGGCCTGTCCCTCAACGCCGTCCAGGCGGCCTCCGTGTACTCCACCATCGCCAACGGCGGCGTCCGGATCGAGCCCACCCTGGTCCGCGGCACCAGGGGACCCGACGGCCGCTTCACCCCGGCCCCCGCCCCCGAGCAGACCAAGGTGATCAGCCAGGACACCTCCAAGACCCTCGCCGCGATGCTCGAATCCGTGGTCGACGACCAGGAGGGCACCGGCACCAAGGCGCGCATCCCCGGCTACCGCGTCGGCGGCAAGACCGGCACCTCCAACCGCGTCGACCCGGCCACCGGCCGCTACAAGGGATACACCGCCTCGTTCGCCGGCTTCGCGCCCGCCGACAGCCCGCGCGTCACCGTGTACTGCGCCATCCAGAACCCCACCAAGGGCAGTTACTTCGGCGGCCAGATCTGCGGACCCATCTACAAGAAGGTCATGGAGTTCGCCCTCAAGACCCTCCAGGTCGCCCCCACCGGCACCGCCCCCGCCGGACTTCCGGTCACCTTCGAACCGGGCCCGCAGCCCGCACCACAGCCGAGTACCCGGCCCGGCCCGCAGCCCGGCCAGTGAACCCGCCGCCCAGCCAGAAAAGCGTGAGGCACCATCAGTGACAACGATCACCCCCAAACCCGGGAACCAGTCGGCCACCGGCCCCGCGGTCGGGACCTCGCTTCGCGACGGGGCCACCGCGCCCGGTACGCTCACCGCCGTGTCCCACGCTGATCAGCCCAGAACCACCCGGAAAGACGCCCCGGCAGCGCCGCCGGGAGCGCCCCGCCCCGTGTCCGTGCGCCCCACCCCGCTGGCCGAGCTCGCGGCCCTGGTGGACCTCGAGGCCGCCGGCGAGCCGACGGGTCCGCGGATCACCGGCATCACGCACGACTCCCGTGCGGTGCGCCCCGGCGACCTCTACGCGGCCCTCCCCGGCGCCAAGGCGCACGGCGCGGACTTCGCCGCCCAGGCGGCCGCCCTCGGCGCCGCCGCCGTGCTGACCGATCCCGCCGGCGCCGAACGCGCCGCGGCGACCGGACTGCCGGTGCTCGCCGTCGCCGACCCGCGCGCCCGGATGGGAGAGCTCGCCGCCGCGATCTACGGCCGGCCGGGCGAGGCCCTCCTCCAGCTCGGCATCACCGGCACCTCCGGCAAGACCACCACCGCGTACCTGGTCGAGGGCGGCCTGCGCGCCGCCGGCCGGGCCACCGGCCTCGTCGGCACCGTCGAGATGCGCATCGGCGACGAACGCATCAAGTCCGAGCGCACCACCCCCGAGGCCACCGACCTCCAGGCCCTGTTCGCCGTCATGCGCGAACGCGGGGTCGAGGCCGTGGCCATGGAGGTCTCCAGCCACGCCCTCGTGCTCGGCCGGGTCGACGGCTGCGTCTTCGACGTCGCCGTCTTCAACAACCTGAGCCCGGAACACATGGAGTTCCACTCCGACATGGAGGACTACTTCCAGGCCAAGGCGCAGCTCTTCACCGAGCGCCGCGCCCGCCTCGGAGTGGTGAACGCCGACGACGAGTACGGCCGCCGCCTCGCCAAGGAGGCGACGATCCCGATCGTCACCTTCTCGGCCACGGGCGACCCGGCCGCCGACTGGCGCGCCGAGGACGTGGTCCTGGGGGCCGCCGACTCCACGCTGACCCTCGTCGGCCCGGACGGCCGGCGCGTACGCGCCACCGCGCCGCTGCCCGGCCCGTTCAACGTCGCCAACACCGTCGCCGCGATCGTCACCCTGGCCGCCGCCGGCATCGACCCGCAGACCGCCGCCGACGGCGTCGCCGCGGTCCCCGGGGTGCCCGGCCGGCTGGAACGCGTCGACGCGGGACAGCCGTTCCTGGCCGTCGTCGACTACGCCCACAAGACCGACGCCGTCGAATCGGTGCTGCGGGCCCTGCGCGAGGTCACCGAGGGCCGGCTGCACATCGTGCTCGGCTGCGGCGGCGACCGCGACACCACCAAGCGGGCCCCGATGGGCGCCGCGGCCGCGCGGTTCGCCGACGTCGCCGTGCTCACCTCCGACAACCCGCGCTCCGAGGACCCCCTGGCCATCCTGGCCGCGATGTTCGAGGGCGCCGTGTCCGTGCCCCCCGCCGAACGGGGCACCGTCCTCGTCGACGCCGACCGGGCCGCGGCCATCGCCGCCGCCGTCGCGAGCGCCCGGCCCGGTGACACGGTGCTGGTCGCGGGCAAGGGCCACGAACAGGGCCAGGACATCGCCGGCGTCGTACGCCCCTTCGACGACCGCGAGGTCCTGCGCGCGGCCATCGAGGCGCGCACCGAGGCCCCGCACCACGCAACCACGCAGGCCGAGGTGAACCAGTGATCGCCCTTTCCCTCGCCGAGATCGCCGACATCACCGGCGGGCGGCCCCACGACATACCGGATCCGGCGGTGCGGATCAGCGGGGCCGTGGTCATCGACTCCCGTCAGGTGGAGGCCGGCAGCCTGTTCGCCGCCTTCCAGGGCGAGAACGTCGACGGCCACGACTACGCGGAGCGCGCGGTCGCGGCCGGCGCCACCGCCGTCCTCGCCGCCCGCCCCGTCGGCGTACCCGCGATCGTCGTCCCCGACGTGGAGAAGGCGCTCGGCGCCCTCGCCCGCGCCGTCGTCGAACGCCTCGGCACCGACGTGGTGGCCCTGACCGGTTCCGCCGGCAAGACCTCCACCAAGGACCTCATCGCCCAGGTGCTCCAACAGCACGCACCCACCGTGTGGACGCCGGGCTCCCTCAACAACGAGATCGGCCTGCCGCTCACCGCCCTCAAGGCCACCGAGGACACCCGGCACCTGGTGCTGGAGATGGGTGCCCGCGGGATCGGCCACATCGCCTACCTCACCGGCCTGACCCCGCCGCGCATCGGCCTGGTCCTCAACGTCGGCACCGCCCACATCGGCGAGTTCGGCGGCCGCGAGCAGATCGCCCGGGCCAAGGGCGAACTGGTCGAGGCCCTGCCGTCCGAGGCCGACGGGGGCGTCGCCGTCCTGAACGCCGACGACCTGCTCGTGCGCGCCATGTCCGCCCGCACGAAGGCCCGTACGGTCCTCTTCGGCGAGGCCGAGGACGCCGACATCCGGGCCACGGACGTACGGATGACGGCCGGGGGAACGCCCGCCTTCACACTCCACACACCCTCCGGGTGCGGCGATGTGACCTTGCGGCTGTACGGTGAGCACCACGTGTCGAACGCGCTCGCCGCGGCCGCCGTCGCCCATGTACTGGGCATGTCCACTCCGGAGATCGCCACCGCGCTCTCCGGGGCGGGCACGTTGTCCCGGTGGCGGATGGAGGTCACCGAGCGAGCGGACGGCGTGACGATCGTCAACGACGCCTACAACGCGAACCCCGAGTCCATGCGGGCCGCCCTGCGCGCGCTTGCCGCGATGGGCGGCTCCGCGAGGGCCGGCGGGGGACGCACGTGGGCGGTGCTCGGTCCCATGGCCGAGTTGGGTGACGCATCGCTGGCCGAGCACGACGCGGTGGGACGGCTCGCCGTCCGGCTCAACGTGAGCAGGCTCGTCGCAGTCGGGGGCAGGGAAGCGTCCTGGTTGCAACTGGGCGCATATAACGAGGGTTCGTGGGGTGAGGAGTCGGTGCTCGTGTCCGACGCGCAGGCGGCGGTCGACCTGTTGCGCAGTGAACTGCGCCCGGGTGACGTCGTGCTGGTGAAGGCTTCCAGGTCGATCGGCCTGGAGCGGGTCGCGCTTGCGTTGCTGGAGCGCGAGGGCGAGGTCGCCGACCGATGAGGCAGATTCTCTTCGCCGGTGTCATCGGTCTGTTCCTGACGCTCATCGGCACCCCTCTCCTGATCAAGCTGCTGGCCCGCAAGGGCTACGGCCAGTTCATCCGTGACGACGGCCCCCGCGGCCACGCCGGGAAGAAGGGCACACCCACCATGGGTGGCATCTCCTTCATCCTGGCGACGCTCATCGCGTACGCCCTGACGAAGGTCATCACCGGGGAAGAGGTGAGCTTCTCCGGACTGCTCGTCCTCTTCCTGATGGCCGGCATGGGACTGGTCGGCTATCTGGACGACTACATCAAGATCGTCAAGAGGCGTTCGCTCGGTCTGCGGGCCAAGGCCAAGATGTCCGGCCAGCTGATCGTCGGCATCGCCTTCGCGGTGCTCGCCCTCCAGTTCAAGGACTCCAAGGGGCTGACCCCGGCCTCGACCAAGCTGTCGTTCGTCACGGACTTCGGCTGGTCGATCGGGCCGGTGCTGTTCGTCGTCTGGGCCCTGTTCATGATCCTGGCGATGTCCAACGGCGTGAACCTGACCGACGGCCTGGACGGACTGGCCACCGGCGCCGCCGTGATGGTCTTCGGCGCCTACACCTTCATCGGCGTCTGGCAGTACCAGGAGTCCTGCGCCAACGCGCAGACCCTGACCAACCCGGCCGCCTGCTTCGAGGTGCGCGACCCGCTGGACCTCGCGGTCGTCGCCTCCGCCCTCATGGGAGCCTGCTTCGGCTTCCTGTGGTGGAACACCTCGCCCGCCAAGATCTTCATGGGTGACACCGGTTCGCTGGCGCTCGGCGGCGCGCTCGCCGGCCTCGCCATCTGCTCCCGCACGGAGTTCCTGATGGCCCTCCTCGGCGGCCTCTTCGTGCTCATCACGATGTCGGTCGTCATCCAGGTCGGCTCCTTCAAGCTGACCGGCAAGCGCGTCTTCCGGATGGCGCCACTCCAGCACCACTTCGAACTCAAGGGGTGGTCCGAGGTCCTCGTGGTGGTCCGCTTCTGGATCATCCAGGGCATGTGCGTGATCGTGGGTCTCGGTCTCTTCTACGCGGGATGGGCAGCCGACAAGTGACCTCCTGGCACGGCAAGAACATCACCGTCGCCGGCCTCGGCGTGAGCGGCATCAGTGCCGCCCGCGCCCTGGCCGGCCTCGGCGCTTCGGTGACCGTCGTCGACGGCGGCGACAGCGAGGGCCACCGGGCCCGGGCGGCGGAGCTGGAGGCGGCGGGGATCTCCGTGCGCCTCGCGGACGCCACGACCCTGCCCGAGGGCACCGACCTGGTCGTGACCTCGCCCGGCTGGAAGCCCGACAGCCCGCTGTTCGCCGCGGCCGCCGAGGCCGGTGTCGAGGTCGTCGGGGACGTGGAGATCGCCTGGCTCCTGCGGGGCCCCGACGCGGCCCCCTGGCTCGCGATCACCGGCACGAACGGCAAGACGACGACCACCCAGATGCTCGCGTCGATCCTGCGGGCCGCGGGCCTCAAGACCGCGGCCGTCGGCAACATCGGCACCCCGATCATCGACGTGGTGACCGGCGGGGAGGCGTACGACGTCCTCGCCGTCGAGCTCTCCAGCTACCAGCTCCACTGGGCGCCCTCCGTGCGCGCCCACTCGGCGGCCGTCCTCAACCTGGCCCCCGACCACCTCGACTGGCACGGCTCGATGGAGGCGTACGCCGCCGACAAGGGCCGGATCTACGAGGGCAACACGGTGGCCTGCGTCTACAACGTCGCCGACCGGGCCACCGAGGACCTCGTCGTGGAAGCCGACGTCGAGGAGGGCTGCCGGGCGATCGGCTTCACCCTCGGCGCCCCCGGCCCCTCCATGCTGGGCGTGGTCGACGGGATCCTGGTGGACCGGGCCTTCGTGGAGAACCGGCAGAAGAACGCCCAGGAACTCGCGCAGGTCGAGGACGTCAACCCGCCCGCCCCGCACAACATCGCCAACGCGCTCGCCGCGGCGGCCCTGGCCCGCGCCTTCGGCGTCGAACCGCGCGCGGTCCGCGACGGCCTGCGCGACTTCCGGCCGGACGCCCACCGGGTCGCGCACGTGGACGAGGTGGACGGGGTCACGTACGTCGACGACTCCAAGGCCACCAACACCCACGCGGCGGAGGCCTCCCTGGCGGCCTTCGAGCCGATCGTGTGGATCGCCGGCGGCCTCGCCAAGGGCGCGACCTTCGACGAGCTCGTGCGCAAGTCGGCCGGGCGTCTGCGGGCCGTGGTCCTGATGGGTGCCGACCGGGCCCTGATCGCGGACGCGCTGGCGCGACACGCGCCGCAGGTACCCGTCGTGGACCTCGACCGGACCGACACTGGGGCGATGCTCGCGGCGGTCCGGGAAGCGGCCCGTCTCGCCGAGCGCGGCGACACGGTCCTGTTGGCACCTGCCTGTGCCTCGATGGACATGTTCGCGAACTACAACGAGCGTGGGGACGCATTCGCCGACGCGGTGCGCGAACTGGCCGCCGAGAGCGCCTAGGTCGAACCAGGGCAGGTGTCCTTCCCGACCGGCTGCTCGTCGCACGAGTGGAGGGGAAGATCACAGATGCCGGCCAAGCAAGTACTGCCGGGGCGGCGGCCGTCCGCCGCGAAGGCCGTCAAAGCCGTCAAGGCGCAGGGGCGCAAGCGCCCGGTGATCGGTGGGAAGGGGCCCGGCGGGCGTGGGCCGCTCGCCGGGCTCCGGCGTACGCAACAGCAGTTGCGCAAGGCCTGGGACCGTCCGCTCACGGCGTATTACCTGATCTTCGGCAGCTCGCTGTTGATCACCGTGCTCGGCCTCGTGATGGTCTACTCGGCCTCCATGATCAAGGCGCTCCAGCTCGGCCTGGGAGACGCCTACTTCTTCAAGAAGCAGTTCCTCGCGGCCGTCATCGGCGCCGTCCTGCTGCTGGCCGCCTCCCGGATGCCCGTCAAGCTCCACCGGGCCCTGTCCTACCCGGTGCTGGCCGGGACCCTCTTCCTGATGGTCCTGGTGCAGCTCCCCGGGATAGGAGTGTCGATCAACGGCAACCGGAACTGGCTCTCCCTCGGCGGCCCGTTCATGCTCCAGCCCAGCGAGTTCGGCAAACTGGCGCTGATCCTGTGGGGGGCCGACCTGCTGGCCCGCAAGGGCGACAGGGGGCTGCTGAGCCAGTGGAAGCACCTGTTGGTGCCGCTGGTCCCGGTCGCCTTCCTGCTGCTCGGACTCATCATGCTCGGCGGCGACATGGGCACCGCGATGATCCTCGGGGCCATCCTCTTCGGCCTGCTCTGGCTGGCGGGCGCGCCCACCCGGATGTTCGTCGGGGTTCTCGCGTTCGCGGGTGTGATCATCGCACTGCTGATCAGGACGAGTCCGCACCGGATGGACCGGCTCGCGTGCCTCGGTGCGACAGAACCGGGCAAGAACGACCTTTGCTGGCAGGCCGTCCACGGAACCTACGCCCTCGCGTCCGGGGGATGGTTCGGTTCCGGGCTGGGTGCCAGTGTGGAAAAATGGGGCCAACTGCCGGAAGCCCACACCGACTTCATCTTCGCCATCACCGGTGAGGAACTGGGTCTGGCGGGGACGCTGTCGGTGCTCGCCCTGTTCGCGGCTCTAGGCTATGCGGGTATCCGCGTGGCCGGACGCACGGAGGACCCCTTCGTACGGTATGCCGCGGGAGGCGTGACCACATGGATCACGGCGCAGGCCGTGATCAATATCGGTGCGGTGCTCGGCCTGTTGCCGATCGCCGGGGTCCCGCTCCCGCTGTTCTCCTACGGAGGGTCGGCCCTGCTGCCGACCATGTTCGCGGTCGGACTGCTCATCGCCTTCGCGCGTGAGGAGCCGGCGGCGCGCGCGGCACTCGCGATGCGGCAGCCGAAGACCGGCCGGCCGCGGATCGGGCTGAGATGGAAGTCGATGAGACGGCGCGTCAAGAAGCGTCCGTCCGGAGAGCGGTGAATTTCGGTGCATGTCGTACTCGCCGGTGGGGGGACCGCCGGCCACATCGAGCCGGCGCTCGCCCTCGCGGACGCCCTGCGCAGGCAGGACCCTTCAGTGGGCATCACCGCCCTCGGCACGGAGCGCGGACTGGAAACCCGCCTGGTGCCGGAACGCGGCTACGAGCTGGGCCTGATCCCCGCCGTGCCGTTGCCCCGCAAGCCCACCCCCGAGCTGATCACCGTCCCCGGACGGCTGCGCGGCACCATCAAGGCGGCCGAGGAGATCCTCACGCGCACCAAGGCCGACTGCGTGGTCGGCTTCGGCGGCTACGTGGCGCTGCCCGGCTACCTGGCCGCCAAGCGGCTCGGGGTGCCGATCATCGTCCACGAGGCCAACGCCCGCCCCGGACTGGCCAACAAGATCGGCTCCCGGTACGCGCACGCCGTCGCCGTGTCCACCCCGGACAGCAAGCTGCGGGGGGCCCGCTACGTGGGCATCCCGCTGCGGCGGTCCATCTCGACCCTGGACCGGGCCGCCGTGCGCCCCGAGGCGCGCGCCGCGTTCGGCCTGGACCCCAACCTGCCGACGCTGCTGGTCTCCGGCGGCTCGCAGGGCGCACGGCGCCTCAACGAGGTCATCCAGCAGGTCGCTCCGACCCTCCAGCGCTCCGGGATCCAGATCCTGCACGCCGTCGGGCCGAAGAACGAACTGCCGCGTGTCGACAACATGCCCGGGATGCCGCCTTATGTGCCGGTACCGTACGTGGACCGGATGGATCTCGCGTACGCCGCCGCCGACATGATGCTGTGCCGCGCGGGTGCGATGACCGTCGCCGAACTCTCCGCCGTCGGGCTGCCCGCCGCCTACGTACCGTTGCCGATCGGCAACGGCGAACAGCGGCTCAACGCCCAGCCGGTGGTCAAGGCCGGCGGCGGCCTGCTCGTGGACGACGCGGAGCTGACGCCCGAATGGGTGCTCAGCCAGGTCCTCCCGGTGCTCGCCGACCCGCACCGCCTCTACGAGATGTCCCGCGCCGCCGCCGAGTTCGGCCGCCGGGACGCCGACGACCTGCTCGTCGGTCTGGTCTACGAGGCGATCGCCGCACGCAGAGCCCGCTGAGGCGGGAGCACTGACCCAGGAGGCACAGGAGTGGCCGGAGCGACGACCGCACAGCGCGGGACACCCGGTTCCGACGGGGACGCCCGCAAGGGCAGGAACCCCGGCCCTCCCAAGCCCGGCAGGCGTCCCAAGCCGTCGAAGGGATCCGGCCCGCGGGGCCCCGGCGTCAAACGGCGCCGGGTCCTCGTACTGGCCTCCCTGGCCGCCGCGGTGCTCCTCGCCGCGGGCGGCACCTGGGTGCTCTACGGGTCCTCCTGGCTCCGCGTCGAGAGGGTCACCTCCGCAGGCACCGAGGTGCTCACGGCGCGGCAGGTGGTGTCGGCCGCGGCCGTCCCGGTCGGCGCGCCGCTGGTGAGCATCGACACGGACGAGATCGAGAGTCGGCTGCGCGAGCGGCTGCCCCGCATCGATTCGGTCGATGTGTCGCGGTCGTGGCCGCGTGGAATCAGCCTGAAAGTGACGGAACGCAAACCCGTGCTGCTCATCAAGAAGGGCACGGACTTCGTCGAAGTGGACTCTTCGGGTGTGCGATTCGCCACGGTTGCGAAAGCACCCGGAGGCGTTCCCGTCCTCGAATTGGCGGCGGAACGGTCACCCAGCGCCCGCCGCTTCGACGAGCAGCGGCTGCTGCGCGAGGCGGTGGACATCGCGGGCGGCCTCCCCGAGGCCGTCGCGAAGGAGACGTTGCAGGTCAGGGTGGAGTCGTACGACTCGGTCGTGCTGGCGCTCACCAAGGGGCGAACCGTGGTGTGGGGAAGCGGCGAACTGGGTGAAGCGAAAGGGCGGGCGCTGACCGCCCTGCTGAAGGCCTCGCCCGGGGCTGACCACTTCGACGTGAGCGTCCCCACCGCCCCGGCGGTGTCCGGGAGTTGACGTCGAGTCGAACAGCGACGCACCCTGGTTGGCCAGCGATACGGGTGATCACATAGGGTGAAAAGAAAAACGGGAGGTTCGGCGTGTTCGTTGAACACGCGCTACTTGTCGACTTAGTGTCCTGTTCGGAGAGTCCAAGGAACAGACACACTCATAACCCTAAACTTCAGGGTTAGGGTTCGGGTCGGCGTGTACGAACCGGCCCAATTTCGGCATCAGTCGTCGCAACGCAGGCCCGCGAGGCGGCGACACGTAACTCGAGGCGAGAGGCCTTCGACGTGGCAGCACCGCAGAACTACCTCGCAGTCATCAAGGTCATCGGTGTCGGCGGCGGTGGTGTCAATGCCATCAACCGAATGATCGAGGTCGGTCTCAAGGGCGTCGAGTTCATCGCCATCAACACGGACGCCCAAGCGCTGTTGATGAGCGACGCCGACGTCAAGCTCGACGTCGGCCGTGAACTCACCCGGGGCCTCGGCGCCGGCGCCAACCCGGCCGTCGGCCGGAAGGCGGCAGAGGACCACCGCGAGGAGATCGAGGAGGTCCTCAAGGGGGCCGACATGGTCTTCGTCACCGCCGGTGAAGGCGGCGGAACCGGCACGGGCGGCGCACCTGTCGTCGCCAACATCGCGCGCTCCCTGGGAGCCCTGACGATCGGTGTGGTCACCCGACCGTTCACCTTCGAGGGTCGGCGCCGCGCGAACCAGGCGGAGGACGGCATCGCCGAGCTCCGCGAAGAGGTCGACACCCTCATCGTCATCCCCAACGACCGCCTGCTGTCCATCTCGGACCGCCAGGTCAGCGTGCTCGACGCCTTCAAGTCGGCCGACCAGGTCCTGCTGTCCGGCGTCCAGGGCATCACCGACCTCATCACCACCCCCGGCCTGATCAACCTCGACTTCGCGGACGTCAAGTCCGTGATGTCCGAGGCCGGCTCGGCCCTCATGGGCATCGGCTCGGCCCGCGGCGACGACCGCGCCGTGGCCGCGGCCGAGATGGCGATCTCCTCGCCCCTGCTGGAGGCGTCCATCGACGGCGCCCGCGGCGTGCTGCTCTCCATCTCCGGTGGCTCGGACCTCGGTCTCTTTGAGATCAACGAGGCCGCGCAACTGGTGAGCGAGGCCGCGCACCCCGAGGCGAACATCATCTTCGGCGCCGTCATCGACGACGCGCTCGGCGACGAGGTACGGGTCACCGTCATCGCCGCCGGGTTCGACGGAGGACAGCCCCCGGCCCGCCGGGACAACGTCATCGGCGCGGCCTCCACCAAGCGCGAGGAGCCGGCGCCGGCTCCGGTCCGCGCCGCCGAGCCGGTCCGCCCGGCCTTCGGCGGGCTCGGTTCGGTCACCCCGCGTGAGGAGCCCCAGGCTCCGGTCGAGCCGGAGCCGGTGAACGAGTTCCCGCCGCCGGCCCACGTCCCGACGGCCCGTCCGTACCAGGACAGCCCGGCGGAAGAGCTGGATGTCCCGGACTTCTTGAAGTGATCCTGGGACAGCACGACGAGAACGGCGCGCACTTCGCCTTCACCGACAGGTGGGGCGGGGTGAGCGCCGTTCCGTACGAGGAGCTCAATCTCGGCGGCGCGGTCGGAGACGACCCGGCCGCCGTTCGCGCGAACCGGGCGACCGCGGCGAGGTCCCTCGGCCTCGCTCCCGAACTGGTGATCTGGATGAACCAGGTGCACGGTCGGGACGTCGCGGTGGTGGACGGCCCGTGGGACGCCGAGCGGGAGGCGATCCCCTCGGTGGACGCGGTGGTGACCGCCCGTCGCGGACTGGCACTGGCGGTGCTCACCGCCGACTGCGTGCCGGTCCTGCTGGCC
Organism: Streptomyces sp. NPDC002602; assembly: GCF_042889445.1. NCBI lineage: Bacteria > Bacillati > Actinomycetota > Actinomycetes > Kitasatosporales > Streptomycetaceae > Streptomyces > Streptomyces sp. NPDC002602. Next base: position 47,246 of record NZ_JBIAQX010000002.1, on the reverse strand, counting down.
GACCCGGTCGCAGGGATCGCGGGAGCGGCCCACGCGGGGCGGCCCGGGCTGGTCGCCGGGGTGGTGCCCGCCACCGTCGAGGCGATGATCGCCCTGGGGGCCGACCTCGGACGACTGGTCGCCCGTACGGGACCGGCGGTCTGCGGTCGCTGCTACGAAGTGCCCGCCGAGATGCGGGACGCGGTCGCGGAAGTGGTGCCGGCGGCATGGGCCGAGACGAGCTGGGGGACCCCGGCGGTGGACGTGGTCGCCGGCGTGCACGCACAGTTGGCGCGGGCGGGGGTGGCGAACGCCGACCGCTCCCCGGTCTGCACACTGGAGTCACGGGACCACTTCTCGTACCGCCGTGACCGGGTGACCGGGCGGCTTGCCGGATATGTCTGGTTGGACTGAGGGATGACGGATCGCAAGGCCGAGCTCGCGGAGAACCTCGCGCGGGTCGAGGAGCGCATCGCGTCGGCGTGCGCGGCGGCGGGGCGCCGGCGGGAAGAGGTGACCCTCATCGTGGTCACCAAGACCTACCCGGCGAGTGACGTACGACTGCTGGCGGACCTGGGTGTCCGTCATGTTGCGGAAAATCGCGACCAGGACGCCGCCCCCAAGGCCGCGGCCTGCGCGGACCTGGCGCTCGACTGGCACTTCGTGGGTCAGTTGCAGACGAACAAAGTCCGTTCCGTGGCGGGATACGCGCGAGTGGTGCAGTCGGTCGACCGGCCGAAACTGGTCACCGCGCTCTCGGCGGCCGCCACGGCCGCCGGACGGGAACTCGGCTGCCTCGTGCAGATCGCCCTCGACGCCGAGTCGGGGGAGCGGGGGGCCCGGGGCGGGGCGGCGCCGGACCTCCTCCCGGAGTTGGCGGACCTCGTGGCGGCGGCGCCGGGACTGCGGATCGACGGCCTCATGACCGTGGCCCCGCTGGCGGGGCCGTACGCGGGCCGCGAACAGGCGGCCTTCGCGCGGCTGATGGAATTGTCATCCAGCCTGCGCGCCGACCATCCTGCTGCCACGATGGTGTCGGCGGGAATGAGCGCCGACCTGGAACAGGCGGTGCTGGCGGGTGCGACACATGTACGCGTCGGCACTGCGGTACTCGGCGCGAGACCCCGGCTCGGGTAACGTCGCGAAGAAAGTCGGACCACAGCAGAAAATATGGTCATTTCCGCAGATGAGCGGACAGACCACGTGGATCGCGGGCAGTTGGTGACTTTGGTGACACAGCGACTTTGGTGGCACGGCGACACCTGCGACAGGGCGATCCACCACAGAGCGGAGGACTCGGAGAATGGCCGGCGCGATGCGCAAGATGGCGGTCTACCTCGGCCTCGTGGAGGACGACCGGTACGACAACCCGGGGTACGACCCCGATGACGAGTTCGAACCCGAGCCGGAGCCGGAGCGGGATCGCCGGCGTCAGCAGCCCGCGCACCAACCGCCCGTAACGGACGAACCGGTACGAGCAGTACAGCCCCCGGCACAGCGGGAACCCATCCCGATGCCGGTGGAAAACGGACGTCCGGCGCGAATTGCCCCCGTGGCGTCCATCACACCTGACCGCACCAACCTGGAGAAGAACGCACCCGTGATCATGCCCAAGGTCGTCTCCGAGCGGGAGCCGTACCGCATCACGACGCTGCACCCCCGGACCTACAACGAGGCCCGTACCATCGGGGAACACTTCCGTGAGGGCACTCCGGTGATCATGAACCTCACGGAGATGGACGACACCGACGCGAAGCGTCTGGTCGACTTCGCGGCCGGCCTCGTCTTCGGTCTGCACGGCAGCATTGAACGCGTGACGCAGAAGGTGTTCCTGCTGTCTCCTGCTAACGTCGATGTCACGGCGGAGGACAAGGCCCGCATCGCGGAGGGCGGGTTCTTCAACCAAAGCTAGACCGATCCGTCAGACACGGGGCCGGGGACAGAGCGGGAGCAGGGGAGAGGGAAGCGCGGGATGGGCATCGCAATGGAAGTGGTCTACATCGCGCTGTCGTGTTTTCTGGGCATCCTGATCTTCCGACTGGTCATGGACTATGTGTTCCAGTTCGCACGTTCGTGGACACCCGGCAAGGCGATGGTGGTCGTTCTGGAGGCCACCTACACCGCCACCGACCCACCACTGAAGCTTCTTCGGCGTTTCATTCCGCCGTTGCGTCTCGGGGGCGTGGCACTCGACCTGTCCTTCTTCGTTCTGATGATCATCGTTTACATCCTGATCACTTTCGCGCGCGCTGGTGCGAGCGGCCAGTGAACGATGTGCTTCCCCGCGAACCCGGGGACAGTCCCGATACGGTCTTGCCGACTGCCGACGACTACGTAGAGGTGAAGAAGACATGCCGCTGACTCCCGAGGACGTGCGGAACAAGCAGTTCACGACCGTCCGCCTGCGAGAAGGCTATGACGAGGACGAGGTCGACGCCTTCCTCGACGAGGTCGAGTCCGAACTGACGCGCCTGCTGCGCGAGAACGAGGATCTGCGCGCCAAGCTGGCAGCCGCCACGCGCGCCGCCGCGCAGAACCAGCAGCAGCAGGGCATGCGCAAGCCCGAACCCCAGGACCAGCGTGGCCCCGGTGGGCCCGGCGCACCCGTGCCCGCGGCCATATCCGGCCCGCCGCAGCAGCAGCAGCCGCAGATGGGCCCGCCCCAACTGCCCGGCGGTCAGCCGCAGCTGCCCCCCGGCCCCGGTGGACAGGGCCCGCAGGGTCCCGGCCCGATGGGCGGCCCCATGCAGCAGCACAACATGGGTGGCCAGCAGCAGATGGGCCAGCCGCAGCAGATGCAGCAGCCCCAGCAGATGCAGCAGATGCAGCAGCAGCAGTCCATGGGCGGCCAGAACCCGCTCGGCCAGCCGATGGGCCAGCAGATGCAGCCCATGGGGCAGCAGATGCAGCCCATGGGCCAGCAGATGCACCAGCAGCACCAGCAGCTCCCGCAGCAGGGCCCCGGTGGCGACAGTGCCGCCCGCGTCCTGTCGCTCGCGCAGCAGACCGCCGACCAGGCGATCGCGGAGGCCCGTTCCGAGGCCAACAAGATCGTCGGCGAGGCCCGTTCGCGTGCCGAGGGTCTGGAGCGGGACGCCCGTGCCAAGGCCGACGCGCTGGAGCGGGACGCGCAGGAGAAGCACCGCGTCGCGATGGGCTCCCTGGAGTCCGCCCGCGCCACGCTGGAGCGCAAGGTCGAGGACCTGCGAGGCTTCGAGCGTGAGTACCGTACGCGCCTGAAGTCCTACCTGGAGTCCCAGCTGCGTCAGCTGGAGACCCAGGCCGACGACTCGCTGGCCCCGCCGCGCAACCCGGCCGGTCCCGCGCTGCCGCCGTCGCCGTCCATGGCTCCGGCCGGTGCGATGGGTCAGTCGATGGGTGGCCCGTCCCCCATGGGCGGTCCCTCCCCGATGGGTGGCCCGTCCCCGATGAGCGGTCCGTCCTACGGTGGCCAGCAGCAGCAGATGTCCCCGGCGATGACCCAGCCGATGGCTCCGGTGCGGCCTGCTGCTCCGCAGCCGATGCAGGCGCCGTCGCCGATGCGTGGCTTCCTGATCGACGAGGACGACAACTAGGCGCCGCCGCCGCGTCTGTCGGCAGTCTCTCGGGCCGGGCCCGGTTCCCCTCAGGGGGTACCGGGCCCGGCCCGTTCGCGTACCCGGGCCCGTTCGCGTACCCGGGCCGGTGCCGGTGCCGGTGCCGGTGCCTGTGCCGGTGCTCTGGGGTGGGGTGGGGCGGGTCCGCTGTGCGGGGCTGGGTCCGGGGGGGCCGCCCCCCCCCCCGCGCCCCCCCCCACCCCCCCGGGCGGGGGGGGGCGGGCGGCGGGGCGGGGGGGGCGGGGGGGGCCGCCGCCGGCCGCGCCCCGCGGGGGGGGGGGGGGGGGCCCGGGGGCCCCCCCCCCCCCCGCCCCAAAACCGCGGGGGGGGGGGGGGGGGGGGGGGGACCCCGGGGCTCCGCCCCGGACCCCGCGCCTCAAACGCCGGCGGGGCTGGAGGTGGCGGGGCTGGGGGTGGTGCCGCAGGGAGGTGGCGGGGCTGGGGGAAGGCCGACGGCCCGCGGCTTCCGGGGAAGGCGCGGGCCGTCGGGGTGGGGTGGGGTTATGCCTTGCGGAGGCGGAACGTCAGGCCGAGGGGCTCGTCCGTGAACGGGTCGCCGTAGGACGCGTCGGCCTCGCCGGTGGCGAAGTCCGTCGCCAGGACCTCGTCCGCGATGAGCTCCGCGTGGTCCGTCAGGGCCGTCACGAGCTCCGGGTCCGCCGAGGACCACCGCAGGGCGATCCGGTCGGCCACGTCCAGGCCGGAGTTCTTGCGGGCCTCCTGGATCAGGCGGATCGCGTCGCGGGCCAGACCCGCCAGCCGCAACTCAGGGGTGATCTCCAGGTCCAGGGCGACGGTCGCCCCGGAATCGGAAGCCACCGACCAGCCCTCGCGGGGGGTCTCGGTGATGATGACCTCCTCCGGGGTGAGGGTCACGGTCTCGCCGTTCACCTCGACCGAGGCCTCACCGGAGCGCAGGGCCAGCGAGAGCCCCGCCGCGTCCGCCGCGGCCACGGCCTTGGCGACGTCCTGCACGCCCTTGCCGAACCGCTTGCCCAGCGCACGGAAGTTGGCCTTCGCGGTCGTGTCCACGAGGGAACCGCCGACCTCGGACAGGGAGGCCAGCGAGGAGACGTTCAGCTCCTCCGTGATCTGGGCCTGGAGCTCGGGGGTCAGGGCGTCGAAACCGGCCGCGCCCACCAGGGCCCGGGACAGCGGCTGACGGGTCTTGACGCCCGACTCCGCGCGGGTCGCCCGGCCCAGCTCCACCAGGCGGCGGACCAACAGCATCTGCCGGGACAGCTCCGGGTCGATCGCGGTGGTGTCCGCGACCGGCCACGTCGAGAGGTGGACGGACTCCGGGGCGTCCGGGGTGACCGGGACGACCATGTCCTGCCAGACCCGCTCCGTGATGAAGGGGGTGAGCGGGGCCATCAGCCGGGTCACCGTCTCCACCACGTCGTGGAGGGTGCGCAGGGCCGCCTTGTCGCCCTGCCAGAAGCGGCGGCGCGAGCGGCGGACGTACCAGTTCGACAGGTCGTCCACGAAGGACGACAGCAGCTTGCCGGCGCGCTGGGTGTCGTAGGACTCCATCGCCTCCGTGACCTCGGAGGTGAGGGCGTGCAGCTCGGAGAGCAGCCAGCGGTCCAGGACCGTGCGGTCCGCGGGCGCCGGGTCGGCCGCCGACGGCGCCCAGTTCGACGTGCGGGCGTACAGGGCCTGGAAGGCCACCGTGTTCCAGTACGTGAGGAGCGTCTTGCGGACGACCTCCTGGATCGTGCCGTGGCCCACGCGGCGCGCCGCCCACGGGGAGCCGCCGGCCGCCATGAACCAGCGCACGGCGTCCGCGCCGTGCTGGTCCATCAGCTGGATCGGTTCGAGGGTGTTGCCCAGGTGCTTGGACATCTTGCGGCCGTCCTCGGCGAGGATGTGGCCCAGACAGACCACGTTCTCGTAGGAGGACTTGTCGAAGACGAGGGTGCCGATCGCCATCAGCGTGTAGAACCACCCGCGCGTCTGGTCGATGGCCTCCGAGATGAACTGCGCCGGGTAGCGCTTCTCGAAGATCTCCTTGTTCCTGTGCGGGTAGCCCCACTGCGCGAACGGCATCGAACCCGAGTCGTACCAGGCGTCGATGACCTCCGGGACGCGCACCGCTTCGAGGGAGCAGCCCTCGTGCGTGCAGGTGAAGGTGATGTCGTCGATGTACGGGCGGTGCGGGTCCAGGGCCGACTGGTCGGTGCCGGACAGCTCGCCCAGTTCGGCGCGGGACCCGACGCAGGTGAGGTGGTTCTCCTCGCAGCGCCAGATCGGCAGCGGCGTGCCCCAGTAGCGGTTCCGGGAGAGCGCCCAGTCGATGTTGTTGTTCAGCCAGTCGCCGAAGCGGCCCTGCTTCACCGAGTCCGGGAACCAGTTCGTCTTCTCGTTCTCCCGCAGCATCGCGTCCTTGACGGCGGTGGTGCGGATGTACCAGGACGGCTGCGCGTAGTAGAGCAGCGCGGTGTGGCAGCGCCAGCAGTGCGGGTAGCTGTGCTCGTACGCGATGTGCTTGAAGAGCAGGCCGCGCGCGTCGAGGTCGGCGGTCAGCTTCTCGTCGGCCTTCTTGAAGAAGACACCGCCGACGAGCGGGACGTCCTCCTCGAAGGTGCCGTCGGGGCGGACCGGGTTCACGACCGGCAGGCCGTAGGCGCGGCAGACCGCGAGGTCGTCGGCGCCGAAGGCGGGGGACTGGTGGACCAGACCGGTGCCGTCCTCGGTCGTGACGTACTCGGCGTTCACGACGTAGTGGGCGGGCTCCGGGAACTCGACGAGGTCGAAGGGGCGCTGGTACGTCCAGCGCTCCATCTCCTTGCCCGTGAAGGTCTCGCCGGTGGCCTCCCAGCCCTCGCCGAGGGACTTCTCCAGCAGCGGCTGGGCGACGACGAGGCGCTCCTCGCCGTTGGTGGCGACGACGTACGTGACCTCGGGGTGCGCGGCGACGGCCGTGTTGGACACCAGGGTCCACGGGGTCGTCGTCCACACCAGCAGGGCGGCGTCGCCGGCGAGGGGGCCGGAGGTCAGCGGGAAGCGGACGTAGACCGAGGGGTCGACGACCGTCTCGTAGCCCTGGGCCAGCTCGTGGTCGGAGAGGCCGGTGCCGCAGCGCGGGCACCAGGGGGCGACGCGGTGGTCCTGGGTGAGCAGACCCTTGTTGAAGATCTCCTTCAGCGACCACCACACGGACTCCACGTACTCGGGGTCCATGGTCCGGTAGGCGTCGTCCAGGTCTACCCAGTAGCCCATGCGGGTCGTGAGGTCGGCGAACGCGTCGGTGTGACGGGTCACCGACTCGCGGCACTTGGAGTTGAACTCGGCGATGCCGTACGCCTCGATGTCCTGCTTGCCGTTGAAGCCGAGTTCCTTCTCGACGGCGAGCTCGACGGGCAGGCCGTGGCAGTCCCAGCCGGCCTTGCGGGCCACGTGGTAGCCGCGCATGGTGCGGAAGCGGGGGAAGACGTCCTTGAAGACGCGGGCCTCGATGTGGTGCGCGCCGGGCATGCCGTTCGCGGTGGGCGGGCCCTCGTAGAAGACCCACTCGGGGCGGCCCTCGGACTGCTCCAGCGTCTTGGCGAAGGTCTTGCTCTCGCGCCAGAACTCCAGGACGGCGTGTTCGAGGGCGGGCAGGTCGACCTGGGCGGGTACCGGGCGGTACTGCGGCGGTGTGGTCATGAGGCTGAACTCTTCCTCCGGCGGGATGTCACTTCCGTCCGGAGGGACGAGAGCCTTGACGCGCTCCCGCGGTACCACCCTCCTTGGCCGCCGGACGGGTCCGATGGCCCCCTCATTGGGGTGCGAAGCCGGTTCTACTTCCCGTACGGGGATCCGTGCGGGATCCGTGATCGTGACGGCTTTCTTCCGGCGGCTCCGGGGTGATCCTTCGCATCGCGCTCGCCCCCGGGCTCTCACCGTCCCCGGGTCGCTCCTGGCTGCGTCCGACGCTACTCGTCCCCATCCATGCCTCTCGCTGGGCCCAGTGTACGGGCCGGGGCGACGCGGGACCGACCGATATTCCGGGCGCGGCGCGGGGCCGGGGGGCGCCGGCCCCGGTGACCCGGATGGGCGGACGCGCCGGCCCCGGTTCGGGTGGGGCGGGAGGGGCGGATTACCGGGCTGCCGGATGGGCACAACGGATGCAGGTCGACCTCGCGGGATGCGCGCCCCGTTGCCGCGGGGCCGGCGCCGATTTATCGTTCCGGCACGATTCGCGAGCAATGATCACAGTATGTGAAGGGGCCGCGGCCATGGTGGCGAAGAAGACCGCCGGGACTACCAAGAAGGCTGTCGGGAAGGCTGTCGGGGCCGAGGTCGGAACCGAGGTCGGGACACCGGCGCCGGCTCCCGCCGAGGCGGCGCCCGAGAAGACGGCCGCCGTACGGAAGGCGCCCGCGAAAAAGGCACCCGCGAAGAGGTCGGCGTCCACCGCCAAGGTGGCCGCCGCGGAGAAGTCGACGGCGAGGAAGGTCACGGCCAAACGGGCCGCGACCGAGGGGGCGGCGCATGCCGCGTCAGAGACGGGAGCCCGGAAAGTGGTCGCCAAGAAGAGCACCGGCACGGCCAGGAAGACGGCCGCCGCCGCCACCAGTGGTTTGCCCAAGGCGCGGGGCGGCGCCGTGGCCGCCACCCCCGGAGAGCTCCCCGTACGCCCGGGAGAGGACCCCTGGACGCCGGCGGAGGTCGCCGAGGCCCGGGCCGAGCTGGAGAGCGAGGTGCTGCGCCTGCGGGCCGAGCTCCAGGCCTCCGACGCGGCCATCTCGGGCCTGATGCGGGACTCGGGCGACGGCGCGGGAGACGACCAGGCGGACACCGGCACCAAGAACATCACCCGGGAGTCCGAACTGGCCCTCGCGGCGAACGCCAGCCTGATGCTGGAGCAGACGGAACGCGCGTTGGAACGGCTGGAGGCGGGCACCTACGGCCTCTGCGAGACGTGCGGAAAGCCCATCGGAAAGGCCCGGATGCAGGCATTTCCCCGTGCCACGCTCTGTGTGGACTGCAAGCAGAAGCAGGAGCGGCGGCACTAGCCGGGCGGCGGGCGGGCGCCCTGACGTACCCTCGTGTCTCGTCAGGGTCCAGGAACCTGGCAGGGCGGTTTCGCCGGAACCTGGTTCGAGCTAGTTCGAGGGACTCACGTGGCAGAGGCGGAGCGCATCATCGGTACGCCGGAGGTCGGGGACGACACCGAGCCCGAATCGACCGCGCCCAAGGGGCGCCGGCGGATCGTGGCACTGCTGGTGGTGGCGACGCTGGCGTACCTGATCGACCTCGGCAGCAAGATGCTGGTCGTCGCGAAACTGGAGCACGAGCAGCCCATCGAGATCATCGGTGAGCTGCTGAAGTTCTCGGCGATCCGCAACCCCGGGGCCGCCTTCGGCTTCGGCGAGGCCTTCACGATCATCTTCACCTGCATCGCGGCCACCGTGATCGTGGTGATCGTCCGACTGGCGCGCAAGCTCTACAGCCTGCCGTGGGCGATCGCGCTGGGCCTGCTGCTGGGCGGCGCGCTGGGCAACCTGACCGACCGGATCTTCCGTTCACCGGGCGTCTTCCGCGGGGCGGTCGTCGACTTCATCGCGCCCGCCCACTTCGCCGTCTTCAACCTCGCGGACTCCGCGATCGTGTGCGGCGGGATCCTGATCGTCCTGCTGTCGTTCAGGGGTCTCGACCCGGACGGCACGGTCCACAAGGACTGACCGCGGGACGGCTCGCGGGAAGGCTCCGGCGCCCCGTCCTGCATACTCGACAGGTGAGTACGATTCCCGAGATCCGAACCCTGCCCGTTCCCGATGGCCTGGAGGGCGAGCGCGTCGACGCCGCCATCGCCCGTATGTTCGGGTTTTCCCGGACGAAGGCGGCCGATCTCGCGGCCGCGGGGAAGGTGTCGGTCGACGGCAGTGTCGTCGGGAAGTCCGAGCGCGTGCACGGTGGCGCCTGGCTCGAAGTCGAGATGCCCGCGCCGCCGCGGCCCGTCGAGCTGGTGGCCGAGCCGGTCCCCGGCATGGAGATCGTCCACGACGACGACGACATCGTCGTCATCATGAAGCCGGTGGGCGTCGCCGCCCACCCCAGCCCCGGCTGGACCGGCACCACCGTCATCGGCGGACTCGCCGCGGCCGGCTACCGGATCTCGACCTCCGGTGCCTCCGAGCGCCAGGGCATCGTGCACCGCCTCGACGTCGGCACGTCCGGCCTGATGGTCGTCGCGAAGTCGGAGCGGGCGTACACCTCCCTGAAGAACCAGTTCCGCGAGCGCGTGGTCGACAAGCGCTACCACGCGCTGGTGCAGGGCCACCCGGACCCGATGAGCGGCACCATCGACGCGCCCGTCGGCCGCCACCCCAGCGCCGACTACAAGTGGGCCGTGACCCAGGAGGGCAAGCCCTCGGTCACCCACTACGACCTGATCGAGGCCTTCCGCGCGGCCTCCCTGCTGGACATCAAGCTGGAGACCGGCCGCACGCACCAGATCCGCGTGCACATGTCCGCGCACCGGCACCCGTGCGTCGGTGACCTGACGTACGGCGCCGACCCGACGGTCGCGAAGCGACTGGGGCTGACCCGGCAGTGGCTGCACGCGGTGCGGCTCGGTTTCGAGCACCCGTCGGACGGCCAGTGGGTGGAGTTCGAGAGCGGCTACCCGGCGGACCTCCAGCACGCCCTGGACGTGATCCGGGCGGAGAGCGAGTGACCTCGTACCAGGTGCGCGTGGCCTCCTGCGACGCCGACCTGGCGGCCTGCTACGCCGTGCGGACCGAGGTGTTCGTGGTCGAGCAGTGCGTGCCGGAGTCCATCGAGTACGACGCCTACGACGCGATCGCTGTGCACGTGCTGGCCGAGGGGCCGGACGGGGAATCGCTGGGCACCGGCCGGCTGCTGCACGGGCCCGAGGCGCTCGGCAAGACGGGCGCCCCGGAGATCGGCTCCCTCGGGCGGCTGGCCGTCGCGAAGTCGGCGCGCGGACTGGGCGTCGGCGCGGCGTTGGTCCGGGCGATCGAGGCGGAGGCCACGAGGCTGGGACTGACCGCGGTGGACCTGGGCGCGCAGACGCACGCCCTCGCCTTCTACGAGCGGCTCGGATACGAGGCCTACGGGCCGGAGTTCCAGGATGCGGGCATCCCGCACCGGTCGATGCGGCGCCACCTGCCGTAGGTCGTCCGGCCCCGGCCGGGCGTCGGGTGTCGCCGCGGGGCTCCGCCCCGGACCCCGCGCCCGGAAAGCCGGCGGGGCTGGCGGGGCTCGGCGGGCGGATGGGGCAGGCTGGGGATTGTGGATCAGCTCGCTCTGTTTTTCGTGTTGTTGCTCGGCGCCGTGGTGACCGTACCGCTCGGGGACCGGCTCAAGTTGCCCTCGCCCGTGCTGATGACCATCGGCGGGGTGGTGCTGGCCCTCGTGCCGGCCGTGCCGAACGTCGACATCCCGCCCGAGTACATCCTGCCGCTGGTGCTCCCGCCGCTGCTGTACGCCTCCGTGCAACGCACCTCCTGGCGACAGTTCGCCGCCAACGTGCGCCCCATCCTGCTGCTGGCCGTGGCCCTGGTCTTCGTGACCACCGCCGCCGTGGCCGCCGTCGCGCACGCCGTCGTCCCCGGGCTGCCCATCGCCGCGGCCGTCGCGCTCGGCGCGCTCGTCGCGCCCCCCGACCCGGTCGCGGCCACCGCCGTCGCCGGCGCGCTCGGGCTGCCGCGCCGCATGGTGTCCATCCTGGAGGGCGAGGGGCTCTTCAACGACGTCACCGCCATCGTGCTCTACCACGTGGCCATCGCCGCCGCCGTCAGCGGCAGCTTCTCCTGGCCCGACGCGCTCGGGGAGTTCGTGCTCTCCGCCGTGGTCGCGGTGGCCGTGGGGCTCGCGCTCGGCTGGGCCACGAACCGGCTCATGGGCCGGCTCGGCGAGGTCACCCTGCAGATCGGCCTGACGCTGCTGGTGCCGTTCGTGGCGTACGTGGTCGCCGAGGAACTCCAGGGCTCGGGGGTGCTGGCCGTGCTGATCACCGCGCTGTTCCTCGCCGAGTACGCGACCGACGCCGACGACGTGCTCGGACGCCTCGCCGGGCACACGTTCTGGGAGATCGTCGACATGCTGGTCACCGGTGTCGCGTTCGGCCTGATCGGACTGGAACTGCACCACGTGTTCGGCGTCGCGGGCGACCGGGTGGGGGAGATGGCCGGCTGGGCGGGGATCGTGGTCGCCGTGGTGGTCGGCGTACGGCTGGCGTGGCTGCTGCCGGCCGGCTGGCTGGCGAAGAAGCTGCACGACCGGCGCGACTACGACGAGGAGATCCCGCTGAGCTGGCGGGAGAGCGTGGTCATGTGGTGGGCCGGGATGCGCGGCGTGGCCTCGGTGGCGCTCGCCCTGGCCATCCCGCTGAAGGTGGAGGGCGGGGACCCCTTCCCGGCGCGGGACCAGATCATCTTCATCGCCTTCGCCGTGATCATGGCGACGCTGGTCTGTCAGGGGCTGACCCTGCCCTGGCTGGTGCGCCGGCTGGGGGTGGAGGCCGACGAGGACGCGGAGAAGGAGACCGAGCGCCGGCTGGCGATCCGCGCCGCCAAGGCCGCGAAGCAGCGGCTGAAGGAGATCGAGGAGGCGGAGGACCTCCCCGAGGACCTGGTGGAGACCCTGTACCGGCGGGCCTACGACGTGGGGGCCAGGATCAGCCCCGACATGGTCGACGAGGAACGGCGGGAGGCGTACGCGAAGCGGGTCGAGCGGATCCGGGACGTCCAGCGGATCCAGCGCGAGATGATGTCCGCCGCCCGGCACGAGGTGCTGTCCGCGCGCAGCGAACCGGGCTCGGACCCGGAGATCGTGGACCGGGTGCTCCGCCACCTCGACGTCCGCAGCCTGCGCAGCCCGTAGGCCGATACGCCTAGGGGGCGAGCGGCGGCTGTTGGACCGCGTCGGCGGTGTTCACGTGGGGGAGGGCGTACGGGTGGTGGTCCACCAGCCAGGTGATCAGGCGCTCGCGGACCACGCAGCGCACGGTCCAGATGTCGTCGGCGTCCTTGGCGGTGACCGTGGCGCGGACCTGGATCGTGTTCGGGGTGGAGTCGGTGACGACCAGGCCGCTCGCGCGCCCGTCCCACTCCGGGGTGTCCTTGAGGATCTCCGACAACCGCTCGCGCAGCAGCGGGATCGGCGCCGAGTGGTCCAGGTGCAGGAAGACCGTGCCGGTCATCTGGGCCCCGCCGCGCGACCAGTTCTCGTACGGCTTGCCGGTGAAGTACGAGACCGGCATCGTGATCCGGCGCTCGTCCCAGGTGCGGACCACGAGGAAGGTGAGGGTGATCTCCTCGACCGTGCCCCACTCCTTGTCCACGACCACGGTGTCCCCGATGCGGACGGTGTCGCCGAAGGCGATCTGGAGGCCGGCGAAGAGGTTGCCCAGCGCGGACTGCGCGGCGATGCCGGCCACGATGCCGAGGACGCCCGCGGACGCCAGCATCGAGGCGCCGACCGTGCGCATCGCGGGGAAGGTCAGCAGCATGGAGGCGATCGCCACGACGACGACCACGGCGGTCACGACCCGCTGGATCAGCGTGACCTGGGTGCGGACCCGGCGGACCCGGGCGGCGTCGCCGGCGCCGGCCGCGTAGCGCGTGTACGTCGAGTCGACGACGGCGGTGGCGATCCGGATCAGCAGCCAGGCGGTCGAGGCGATCAGTACCAGGGTGAGGGCCCGGCCCACGCCCTCCCGGTGATCCGTGAGGATCCTGGTCTGGGGGTAGGCGGCCCTCAGCAGGGCCGTGCACAGGACGATCCGGAAGGGTGGACCGCACCGGCGCAGCAGCCCCCACAGGGGTGTCTCGCCGTGGCGGGCGTCGGCCCGGCGGAGCAGCAGGTCGAGCAGCCAGGCGGCGACGAGCGTGAGGACCACCGCGCCGCCGATGACCACGACGGGGCGCAGGACGTTCTCCATATCCATGCCCGTGAACCTAACCGGATGGGGACCCGGGAAACTGGCACGATGGGGATATGAACATCATGCTCTTCCATTCGACGTACGGGCTGAGGCCCGCAGTGCACGCGGCGGCCGACCGGCTGCGCGCGGCGGGGCACGAGGTCCACGTGCCCGACCTGTTCGAGGGGCGCACGTTCGGGAACGTCGAGGAGGGCATGGCCCACCGGGACGAGATCGGCCGTGACGAACTGCTCAAGCGCGCGATCCTGGCCGCCGCCCCGTACTCGGACCGGGGCCTGGTCTACGCGGGCTTCTCCTTCGGCGCCTCCGTGGCGCAGCACCTGGCGCTGCACGACGAGAAGGCCCGCGGGCTGCTCCTCCTGCACGGTACGTCCGACCTGGAGGACGACGCCTCGGCGGACGACCTGCCGGTGCAGTTGCACGTGGCGGACCCGGACCCCTTCGAGCCGCACGACTGGCTGACCGCCTGGTACCTGGGGATGCGCCGGGCCGGGGCGGACGTGGAGGTCCACGGCTACCCGGGCGCCGGGCACCTGTTCACCGATCCCGATCTCGACGACTACGACGCGGAGGCCGCCGAGCAGACCTGGAAGGTCGCGCTGTCCTTCCTCGACGGGCTGTAGGGGGCGGGTGCGTGCGAAGGGGCCCGGCCGGGTGGACGCCCGGCCGGGCCCCTGTCACGTGCGTCAGGCCCGGTACGCCGTCCACATGCTCTTCATGCGCGACACCTGGCCGCTCGTGAACTGGTACATGCAGGAGTCGTACGTGTAGTCCATGAAGTTGTGGATCGGGTCCGCCCCGCTCGCACCGCAGGTGTCGCGGCCGGTCGGGCACTCGAACGCGGCGCTCGCCTCGGCCGGGGTGTCGGAGACCGAGTCGCCGCTGCCCGAGCAGCCGCCCTGGAAGGTGTGGTAGAGGCCGAGCCAGTGGCCGACCTCGTGGGTGGCGGTGTCGCCCTGGTTGTAGTTGGCGGAGGAGCCGCCGGGGATCGAGCTGTTGAGGATGACCACGCCGTCCATCTTGGGCTGGGAGGCGTAGGAGCTCGGGAAGGTGGCCCAGCCGAGGAGCCCGCCGCCGAGGTTGGCGGTGTAGAGGTTCAGGGCGTTCTTGCCGCCCTTGCGCAGGGCGTTCTTCATGTTCTTCTCGGCGGTGGTGCCGTCCGAGACGTTGTACCAGGTCGCGTTGTCGGTGTAGTCGGTCCCGGCCAGCGAGAACCGGAAGCCGGATTCGACGTTGCCGCTGCCCTGGCCGGCGTAGGCCGAGTTGAGGACCGCGAGCTGGCTGTTGATCTGCGCGGCGGTCAGCTTTCCGGTCGCACCGGAGTGGATGACGTGCACGTAGACCGGGATGGTCGTGGTGGCGGCGGCCCGGGCACGCATGCCGTCGAGCTGCTGCGGGGTCGACTGGCCGAGTCTTCTCTTGAGGTCGGCGTCCATGGCCTTGACCTGGGCGTCCGTCACCTCGTTCGGGTCGGCGGCCTGGTGGTCGCGCGGGCGCGCGACCCGGGCGTTGGCGGCGGCGCCGCCGGCCTGTTCGAGACAGGCCTGCGCCGGGGTCTTGGCGGTGGGCGCCGCGGCGACGGACGTGGGGGCCGTCAGCGGGGCGAACGCCAGGGTTCCGGCCAACAGGGCCGTACCCGTGATGCGGCGGCGGAGAAGGGGGGATATGCGGGCGAGAGCGCGCACGTGTACTCCTCGCGAAGCGTGGTGGGGGGTGAGGGACTTCCTCACGCCGGCGCGAGCTTACGTGGGCATGTCATAAGGATGGCAAGATCTCGGCGGTTAAAGATTTGTTGCGTGAGTGACGAAAGGGGCGCCTGGTGTGAACCAAGCGCCCCTCTGAGCAGCAAAATTGATGGAATGTCAGGAAACCGGGCGGTCGGCCCGCTCGACCTTCTGCGTCCCGTTCAGGGTGCGGTACGAACGGGCCCACGTGGAGCGCGCGTCCTGCCGGCGCTTGTCCGAGACCACGAAGTAGTCCATCTGCGAGCGCTCGCTCGTCACGTCCAGGACGCCGTACCCGTGAGAGTCCATGTCCAGCCACTTCACGTGCCAGTTGGCGGCCTTGATGGCCGCCTCGGCGACCAGCGAGGCGGTGTCCGCCGGCACGTGCAGGATGTCGTCGATGTTGTCGGAGGTCACCGACGTCACCACGAACTCGGTCGCCGCCGTGCCCGAGCCCGGGTACGTCGCCATGTTCACCGGGACGTCGTTCGCCCACGCCATGTGGATGTCACCGGTCAGGAAGACCGTGTTCCTGATGCCGCGGTCCTTCAGGTGGCCCAGCAGTTCCTTGCGGTCGTCCGTGTAGCCGTCCCACTGGTCCGTGCTGATCGTGAGACCGCCCTCGGGCAGGCCCAGCAGCTTCGTGAGCGGCTTGAGCAGGTGCGCGGGCAGCGAGCCGAACGCCACCGGCGAGATCATCACCGAGGTGCCGACCAGCTTCCAGGTGGCGTTCGAGTTCGCCAGCCCCGACTTCAGCCAGTCCAACTGCGCCCGCCCGGTGATCGTGCGCTCCGGGTCGTCCACCGCGCCGCTGCCCACCTTGACCTGCTGCGAGCGGAAGGTCCGCAGGTCCAGCAGGTGCAGGTCGACGAGGCTGCCGAAGCGCAGTCGCCGGTAGACGGTGCCGGCTATGGAGGCGCGCACCGGCATCCACTCGAAGTACGCCTGCTTCGCGGCGCTCGCGCGGGCCGCCCAGTCGCCCTCGGCGCCCGGAGTGTGGTTCTCCGCGCCGCCGGACCAGGCGTCGTTGGCGAACTCGTGGTCGTCCCAGATCGCGACGACGGGGTGCGCCGCGTGCAGAGCCTGGAGGTCCGCGTCGGTCTTGTACGTGCCGTGCCGGGTCCGGTAGTCGGCCAACGAGACGATCTCGTGCCGCGGCTGGTGCGGGCGCACGACGTACTTCGCCTCGGGATAGGCGCCCGAGGCGTACTCGTACACGTAGTCGCCCAGGTGCAGGATCGCGTCCAGGTCGGTGCGGGCCGCCAGGTGCCGGTACGCGGAGAAGTAGCCGGACTCCCAGTTCGCGCAGGAGACCACGCCGAAGCGGATCCCCGGCGTCGCCGCGTCGACAGGCGGGGCGGTCAGGGTACGCCCGATCGCGGAGACGGTCGCCCCCGCGGTGAAGCGGTACCAGTACGGGGTGTGCGGGCGCAGGCCGCGCACGTCCACCTTGACCGTGTGGTCGGACGCGGCGGTCGCCGTGACGGCGCCGCTCGCCACGACCCGGGCGAAGTTGCGGTCCTCGGCGACCTCCCAGCCCACGGCGGTGGCGGGGCCGAGGCCGGAGCCGGGGACGGCATCGGGGGAGGGGGTGACGCGGGTCCACAGCAGGACCCCGTCGGGCAGCGGGTCGCCGGAGGCGATGCCGTGCAGGAAGGCGGGGGCGGTCTCGGCCGCGTGTGCGGGCGTGAGGCCCAGCGTGGCGATCGGCGCGAGCGCGGCCGCGGCCGCGGCGCCCAGAACCACCGTACGGCGGCCCGGGTTTGTCGCGGCGGGGGGAGAGGAGAGTTGACTGGTCACGGGCGGTCATATTACTGACCGGTATACCTTCGGTACAGACTCGGGACGGCAACGGGCGGACGAACTCCAGGAGTTCGTCCGCCCGTTCTCGTCCGCCCGTTGTCGGGACCGGGGAGGGTCAGCCCGCGAGAGCCTTCTCGATCGCCGCGGTGTACGCCTCCGCCGTCGAGGGGGTCTCGATCTTCTTGCCGTCCATCATCAGGGTCGGCGTGCCCTTCACCTCGGACTTGTTGAAGACCTTCGACATCTCCAGCGCCCACCGGTCGTAGGTGCCGTCCTCGACGGCCTTCTTGAACTCGGCGTTGCCCTTGAGCGCCGGGACCGTGTCCGCGACCTTGATCAGGTAGTCGTCCTTGGCGAAGCTGTCGACGGTCTCCTCGGGGTGCAGTTCCTTGGAGTAGAGCGCCCCCTTGTACGCGAGGAAGGCGTCCGGGCTGACGTTCAGCGCCGCGCCCAGCGCGCTCAGCGCGTTCTTCGAACCCTCGCCCTGGGCGGCGTTGTCGATGAAGGTCGCGCCGAAGTAGCGGAGCTTGAACTTGCCCGCGTCCACGTCCTTCTTGATCTGCTCGCCGCTGGTCTGCTCGAAGGCGGCGCACGCCGGGCAGCGCGAGTCCTCGTACAGGTCCAGGGTCTTCTTCGCCTCGGGCTTGCCGATGACGACCGTGGTGCCGTTGTCGCCCGAGGTGTTCTTGGGCTTGACCAGCTCCGCCGAGGCGGCCTTCTCCCAGTGGTCGGGCTGGTTGGCCTGCACGACCGCGTAGCCGACGCCGCCGGCCAGGGCCAGGGTGGCCACCACCGCGCCGGCGACGACCAGTTGGCGGCGCGCCTTGTCCTTCTTGACCTGCTTCTCGCGCTCGACGCGCAGTCGCTCGCGGGCCGCCGCCTTGTTCGCCTGGCTGTTGCGTGAACTCATGGTGATCTCCGTGGGGTGTGGAAGAGGGGGATTGCCTTACGCGTGTCAGACGCTCGCGAGCGTCCCGCGCACGGGCGGTCCCCGCCGCCCCACGGAATGTGCCGGGAACCGGGTACGGGCCCCCGAGCCCGGCCTCGGCGGGCATGCCCGCCGGCGCGTCGGACCGGCGACCGCCCCGACCGGGGCCACCGCCAGCAGCAGCGGCCGGAAGGCGAAGGCGGCCACGGCCCGCAGCAGCCTGCCCAGCGCCCGTTCGCCGTACCGCAGCCACGCGGCGGCCAGCATCCCGATCGAGACGTGCCCGCCCAGCAGCAGCCAGGGCGTCCAGGGCCCCGCCGCCGCGGCCAGTGCGCCCGCGTCGGTCACGGAGCCGGGCACGCCGGCCAGCCGCCCGCCGACCGGGGTGCCCCCGCACAGTTCGTCCAGGCCCAGGGCGCGCAGCGGACCGGCGACCGGGCCGCCCGCGGGGCCGTAGCAGAGGTGCTGCCCGGCGGTGAAGACGGTGTCGGCCGCCAGCTCCAGCGGCACCAGCAGCCCGGCGATCGGGCCGAAGCCGCGCTCCCGGCCGGCCAGCGCGAACGCCAGGGCGAACACCCCCGCGAAGGAACCGGCCACCAGCGCGGGCGGCAGCGGCACCCGGGACATGAGGACGTGCGAGCCCGCGGAGAGCAGCACGACGAACGCGCTGAACAGCGCGGCTCGCAGCCCCCGGAGTCCTGCCCCTGATATGTCCATCGCCGCGAGTCTGTCACGACTCCCTGTGAACCGGAGGCCCCGGGTTCCCGAGGGGCCGCCCGTTACGACGTGATCCGGCCGTTGCGGAACAGGTCGACGAAGATCTGGTGGTCGGCGCGCGCCCGGGCCCCGTAGGCGTGGGCGAAGTCGACCAGCAGCTCCGGGAAGCCGACCTCGTCGGCGGCGATCGCCGCGTCGATGGCCCGCTCCGTGGAGAAGGGCACCAGGGACTGGCCGCTCTCCGCCTCGTCCGCCGCCCCGTGCATCGTCGCCGTGGCCCGACCCAGGTCGGCGACCACGGCCGCGATCTCCTCGGGGTCGTCCAGGTCCGACCAGTCCAGGTCCACGGCGTACGGGGAGACCTCCGCCACGAGCTGCCCGGAGCCGTCCAGCTCGGTCCAGCCCAGCCACGGGTCGGCGTGCGCCTGAAGGGCCCGCTGCGAGATCACCGTGCGGTGTCCCTCGTGCTGGAAGTAGTCCCGCACCGACCGCTCGGTGATGTGCCGGGACACCGCCGGGGTCTGCGCCTGCTTGAGGTAGATCACGACGTCGTTCTCCAGGGCGTCGCTGTGCCCCTCCAGCAGGATGTTGTACGAGGGCAGGCCGGCCGAGCCGATCCCGACGCCCCGCCGGCCCACCACGTCCTTGACCCGGTAGGAGTCCGGGCGCACCAGGGACTCCTCCGGCAGGGTCTCCAGGTACCCGTCGAAGGCGGCCAGCACCTTGTACCGGGTGGCCGCGTCCAGCTCGATCGTCCCGGGGCCCGCCGTGAAGCGGCGCTCGTAGTCCCGGATCTCCGTCATCGAGTCCAGCAGCGAGAAACGGGTCCGCGCGCGGGCGGCGCGCAGGGCGGCCAGCAGCGGGCCGTCGGCGGTGTCCAGGGTGAAGGAGGGGACCTCCTCGTGCTTGGCGCCGGTGGCCAGGGCGTGGATCCGCTCCCGGTAGGCGGCCGCGTAGATCCGCACCAGCCCGCTGATCTGCTCGTCGCTGAGCGCCTTGGTGTAGCCGATCAGGGCGATGGAGGCGGCGAAGCGCTTCAGGTCCCAGGTGAACGGGCCGACGTAGGCCTCGTCGAAGTCGTTGACGTTGAAGACGAGGCGGCCGTTGGAATCCATGTACGTGCCGAAGTTCTCGGCGTGCAGATCGCCGTGGATCCACACCCGGCCGGTCCGCTCGTCCAGGTACGGGCCGCCGTGCCGGTCGCGCTCCAGGTCGGCGTAGAAGAGGCAGGCCGTCCCCCGATAGAAGGCGAACGCGGAGGCCGCCATCTTGCGGAACTTCACCTGGAAGGCAGCGGGGTCGGCGGCGAGGAGCTCACCGAAGGCGGTGTCGAACACATCGAGTATCTGCTCGGCGCGCTGCTCGTTCGTCGTCTCGGGAACCGCCATGGCGGGTGCCTCCTGGTGGCGCTGGATCGATCGCGTGCGGATGGTGTGGAATCGGACACCGTCCCTGGGTCTGCAACGGATGACCGTACCCGTCGGTGCCCGTTTTCTGTCACTCGGGAGACGTAGACTTCGAGGCTGCCCCCCTCACTCCCGCCCGGAGGACTCCACCGTGACCAAGGCGCCGTTCACGCACCTGCACGTCCACACCCAGTATTCGCTGCTGGACGGTGCCGCGCGGCTGAAGGACATGTTCAACGCGTGCAACGAGATGGGCATGACGCACATCGCCATGTCCGATCACGGCAACCTGCACGGCGCCTACGACTTCTTCCACACCGCGAAGAAGGCCGGGGTCACCCCGATCATCGGCATCGAGGCGTACGTCGCGCCGGAGTCCCGCCGCAACAAGCGCAGGATCCAGTGGGGGCAACCGCACCAGAAGCGCGACGACGTGTCCGGTTCGGGTGGATACACGCACAAGACGATCTGGGCGGCGAACTCCACCGGCCTGAACAACCTCTTCCGGCTGTCCTCCGACGCGTACGCCGAGGGCTGGCTCACGAAGTGGCCCCGGATGGACAAGGAGACCATCTCCAAGTGGTCCGAGGGGCTGATCGCCTCCACCGGCTGCCCCTCCGGCGAGCTCCAGACCCGACTGCGCCTCGGCCAGTTCGACGAGGCCCTCAAGGCCGCCTCCGAGTACCAGGACATCTTCGGCAAGGAGCGGTACTTCCTGGAGCTGATGGACCACGGCATCGAGATCGAGCGCCGGGTCCGCGACGGACTCCTGGAGATCGGCAAGAAGCTCGGCATCCCGCCGCTGGTCACCAACGACTCGCACTACACCTACGCCGCCGAGGCCACCGCCCACGACGCCCTGCTGTGCATCCAGACCGGCAAGAACCTCTCCGACCCGGACCGCTTCCGCTTCGACGGCACCGGCTACTACCTGAAGTCCACGGAGGAGATGTACGCCATCGACTCCTCGGACGCCTGGCAGGAAGGCTGCGCCAACACCCGGCTGGTCGCGGAGCAGGTCGACACCGAGGGCATGTTCCAGTTCCGGAACCTGATGCCGAAGTTCGACATCCCGGACGGCTACACCGAGGTCACCTGGTTCCGCGAGGAGACCATGCGGGGCATGGACCGCCGCTACCCGGGAGGCATTCCGGACGACCGGATGAAGCAGGCCGAGTACGAGATGGACACGATCATCTCGATGGGCTTCCCCGGCTACTTCCTCGTGGTCGCCGACTTCATCATGTGGGCCAAGAACCAGGGCATCGCGGTCGGCCCGGGACGAGGCTCCGCGGCCGGCTCGATCGTCGCGTACGCCATGGGCATCACCGACCTCGACCCGCTCACCCACGGTCTGATCTTCGAGCGCTTCCTGAACCCCGAGCGCGTCTCCATGCCCGATGTCGACATCGACTTCGACGAGCGCAGGCGCGTCGAGGTGATCAGGTACGTCACCGAGAAGTACGGCGCCGACAAGGTCGCCATGATCGGCACCTACGGCACCATCAAGGCCAAGAACGCGATCAAGGACTCCGCCCGCGTCCTCGGCTACCCGTACGCCATGGGCGACCGGCTCACCAAGGCCATGCCCGCCGACGTCCTCGGCAAGGGCATCCCGCTCTCCGGCATCCTCGACCCGACGCACCCGCGCTACGGCGAGGCCGGCGAGATCCGCGGGATGTACGAGAACGAGCCCGACGTGAAGAAGGTCATCGACACCGCCCGCGGTGTCGAGGGCCTGGTCCGGCAGATGGGCGTGCACGCCGCCGGCGTGATCATGTCCAGCGAGACGATCACCGACCACGTGCCCGTCTGGGTACGGCACACCGACGGCGTCACCATCACCCAGTGGGACTACCCGAGCTGCGAGTCGCTCGGCCTGCTGAAGATGGACTTCCTCGGCCTGCGCAACCTCACGATCATGGACGACGCCGTCAAGATGGTGAAGGCCAACAAGGGGATCGACATCGATCTCCTCGGCCTGCCGCTCGACGACCCCAAGACCTTCGAACTGCTCGGCCGCGGTGACACCCTCGGCGTCTTCCAGTTCGACGGCGGCCCCATGCGCTCCCTGCTGCGCCTGATGAAGCCCGACAACTTCGAGGACATCTCCGCCGTCTCGGCCCTGTACCGGCCGGGCCCGATGGGCATGAACTCGCACACGAACTACGCCCTGCGCAAGAACAAGCAGCAGGAGATCACCCCGATCCACCCGGACCTGGAGAAGCCCCTCGAAGAGGTGCTCGCGGTCACCTACGGCCTGATCGTGTACCAGGAGCAGGTGCAGAAGGCCGCGCAGATCATCGCCGGCTACTCGCTCGGCGAGGCCGACATCCTGCGCCGCGTGATGGGCAAGAAGAAGCCCGAGGAGCTGGCGAAGAACTTCACCATCTTCCAGGGGGGCGCCCGCAAGAACGGGTACAACGACAAGGCGATCCAGGCCCTGTGGGACGTCCTGGTGCCCTTCGCCGGCTACGCCTTCAACAAGGCGCACTCGGCCGCGTACGGACTGGTCTCCTACTGGACCGCCTACCTCAAGGCGAACTTCCCCGCCGAGTACATGGCGGGCCTGCTCACCTCGGTCAAGGACGACAAGGACAAGTCCGCGGTCTACCTGAACGAGTGCCGGCGCATGGGCATCAAGGTGCTCCCGCCGAACGTGAACGAGT
This sequence comes from Streptomyces sp. NPDC002602, assembly GCF_042889445.1. Lineage (NCBI taxonomy): Bacteria > Bacillati > Actinomycetota > Actinomycetes > Kitasatosporales > Streptomycetaceae > Streptomyces > Streptomyces sp. NPDC002602. The sequence continues at coordinate 24,526 of NZ_JBIAQX010000002.1, read as the reverse complement.
CCGAGCCGAACTTCGCCGCCCAGGGCGACGACGTGATCCTCTTCGGCCTCACCGCCGTCCGCAACGTCGGCAACAACGTCGTCGACTCGATCATCAAGACGAGGAAGGCCAAGGGGAAGTACTCGACCTTCCCCGACTTCCTGGACAAGGTCGAGGCCGTCGTCTGCAACAAGCGGACGGTCGAGTCGCTGATCAAGGCCGGCGCGTTCGACGAGATGGGCCACACGCGCAAGGGCCTGGTCGCCCACCACGAACCGATGATCGACAACGTGGTCGCGGTGAAGCGCAAGGAGGCCGAGGGACAGTTCGACCTCTTCGGCGGGATGGGCGACGAGGGCGCGAGCGACGAACCGGGCTTCGGGCTCGACGTCGAGTTCTCCGACGTGGAGTGGGAGAAGTCCTACCTGCTCGCCCAGGAACGCGAGATGCTCGGCCTCTACGTCTCCGACCACCCGCTCTTCGGCCTGGAACACGTCCTCTCCGACAAGACGGACGCGGGCATCTCCCAGCTCACCGGCGGCGAGCACTCCGACGGCGCGGTCGTCACCATCGGCGGCATCATCTCGGGCCTCCAGCGCAAGATGACCAAGCAGGGCAACGCCTGGGCCATCGCCACCGTCGAGGACCTGGCCGGCTCCATCGAGTGCATGTTCTTCCCCGCCACCTACCAGCTCGTCTCCACCCAGCTGGTCGAGGACACGGTCGTCTTCGTCAAGGGCCGCCTCGACAAGCGCGAGGACGTCCCCCGGCTCGTGGCGATGGAGATGATGGTCCCCGACCTCTCCTCGGCCGGCACCAACGCGCCCGTCGTCCTCACCATCCCGACGGTCAAGGTGACCCCGCCGATGGTGACCCGGCTGGGCGAGATCCTGCGCCACCACCACGGCAACACCGAGGTGCGGATCAAGCTCCAGGGGCCGCGCACCACCACCGTGCTCCGCCTGGACAAGCACCGCGTCAAGCCCGACCCGGCGCTGTTCGGCGACCTCAAGGTGCTGCTCGGCCCGTCCTGCCTGGCCGGCTAGCCGCCGCCCGCGACACCACGCCGCGACACCACGCCGCGACACCACGCCGCGTACGGCACACCGCGTACGGCACACCGCGTACGGCACACCGCGTACGGCACACCGCGTACGGCACGCCGCGACACCACGCGCGTACGGCACGCCGCGTACGAGAACGAGGAAGGGCGCGCCCGGGGAAACCGGGCGCGCCCTTCGTCCTGTCCGACGCGACGCGACGCGACGCGGGTCGTGTCGGCCGTCGGTCGGGTCGGTGCTGTCGACCGTGTCTAGTTGTGGCCGAACTTCTTTTCCTTGCGCTTGCCGGCCATGTGCATCGGACTCGGCGCCGACGACGGGGACGGCTCGGGCGTGGATTCCATCGAGCTCTTGCCCGGATCCTGCGCCGACGAGCGGTCCTGGGACTTGGCGGGCTGCTGGCGGTTCTTGTTCTTGGCCATGGGAAGCCTCCGTGGGGGGTGTAGGGGCCAGGGCCGCCTTCACACTCACACAGCACCACAAACCGCGCATTTTGGATCATTACTGCGCGTAGTCGGTGCCCCGTCTCCCGGTCGCCGGGAGATACGCCACGCCGATGATCGAGTTCCGGCCGTCAACGTCCTTGCGGTCGGGCAGACTCGGGGAATATCCAGAGGACCCCCACGGAAGAGGGTGGAACGCGTGGACCGCTGCGTCGTCCTGGTGGACGCCGGCTATCTGCTGGGCGCCGCCGCGAGCCTTCTCGCAGGGGAGCCCTCCCGCTCCCGCATCACCGTCGACCACGCCGCCCTCATCCAGGGCCTGCGCGAACGCGCGGAGGCGGACACCGAACAGCCCCTGCTGCGGATCTACTGGTTCGACGGCGCGCCCGACCGGGTGCCCCAGCCCGAACACCGCAGGCTGCGCGTGATGCCCCGGGTCACCGTCCGGCTCGGCGCGCTGACCCGCAGCGACGGGCGCTGGGCCCAGAAGGGCGTGGACGCGGCCATGCACGCCGAGCTCACCGAGCTGGCCCGCAACCGCGCCTGTTCCGACGTGGTCCTGGTGACCGGCGACGGCGATCTGCTGCCCGGCCTGATGTCCGCCAAGGAACACGGGGTCGCCGTCCACCTGTGGGCCGTCCAGGCCGCCGACGGGGACTACAACCAGTCCGAGGACCTCGTCGCCGAGGCCGACGAACGCCGGGTCCTGGACCGCGCCTGGATCACCCGCGCCGTCCGCGCCAAGGACCTCGCCGGCCTGTGCTCCCCGGCACCCGCGCCACGCCCGGAGATCGCCGCGATCCTCTCCGCGCCGCTGCCCGAGGCGGCCCTGGCCGAGGCCGCCCGCAACGGCGCCTCCACCACCCCGGCGGACGCCGCCGAGCGCGGCGCGCCCGTACCGCCGCCCGTCGCCGAGGGCGCCCGGCCCGTCCCCACGCCCAAGGACCTGGCCGCCCTGCGCGCCCCCGGGGCCGCCGCCCCCGCCACCCACAACGGCCAGTCGGCCGCCCCCGCCGGGAGCGCCCTGCGCTGGTCCTCCGACAAGGGCTGGGTCGACCGGGCGGGACCGCTCGGGGAACCCGCGGAGACCGCCTCGCTGCCCACCCTCGCCCAACTCACCTCCGCCGAGCAGCGCTGGGCCGACCGCGAGGAGGACATCACCACCGTCGGCGGCGACCCCTTCGAGGTCGGGCAGGTCTTCGCCCGACGCTGGATGGAACGCCTCCCCGAGAGCGTCCACCTCCAGAAACTGGCCACCATGTACCCCCGGATCCCGCACCGCATCGACGGTGAGCTGCTGCGTTACGCCGCCCGCTTCGGACTCCTCGCGCACAAGGACGACCAGATCGACGAGCACGACCGCTACGCCATCCGGGCCGGCTTCTGGCGGGAGATCGACGTCCGGGCGGCCGCCGAACACGTGGCCGGTCCGTCCCCCGCGGTGCCCGCGCCGCCGGGGTCACCGACGCCCCCGGCGGCCGAGTGAGGGCGGAAGCCGCGTAGGCTGCTCCCTCGTGAGTACGGGCACAGCATCAGCGAGGCAGGGCACGGCAGCAGCCGCGGAAGCGGCCTCCGACGTGGTTTGCGCGGTGCGTGACCTGGTCAAGACGTATCCCGCCGTACGCGGCCGGCGCGGCGCGCCCGCCCTGCCCGAGACCCGCGCCACCGACGGGATCTCCCTGGACGTGGGGCGCGGCGAGATCTTCGGCCTCCTCGGGCCGAACGGCGCCGGCAAGTCCACGCTCGTCCGCCAGTTGACCGGCCTCATGAAGCCCGACGCGGGCTCCGTCACCCTGCTCGGCCACGACCTCGTACGCCACCCCGAGCGCGCCTCCCGACTGCTCGCCTACCTCGGGCAGGAATCCACCGCCCTGGACGAGCTGACGGTGTCCCTGGCCGCCGAGACCACGGGACGGCTGCGCGGGCTCGACGCGCGGACCGCGCGGGCCGCGCGCGACGAGATCCTGGAGGAACTCGGTCTGACCGGGATCGCCGGCCGGCCCCTGAAGAAACTCTCCGGCGGACAACGCCGGCTGGCCTGCTTCGCCTCCGCCCTCGTCGGCGAACGGGCCGTGCTGGTCCTCGACGAACCCACCACCGGCATGGACCCGGTCGCCCGACGGGCCGTCTGGGCCGCCGTGGACCGGCGCCGCGCCCAGCGAGGCGCCACCGTCCTGCTCGTCACCCACAACGTCATAGAGGCCGAGACCGTGCTGGACCGGGTCGCCGTCATCGACCAGGGCAGGGTCATCGCCTGCGACACCCCGGCCGGACTCAAGGCCAAGGTCTCCGGCGAGGTCAGGCTGGAACTGGTGTGGCGGACCACCGCCCCGCTGGAGGTGCCCGAGGTCGCGGCCCTGGCCCCGCGGGCCACGGAGTCGGGACGACGGTGGGTGCTGAGGCTCGGCCCCGACGAGGCGCGCGCCGCGGTCGCCGCCGTGACCGGCAGCCCCGCCTTCGCCGCGCTCGACGACTTCACTCTGGCCACGCCGAGCCTGGAGGACGTCTACCTGGCCCTGGGCGGGCGCGTATCGAAGGGGCTGGTCAAGTCGTGAGTGCCGCCGCTGTCGGAGTGCTGGCTCCCCGAGCCCGCCTCTTCCCGGCGCTGGCCGCCGTGTACCGGGCGCAGTTGTCCCGGGCGCGCGTGGCGCGGATCCCGCTGCTGTTCGTGGCCACCTTCCAATCCGTCGGGATCATGATCCTGATGCGGGGCGTGGTCGACGGGGGCTCCGAGGCCCGCGCCGTCGTCGCCGGCTCCTCCGTCCTGGTCGTCGCCTTCGTCGCGCTGAACCTGCTCGCCCAGTACTTCGGGCAGCTCCGCGCCAGTGGCGGGCTCGACCACTACGCGACCCTGCCGGTGCCGCCCGCGTCCGTCGTGCTCGGCGCAGCCGCCGCCTACGCCTCCTTCACCCTGCCGGGAACCCTCGTCACCGCCCTCTTCGGCTGCCTGCTGTTCGGACTGCCCATGAGCGGGCTGTGGATCCTGGCCGCCGTCGTGCCGCTCGCCGGCGCCGCGCTGGCCGGACTCGGCGCCGCGCTCGGCCTGCTGGCCCCCCGGCAGGAGCTGGCCACGCTGGCCGGACAGCTCGGCATGTCGGCCGCGCTGCTGCTGGGCGTCCTGCCGCCCGAGCGGATGCCCGAGGTCGTCGTCTGGGCGCGGGACCTGCTGCCGTCCACGTACGGCGTCGAGGCCTTCGCCCGCACCTTCGAGCCGCACCCCGACTGGGCGGCGGTCCTCCTCGACCTCGGGGTGTGCGCGGCGGTCGGCGCGCTGTCCCTCGCCGTCGCCACCTGGGCGTACCGCCGCGCGGCGGTCCGCTGAGGCCGGTGCCCGCCGCACCTGGCACGATGTGGGGGTGACCGAAGCCGTGACCCCACCGCCGTCCCCGTTCGACCCGCCGGCGCCCCCGCCCGAGAAGCCGCGCGACGCCGCCGGGGGAATCACCCCCGCCGATGTCCGAGACGGGGCCGGCGTCGCCCTCGTGGTGGCGGTGGCGGGCGTCCTGCTCGGGGTGTTGTGGGTGTGGCTCGCGCCCAGGGTCCAGTACGTCTCCAACGGGGAGGCCGTCTTCCTGCGGGACACCGAGAGCGAGTCCCGGATCGGGTCCGACGCCACCTTCCTGCTGCTCTCCGCCGGATTCGGGCTGCTGAGCGGAGTGGGCACCTTCCTGTGGCGGCGCCGGGGCGGCGTGCCGCTCGTCGTCGGGCTCACGGTGGGGTCCTGCTTCGCCGCGCTGGTGGGATGGCGCCTGGGCCTGTGGCTCGGCCCCACGTCCGACCTGCCGGCGGCCGCGCTGAAGGCCGGCAAGGGCGTGCCCTTCGACGCGCCGCTCCAGATGCTGGCCCACGGGGTGCTGCTGGCATGGCCGATGGTCGCGGTGGCCGCCCACCTGGGGCTGACGGCCGCGTTCACGCCGAAGGACCCCGAACCGGACATCGAGTGGTACGGCGCGCCGTACCCGCCCGCGCACGCCCACGCCACCGACCCGTCGCCCGAGCCGCCCCGCGGCTGAACACGCCGACGGCCCGATCCCGAAGGGTCGGGCCGCTCGGGCTACGGGCGCGAGATGGGGGCCAGCACGGCCCCCAGAAGCTCCGTCAGCGTCGCCGGCGGGAGTTCGACCTCCAGGCCGCGACGGCCCGCCGAGACACAGATCGTGGGATGGTCGGTCGCCGAGGCGTCCAGCACCGTACGCAGCCGCTTGCGCTGACCCAGCGGCGAGATGCCGCCCAGGACGTAGCCCGTGGTGCGCTCCGCCAGGGCCGGATCGGCCATCGACGCCCGCTTGGCGCCCACGGCCGCCGCCAGGGCCTTCAGGTCCAGCGATCCCGACACCGGGACCACCGCCACCGTCAGCACCCCGTCCACGTCCGCGACGAGCGTCTTGAACACCTGCGTGGGGGACACCCCCATCGCCTCCGCGGCCTCCTGGCCGTACGAGGGGTGCGAGGGATCGTGCTCGTAGGAGTGCACCGTGAACTCCGCCGCCGCCGCGGTGAGCGCCGCCATGGCCGGGGTCGCCGCCCCGGACTTCTTCCTCGCCATCAGTTCGGGCTCGTCGGCGCGCGCGTCAGGTCCACCGCGGGCAACGACGGCAGATGGCGGATCACGGCCGTCTCGGCGCGCAGCAATTTCAGCTCCTCCGCGAGCCGGGTCGCCGTGTCCGGCGCCTGGAGCAGTCGCTGCTTCGCCGGGATGTCGAGCACCGCCGCCGCGGCGACCAGGTACGAGACCACCGACGGCTCGTCCGGCAGGTCCGCGCCGGTCAGCGACCGCTCACGGGCCCCCGCCAGCCGCTTCTGGTAGTTCCGGAACGCCCGCAGCACGCCCTCGGCCAGCGCTCCCGCGCCCTCGCCCGAGTCCTCGGGGAGTTCCTCCAGCTCCGCGACCAGGAACGGCCCCGACGCGTCGACCGACAGCAGGCGGACCCGGGAGGTCCCGGTGGCCAGCACCTCGAAACCGCCGTCCTCCCGCTCCCGGATCGTCGCGGCGTCCGCGACGCAACCCACCCGGTGGAACGCCTGGATCGGGTCCGCGCCGAAACCGGCCGTCGGGCCCCGCTCGGGCAGCGCCGTCGGATCGGGCAGGCCGGGCGCGGTCGGCGCGACCTCCCGGCCGTCGCGGATCGCGACGACCGCGAAGCGTCGCGGCTCGTCCTCGCTCGTCTTCAGCAGCTCGCGCATCATGGCGCGATAGCGCTCCTCGAAGATGTTCAGCGGCAACACGAGGCCCGGGAACAGCACCGAGTTCAGCGGGAAGAGTGGCAGGCGAACGGTGGTCACGAGGCACAGGGTAGTGGCCGCGGGGCCGCGGCGGTCACCCCCGCCGCAGCAGCCGGGACGCGCCCGCCGCCACCGTCGTGGCCAGGATCCACCCCAGTACGACCAGGGCCGCCGCCCCCCACTGCCAACCACCCCGCAGATCCCACTGCCCCTCCTGCCCGAAATCGATGACCGGGAGCAGCAGATCGAGCGCGTAGAGGGCGGCGTTCCAGTGCGGATGCTCGTCCGCCTTGATCGCGGGCGGGTCGAGCCGGGAGAACAGCAGCGAGCCCGCCGCCCACAGCACCGCCATCCACAGCGCCGCCCGGCCCGGACGGTAGCCGTAGACCACCGTCCAGTCCTGGAGGTACCCCCACGCCTTCGCCGCGGGCGGCAGGGTGGCCCGGCGCCGGCGCTGCTTGGCCAACAGCACCATCCGGGCGTCCGCGTCCTCGCCGCTCGCCCGCAGGACCGCCGCGAGCCGCTCGTACGGCTCCGGCGAGTAGTCGGGCGTGGCGGCCTCCACCCAGGCCAGCCGGCGGGCCAGCGGGAAGTGACCCCGGGGCGCGAGCAACTCGTACGAGCAGCCCTCCATCGACAGCCGACCCGGCCCCGGCCAGCTCGTCGACATGTCGACCAGCTTGACCACCTTGGCCCCGGACAGCACCACCCGCCCCTGCTCCGGCTGCTCGCCGACGAACCGCAGCTCCGGCGTCTGGATGCGCCGCAGGGACAGCTCCTGCTCCGCCGACAGCAGGAACCGGGCCCCGTAGAAGTCGATCGCGTCGCCGAACCGTCCGTCGTCCAGCCGCATCCCGCCCTGGCACTCGAAGGCCCGCGCCCGCCGGCCGCCGAGCGGGGTCTCGCCCAGCCCGTACGGGGGCGTGTGGGTCCCGGAGTCGCCGGGGGAGTGGTCCAGGGCGACCGAGGTCAGGTACAGGGTCCGCTCCACGGTGAGCTGCGGGGCGTTCAACGCGCGCCGCCCCGACGGGTTGCGCAGCCGGGCCCCGCGCAGACTCATCGACACGCCGACCTTCGCGCCGCGCAGACTGACCTCCCCGTACGCCTCCAGCATCTCGCCCTGGAAGTCCTGCGCCACCGCCATCCCGTCGGCGGCGATCGCCCGACCCCTGTTGTCGCGCTGCACCACCGCCTGGCTGATCAGCAGGTCGGTGCCGATCTGCGCGTCGGTCAGCCGTATGCCCCGCGCCACGCGGCAGCGCGGCAGGTGCAGATCGCCCTCGGTGTGCAGCCGGGCCGCCTCCAGCCGCGGGATCGCACAGTTGACCAGGCGCAACGTGCCGAACCGGGCCTCGGACAGTTGGATCTCGCTGTCGAAGCGGCAGGACTGGAACTCCACGTACGGCTCGACGGTGCCCCCGGACAGGTCGAGCCGCCCGCTGATCCGCACCCCGCGCAGCTTCAACGAGGCGACCCGGCCCGGTACCGGCGGCGGGCCGTGGAGCAGCAGCAGGGCGACCGTCCCGGCCCGGACGGTGCGCTCCGGCCCCCAGACCCGGTCGGAATGCGGGTCGTCCCGGCCGGCGGCGCGCGCACTGAGGTCGCAGACTCCGCCCGTCCGGTACGCCTGCCACATCCGCAGCTCGGCGGTGGTCGCGTCGGCGGGCTCCCCGCCCGCGCGCGCCTCGGCCATGGCGGTCCCCCTCCGCTCGTCCGTCACACCCAGGGGAACGCTAAGGGGCGGCGGTGACGTCCGGGGCGTGTATCAGCCAGTGATACGGGCGAACGGTGCCGGGAGACGGTCTGAGAGAATTGGCAGGTGATCTCTCGTATCGACCTGCGCGGTGACGCCCTCCCCGAGGGTGGCGCCCTGCGCGATCTGCTGCCCCGTGCCGAGTTCGACGTGGAAGCCGCCCTGGACAAGGTGCGGCCCATCTGCGAGGACGTCCATCATCGTGGCACGGCGGCGCTGATCGACTACGCGCGGAAGTTCGACGGGGTCGAGCTCTCGCAGGTCAGGGTGCCCGCACAGGCCCTCAAGGCCGCCCTGGAGCAGCTCGACCCGGCCGTGCGCGCCGCCCTGGAGGAGTCCATCCGGCGAGCCCGGATCGTGCACCGCAACCAGCGCCGCGGCGAGCACACCACCCAGGTGGTCCCCGGCGGAACCGTGACCGAGAAGTGGGTTCCGGTCGAGCGCGTGGGCCTGTACGCGCCCGGCGGTCGCTCGGTGTACCCGTCCTCCGTCGTGATGAACGTGGTGCCGGCGCAGGAGGCGGGCGTCGAGTCCATCGCGCTCGCGTCCCCGCCGCAGAAGGAGTTCGACGGCCTCCCGCACCCCACGATCCTCGCCGCCTGCGCGCTGCTCGGCGTGGACGAGGTGTACGCGGCCGGCGGCGCCCAAGCCGTCGCGATGTTCGCGTACGGCACCGACGAGTGCGCCCCGGCGAACATGGTGACCGGCCCCGGCAACATCTGGGTCGCCGCCGCCAAGCGCTACTTCACCGGGAAGATCGGCATCGACACCGAGGCCGGCCCCACCGAGATCGCGGTCCTCGCCGACTCCACGGCCGACCCGGTGCACGTCGCCGCCGACCTGATCAGCCAGGCCGAGCACGACCCGCTGGCCGCCGCCGTCCTCGTCACGGACTCCGTCGAGCTGGCGGACGCCGTGGAACGGGAGCTGGAGCCGCAGGTCGCCGCCACCAAGCACGTCGAGGACCGGATCAAGCCCGCGCTCGCCGGCCGGCAGTCCGCGATCGTCCTCGTCGACAGCCTGGAGGACGGGCTCAAGGTCGTCGACGCGTACGGCGCCGAGCACCTGGAGGTGCAGACCGCCGACGCCGCCGCCTGGGCCGCCCGGGTCCGCAACGCCGGCGCGATCTTCGTCGGCCCCTGGGCCCCGGTCTCCCTCGGCGACTACTGCGCGGGCTCGAACCACGTGCTGCCCACCGGCGGCTGCGCCTGCCACTCCTCCGGCCTGTCCGTGCAGTCCTTCCTGCGCGGCATCCACATCGTCGACTACACGCGGGACGCCCTCGCCGAGGTCACCCACCACGTGGTGACGCTGGCCGAGGCCGAGGACCTGCCCGCGCACGGCGCGGCCCTCAAGGCGCGCTTCGGATGGAAGGTCCCCCAGGCATGACCGGCATCGACGACCTCCCCATCCGCGACGAGCTGCGCGGCAAGACCCCCTACGGCGCCCCGCAGCTCGACGTGCCCGTACAGCTGAACACCAACGAGAACCCGTACGAGCTCCCCGAGGAGCTGGTGCGGCGCATCGCCGAACGCGTGGCCGAAGCCGCCCGCACCCTCAACCGCTACCCCGACCGGGACGCGATCGAGCTGCGGACCGAGCTGGCCGCGTACCTCACCCGTACCGGCAAGCACCCGGTCGCGCGCGAGAACGTCTGGGCCGCCAACGGATCCAACGAGGTCCTCCAGCAGCTCCTCCAGACCTTCGGCGGCCCCGGCCGCACCGCGATGGGCTTCGAGCCCTCGTACTCCATGCACGCGCTGATCGCCCGCGGCACCGGAACCGGCTGGATCTCCGGCCCGCGCCGGGACGACTTCACCATCGACGTGGAGGCGGCCGAGCGGGCCATCGCCGAGCACGCGCCGGACGTCGTCTTCATCACCTCGCCCAACAACCCCACGGGCACCGCCGTCGGGGCCGAGACGGTCCTCGCCCTGTACGAGGCCGCCCAGGCAGCCCGGTCCTCCCTGGTCGTCGTGGACGAGGCGTACGTGGAGTTCAGCCACCGCGACTCGCTCCTGCCGCTGATCGAGGGCCGGCCGAACCTGGTGGTCTCCCGGACCATGTCCAAGGCCTTCGGCGCCGCCGGGCTGCGCCTGGGCTACCTGGCCGCGCACCCCGCCGTGGTCGACGCCGTGCAGCTCGTACGCCTGCCGTACCACCTGTCGGCCGTCACCCAGGCGACCGCGCTGGCCGCGCTGGAGCACACCGACACCCTCCTCGGCTACGTGGAGCAGCTCAAGGCCGAGCGCGACCGCCTCGTCGAGGAACTGCGGGCCATCGGCTACGAGGTCACCGAGTCCGACGCGAACTTCATCCAGTTCGGGAAGTTCGACGACTCCCACACCGCTTGGGAAAAGATCCTCGACCAGGGCGTCCTGGTCCGGGACAACGGCGTGCCGGGATGGCTGCGGGTCACCGCGGGCACCCCGGCCGAGAACGACGCGTTCCTGGAAGCGGTTCGCGCACTGAAGAAGGAGCAGCACGCATGAGCCGCATCGGACGGGTCGAACGGACCACGAAGGAGACCTCGGTCGTCGTCGAGATAAACCTCGACGGCACCGGCAAGGTCGACGTCTCGACGGGCGTGGGCTTCTACGACCACATGCTCGACCAGCTCGGCCGCCACGGCCTCTTCGACCTCACCGTGAAGACCGAGGGCGACCTGCACATCGACAGCCACCACACCATCGAGGACAGCGCCCTCGCGCTCGGCGCCGCCTTCAAGCAGGCCCTCGGCGACAAGGTGGGCATCTACCGCTTCGGCAACTGCACCGTCCCGCTGGACGAGTCGCTCGCCCAGGTGACCGTCGACCTGTCCGGCCGCCCCTACCTCGTGCACACCGAGCCCGAGAACATGGCGCCGATGATCGGCGCCTACGACACGACGATGACCCGGCACATCTTCGAGTCCTTCGTCGCGCAGGCCCAGATCGCCCTGCACGTCCACGTCCCGTACGGGCGCAACGCCCACCACATCGTGGAGTGCCAGTTCAAGGCGCTGGCCCGCGCCCTGCGCTACGCGGCCGAGTTCGACCCGCGCGCCGCCGGCATCCTGCCCTCCACGAAGGGCGCCCTCTAACCGTGACCGGCCTCAACACCATCCTGATCGTCGTCGGCCTCTTCCTCGCCGGCGGGGTCTACTCCTTCCACAAGCAGAAGATGCCCCTGTCGCTGGTCATCCTGCTCGCCATCGGCTCCGCGATGTGTCTCGCCGCCGGAGTCCTGCGGATCCAAGGAATCTGGGAATGAGCGCAACCCGCCCGACCAAGAAGGTCGTCGTCTTCGACTACGGCTTCGGCAACGTCCGCTCCGCCGAACGCGCCCTCGCGCGCGTCGGCGCCGACGTCGAGATCACCCGCGACTACGACAAGGCCATGGACGCCGACGGGCTCCTCGTCCCCGGCGTCGGCGCCTTCGCCGCCTGCATGCGGGGCCTCAAGGACGCCCGCGGCGACTGGATCATCGGCCGCCGGCTCTCCGGCGGCCGTCCCGTCATGGGCATCTGCGTGGGCATGCAGATCCTCTTCGAGCGCGGCATCGAACACGGAGTGGAGACCGAGGGCCTCGACGAGTGGCCCGGTACGGTCGGACCGCTCAAGGCCCCCGTCGTCCCGCACATGGGGTGGAACACCGTCGACGCGCCGGCCGACAGCCAGGCCTTCGCCGGCCTGGACGCGGACGCCCGCTTCTACTTCGTCCACTCGTACGCGGCGCGCGACTGGACCCTGGAAGTCACCAACCCGCTGATCCGCGCCCCCAAGGTCACCTGGGCCACCCACGGCGAGCCCTTCGTCGCGGCGGTGGAGAACGGGGCCCTGTGGGCCACCCAGTTCCACCCCGAGAAGTCCGGCGACGCCGGGGCCCGGCTCCTCACCAACTGGATCGAGACCCTCTGATGCCGAAGACCCTTGAACTCCTCCCCGCGGTCGACGTCCGCGACGGACAGGCCGTCCGCCTCGTCCACGGGGTCTCCGGCAGCGAGACCTCCTACGGCTCCCCGCTGGAGGCGGCCCTCGCCTGGCAGGCCTCCGGCGCCGAATGGCTCCACCTCGTCGACCTCGACGCCGCCTTCGGCACCGGCGACAACCGCGCCCTGGTCGCCGAGATCACCGGCGCCATGGACATCAAGGTCGAACTCTCCGGCGGCATCCGCGACGACGCCTCGCTCGCCGCGGCCCTCGCCACCGGCTGCACCCGCGTCAACCTCGGCACCGCCGCCCTGGAGACCCCCGAGTGGGCCGCCAGGGCCATCGCCGAGCACGGCGACAGGATCGCGGTCGGCCTCGACGTGCGCGGCACCACCCTCAAGGGCCGCGGCTGGACCAGCGAGGGCGGCGACCTGTACGAGACCCTCGCCCGCCTGGACTCCGAGGGCTGCGCCCGCTACGTCGTCACCGACATCGGCAAGGACGGCACGCTGACCGGCCCCAACCTGGAGCTGCTGAAGAACGTCTGCGCCGCCACCGACCGGCCCGTCGTGGCCTCCGGCGGCATCTCCTCGCTGGACGACCTGCGGGCCCTGTCCGCGCTCGTCCCGCAGGGCGTCGAGGGCGCCATCGTCGGCAAGGCCCTGTACGCCAAGGCCTTCACCCTGGAAGAAGCCCTGAAGGTGGTCTGCGCATGAGCTCTCCCGACCAGGTACGACGCATCTCCTCCGGTGGCGCCTACGAGGACGTCATCGGCTACTCCCGCGCCGTACAGCTCCCCAACGGCCTCGTCCTCGTCTCCGGCTGCACCGCCGCCGACGGGGGCGGCCCGTACGACCAGGCCATCACCGCCTTCGGCGTGGCCTTCAAGGCCCTGGAGCAGGCCGGGCTCGGCCCCGAGCACGTGGTGCGCACCCGCATGTACCTCACGCACGCCCGGGACGTGGAGGACGTCGGCCGCGCCCACAAAGAGCTGTTCGACGCGGTGCGGCCCGCCGCATCCATGATCATCGTCTCCGGCTTCGTCGACCCCTCCATGGTCGTCGAGGTGGAGGTCGAAGCCTTCGGTCCCTCAGGAGCCTCCGCATGACCCTCGCCGTACGGGTGATCCCCTGCCTGGACGTGGACAACGGCCGCGTGGTCAAGGGAGTCAACTTCCAGAACCTGCGCGACGCCGGCGACCCGGTGGAGATGGCCAAGCTGTACGACGCCGAAGGCGCCGACGAGCTGACCTTCCTCGACATCACCGCCTCCTCCGGCAACCGCGAGACCACCTACGACGTGGTGCGCCGCACCGCCGAACAGGTCTTCATCCCGCTGACCGTCGGCGGCGGCGTACGCACCGCCGACGACGTCGACAAACTGCTGCGGGCGGGCGCCGACAAGGTGGGCGTCAACACGGCCGCCATCGCCCGCCCCGAGCTGATCCGGGAGATCGCCGAGCGGTTCGGCCGGCAGGTGCTCGTGCTGTCCGTGGACGCCCGCCGCACCGCCTCCGGCTCCTTCGAGGTCACCACCCACGGCGGCCGGCGGAGCGCCGGCATCGACGCCGTCGAATGGGCCCACCGGGCGGCCGAACTGGGCGCCGGGGAAATCCTGTTGAACTCCATGGACGCGGACGGCACGAAGGACGGCTACGACACGGAGATGATCGCGGCCGTGCGCAGGCACGTCACGGTCCCGGTGATCGCCTCCGGCGGCGCCGGCAGGCTGGAGCACTTCCCGCCGGCCATCGAGGCCGGCGCGGACGCGGTACTCGCCGCGTCGGTGTTCCACTTCGGCGACCTGCGCATCGGCCAGGTCAAGGACGCGCTGCGGGGAGCCGGCCACCCGGTGCGCTGACGCCCCGGTGGGCGTCGAACCGGAACACCTGGCGCCGGCCGGCCGCCTACGCCGCCTCGCCGATCGGCGACGCGGTCTACTTCCTCGCCCTCGGCCGGACCGCCGCGCACGTGGCCGGCCCGGCCGAGGTCGGGCCGGCCACGGCGGCCGGCGCCGTCCCCAGGACCCTGCTCATGCCGGGCGGCGGGGTGGTCGCCGACCGCTACAGGCCCAGCCGCGCCGTCGTCAGCTTCGCGACCGCCTCCGCGGGACCGTCCAGCTCCACCGCCGCCGAGGACTGGCGGCCGAAGCAGAACAGCGTGAGTTCGCCCGGCTCGCCCGTGACCGTCACCACCGGGGTGCCCTTGTGCGCCACCGTCGTCTGGCCGTTCGGGCGGCGCAGGACCAGCCCCACCGGGGAGCGGCGGCCCGTCAGCCGGGCCAGCTTCTCCAGGCGGGACCAGAGGGAGTCCGAGAACACCGGGTCCAGCGCCCGCGGCGACCAGTCGGGCTGGGCCCGCCGGACGTCCTCCGCGTGGACGTAGAACTCCACCGCGTTGGCCGCCTCGTCGATCTGCTTCAGGGAGTAGAGGGACATCTTCGGCGGGCCGGTACGGATCAGCTGGATCAGTTCCTCGTACGGCTTGGCCGCGTACTCCTCCATCACCTTGTCCAGCCGGGTCTTCAGCACGTCCAGCAGGAGACCGCCCGCCGCGTCCGGGCGGCGTTCGCGGACGACCACGTGCGCCGCGAGTTCCCGGGCGCGCCAGCCGTCGCACAGCGTCGGCGCCTCCGGCCCCGCCGACTCCAACAGGTCGGCCAGGAGCAGTCGTTCACGCTTCGCATGGGTAGACATGCGGGCCAGCCTACGGCCGGAACCCGCCGTGCGCCCGCCCATCAGGTGGACGGCGCTCCGTGATCGTCGCCTTCGCCCGGCACAATGGCCTCATGAGTACGACCTCCCTCGACCCCGCCGTCGCCGCCCGCCTCAAGCGCTCCGCGGACGGTCTGGTTCCGGCCATCGCCCAGCAGTACGACACCGGTGAGGTGCTCATGCTCGGCTGGATGGACGACGAGGCCCTGCACCGGACCCTGACCACCGGGCGCTGCACGTACTGGTCCCGCAGCCGCCGGGAGTACTGGGTCAAGGGGGACACCTCCGGCCACTTTCAGCACGTGAAGTCCGTCGCCCTCGACTGCGACGCCGACACCCTGCTCGTGAAGGTCGACCAGGTCGGGGCCGCCTGCCACACCGGCGCCCGCACGTGCTTCGACGCCGATGTCCTCCTCAGCGACGCCGAATAGGTAGGGTCCCACGCCATGGATCTTGAGACGTTCCGCAAGCTCGCGGTCGACCGCCGCGTCATCCCCGTCAGCCGCAAACTGCTGGCCGACGGCGACACGCCCGTGGGGCTCTACCGCAAACTGGCCGCGGAACGCCCCGGAACCTTCCTCCTGGAGTCCGCCGAGAACGGCCGCTCCTGGTCCCGCTACTCCTTCGTCGGCGTCCGCAGCGACTCCACCCTGACCGTCCGCGACGGCCGGGCCCACTGGATCGGCACCCCGCCCGTCGGCGTCCCCACGGACGGCGACCCGCTGGAGGCCCTGCGCGCCACCGTCGAGGCCCTGCACACCCCCCGCGACATCGCCGGCGGGATGCCGCCCTTCACCGGCGGCATGGTCGGCTACCTCGGCTACGACATCGTGCGCCGCCTGGAGCGCATCGGCGAGCACACCGACGACGACCTCGGGCTCCCCGAGCTGACCATGCTGCTCACCTCCGACCTGGCCGTCATGGACCACTGGGACGGCACGGTCCAGCTCATCGCCAACGCCATCAACCACAACGACCTCGACACGGGCGTGGACGAGGCGTACGCCAACGCGGTCGCCCGCCTCGACGCCATGGAGGCCGACCTGGCGCGGCCCGCCCCGTACGTACCCACCCCGCTGCCCGCCTCCGAGCTGCCGGAGTTCTCCGCCCTGTGGGGCGGCGAGAAGTACCAGGCGGCCGTGGAGGACGTGAAGGAGCGCATCCGGGCCGGCGAGGCCTTCCAGGTGGTGCCCTCGCAGCGGTTCGAGACGCCCTGCGAGGCCTCCGCGCTCGACGTCTACCGGGTGCTGCGGGCCACCAACCCCTCCCCGTACATGTACCTCTTCCGCTTCGAGAACGGCTTCGACGTGGTCGGGTCCAGCCCCGAGGCGCTGGTCAAGGTCGAGGACGGCCGGGCCATGGTCCACCCCATCGCCGGCACCCGGCACCGAGGGGCCACCCCGCAGCGGGACAACGACCTCGCCGAAGAGCTGATGGCGGACCCCAAGGAGCGTGCCGAGCACCTGATGCTCGTGGACCTCGGCCGCAACGACCTGGGCCGGGTCTGCGCCCCGGGGTCGGTGGAGGTCGTCGACTTCATGTCGATCGAGCGCTACTCCCACGTGATGCACATCGTCTCCACCGTCACCGGCCGGCTCGCCGAGGGCAAGACCGCCTTCGACGTGCTCACCGCCTGTTTCCCCGCCGGCACCCTCTCGGGCGCGCCCAAGCCGCGCGCCATGCAGATCATCGAGGAACTGGAACCCACCCGCCGCGGGCTGTACGGCGGTTGCGTCGGCTACCTCGACTTCGCCGGGGACTCCGACACGGCCATCGCCATCCGCACGGCGCTGCTGCGCGACGGGACGGCGTACGTCCAGGCCGGCGCGGGGGTCGTGGCGGATTCGGTGCCCGAGCTGGAGGACCTCGAATGCCGCAACAAGGCCGCCGCGGTGCTGCGCGCGGTGGGAGCGGCGAACCGCCTCCACCGCGGCTGAGGGCGTAGGGGATAGTGGGGTGCGTGAGTGCCGTACCCCCGCCCCGAAACGATGCCGCCGCCCCCGGGACCGAAGAGGCTCCGCCGAGGCCCGAGAGCGGCGCCGGCCGCCGCAGCGTGGCCGTCGCCCTGCTGTTCGGCGCGCTCGGCGCCACCGTCGTGCTGCTCGCCTCCGGCCGCGTCTGGGCCCAGGGCCGGGCGGCCGTCGGCGGTGGTTCGCTGCCGCTGAGCGCCGACGGGCGGGCCGTCACCGGCCTGCCCGCCGCCCTGGCCATCGTCGCCCTCGCCGCCCTGGTCGCCGTCTTCGCCGTCCGCGGCAGGAGCCGACGGCTGGTGTCCGCACTGCTCGCGCTGAGCGGTCTGGGCGCCGCCCTGGCGGCCGTGTTCGCCGCCGACGACCACCGGGCCCTGGACGAACAGGCCGCGAAGACCACCGCGGACACCGCGGCGCATGTGGTCGGGCTCACCCATACGGCGTGGCCGTACGTCACCGCCGTCGGCGGGGCCCTGATCCTGCTGGCCGGTCTCCTGGCCCTGCGCTTCGGCCGGAGTTGGCCCGCGATGGGCGGCCGCTACGAACGCGACGGCAGCCCCCGCACCCGGACTCCCGCGCCCGTGGACCCGGACCGGCCCGAGGACCTGTGGAAGGCTCTGGACCGGGGCGAGGACCCCACCCGCTGACGGGACCCCCGTGAGCGAGCGCCGCGCCCGGTGCGGGACAATGGGCACCGAGCGTTCGACACAGCACGTGACGTGCGACAGAGCAACGAGGAGCAACTCATGGCGGGCACGAGCCACGGACACACCCCGGCCGCCTGGACCGGTGTCATCATCGCCTTCATCGGTTTCTGCGTCTCCGGCGCCTTCATGGTGCTCGCGAACCCGCTCGGGTTCTACGCCGGCCTGGTCGTCGTCGTCCTCGGCGGTGTCGTCGGGATGGCGATGAAGGCCGCCGGCATGGGCGCTCCGAAGGCCGCCCACAAGGACCTCGCCGAGGTCATCGCCGCGTCCAAGGTCCCCGCGGGCGTCTGACGCGCGCGGACCGGGAGAAGCGGAAGGCGCGGCCCTGTCGGGCTGCGCCTTTTGTCATGACCGGAGAGAATCGGCGCGTGGACGCCTCCCGCACCCCTCCCGCCCAGCGGCCCGCCCCCGGGCCCCCGGAGCCTCAGTACGCCCCGCCCGCCCCGGCGCGGGCCTCCCGGGCCCGGACCCTGGCCGTCCCCGTCCTCACCCTGGCCGGCGTGGTCGCCGCCTTCGCGTACGTGGGCGCGGTCGACCCCAACGAACCGGGGCACTACCCGGTCTGCCCGCTGTTCCGGCTGACGGGCATCCTGTGCCCGGGCTGCGGCGGGCTGCGCAGCGCCCACGCCTTCGCGCGGGGGGACCTGCTCACCGCCCTCGGCGCGAACGCGGCGGCGGTCGTCGGCTACGTCCTCTTCGCGGCGTTCACCGCCGTGTGGCTGGTCCGGGCCTGGCGCGGCGCCCCGGCCCCGCGGATCGACCTGAAACCGGCGTACTGGTGGGTTTTCGGATCTCTGATGCTGATTTTCGCGATTGTCCGCAATCTTCCCCTCGGATCGGCCCTGGCCCCCTGAGGCCCGGGCGACAGCCGGAGGAAGCCCGTGTTCCGACTGTCCAGTCCCTGGGAAACGGCGACGTCCGTGCGGAGGCCGCGGCGACCTGCGGATACCATTTGAGTGCCGACCTTGCAGTGATACGTGTCTGCGAGGCGGCCGACCGTCATCGACCCGGAAGGGGGCCGCTCGCGTGAGTGTGCTCGACGAGATCATCGAAGGGGTCCGCGAAGACCTTGCCGAACGGCAGGCCCGCGTGAGCCTCGACGAGCTCAAGGAGCGTGCCGCCAAGGCGCCCCAGGCCAAGGACGGTGTCGCGGCCCTGCGCGGCGACAGCGTCAAGGTGATCTGCGAGGTCAAGCGCTCCAGCCCGTCCAAGGGCGCGCTGGCCGCCATCGCCGATCCGGCCGCGCTCGCCGCCGACTACGAGGCGGGCGGTGCGGCGGTCATCTCCGTCCTCACCGAGCAGCGCCGTTTCGGCGGCTCGCTGGCCGACCTGGAGGCCGTCCGCGCCCGCGTGGACATCCCGATCCTGCGCAAGGACTTCATCGTCACGGCGTACCAGCTCTGGGAGGCCCGCGCCTACGGCGCCGACCTCGCCCTGCTGATCGTCGCGGCCCTGGAACAGGAGGCCCTGGTCTCCCTCATCGAGCGCGCCCAGACCATCGGTCTGACCCCGCTCGTCGAGGTCCACGACGAGGAGGAGGTCGAGCGCGCCGTCGCCGCCGGAGCCAAGATCATCGGTGTCAACGCGCGCAACCTCAAGGACCTCAAGGTCGACCGCTCCACCTTCGAGCGCGTCGTCCAGGAGATCCCCGACCACATCGTGAAGATCGCCGAGTCCGGCATCCGCGGACCCCACGACCTGATCGCCTACGCCAACGAGGGCGCCGACGCCGTCCTCGTCGGGGAGTCCCTGGTCACCGGACGCGACCCGAAGGCGGCCGTGGCCGACCTCGTCGCCGCCGGCGCCCACCCCGCCCTGCGCCACGGGCGGAGCTGACCCTCCCGTGCCGCCCTTCCGCTCCCTCGTCCGCACCCGACCGGGCCCCGGCCCGGCCGCCGTGCCGACGACGCACGCGCCGCTGGCACGCGGCTGCCGCCCCCGCGGCTGCCGCGCCCCGGCCCGGCGCGTGCACGGGCGACGGGTGCGCTACGTGATCGGCTCCGAGCCCGGCCAGGTCAACGGCATGCGATGGCGCGGCGCCTCGGCGCCGTAACGAAGACCACGCCCGTCCGGTACCCCGCGTACCCGCCGGGTGGTCCCGTACGGCCCGCCGCCCCGAGCCGCCGGCTCCGGGCGCGGGTCGCTCCGTCCGTACCCTCACCACCCCTCAGCGGGGTGCGCGTGGTGCGGGCAGGCGGCGCAATACGGTGAAGTCCTCCCGTCGCACCCCGTAGGAGTAGTGGCCATGTCCACCAGCTCGTTCTTCATCCCGGACCCCGAGGGTCACGTCCCCAACGCCGAGGGCTACTTCGGCGACTTCGGCGGCAAGTTCATCCCGGAGGCCCTCGTGGCCGCCGTGGACGAGGTCGCCGTCGAGTACGAGAAGGCCAAGGGCGACCCGGCCTTCGCGGCCGAGCTCGACGAACTCATGGTCAACTACACCGGCCGGCCCAGCTCCCTCACCGAGGTGCCCCGGTTCGCCGAGCACGCGGGCGGCGCGCGGATCTTCCTCAAGCGCGAGGACCTCAACCACACCGGCTCACACAAGATCAACAACGTGCTGGGCCAGGCACTGCTCACCAAGCGCATGGGCAAGACCCGCGTCATCGCCGAGACCGGAGCCGGCCAGCACGGCGTGGCCACCGCCACCGCCTGCGCCCTCTTCGGCCTCGAATGCACCATCTACATGGGCGAGATCGACACGCAGCGCCAGGCCCTGAACGTGGCCCGGATGCGCATGCTGGGCGCCGAGGTCATCGCGGTGAAGTCCGGCTCCCGGACCCTCAAGGACGCCATCAACGAGGCCTTCCGCGACTGGGTCGCCAACGTCGACCGCACCCACTACCTCTTCGGCACGGTCGCCGGCCCCCACCCCTTCCCCGCGATGGTCCGCGACTTCCACCGGGTCATCGGCGTCGAGGCCCGCCGCCAGATCCTGGAGCGCGTCGGACGCCTGCCCGACGCGGTCGCGGCCTGCGTCGGAGGCGGCTCCAACGCCATCGGCCTGTTCCACGCCTTCATCCCGGACGCCGGCGTCCGCCTGGTCGGCTTCGAGCCCGCCGGACACGGCGTCGAGACCGGGGAGCACGCCGCCACGCTCACCGCGGGCGAGCCCGGCATCCTGCACGGCTCCCGCTCCTACGTCCTCCAGGACGAGGAGGGCCAGATCACCGAGCCGTACTCGATCTCGGCGGGCCTGGACTACCCGGGCATCGGCCCGGAGCACTCCTACCTCAAGGACACCGGCCGCGGCGAGTACCGGGCGGTCACCGACGACGCCGCCATGCAGGCCCTGCGCCTGCTCTCCCGCACGGAGGGCATCATCCCGGCGATCGAGTCCGCCCACGCCCTCGCGGGCGCCCTCGACCTGGGCAGGGAACTGGGCCCGGACGGTCTGATCGTCGTCAACCTGTCCGGTCGCGGCGACAAGGACATGGACACCGCCGCACGGTACTTCGACCTGTACGACACCGACGGCGAAGTCGCCGAGAACGAGTTCTCCGAGGGGGACGACAAGTGAGCACCACGCACGCCACCGGCAACATCGAACTGCTCACCGCGACCCTCGCGAAGGCGAAGTCCGAGGACCGCGCCGCCCTCGTCGCCTACCTCCCGGCCGGCTTCCCGACCGTCGACGGCGGCATCGAGGCGGTCAAGGCCGTCATCGCGGGCGGCGCGGACGTCGTCGAGATCGGCCTGCCGCACAGCGACCCGGTCCTGGACGGCCCGGTCATCCAGACCGCCGACGACATCGCCCTACGCGGCGGAGTCAAGATCGCCGACGTGATGCGGACCGTGCGCGAGGCCCACGAGGCCACCGGGGTCCCGATCCTGGTCATGACGTACTGGAACCCCATCGACCGCTACGGCGTCGAGCGGTTCACCGCCGAGCTCGCCGCGGCGGGCGGCGCGGGTTGCATCCTGCCCGACCTGCCGGTCCAGGAGTCCGCGCTGTGGCGCGAGCACGCGGCGAAGCACGGTCTGGCGACCGTCTTCGTCGTGGCCCCCAGCAGCCGGGACGCCCGCCTGGCCACCATCACGGAGGCCGGCTCGGGCTTCGTCTACGCGGCCTCCCTGATGGGCGTCACCGGCACCCGCGAGTCCGTAGGCAACGAGGCGCAGGCCCTCGTCGAGCGGACCCGCGCCACCCCGGGTGCCCGCCGCGGCCTCCCGGTCTGTGTCGGTCTGGGCGTCTCCAACGCCGCTCAGGCGAAGGAGGTCGCCGCCTTCGCCGACGGGGTGATCGTCGGCTCGGCCTTCGTGAAGGTGCTGCTGGACGCGCCGGACCCGCGGAGCGGGCTCGCCGGGGTGCGGGCGCTGGCGGCCGAGCTTGCGGAAGGCGTACGCAGGTCCTGACGCCGGACGGGCCCCGAGCGGGGTTCTGTAGCCCGATCGGGTGGAAGTGGGAGCGGGGAGGCACGAGAGTGCCTCCCCGCTTCGTTTGGCCGAACGTGAGCGACAAGAACGACGGTGCGAACCGCGATGCGACGAAACGATCGGCCCGGGAGCGACTCCTCGTGGAGCGCGAGCGGCAGAAGACCCGGGACAAGCGCCGACGGACCCTGATCGTGTCGGCGGCGGTGGTCGGCGTACTCGGTCTGGCCGCCGTCGTCGGCCTGATCGCGGCCAACACCGGGAAATCGGGCGACTCCGCCAAGGGCCCGGTGGTCGCCCCGTCCGGGGCCGTGGGCAAGGACGCGCTCGCGATCCGGACGGGCAAGGACGCGGCCACGTCCACCCTGACCGTCTGGGAGGACTTCCGCTGCCCGGCCTGCAAGGCCTTCGAGGACAACTACCGGGCGACCGTCCACGAGCTGGAGGCGAAGGGGCAGCTCAAGGTCGACTACCACCTGGTCACGCTGATCGACGGGAACATGGGCGGCACCGGCTCCGTCAAGGCGGCCAACGCCGCCGCGTGTGCCCAGGACGCCGGGAAGTTCCCCGCGTACCACGACGTCCTCTTCCAGAACCAGCCCGAGGAGGTCGACGACGCCTACGGCAAGAACGCCAAGCTGCTGGAGCTGGCCGGGAAGGTGGAGGGGCTGGACACCCCCGAGTTCCGCGCCTGTGTCGAGAAGGGCACGCACAACGCCTGGGTCGGCAAGTCGCAGGAGGCCTTCCGCGCCGGGAAGTTCCGGGGCACCCCGACGATCCTCCTCGACGGCAAGGACATCTTCGCCGACCAGGCGAATCCGCTGACCCCGCAGAAGCTGAAGGCACAGGTGGAGGCCGCGGCGAAGGGCGGGTCGGCCGCCCCGAGCCCGAAGGCCTCCGGGACGGGCAAGAACGGCTCGAAGGCCTCGTCCTCGTCCTCTTCCTCTTCGTCCGGACGGTCGTCCTCGACGTCGACCGGGTCCTCGTCGACCGGATCCTCGTCGACCGGGTCTTCTTCGTCCGGATCCTCGTCGAGGTCGGGCTCGACGGCGGGGAGCCAGGCCGGTTCCGCCGGTTCCGCTTCCGTCTCCCGGGGGGCCGGCCAGGACTGAGAGGCCCCCCGGGGAAGGCGTGGAGTCCCTGTATCGATTCAGCCGAGGTTGCCGGGCGGGTTGCGGTCTGCACCGCCCGGCAGGGTAGCGTCGGTCCTGCCATGGAACTTGCCTATATCCCCAGCCCGTCGACCGGCGTGATCCATCTCGGACCGATCCCGCTCCGCGGCTACGCGTTCTGCATCATCATCGGCGTCTTCGTCGCCGTCTGGCTCGGCAACAGGCGCTGGATCGCGCGCGGCGGAAAGCCGGGCACGGTCGCGGACATCGCCGTGTGGGCGGTGCCTTTCGGTCTGGTCGGCGGTCGCCTCTACCACGTCATCACCGACTACCAGCTCTACTTCGGCGAGGGCCGCAACTGGGTCGACGCCTTCAAGATCTGGGAAGGCGGCCTCGGGATCTGGGGCGCCATCGCGCTGGGCGCCGTGGGCGCCTGGATCGGCTGTCGACTCCGCGGCATCCCGCTGCCGGCCTGGGCCGACGCCCTGGCCCCCGGCATCGCGCTGGCCCAGGCCTTCGGGCGCTGGGGCAACTGGTTCAACCAGGAGCTCTACGGCCGCGCCACCGACCTGCCGTGGGCGGTGAAGATCAGCGAGGGCCCGAACCGGGTCGCGGGGACCTACCACCCCACCTTCCTGTACGAGTCCCTGTGGTGCGTCGGCGTCGCCGCACTGGTGATCTGGGCCGACCGCCGCTTCAAGCTGGGACACGGCCGGGCCTTCGCCCTGTACGTGGCCGCGTACTGCGTCGGCCGTAGCTGGATCGAGTACATGCGGGTCGACGAGGCGCACCACATCCTCGGCCTGCGGCTGAACGTGTGGACCTCGATCGTGGTCTTCCTGCTGGCCGTGATCTACCTGGTGCTGTCCGCGAAGCTGCGGCCGGGCCGCGAGGAGATCGTGGAGCCGGACCGCGGTCCCGCCGCCGGGGACGCGAAGACCCTGACCGACGCCGATGCCACGGACGCCGACGCGACGGACGCCGAGGCGAAGAGCGTGGCCGGGGACAAGACGCCGAGCCTCGTCAAGGCCGAGGACGCGCCGAAGGACGCCGAGCCGAAGGACGCCGAGCGGGCGGACGCGGAGTCGGCCTCGGGGACGGCGTCCGAGACGGCCTCCGAGGCCAAGAAGGCCTGACCGGGCCGGACCGGGGGTCCGTGATCGACGCAGTGGGGTGCCGCGCTCAGCGCGGCACCCCACTGCGTCGACCGGCGGATCCCTCGGCGCTGGGCCGTCTCTTTCGGATCTTGCCTGACCCGCGCCGCCCGGCACCGCACCTCG
>NZ_JBIAQX010000001.1:1078742-1320470 GCF_042889445.1 Streptomyces sp. NPDC002602 | reverse complement strand
CCCACACCCGCCACCGCCTCCACGAAAGGCCCCACCGCACCCTCCATCAGAACCGAATGAAACGCATGACTCACCACCAACGGAGAAGTCCGCAAACCCGACCCCCCACAAAACGCCGCCACCGAATCCACCGGCCCCGAAACCGTCACCACCCGCGGCGCATTGAAAGCCGCCACCTCCACCCCCGGAAACCCCGCCAAAGCCTCCACCACAACCCCCACATCCCCATGCACCACAGCCATCCCACCCCGACCCGGCTGCCCCTCCATCAACTCCCCACGCAACACCGCCAACCGCAACAGATCCGCCAGCCCCAACACACCCGAAGCCCACGCAGCCGTCAACTCACCCAAACTGTGACCCACCACCGCATCCGCCCGAACCCCCACCGACTCCAACCACCGCACCAACCCCACCTGCACCGAAACAATCGCCACCTGCGCAAACCGCGTCCGATCCAACCCCCCACCCACACCACCGAACAACACATCCAACAAAGGCACATCCAAATGCCCCGCCACCAACTCCGCACACTCATCCAACGCAGCCCGAAACACCGGCTCCGTCACATACAAACCCCGCCCCATACCCACATACTGCGAACCCTGACCCGTGAACATGAAGACATTCGGAACCGAAACACCCCCCCTACGAGAAACAGCGACCCGACCCCCCGCCACATCCCGCAAACCAGCCGCCACCGCACCCGAATCAACACCGGACACCACCGCACGAAAACGATGCCCCGCACGACCCACATTCGCCGAGAAAGCGAAATCCCCCAACACCTCCGCCGAAACACCCACCAACCCATCCGCATACACACCCGCCAACGACCGCAGCGCCGACTCATCAGCCCCACTCACCCGCACGACGAACGAATCCTGAGCCAACACCTCACGCCCCGACCGAACAGGAGCCTCTTCGACGATCACATGGGCATTGACACCACCCATCCCGAACGCGCTCACCGCCGCCCGCCGGGGGCCACCCTCACGCGGCCACTCCACCGCACGGTCGGCCAGATAGAACGGCGTCTCCTCGAACCGGATGTGATCGTTGGGCCGCACCACGTGCAGTGACGGCGGAACCATCCCGTGCTCCATCGCCAGGAGCACCTTCACCAGGCCCGCCAGCCCCGCCGCCGGCTCCAGATGGCCGACGTTCCCCTTCAACGAACCGATCGCGCAGAACTGCGACCTGCCCGTCACCCCACGCCAGGCACGGGTCAACCCCTCCACCTCGATCGGATCACCCAGACCCGTCCCGGTCCCGTGTGCCTCCACCAGACCGATCGAGTCCACGGACACCCCCGCGTCCCGCAACGCCGCGGAGATCACTTCCTGTTGCGCCGCACTGCTGGGAACCGTCAACCCACTGGTGCGACCACCGTGGTTGACCGCACTGCCCTTGATCACACCCCGGATCCGGTCACCGTCCCGCAACGCGGCCCCCAGCGGCTTCACCACCACCGTCACCACCCCCTCACCCGGCACGAAACCGTCCGCCCCCGCATCGAACGGCCGAAGGGCGTTCGACGGGGAGAACGAGCGCAGACGCGAGCCCAGTTGGAAGTACTGGGGTGACATGGCCAGGTGTACGCCGGCCACGACGGCCTGCTCGCACTCACCGTCACGGATGCTGCGCACCGCCGTGTGCAGGGCGACCAGCGACGACGAACACAACGTGTCGATCGTCATGCTCGGCCCGTGCAGATCGAGGAAGTAACTCACCCGGTTCGCCAGGATCGCGTTGTGGTTGCCCAGGCCCGCCGCCGTCTGGACGACGTCCCCGACGACCGTGTCGCGGTAGTGCTGGTAACTGGCGCCCACGAACACGCCGGTGGCGCGTTGAGGCTTCCCTGCCAGGCCGGCGTCCTCCAGGGCCCGCCAGGCGGACTGGACGAGATGGCGCTGCTGGGGATCGATCCATGCCGCCTCTGCCGGTGACAGTCGAAAGAACCCGGGGTCGAAGTCGGCCAGCCCTTGGACGAAGCCGGCGCGCCTGAGGTAGACGGTGCCGGGTTCGCCGTCCGTCCCGTAGTACGCGTCGATGTCCCAGCGGGATTCCGGCACCTCGGTCAGGCAGTCCTCGCCCTCCACCAGGACCCGCCACAACTCCTCGGTGCTCTCGGCGTTCGGGAACACCCCGTCGAAACCGATGACGGCGATGTCGTGCCGGTCCGCGTCATCGGGTACCGGGGCTCCCGACTGCCCGTCCGTCGGCACCGGGGCCTGGATCGGTCGTACAACCGGGATCGGGGCCGGGGTTGGGACCGGGACCGGGGGGAGGGGTTCCGTGCGCTCTTCGGGGACGGGCGCCCGCGGAGCGTCGACGGTGCCGGGGGCGCTGCCGTCGGCGGGTGCCGTGGTGACTCCGTACTCGTCCCTCAGTTCGACGGCCAGCCGGTCGACCGTGCCGACCTCCAGGACCAACGTGACGGGGATGTCCACGCCCAGCTTGGCCCGGATGTCCTGGGCCAGCGACACCGCGAGCATCGAGTCGAGCCCCTGCTCCTGGAGCGGGCGGTCCGTTTCCAGTGCGTCGACGTCCAGTTCCAGGGCGGCCGCCACCCAGCGGGCCAGCGTCGCGTCGAGACCGCCGACGGCCGGGCGGGCGGGTCCCGGCGCGGGACGGTGGCCGTTGGAGGCCGCGGTGGAGACCGCGGCCGGGTTCCGCGCCGGCGCCGGCGCGGGACGGCGCCCGTCCCGCGCGTCGCCACCCGAGCCTCCCGCCCCCGGCGACGGTGCCGGGGACAACCGCTTCCAGGTGATCCCGCGGGCCTCCAGTACGGGTTCGTCGCCGTCGAGGACCACCAGGCTCGCGGTCAGCAGACCGGAGTCCGGTCCGCTGTCCCGCTCGCGCCGGGCGTACACCCTGGCGGTTTCGGGAAGCCGGCCGAGGACGGTGAGCCGTTCGACGGTGAACGGAACGTACAGTCCCCGCGCACCACACGCGGCGAGCGCCACCTGGAAGGCTCCGTCCAGGAGCCGGGCGTCCACGGCCCCGCTGGTCCGCCCGACGCCGCGCACAACACCGGTGGCCTGCCCGGGCGCCACGGAGAGCGAGGTCACGGTCCGGAAGCCCGCCCCGTAGCCGAGCCCGGCGCGCTCGAAGGCCTCGTACATCGCGCCGAGCGCGACGGGGGTGAAGCCGTCGGCACTGGACGGAGCGGTGAGCGACGGCTGTTCGGGCGCGGTCACCTCGGTGTTGGCGACCAGGGCTCCGGTGCCGTCGCGAAAGGCGATCGTGTCGTTGTCCCGCTCGGCGGTCAGGGTCGCGGGGGTCTCGACGGCCGCCCGGAAGGTGAGGTCCCGCAGACCGAACCGATCGCGCCCGAGGAGTTCGGCGATCTTGCCGGGGTATCCGGCGCCGGGCAGTGTCGGCCTGCCGAGGACCACGTGCTCGGCGGCCTCCGGGTGCTCCGTCCACGTGTTCCTCGTCAGGGCGGGCACGGCCTGCCGCACGGTGGCGTTGGGCAGGGCGGCGTTCGGCTGCTCGGCGGGCTCCAGCCACAGGTACTTCTCGGCGTGCGGCCGGGTCGGGAAGCGTACGCCAGCCATGCGTCGCGGCCCGGCGGGCAGGTCGGCGCCGTCGACGAACGCGCGCGCCGCCGCGTCGAGCGTGCGGCGGTCGGCGCCGGCGTCGAGGGACTCGTCGTGGGTGCGCGCCGCCCGGGATGCCACGCCCACGTGCAGGGAGCGGGTGTCGGCGACCCCGGCCAGGAACAGCCGTACCTTGTCCTCCAGTTGCTCCACGCTGTCCGCCACACAGGCCAGTCGGTGGGCTCCCGCCGGGCGCTGCCGGCTCGCCTCGCTCAGTGCGTCGAGGGACGGGCAGTAGGAGGAGCGCAGCATCAGCACGAGCCGGTGGGCCAGTGTGCGCAGCGCCTCGTCCGAGCCCGCGGAGAGGACCAGCAGCCGCGGGCCGGGCTCCTCGTGTTCCGGTGGGGTGGCGGGACCCGCTTCGACGACGACGTGGGCGTTGGCGCCGCCGAAGCCGAAGCTGCTGACGCCCGCGACGCGCGGGCCGCTCCCCCACGGCCGGGGCCGGTCGGCCACGAACAGAGGTGAGGTGTCGAAGTCGAAGGACGTGTTGGGGGTGTCGAAGTTCAACGACGACGGGATGTGGCCCGCTTGGAGCGTCAGGATCGTCTTGATCAGTCCGGCGATGCCCGCGGCCGGCTCCAGGTGGCCGATGTTGGTCTTCACCGAGCCCACGGCGACGGGCTGCCGGCCGGCCGGGCCGCCCAGGACCGCGTGCAGGGCTTCGAGTTCGATGAGATCGCCGAGCTGGGTGCCGGTGCCGTGCGCCTCGATGTAGCCGATGTCGGCGGCGGTGCGCCCGGAGCCGGCCAGCGCCTTGCGCAGGACCGCTTCCTGGGCCGGCCTGCTGGGGGCGGTGAGGAAGCCGGCGCTGCCGCCGGTGTGGTTGACGGCGGTACCGCGGATCACGGCCAGGACGGGGTCCCCGTCGCGTTCGGCGTCGGCGAGGCGCTTGAGGATGACGGCGCCGGCGCCCTCTCCTCGTACGTAGCCGTCGGCGCCGTCGTCGAAGGCGCGGCACGTGCCCTGCGGGGACAGCATTCCGTTGCGGACGAAGGAGCGCGTCTTGTCCGGGGTGAGGACCAGGTTGGCGGCCCCGACCACGGCGGCGTCGACGTCTCCCGCCCGCAGGTGCATGGCCGCCTGGTGCAGGGCGACGAGGGAGGACGAGCAGGCCGTGTCGACGGCGAAGCTCGGCCCGGACCAGTCGAAGACGTGTGACAGCCGGTTGGCGAGCATGGAGGGGGCGGTGCCCGTCGCCACGTGCGGGTCGTCGTGCCCGATGCTCCGCGCCACCAGCTCCGGGAAGTCGCTCGCGATGGCGCCGACGAAGACGCCGGTGGCGGCGCCGAGGGAGGTGTGGTCGTGGCCTGCGCTCTCCAGGGCCTCCGCGGTCACGCTGAGCAGGATCCGCTGGAGGGGGTCCATGCGGCGGGCCTCGCGGTCGGTGAGTCCGAAGCGGGCGGCGTCGAAGTGCTCGACACCGTCGACCCAGCCCATCGGTACGTCGTCGGCGCCGGTCTCGGACCACAGGTGGGCCCAGCCGCGCTTGCCGTCCGGGGCGTGCCCGACGCTGGACACCCCGTCGACGAGGTTCTGCCAGAACTCGTCCGGGGTGGCGGCTCCGGGGAACCGGCACGCCATGCCGATGACGGCCAGGGCGCCGCCGTCGGCGGCCGGCCGGGTGGGCTCCGGGGGCGCGGACACCGCGGACACGACGGGGGCCGGCCGCGCGGGTGCGGTCGTCGGCCGCGCGCTCGTGGCGGGTTTCGTCGTGAGGGGCTCGTGGCGCGCCGTCTCCCGGACGGTCGTGGAGGGTTCTTCGGTCTCCGGGCCGTCGAGCAGCGCGACCACGCCCTCCGCGCCCAGCAGCCGGGCCAGCTTCACCGGCGTACCGGAGGCGAAGATCGACGGGGCTGTGATGTCGGCACCCACCTCACGGCTGAGCCGGACGGCGGCGGACGTGACGTTGACCGAGTCGCCGCCCAGGTCGAAGAAGTTGGCGTGCACGTCGAAGGCGGGGTGGTCCAGCGTGGCCGCGAACACCCCCGCGATCGACTCGGCGAGCGCTTCCGCCGTCATCGGGGCCGTCGCCGGCTCCGCGGATTCCGCGGATTCCGCGGACGTCACGGGGTCGACGGTCTCCTCGGACTCCACGGGCTCTGTTTCGGCGAAGGCGGCTCCGGCGGCGGAGGGGATGATGGTGTCGCGCGTCGGCAGGGGCAGTCGGGCGCGCGCCACCTTGCCGTTGTCGGTCAGCGGCACGGCGTCGAGGTTCACGTAGGCGTCGGGCACCATGTAGCCGGGCAGGGCGGCGCCGACGAACGCGTCGAGCCGGGACTTGGTCGGCGTGTCCTCGCCCACCAGGTAGGCGGTCAGCCTCGGTTCGCCCCTCCCCTCGAACCGCGCCGCGACGACCACGGCGGCGGTGATCCCGTCGAACTTCTCCAACACCCGCTCGATCTCGGCGGGTTCGATGCGGTTGCCGCGCACCTTCACCTGGGCGTCGGTGCGGCCGAGCCACTCGATCGCGCCGTCGGTGTGCAGGCGCACCTCGTCGCCCGTCCGGTAGAGCCGTACGCCGGTCACGGGGTGGAGGGTGAAGACGTCGCCCGTCAGGTCGGGCCTGCCGGCGTAGCCGCGGGCGAGTCCGGCGCCCGAGAGGTACAGCTCGCCCGTGGATCCGGCGACACACGACTCCAACTGATCGTCGAGTACGTGCAGTTCCGTGTGGGGCAGGGGCTCGCCGAGCGGAACGAAGGAGCCCACCGAGGTGACCCGGTGGCACGAGGTCCAGATCGTCGCCTCGGTCGGGCCGTACAGGTTCCACAGGGCGCGGGCCGCCTCGTGGAGGCGCTCGGCGGTGGCGGGCGGCAGGGCCTCGCCCCCGGAGAGGACGGTCAGCCGCTCGTCCGGGGTCCAGCCGGTGCCCAGCAGCAGGCGCCACAGGCTGGGCGTCGCCTGAGCCACGGTCACCTCTGCGGTGAGCTCGGCCAGACGGTACGGGTCTCCCGCGATCTCCCGCGAGGCCAGGACCACGGTCGCGCCGGACGTGAGCGGGAGGAAGAGCTCCAGCAGGGAGATGTCGAAGGCCACGGTGGTGTGCGCGAGCACGGTGTCGTCGGATGACACTCCGAGGCGTTCGCCGATCCCGGTGAGGAAGTTGGCCAGTGCCTCGTGCTCGACCTCCACGCCCTTGGGGTTGCCGGTCGAGCCGCTGGTGAAGAGGAGGTAGGCGAGGTCGGAGGCGGTGACCTCAGGCGGCACGGCCTGCGCCGAACCGTCCGACCCGGGTACGCGCCGCGCCGGGCCCAGGGACGCGCCCAGGGCGTGGGTACGGTCGTCGGTGACGATGAGGTCGCACCGCGAGACCTCCACGTACCGCCGGAGCCGCTCCACGGGGTAGCCGGGGTCCAGGGGCAGGAAGGCCGCGCCGGCGCGCAGGATTCCGAGCAGCGCCGGGAGCAGCGCGACGTCCCGTTCCATCAGGACGGCCACCACCGAGCCGGACTCGATGCCCTCGTCGTGCAGGCGGGCCGCGACGGCGTCGGCCCAGGCGTCCAGCCCGGCGTAGTCAAGTGTGCGGGCGCCGCTGCGGACGGCGATGGCGCCCGGCCGTTCGGCCGCGACCGCGGCGAACAGGTCCAGGAGCGTCCCGGACACGGCGGGGGCGTCGGCGGCGTCCCGCCGCTCCGGGGACGGTTGCGCGTGGTGCTCGTCGATGCGCGCGTCCGGGACTCCTTCGGCGCGCGGAGCGGGGCTCGGCTCCTCGCCGTGGAGCAGGGCGGTCAGCACCAGGTCCTCGACCTGCTCGGTGAAGTCCAGCGCCGCGTCCGCGTCCATCGCGGTCTCGCGGACGAAGATCGTGGGCGGCCCGTCCTTCAGGCACAGCAGGGCGATCTCGGTGTGCGGTTCCGAGGACGCCTCCTCCCCCGCGCCGCGGTCCAGCACCATGACGCGGGTGAAGCTCGGCTCGTCGGAGCCGAGCGGCCGCCCGGCCAGGCCGAGCCGGAGTTCGAGGTCACCGGCGTAGCCCTGGTGGGCCGCGGCCTCGTCCAGCTTGTCCTGGAGGGAGCGGGTGGTGTCACGGTCGAAGCGCACGGGGAAGCGCGCGGCGGCGATGCCGTGGGTCCGCTCGGAGAGGTCCCGCGCGGCCGACGGCGACCAGGCGAAGTCGAAGACGTGCTCGCCGGTGCGCTCGGCGACGACGGTGAGGAAGGCGCGGACGACCGCGACCGTCTCCTCCCGCGAGGCGGGGGTGAAGGCCAGTTCGTGGCGGCTGTAGTGGGCCGCGGCGGCGGAGAAGTCGTCGGCGGGCAGCGGGGCGGGGCGCAGTCGCTCCAGTCGTGCGCGCCACCACGGCTCGTGGGGCCGTAGCGCCTTCTGGGCGGCGGCGATGTCCGCCAGCCGCTGCTCCGATGCCGCCGGCAGTGGCGCCCCCGGGGTGATTCCGAGCCGCTGCGCGGCCGCCTGACCGCTCAGCGCGCTCCCGTCGACGGCGGCCCAGTCGCTCAGCACGAGGTCGGCGTCCGGGGCCGCCAGCGTGATGGCGGACGTGGTCACCGACTGCACGGTGGTCCCGGTACGCGTGTCCTCGCGCGGGATCAGCCTGACCTGTCGGGTGAAGACCGCACCCTGCTCGGTGACGAGGGTCGTCACCCCGAGCGGGTTCGGGAAGGAGCCGTAGTCCAGGGCCTTGGAGAGCCGTTCGGCCTCGGCGGCCGAGGTGCCCGCGTGGATGATGCCACCGGATGCCATGCGGTCGGACCTTCGGTAGAACCGCCGTTCGCGGTCGCCCGTGTCCAGCGGCTCGGGCAGGGTGCGCGCCACGACGTGCGGGACGAGGTCGGCGAAGAGCTCGATGCCCACCTCGGCCGTCTCGTACGTCAGGGACAGGGCGGTGGAGTGGTCGCGGATCGGGAACCAGCGCTCCAGCAGCACGCCGCCGGCGTCCACGGCCTCCGTCATCCGGTGCCAGGTGGCCGCGTGACGGGACGCGCCCTCGTACAGCGCCCAGGCGGGGACATGACTGCCGGAGTAGCGGGGCAGCGGGCCGTCGTGGAAGTTGATCGCGGCGATGTTCGGCAGGTCGAGGACCGGGGCCGGCAGAATCCGGAAGTTGACCATGCTGAAGAGGTAGTCGAACGGCCGCGCCGAGAGGGTCCGCGCCAGGTCCGCGTGCGGGTCGAGTACGGGGATCCCCCGCGTGTCGGCCCATTGCGTCACGGCGGGGTCGTCGCTGAGGACGCCCTCGATCCGTACGCCGGAGTCGAGGAGCCGAGCGGCACACCGGGTGAGGACCCGGGTGCCGCCGATGAGGTAGCAGTTGGCTGTCGTGCTCACTCTGCGGCCTTCCCGGACTCGGCGGCGCCCTCGTCGTGCGCGGCGGTGGGCTCGCCCTGGGCGGCGGTGTCCTCGTCGTGCGCGAGGGTGGCCGGGGCGTCGGCGCATTCGCGGGCGACCCAGGAGTCGATCTGGGAGACGACCTCCTCGTCGAGCGAGAGCTGGCCGGGCGTCCACAGCGGGTTCGACAGGCCGCGGTGCGTGCGCTCGCACATCTCCCAGTCCTCGTGGTTCGCTTTGTCCCACAGGGCGAACACGGCTTCGTGGGAGAAGTCGCTCTTGGCGGTCTCGGAGGGGTGGAAGAGCCAGAAGTGCCGGACGAAGCAGGTCCCGGGACTCTCGGGCCAGACCCATTGCATCATCACGTAGTCGGCCGTGAACCCGAACAGGAGGTTGGGCAGGATGGTGATCCAGTTGATCTTCAGTCGGTCCCCTTCGGGAACCTGCGGCATGGGCGTCCGGGCGCTGCGCCCCGTCATGGAGACGGAGTTGTAGCCGCCGCGGATGGACTGCCACGCCCCGACGATGTCGCCCTTGAGGTCGTAGGTGCCCGCGTCGTCGAAGTCGGTGATGCGGTGCAGGTCCTTGTGGGCGGTCGGGAAGTGCAGGCTCTCGTTGACGTTGTGGGCCACGAGCTTCCAGTTCGAGGCGACCGGGTAGTCCTTCGCCTCGACGCACTCCAGGTCGGCGAGCTCGTAGACCTTCGCGAACTCGCCGAACTCGCCGAGCGAGGCGTCGAGGTCGGGGGCGTCGTCGGAGAGGGCGATGAAGACGACACCGAACCGGACTTCGGTGCGCACCGGCAGCAGACCGTTCTTCTCCTTCTCGAAGAAGTGGTCCAGGTACGTGCCGTTGAGGCTCTTCAGCTTGCCGTTCCGGTCGTACACCCAGCAGTGGTAGAGGCACACCAGGCTCTGCCGCTTGCCCGTGGCTTCCTCCACGAGCTTGTACCCGCGGTGCCGGCAGTAGTTGTGGTAGGCCTGGATGCCGTCGTCCCCGTGGATGAGGAGGACGGAGCCGGTGCCGATGTTCAGGGTGCTGTAGGCACCCTTCTCCTTGAGGCGGGAGACGTGGTCCACCGGGAGCCAGCGCCGGCCGTAGATGCGGGACATCTCCCTCCGGTACTGCTCCTCACCGGTGTAGAACTCGTGTGACCTGCCGATGCCGCCTGTCTCGAAGTAGGGCCTTTCCTCGTCCTGGTCACTGATGAGATCGAACATGCTGGACGCACGCGTCATCTGCTGGGCTCCCTCAGAGGGTGAAGCGCATCGAATGCAGTGCCGAAGTGCCATGGGCCCGGGGCCTGTGGGAAGGCCGCACCGAGCCTCGCCGGTGGCGGGACGGCAGGGTGACTGAACGCTGATGGGGAAGGAAGTGGCCGGGCCGGCGGGGCGCGGCGGGCACGGTCGACGGGCACCCGGGCCCGGCCCGTGAGTGGTCGGCCCGGGCGCCCTGGGGGTCGGACGGCTGCCGGGTGATCGGACGGCGCCGGGTGGTCGGACGGCTGCCGGGGCCGACCGCGGGCGAGGCCGCCGGCTTCCAGGGGGATCCACACGGCTGCCTGTGCGGGGGTGGCGCGAAGCGCCGGCGCGAGCGCCGGGAACGGCAGCTCCACGCACGGCACTTGGCGTTCGTGTCGCGATGGGACTCGATGGGGCGAGGGTCGTCAGCCGGCCGGGTCGTAGATCCGTTCCTCCTGCGGGGTGCCGGCGGCGTCGTAGAGCTGCTCGAGGGCGTCCGGCGCGTAGACCTCGTAGTCCGGGACGACACCGCCGATCAGGCCGAGCATCTTGTTGGTCCACTCCTGGGTCTGGCCCATCGCGGCCATCGTCGCCCGGAAGAAGGGAGGGAGCTCGGTGAGTTCGCCGAGCGTGGTCGTGAAGTCGTAGACGCCGGCGCTCTCCTCGTCGCGCACCTTGTTGTACT
Source organism: Streptomyces sp. NPDC002602 (assembly GCF_042889445.1). Taxonomy (NCBI): domain Bacteria; kingdom Bacillati; phylum Actinomycetota; class Actinomycetes; order Kitasatosporales; family Streptomycetaceae; genus Streptomyces; species Streptomyces sp. NPDC002602. Next base: position 1,309,656 of record NZ_JBIAQX010000001.1, on the reverse strand, counting down.
CGGCGAGGGCCTCGTCCATCGACCGCTCGCCGGTCAGGCCCTGGTGGACGCGCTCGGCGAGGAGTTCGCCGTGCAGGAAGCCGTCGGTGATGCCCCACCCCGTGTAGGGGTCCTTGTGGTAGCCGGCGTCGCCGACCAGAGCCCAACCGGGGCCGTACGCGCGGCGGTAGTAGTTGTCCGGGTAGCGCATGGGCCTGAAGTCCTCTTCGCGCCTTCCCTGGTCGCGCAGTTGCGCTCCCATCTCCGGCGACACGTCGTCGAACACGCCCTGGAAGCCGGCCTCGACGTCCTGGCGGAACTCCTTGAGTTGGCGTCGCGTGCAGATGACGGCCAGCATGTTCACGCCGTCGTTCGTCGGCCAGGTGCCGAACCACTTCTCGTTGAAACCGGTCTTGTGGTGCAGACCCCAGTCGTCGAGGCCGCTGTAGTACGAGTAGTAGATGAAGCCCGCCGCGGGGCGCACGTTGTACAGCTCCGCGCCCACCTTCTTGGCGACCGTCGAGTGGAAGCCGTCGGCTCCGATGACCACGGTGGCGCGGAACTCCCGCTCCGGTCCGTCCCCTTCGCGTCCGCGGATCCCGGTCACGCGGCCGTCGGCGAAGACCAGGTCGGATACGGTGAACCCTTCGATGACCTCGGCGCCGGCCCGGCGAGCGGCGTTGACGAGGATCTCGTCCAACACGGTGCGTCGGGGGCAGTAGACGGCGTCGACACCGTCCACCGGGTCGGCGAACCCGTTGAGATCGATGCCCCGATACGAGTAATGCATCTTTCGGAGCGCCGGCGTCTTGGCCGCGATGATCTCTTCGAGGAGACCCCAGTCCTGAAGCTTCAGCAGGCCGGCCTGATGAATGTAGTGGGTCGACACCGTGTCACTGGGGAATGAGGCCCGATCCACCACGAGCACTCGGTGCCCCTGTCGAGCCAGCAGCATCGCGACGGGCGATCCTGCGCAGCGGCCACCTACAACAATAACGTCGTACATACAACCCTCCGGTCAAATGGTTTGACGTAACTGATGCACCGTTGATCGGCGGCGCAAGCACGATCCGGAGGTTATGGAGACCGGTATATCCAGGTCAAGCCTCGGTAATGTCCCACCGATGGGCGAACGTTCGGTTTTCGCCAACAGAATCATCCACTCCGCTCGATAGCCGTATGCAATGCACCGTTTCATCACCTTTGAAGGGGCGAGGATGTGCCATGCATCACAATCGCCATCGGGACAGAAATCAGCCAACCCGGTCAAGGTTCGGTCATCACCCATAGCGGAATGCTCCCTTCCTAAACTAATGCACTTGACACGATCCGCAGATTGGATGATCCGGGAGACCTGGCGAACCCCCCGTGGTAATGAGCAATCCCGGAAGCTGTCGACGTTCTCGTTAACCGATAAAGCCGGCGGCGGCAAGATGCCGAAGGTCCGCGAATCGGAAATTGCGGCAGGGACGGCAGCCCCACCCGTCGAGGGTGTCGGGAAACGTCGGATCCCGCGCGCAGTGGCGTCCGGGCACACGGAAAGGAGTCCGATGGTGAGGGGCGGCGGTCGAGGCTTTCGGCGTGGGGACACGGGTATGCCACCGACGCCGCCCTGGCCTGCCTGGCCTTCGGCTTCGAGTCGCTCGGGCTGCGGATCCGACACGACCGACCGGCCGCGCGCGCCGCTCAGTACGGGCGGGCGCGCTGCGCGAAAGCCGGGGACAGCTCGTTGCGCGAGGACCTCGGGAAGGCGACGGTGTTCGGGTCCCCGTCGGACACGTACCGGTTCTTCCCCGCGGCGAGCTTGTCCAGCCAGCGCGACGAGCCGAAGTCGGCGTCCTCGCCCTCGGACCCCGCCGAGCGGATCCGAGGGATCGCACCCGGCGTGAACGTCTTCGCGAACGGCGAGACCGAGGGGTTCGCCCCCACGAGGTACACCCCGTCGTATCGGTAGCCGGCTCCCCGCGTGGCGATCCCGGCCGGCTGAGGCATCGCGCCGAAGGGCAGGGCGAGCGAGGTGACACGCGTTCCGGGCGCCGCCTGCTCGATCGCGTGCTGTCCGGCGAAGATCGCCCGCGCGGCACCCGCCTGGTCCAGGGAGCGCAGGTTCTCGTGGCGGTCGGTGTGGTTGGCGACCTCGTGGCCGTGCTCCTTCAGCCAGGTCAGGGCCTTGGCGGTACCGGTCGCGGAGAAGCCGTCCGCGTTGACGAAGAACGTCGCCACCGGCTTGAACCCGGGGTGCTTCCCGGCAGTCTCGATCAAGATGGCGAGGGCCGTGTCCGGCGCCGGGGCGCCGCCCGGGCCGAGGCGCACCTGGCTGTTGGTCGAGTCGTCGAAGGTGAGGACCACCGGGTGCTTGCCCGCGGGGATGTCGATGCGGCCCGTCTGGAAGTCCCGGGCCGTCACCGGCACGTAGTCCTCCCTCGCGAGGCGCTCCAGTTCGGCCCGGAAATCGGCCGGGGTGCGGTCGTAGACACCGGCCGGCTTCTCGGTGAGTTGGTGGTACATCAGCACCGGCACCTGGCCGAGTTCGTCGGCGCCGACCTCCGCCGGCGCTTTCGCGGCCGCGGGGCCGACCGCCGCTCGCGAGGCGGTCCCACGGCTTTCCGCGGCGGCCGGTGACGTCCCCGTGGAACAGCCGGAGGCGAGCAGGGCGGTGCCCACCAGGGCGCCCAGCGTGACGAGCGGGTGGCGCATGAGAACCCTCCAAGACCGTCGTGTCGCGCCATCCCTACCTCCGACGGGAGGCCCTTTACCGCACGACCCCCTGCATGGCGTAGTCGCCACGCCCCGCACGGACGAGGCATTCGTGTGAATTTCGGCCGGAACGTGGCGAGCGGGACATCGCGCGGCAATGAATGAAGACAGCATCCGGCCCACGGCACGAAGGACGGCATGATGTCCCCCAAGCACATATCGAGCTCGGCCACGTCCCGCCGTCCGCACCGCCCGACCCATCGGGGCGCCCTGCTGGCGACGACCGGAGCCCTCGGACTGGCCGGCGCGGCCGTCGGAGCCTGGACCATCCTCGCGCCGGGCCCGGGCATCCACGGTCTGGGCGACGGCGCCGTCCTCGACGGTCGCGCGGCCGCACGGGTCAGCGCCTACCTCGCCACCGAGGAGGCCGGCGGCAGGGACGGGCTGCGCGCCACCCTGGACGGCACGGCGGTCCGCGTCACGGCCGAGGGCGCCCGGCTGAAACTCGTCCTCCCGCGCCTCACCGAAGGCCCGCACACCCTGGTGGTGGCGGGTGACAGCAGCTTCCCCTTCGCCTCGTACCGCAAGGTCGTGGGCTTCCGGGTGGACGCCACCGCTCCCGAGCTGGCGGTGGCCGACCCCGACGTCAAGGACGTCGGCGCCCCCGTGACCATCACCGGCCGGGCGTCGACCGACGCCAAGGTGACCGTCAACGGCAGGAAGGCCCCCGTCGACAGGGCCGGCGTCTTCAAGACCACGGTTCCGAAGGGCACCCCCCTCGCGACGGTCACCGCGGTGGACCGCGCCGGGAACACCACCACCAAGGACGTGTCCGCCCGGGGGCGTCGCCCCATGGTCCGTGCCGCGCACATCACCGCCATCGGGTGGGGCGACGACACCCTGCGCGGCAACATCCTCGCCCTCGTTCGCAGCGGCAAGCTCAACGCCGTCGAGCTGGACGTCAAGGACGAGGACGGCGAGGTCGGGTACGCCTCCCGGGTGCCGCTGGCCCGCCGGATCGGCGCGGCCAAGGGCTACTACGACGCCCGCAAGGCGATCGCCGAGATCCACGGCGCCGGCGCCCAGGTCATCGGCCGCATCGTGGCCTTCCGCGACCCCAAGCTCGCCTCGGCCGCCTGGAAGTCCGGCAAGAGCGACCAGCTCGTCCTGACCCCGACCGGACAGCCCTATGACGGTGGCCACTACGGAGCCCTGTCCTTCACCAACTTCGCCAACGCCACGGTCCGCGAGTACAACCGGGACCTCGCCGTCGAGGCGGCTCGGCTCGGCTTCGACGACATCCTCTACGACTACGTGCGCCGCCCGGACGGCCCGCTGTCCCAGATGCGCTTCCCGGGCATCGGCAGTGCCACGCCCGAGCAGTCCATCACCTCGTTCGTCGCCGACACCCGCACCGCGCTGCGTCCGCACGCCACCTACCTCGGCGTCTCGGTCTTCGGCATCGCCGCCACCCGGCCCACCGAGATCGCGCAGGACATCGGGTCCCTCGTCAAGGTCACCGACTACATCGCGCCGATGGTCTACCCGTCCCACTGGGGGCCGGGCGAGTACGGTGTCGCGCAGCCCGACACCGCTCCCTACGCGATCGTGCAGCGTTCCCTCGCCGATTTCGCCCGCCAGGCGAAGGGCACCCGGACCGAGATCGTCCCGTGGCTCCAGGACTTCTCGATGGGCAGCACCTACGGGCCGGCCGAGGTGGCCGAACAGATCAAGGCCGCGGCGGCCAACAAGATGAACTCCTTCATCCTGTGGAACGCCGGTGCCCGCTACCAGGGTGCGGCGCTCCAGCGGATCGCCACGCGCTGACGGGACCGCCCGCGCGGGGGCCGACGCGGAGGCGGAACCGGTGGTGTGCGCACCGGCCGCCCCGTCGCGGCACCCGCGGGGAACGGTGTCAGGCCCGCAGCCTCGCCGCCGTCAGCGCGTCCCTGACCTCTCGCACCACGCGGGCCGCGTCCTCGGGGTCGTTCACCACGTCGGTGTGGTTCATGTCGACGACGAGGACCTCGCTGGCCGAGTAGTGCTTGTGCACCCAGTCGTCGTAGCCGGACCACAGCGTCCGGTAGTACGCGACGAGGCCCTCGTCCTGCTCGAAGTCACGGCCCCGCAGCCCGATGCGGTGCAGCACCGTCTCGAAGTCCGCCTTGAGGTAGACCATGAGATCGGGTGCCTTGCGGTAGGGCAGGCCGTCGATCTCGCGCATCATCTCGTCGAGCAGTCCCTCGTACACCCGCATCTCGAGGGAGCTGATCCGGCCCAGGTCGTGATTCACCTTGGCGAAGTACCAGTCCTCGTAGATGGACCGGTCGAGGACGTTGTCGCCCTGCTTGTACGCCTCCTTGATCGAGGCGAACCGGGTCTGCAGGAAGTACAGCTGGAGCAGGAAGGGGTAGCGCTTGGCCTGGATCTCCTCGGGGGTCGCCGTGTAGAAGAGCGGAAGGATCGGGTTGTCTTCCACGCTTTCGTAGAAGACCTCGCTGCCCAGCTCCTTGGCGAGCAGCTCGGCCACGCTCGTCTTGCCGATCCCGATCATGCCTCCGACGCAGATCACCGGCATACCTCACTTCTCCCTGGGGGTCTTCTGTTCACGGGCGGGGGGCTGTGCACCCCACACCACTGAGACGCGTGTCGGCGGTCGCCCGATTCCCCAAGACCTTCTCGACCAGCGTCCTGTGGTTCCCGTCCGGAGCAGGGCCCCCACGCACGCCGCGCACCTCGACCGGCCGGACCCGACCGTTCCGAGGTGCCGCGGACCGCGACGAGCCACCGCCGCGCGGCCGCCTTGAAGCATAAATGACAACCCGACCCATTCCGGCCAGTGCGCCGGCGCCCCCTCGCCCCGCTCTCCCCGGAACGCGCCCCCGGCTCCGTGACGTCCTGTCGGGCGGGAACCCGGCCGGAGTGGCACGGCGGCGTTCCCGTCCTCTCCCGGACCCCGGCACGCGCTCTCCGCGTACGGCGCCGGCGGCCGGGCGGCTCCGTCACACGCCCTCGGCGGATCCGAACAGCAGTACCGAAACACTTCGGGCGCCGCGGCGCCGACGGCCGGTGGGAACTCCCGTCATCACAGGTCACACGGCACGCCCTCGGCTCCAGGGCACCTCCGGATCTTCACGGTTCGAAGGTCAACCTTCAAAGGCTGAGCACAAGTTGCATACATTCCCCTCTTCAGGGGGCCCACCATGCTCTAGATTGACCGTGCTTCGCATCCTTGGACGCGAGGCGGCAAGAAGTGATCTACAAGTCTGACGTCATGGACCGCCGGCATTCGCGTCCCCGGCGTCCGACGTGAGTGATCGATTCGTGGAGCCCGAGGGGGGAGCCTTGGGTCGGGGGGCAATCGTCAACGGGTTCCCGCGCGCCTCGGGGCCCTGACAGGACATACGTATCCGCTGTCGGCCGAGTGGGGTCTTCCACCCGTGCCGCACGGGCAGGCATGCCATGCGGGGGGCCGAGCCCCCCGGGGAAAGCACAGCGCGACGCGGGGGGCGGGGGCCTCCCGATGGGGACGAACAGCGCGGCACGGGAGGTGGGGCCTCCCGGGGGACGAACAGTGCGGGGGGCGCGGGCCTCCCGGGGGGAGGAACCGTGTGGAACGAACACGTGGAGTCCACGGGCGACCTGGGGGGAACCGTGCAGCAGGGGGAAGGGGAGTTGATCGGGCCGTTATTATCGGCGCCCGGACGTACGGCGAGCCGAGCGATCAGCCGGCCCGCCATCGACTGGGCGCAGCGGTACCGCCACACGGTGATCATCAGCGACACCGTGGCCACCGCCTTCGTGGTGATGGCGATCGGCGGCTTCTTCGGGGTCAGGGACGCGGCCAACTGGCACGAGAAGTGGAGAATTCTCGCCTTCGGCACCGAACTGCTGGTGCTGGGAGCGCTTGCGGTGACCCGGTCCTGGGCGCCGGCCGTGCTCGGGCAGGGCGCCGAGGAGTTCCGCCGGCTGGGGCGCTCGCTGTTCACGGCGGCCGTCGTACTGGCCCTCGGCGGGATCGCCCTCACCTCGCACAACATCAAGCTCTGGATCTTCGTCGCGATACCGGCCATCGCGCTCGTCACGATGACCGAGCGGTACCTGCTGCGCCTGTGGCTGCACAAACAGCGCAAGGAAGGGCGGTGCCTGCGACCGGTGCTCGCCGCCGGAAGCCCGGCCACCGTGCGCGATCTGATCGCCCGAACCCGCAAGTTCCCGCACCTCGGGTGGCGAGTGGAGGCCGTGTGCACACCGGACGGTCTCTGGCTCGACGGTGACCACCTGGACGGAGTGCCCGTCGTCGGCCGGCTGACGGACGTCGCGGGCCACGTCCACCGTGACGGCTACCGTGTCGTCGCGGTCACCCCGGACCCGCACTGGTCCCCGGACCGGCTGCAACGACTGGCCTGGAACCTCGAAGGCAGCGATGCCGAGATGGTCGTGGCCCCCGTGCTGATGGAGGTGGCCGGCCCGCGGCTGCACGTCGACGCGGTGCTCGGGATCCCGCTCCTGCGGGTCAGCATGCCGATCTTCACCGGGGCCCGCCGGGCGGTCAAAGAGGTCGTCGACCGGCTGGGCGCGGCGGTGTTGCTGATGCTGTTCACGCCGCTGATGGCGCTCGTCGCGCTGCTCGTCCTGGTGGACAGCCGGGGCGGGGTGTTCTACCGCCAGCGCAGGGTCGGCAAGGACGGCCGCGAGTTCACCATGGTCAAGTTCCGCACCATGGTCGCCGGGGCCGACAGGGCACGTGCCGCGCTGGCCGAGCTCAACGAGGGCGCCGGCCTGTTGTTCAAACTGCGCCGGGATCCGCGGGTGACCCGGGTGGGATCGATGCTGCGCCGGTACTCGCTCGACGAGCTCCCGCAGCTCCTCAACGTGCTCACCGGATCGATGTCGCTCGTCGGTCCGCGGCCTCCGTTGCCGGAGGAGTCCGCCGCGTACGGCCCGGACATCCGGCGGCGCCTGCTGGTCAAGCCCGGGCTCACCGGCCTGTGGCAGATCAGCGGACGCAGCGACCTGCCGTGGGAGGAGGCGGTCCGGCTGGACCTGCGGTACGTGGAGGACTGGTCACTCGCCCTCGACACGGTGATTTTGTGGAAGACACTGCGCGCGGTGGTTCAGGGGCAGGGCGCCTACTGATGCGCGGGGAACGTTGTCCGGTCGGCTCACGTACCGCAGGCCACAAGGGCCTGCCTGGGGGGAGGAACGGGTTATGAGGGTCAGCGTCTTGGGGCTCGGCTACGTCGGCTGTGTGTCGGCCGCGTGCCTGGCCAGCCTGGGGCACGAGGTCATCGGGGTGGACGTGAACCAGGCGAAGGTCGACCTGGTCAACGACGGCAAGGCCCCGGTGGTCGAGGAGCGGATCGGCGAGCTCATCGCCGAGGTCGTGGGGTCCGGTGCGTTACGCGCCACCAGCGACGTCCGCGAGGCGATCATGGGAAGCGACGTGTCACTGGTCTGCGTGGGCACCCCGTCGGAGCCCAACGGCAGCCTGTGCACCACGTACCTGGAGCGGGTCACCGAGCAGATCGGTGCCGCGGTGGCCGAGCGGGGTGGGCGGCAGACCATCGTGTTCCGCAGCACCATGCTCCCGGGCACCTGCCTGAACCTGCTGGTACCGATCCTGGAGAAGTACATCGGCGGCACCGCCGGCGTGGACATCGGGATCGCGGTCAACCCGGAGTTCCTGCGCGAGGGCACGAGCGTGCAGGACTTCTTCGACCCGCCCAAGACCGTCATCGGCGAGCTCGACCCGGCGAGCGGCGACGTGGTGGAGGCGCTGTACGACGGACTGCCCGGTGAGGTGTTCCGGGTGCCGATCCCGACGGCCGAGGCGATCAAGTACGCGGACAACGCCTTCCACGGCCTCAAGATCGGCTTCGCGAACGAGCTGGGCGCGGTGTGCCAGGCCCTCGGAGTGGACACGCACCAGGTGGTGGACGTGTTCCTGGCCGACCGCAAGCTGAACATCAGCCCCGCCTACCTGCGGCCGGGCTTCGCCTTCGGTGGCTCCTGCCTGCCCAAGGACCTGCGCAGCCTGCTCCACGCGGCACGGCGGGCCGACGTCTCGGTGCCGATCCTCGCCCATGTGTTGCCGTCCAACTCCGAACACCTCCAGCGCGCGGTGGAGTTGGTCGAGCGCACCGGAAAGCGTCGGGTCGGCATGTTCGGGCTGTCCTTCAAACCCGGCACCGACGACCTCCGCGAAAGCCCGCTCGTCGAGCTGGCGGAGAGACTCTTCGGCAAGGGCTACGACCTGCGGATCTACGACCCCAACGTCAACCTCTCCCGGCTGCTCGGCGCGAACCGCGAGTACATCGAGACCCGGCTGCCGCACCTCGCGCAATTGCTCGCCGAGTCGGTGGGCGAGGTGCTCGAACATGCCGAGGTCTGCCTGGTGGGGACCAAGGACCCGGCCGTGTTGTCGGCGCTGCCCCATGGCGACGGCCCGCTGATCGTCGATCTCGTCCGCCTTCCCGACGCCGACGCGCGCCGGACCGAACCGGGGTACATGGGCCTTGCTTGGTAACTCGAACCGCGGCGACGGCAGGACGCGTCGCGCGCTGGTCCTCGTGGAGAACCTTTCCGTGCCGTTCGACCGGCGGGTGTGGCAGGAGTGCACGACGCTGCGCGACGCGGGCTGGACGGTGCACGTGATCTGTCCCCGGGGGACCACGCGGGACACGGAGTCGGAGGTCGTGATCGACGGGGTGCGGATCCACCGCTACCCGTTGCGCGCGGCCACCGGAGGACCGGCCGGCTTTGTGCAGGAGTACGGGTCGGCGTTGTGGCACACGGTCCGGCTGGCCCGCAAGGTCGGCCCGGTCGACGTGGTCCACGCCTGCAATCCGCCGGACCTGCTGTTCCTGCCGGCGCTGTGGATGAAGCGGCGCGGGGCACGGTTCGTCTTCGACCAGCACGACCTGGTACCCGAGTTGTACCTCTCCCGGTTCGACCGCGGCCAGGACCTGCTGTACCGCGCCGTGCTCGCGCTGGAACGACGGACCTACCGGGCCGCCGACGTCGTGCTCGCCACGAACGAGAGCTACCGGGACGTCGCCATCCGCCGTGGCGGCCGGCGGCCGGAGGACGTCTTCGTGGTGCGCAGCGCGCCCGACACCGACCGGTTCCGGCCGGTTCCGGCGGAGCCGGAGTTGAAGCGCGGCAAGCCCCATCTGCTGTGCTACCTCGGCGTCATGGGTCCGCAGGACGGCGTCGACTACGCCCTGCGGGCTCTGGCGAAGCTGCGCGACGAGCTGGGGCGGACCGACTGGCACGCGGTGTTCGTCGGCGCGGGTGACAGCTTCGACGCCATGGTGGAGCTGTCCCGGCAGCTCGGCCTGTCGGATCAGGTGCAGTTCACCGGGCGCATCCCGGACGGCGACCTGGTGCGCTACCTGTCCACCGCGGACGTGTGCCTGTCCCCCGACCCGCTCAATCCACTCAACGACGTGTCGACCATGAACAAGGTCCTGGAGTACATGGTGATGGGTCGGCCGATCGTCTCGTTCGACCTCCGTGAGGCGCGGGTCTCGGCCGGTGAGGCCGCCGTCTACGCGCCCGCCAACGACGAGGCGGAGTTCGCCAAGCTCATCGCGCTGCTGCTGGACGATCCGGAGAAGCGGGCCCACATGGGCAAGATCGGCCAGGAGCGGATCAACGGACCGCTCTCCTGGCGGAACTCGCAAGCCTCGTTGCTCGCCGCCTACGCCGCTGCCCGCCCTGACGCCGCCCGCGTGTCGAAGGGCGACCCGGACCGGGCGGGAGGAGACCGCACCGTTGAGTGATGACACGATACGCCTGGTCACGATGGGGCGGATCATCCGTCGGCGCCGGCGACTCCTCACCCTCCTCGCCGTGGTGGGTGCGCTCGTCGGCTACGGCACCTCGTTGCTGTTCCCGCCGCAGTACACGACGTCGGCATCGGTACTGCTGCCAGGGGCGTGGCAGGAGCGCGAGCTGCTGACCCAGGCGGAGATCGCGACCAGTTCGGTGGTGCTCGACCGCGCCGCCGCCACCCTCGGCTGGACCGAGGTCAGCGGCGGCGAGCTGCGGGACCGGGTGAGCGCCACCACCGCCGACGGGAACATCATCACGATCTCGGGTACCTCGGACACCCCGGAGCGCGCACAACGGCTCTCCGACGAGGTGGCCCGGCAGTTCGTCACGTTCGCCGCGCGGATCGCGGGCGCCGGCGCCGACCCCGAAGCGGCGGCGCGGCCCGAGGCTCTGCGGCAGATGGTGACGCAGACCAGCCGTCGCATCACCGAGCTCGCCGATGCGGCCGATCCGGGGAAGTCCGTGGAGAGCGTGCAGACCCGCACCGAACTCGCGAAGCTGCGTACCGCGTTGCAAGAGGCCGTCAAGAAGCTGGAACAGGCCGACCCGTCCGCCGCCAAGGCCAACATGGTCGTCATGGGGCCGTCGGCCAGGCCGGCCGGCGAGGCGCCGCCGACGAGGCTGCAACTCATCGTCGGCGGGGCGGGGTTGTTCTTCCTGCTCGCGGTCATCGGTCATCTCGCCACCGCACGGATGAGTCGCCGGCCGCGCACCGAGGCGGAGATCGCCTCGGCGCTCGGCTCGACGCTGCTGGGTACCGTCGACGTACCCGGTGAACGGCCCGCGCACCGGCCGGAAGGCCGTGGCCCGCGGGCCACGATCCGCCGGCTGCTCGGCCTCGACGTCCGGTGGGACGTACCGGCGCCCCGGGCCTCCGGCGACGAGGCCGGCAGGCGCGTCCGCTACCGGCGGGTGTGTGCCCGCCTGCGGGAGCAAGTGCCGCACCCCCGGCCGTTGTTGGTCCTCGTACCGGACGGCGATGAGATCGCCCTCAGGGCCGCCGAGCAGCTCGTCGCCGAAGCCGAGGGCGAGCCGCCGCTGCGGGTGGTCGAGGTTTCGGTGTCCCGGCCGCTCGTGCAGGAGCGCGACGACGAGTCCGGTGTCCTGGTCGTACTGAGCGCCGGCAACTGGACCACGGCCGAGCTCGCCGACATCGCCGGGGCGTGTGCTGATGCCCGGCAGGAGGTCGTCGGCATCGTCCTCGCCGGCCCGGTCCGGGCCCGCCCGGCCAAGTCCGCCGGCGAACCTCCGCAGGACGCCACGCCGGTGTTCGCGGGGGGCGTCGACACGGCGGGGGGTTCGGCGTGAGCACGCCCACGCCTTCGGAGCCGGCGGCCACCGCTCCCCTGATAAACCTCCAGGCGCTGGTGGTCGCGGTGCGTCGGCGTCGCCGCCTGTGGTGCTGCATGGCGCTGTTGGGGCTGCTCGCCGGCGTGGCGGTGGCGGTCCTCATGCCCCCGCCGCCGACCGCGGTGACCACGGTGCTGGTGGCACATCAGGCGGACCAGCCGAACGACCCCGGAACGCTGATCCGCACCGACGTCGGACTGCTGCACACCACGCGGATCGCCGGCAAGGCCCTGCAGGCCCTCGGATCCCCGGAGAAACCAGAGGACTTCATGCGGGACTACGGGGGCATCGGCTTGTCCAACAACCTGCTCCAGATCACCGTGACGGCGGGCAGCGACGCGGAGGCGACGGCGCGGGCCAAGGCACTGGCCGACGCGTTCGTCGCGGACCATGTGCGGCGGATCCGGGAGGCCGCGGACGCCGAGGCCAAGACCCTGCTGGACCAGCGTGACCGCATGCAGGCCGAACTCGCGCAGGTCAACAAGTCCATCGGGGACTCGTCGCCGCAGAGCGGGCCGAAGGCTTCGGCGAACATGGAGTCGCTCTTCACCCGCCGGGCCGAACTCGGTTCGCGCATCACCGACTTCGGCCGGCGGGCCGCGGAGGCGCGCATCGGCACGCCCCGGCTCGTCGCCGGCACCCAGGTCGTGGACGACGCACGCGCGGTGCGGCACTCCCTGCCCAGGAGCGCCGTCACCAATGCCGGGGTGGGACTGGTCCTCGGGCTCGTCCTGGGGCTCGCGGTGGCCGCGGTCGGCGCCGTGGTGGCGGACCGTCCCGTACTGCGCCGGGAGATCGCCGCGAACCTCGGCGCCTCGGTCATCGCGGAGCTGCGCCGCACGCCCCGACGGTCGGCCGGGCCCTGGCAGCGCCGACGGACCCGGACGGCGAGGACACGGCTCACCACGACCCTGGCCCGTACCGTGCGCGGCTCCGCGGAACCGGTGTCGCTGCTGGAACTGGGCTGTGCGGGCACCGCGAGTGTGATCGCCCTGGACCTCGCCGGCGCGCTGACGGAGGAGGGGCCGGGTCCGGTGGTGATCGTCGACGGTCTGCCCGGCCGGCGGCTCGCCCACCACCAGCCGAAGCCGGGAGACCCCGCCGTGGTCGACGGCGAGAGCGCCGCGGGCCTGTCCGAGCAGGAGCGGCGGCTCGGTGTCGGCTCGGTGGCGCCCGGCTCGGCGTGGACCGACCTCCAGTACCTCGGCACGCGGACCGTGCTCGTCGTGCGTGCCGGGCACGGCAGCGCCGCATGGCTGCACACCGTGGCGCGACAGCTCGCGGACCTGGGCATCACGGTGATCGGTGTGGTGCTGATCGACCCCGATCCGCGTGACCGGACCGACGGCACGCTGTGGGACGGGGCGCACACCACGCCGCGCGGCCGGAAGGAGCGGACGGCCCGGCAGAACGGGACGGAACGGCCGCGGACGGAACGGCCGTCATGGGCACGGGTCCCCAACATCGACCAGGAAGCGCGGTAGGACATGTGTGGCATCGCAGGCACGTACCGATGGCCGGACGGGAAGGTGGTGACCGACCGGCTCACCGACACCCTCGCCCATCGCGGTCCGGACGGGGCGGGCCGGTACAGCCACAACGCCGGTGACGGCGAAGTGCACCTCGGGCACCGTCGGCTGGCCATCATCGACCTGTCCGAGACCGGCGCCCAGCCGATGGTCTCGGGCGGCCTCGTCCTGACGTACAACGGCGAGCTGTACAACGCGCCCGAGCTGCGCGCCGAACTGGCGGCCGCCGGGGTGCGCTTCCGCGGCACCTCCGACACCGAGGTGGTGTTGGAGGCCTGGCGGCGTTGGGGCACGGACTGTCTGCCGCGGCTGCGCGGCATGTTCGCGTTCGGGATCTTCGACGAGCGAACCGGTGACCTGGTGCTCGCCCGCGATCAACTGGGCATCAAGCCGCTGTTCCTGCTCCGGCGCGGTGGGGGCCTGGTGTTCGCCTCCGAACTCAAGGCGCTCGCCGCCGCCACCGGCGGGTCGCTGCAGGTGGACCATGCGGCGCTGGTGGCCTCACTGCTGTACTACTGGGTGCCCGACTCGCGCTGCGCGTTCCGCGAGGCGGAGAAGCTGCCGCCGGGGAGCTGGCTCCGGTGCCGGCCCGACGGCAGGGTGGAGCGCGGCCGGTACTGGAACCTCCGGGACGTCGCCGCCGAAGGCCAGGAGCGGGCTCGGAGCGGCGAGCGGCCGGATGTGGCCGCCGTCGTCGAGGAGTCGACCCGGCGCCACCTGCTCTCCGACGTACCCGTGGCGACCTTCCTCTCGGGCGGTCTCGACTCCAGCTATCTGACCGCGCTGGCGGCCCGTGACCGACCCGGGATCTCCGCCTACACGATCGGGTTCCGCGCCGAGGACGCCAAGTTCGAGGCGATGCCGGACGACCTCCACTACGCGCGGCGGGTGGCCGAGCGGTTCGGCGTCGACCTGCACGAGATCGAGATCGCTCCGAACGTGCTCGACCTGCTGCCGCGGATGACGTATCACCTGGACGAGCCGATCGGCGACCCCGCAGCGATCAACACCTTCCTGATCTGCCAGGCCGCCCGGGAGGCCGGGGTCAAGGTGATGCTCTCGGGGATGGGTGCCGACGAGCTGTTCGCCGGCTACCGCAAGCACCTGGCCAACCTGCTCGCGCTGCGCTACCAGCGCGTCCCGCGGCCCCTGCGGCGCGGCCTGTCCGGGGCCGTGGACCGGCTGCCGGTCGCCACGGCCCGTCGGGGGTACCGGTCGGTGCGGTTCGCGAAGCGCTTCCTGTCCTTCGCCGATCTGCCGGAGGAGACCGCGTTCCGGCGGAGCTACACCATGTACGACCAGGACGAGTTACTCGCCCTGATCGATCCGGACCTGGCCGGGACGGTGGAGGACGTCCTGACCGAGCACGCGGACGTCTACCGGGACAACGACCTCGACGACTTCGTGAACCGGATGTGCCTGGGCGACGCGCGGATGTTCCTGCCGGGCCTGAACCTCGCCTACACGGACCGCTCCAGCATGGCCGCGTCGACCGAGGTGCGGGTGCCGTACGTGGACGTCGAGGTGGTCAAGGCGGCGTTCGCCGTGCCCGGCGATCGCAAGATCGTCGGCCGGCAGGGCAAGGCCGTCCTCAAGGAGGCGGCGACCTCGATCCTGCCCCGGGAGATCGTGTACCGGCCCAAGGGCCTGTTCAGCGCCCCGCTGCGCGCCTGGATGAGCCGGGATCTGGCACCGCTGGTGCGCGAGGTGGTGCACGACGGGGTGCTCGTCAATTCCGGGTTCCTGCGCCGTGACGCGCTGGCGCGCATGGTCGCCGAGGACGCCTCCGGGCAGCGGGACTTCTCCAAGCATCTGTGGCACGTGCTGACCCTCGAGTACTGGTACCGCGGCGCGACCTCTGGCTCCGGCCAGGGCCCTGACTTGACGGCTTAGAACAACAGGAGTTCTGGTGAAACAGGTTGTGCAGAACTACAAGAGCGGCGAACTGGCACTGCTCGACGTGCCGGTGCCGGGGTGCAAGCCGGAGGGCGTGCTGGTCAGGACCGCCTACTCGCTGATCTCCACCGGGACCGAGCTCATGAAGGTGTCCGAGGCCGGCATGTCGATGGTGGGCAAGGCCCGCTCGCGTCCGGATCAGGTGGCCAAGGTCATGCAGAGCGTGGCCACCAACGGGGTACCCGCCACCTACCGCAAGGTGATGGGCCAGTTGGACTCGTACACGCCGCTGGGTTATTCGCTGTGCGGGGTGGTCGAGCAGGTCGGCGCCGGGATCGACGACGTCAAGGTCGGCGACCTCGTGGCCTGCGCGGGCAACGAGCACGCGCTGCACGCCGAGCTGAACTGGGTGCCGAAGAACCTCTACACCCCGGTGCCGGACGGTCTCGCGCCCCGGCACGCGGCCTTCGGCACCGTCGGGTCGATCGCGATGCAGGGCGTGCGCCAGGGCGAACCGCAGCTCGGCGAGGTGGCGTTGGTCATCGGTCTCGGGCTGATCGGGCAGCTGGTGGTGCAGCTCCTCGGCGCCTCGGGGGTCCGTGTCATCGGGGTCGACCCGGACCCGGCGCGCTGCGAGCTCGCCGAACGCCTGGGCGCCGCGGCCTGCGGTGATCCCGCGTCCGCGGCCGTGGAAGCCGCCGTCGCCGAGCTGACCGGCGGTCACGGCGTTGACCAGGTGTACCTGGCCGCCGGCGGCGACAGCAACCAGCCCGTCGAGCTGGCCGCGCGGCTCTGCCGGGACCGCGGCCGGGTCGTCGACATCGGCAAGTGCCGTCTGGACCTGCCGTGGAACGCGTACTACGAGAAGGAGCTCGACGTCCGGTTCTCCCGCTCGTACGGCCCCGGGCGCTACGACCCGGCGTACGAGCTCGAGGGGCGGGACTACCCGATCGGCTACGTGCGCTGGACCGAGCGCCGCAACCTGGCGTGCTTCCTCGATCTCCTCGCCCGCGGTCGCGTCGACGTGGAGCCCCTGGTCTCCCACGTCGCCGACTTCGACGACGCCGTCGAGACGTACGGGCGTCTGAAGGACGGCGATCTGAAGGCCGTGGCCGTGCTGTTCCGCTACCCCGAACAGAAGGAGGAGGCGGGCGTGGCGCAGGCCACGGCGGTGAGCGTCCCCGCCGTGCGACGCGGCGGCGGAGCCGCCGGGCCGACCCGTTCCGTCAAGGCGCCGGTGCGGCTGGGTTTCGTCGGCGCGGGCAACTACGCGACGTCGATGCTGCTGCCGCACCTGGCGGGGCGCGAGGGCGTCGAGTTGTCCGCGGTCGTCACCACGACGGCGCTGTCCGCGGCCAACGCCCAGCGGAAGTTCGGCTTCGCCCGGGCGACCACCGATCTCGACGCCGTGCTCGGCGACGGGTCCATCGACGCGGTGGTCATCACCACCCGGCACAGTTCGCACGCCGAACTGACCCGCAGGGCGCTGTCGGCGGGCAAGGCGGTGTTCGTGGAGAAGCCCCTGGCCCTCACCGAGGACGAACTCGCCGGGGTGCTCGCGACGGTGGAGGAGTCCGGCAACGACCGGTTGCAGGTGGGCTTCAACCGCCGGTTCGCACCGCTCCTGCGGGAGGCCAGGAAGCGGTTCGGCGCCCGGACCGGTCCGGCGAGCCTGCGCTACCTGATCAACGCCGGTCGGTTGCAGCACGGTAGCTGGTACCTGCGACAGGGCACCGAGGGAACGCGTTTCGTCGGCGAGGGCGGGCACTTCATCGACACGGCGAGCTGGCTGCTGGGTGCCGATCCGGTCTCGGTGTACGCGGTCGCCACGTCCGGCAACGAGGACCTGCAGGTCGTGCTGCGCTACCCGGACGGGTCGACCGCGACCATCAGCTACGTCACCACCGGCTCGCCCGGCTTCCCCAA
Source organism: Streptomyces sp. NPDC002602 (assembly GCF_042889445.1). NCBI lineage: Bacteria > Bacillati > Actinomycetota > Actinomycetes > Kitasatosporales > Streptomycetaceae > Streptomyces > Streptomyces sp. NPDC002602. The sequence goes on along the minus strand of NZ_JBIAQX010000001.1, from coordinate 1,292,440 downwards.
GGAGACGCTGGACCTCGTCGCGGACGGCAAGGTGCTGCGGCTCGACGACTTCGTCCGCGCGTCGGTGTATTCGGACGGCCGGGGCGGCCCCAAGCGGTGGGTCAGTTCACGACTGCCCAAGGCCCGGGACAAGGGACAGTCCGCCGAGTTGGCCGCGTTCGTTCGGGCCGTACGGACCGGCGGGCCGATGCCGGTGTCCCTGGAGTCGTTGGTCGCCACCACGACGGCCACCCTCGCCGTGCGGGCCGGCCTGGCCGGTGGGGCGCCGGTCACGTTGACGGGGGCGCGATGACCACGAGCGCGGGCTGGTACCTGCGCCGGCTGTCCCGGATGGGTCCGCGGGAGGTGGGCGGCCGGGTGGGCGACACGGTGCGCAGGCGCCGGTGGCGGTCCGCGCTGCCGGAGCGCCCGGTCGTGGCCGGCGCCCGGTTCACCGCGGTACTGCCCGCCGGGACGCTCGACGCGGTGCCGGCGGACGCCGCGAAGCGTCTCGTGGCCGAGGCGGACCGGCTGATGGCCGGGCACGCCGAGTACTTCGGGGTGGACCGCGACGACCTGGTCGACCCGGACTGGTGCCTCGACCCGAAGACCGGGCGCCGCGCTCCGTGGGGTTACGCCTTCGACGTGCCCTACCGGGACGAGGACGCGGTCGGGGACATCAAGCAGATCTGGGAGCTGTCCCGGCACCAGTACCTCACCGTGCTCGCCGCCGCCTACGCGGTCTCCGGGGACGAGCGGTACGCCGAGCGGGTGGCCGAGCACCTGCGGGCGTGGTGGGCGGCCAACACGCCGCTGCGCGGGGTGCATTGGATCAGCGGCATCGAGTTGGGGATCCGGCTGCTGTCCTGGGTGTGGGTCCGCCGGCTGCTCGACGGCTGGCCGGGAGCGGCCGGGCTCTTCGAGGACAACCCGGTGGCGCTGGACCAGATCTGGCATCACCAGCGTTGGCTGGCCGCCTTCCCCAGCCGGGGGTCCTCGGCGAACAACCACGTCATCGCCGAGGCCGCCGGGCAGTTCGCCGCGGCCTGCGCGTTCGGCTGGTTCCCCTCCTCGGCGCGTTGGCGGGACGAGGCCCTGCGGTCGTTGGACCGGAACCTGCGGGGCAACACCTTCGGCTCCGGCCTCAACCGCGAGTTGGCCACCGAGTACCACGGTCTCGTGCTGGAGCTGGGGCTCGCCGCCGTCGCCGAGGCGGACGCCCGCGGTGTGGCGGTCCCCGCGACGACGCGGCTGGTGCTGCTGCGGATGACCGACGCCCTCGCGGCCGTCGTGGACGGCCGGCTTCGGCCACCGCGCCAGGGGGACGCGGACGACGGGCACGGTCTGGTCGTGGACGGCGCGGGCACCGACCGCTGGGGCTCGCTGCTGGCCACCGGGGACGCCGTGTTCGGCCGGCTCCCCTGGTGGCCGACGGTGACCGGCACCGACGTGCGTACCCCGCTGCTGGCCGCGCTCATCCGCCCGGGCGCGCCGGCCGTGACCCGCCCGGCGAGCAGGCCGGCCCACTTCGCCGACGCGGGAATGACCATCCTGCGCGGTCCGGGGGAGATCTGGTGCCGCTGCGACGGTGGCCCGCACGGGTTCCTGTCCATCGCCGCGCACGCCCACGCGGACGCGCTGTCCGTGGAGGTCCGGCACGACGGGGTCGACGTGCTCGCCGACCCGGGGACGTTCTGCTACCACGGCCAGCCCGAGTGGCGGCGGTACTTCCGGTCGACGCTCGCCCACAACACCCTGGGGTTGGACGGCGGTGACCAGTCCGTCTCCGGAGGCCCGTTCCTGTGGACCCGGCACGCCCGCAGCCGGGTCCTGGTCGCGGACACGTCCGGCGCCTCCGACGGGGGGACGGCCCGCTGGTGCGCCGAGCACGACGGCTACGAGGGCTCCGTGCACCGGCGCCGGGTGGAGCTGTCCGCCGCGAGCCGGGAGCTGCGGGTGGTCGACGAGGTGCGCGGACCGCGCCGGGCCGCGCGGTTGGCGTTCCACCTCGGCCCGGTGATCGCCGCGGACCTGGTGGGGAACCGGGCGGAGCTCACCTGGACCCGGGACGGCGAGGACCGTTCCGCCGTGCTCGACCTGCCCGGGCGGTTGTCCTGGCGGGCGCATCGCGGCGAGACGGACCCGCCGCTGGGCTGGTACTCCGACGGCTTCGGGCGCAAGGAACCCACGACCACGCTGATCGGCACCGGTTTCGTCGACGGCTCGGCGGGGTTCACCACCGTGCTCAGATTCCGCGACTAGGGAGGACGCGTGGTGATCAAGAAGCGGCACTGGACGCTGCCGACGGCAACGCTGGTGCTGCTCCTGCCGGCGACCGGGTGCGTGGGCGCGCCGGGGGCACCGGGCCCGTCGGCGGAGCCGACCGTCGCACCGACCACGTCCGTGGCCCGGGTGTGCGCCACGCCCGCGCCGGGGCCCGCGCAGGCTCCGGCGGGGGCGGTGACCGTCGACCCCTCGGTGGTGGGTGACCTGGCCGCGAAGACCAGGAGCAGCCCTCCGAAGACGACGTTCTGGCTCCTGCCGGGAACGCACACGCTCGAAGCCGACCGTTACGCCCAGGTCCTGCCGAAGGAGGGGGACAGCTACCTCGGGGCGCCGGGCGCGGTGCTCGACGGCAGGAAGACCAACCAGTACGCGTTCGGTGGTGCCGCCGAGAACGTCACCATCCGCCGGTTGACCGTGCAGGGGTTCGTCGCGCCGCAGAACGAGGGTGTGGTCAACCACGACTCGGCCGACGGGTGGGTGATAGAGAACGCGACGATCCAGAACAACTCCGGTGCCGGACTGATGGCCGGTGCCCGCCAGCGGATCCGTGCCAACTGCCTGCGTGACAACGGACAGTACGGAGTGAACGCGTACAAGTCCGGGGGCCCCATCAGCGATCTGGTGGTCGAGGGCAACGAGATCGTGGGCAACAACGTCGACGAGTGGGAGCGCCGGCAGCCGGGCTGCGGCTGTACCGGTGGGATCAAGTTCTGGGCCGTCAACGGCGCGGACGTGCGCGGCAACTGGGTGCACGACAACCGGGGAACCGGAATGTGGGCGGACACCAACAACAATGACTTCCGCATCGAGGAGAACGTGGTCGAGGCCAACGACGGTGCCGCGCTGATCTACGAGACCAGCTACAACGCGGTCATCCGGAAGAACACGATCCGGCGGAACAACTGGGTCGAGGGCCGCAAGAAGGCCGACAGCGGCGACGCCTTCCCGTTCGCGACCGTCTACCTGTCCGAGTCCGGCGGTGAGCCACGGGTCCGGGCCCGCACGGACAAGATCGAGATCCATGACAACGTGCTGGAGGACAACTGGTCCGGGATCACCCTCTGGGAGAACGCCGACCGGTTCTGCAACAGCCCCGCCAACACCTCCTCCGGTGACTGCACGCTGCTGGTGAAGGACACCGACACCTGCGCACAGCCGACCATCACCACCGCGCCGCTCTACGCCGACTGCCGGTGGAAGACACAGCGGGTGGACATCCACGACAACCGCTTCGTGCTGGACACGTCCGTCGTCGGGTGCACGGTGAAGTGCGGCCGCATGGCGGTGCTGGCCAACTACGGCACCTATCCGGACTGGTCGCCGTACAAGGGCGAGCCGGTGGCCGAGGCGATCACCCACGAGCAGGAGAACCGCTGGCACGACAACGTCTACGTCGGACCGTGGAGCTTCGTCGCCCACGACCCGAGCCGGGAGCTCGACTTCGGGCAGTGGCAGGGCGCGCCGTACCGGCAGGACGTGGGCAGCACCTTCCGGTCACAGGCGGGGGGTTGAGATGGGTCGCAACCCGACGCGCGACGGACTGACACACGACAGGCCGGCGCGCGAGGCACTGCCGGGCGGACCGGACACGGCGGCCACACGGCCCGGGGCCGAGCCGCGCCCTCCTGTCGCTCCGCGGTTCGTCGGGATCGCCTGGGGGCTGCTGATCCTCAACACGCTCGGCTCCGCCGGGGCGCAGACCATCATCCCGTTGCCCCGCTCCCTCATCCAGATGGTCACCATGGGCTCGCTGGTCGCCGCGTTCGCGCTGGCGCTCGCCGTCAATCTCCGGCTGCGGATCCGGGCGAGCGCCTTCCTGTTCCTGCTCACGCTGCTGTTGGTGCCGAGCGTGATCTCCAGCGCGCACCTGGAGTCCGGGTTCGGGGCGCTGTTCCGCTGTACTCGGCTGGCTCTCTTCGTGGGTACGTTGTGGCTGCTCAGCCGCTGGTGGGACGGTGGGCACACATTCGTCCGGCACCACATCCGGATGTACTTCGCGGTACTCGCGTCGGTGGCCGCCGGCCTGCTCGTCTCACCGGGCGCGGCGATGCCCGAGGTCTACGGCGGGCGGCTGGTCGGCGCGCTGTGGCCGCTCACCCCGCCGCAGATCGGACAGTACGCCGCGGTGATCATCGGGCTGACCGTGCTGCTCCTCCTGGGCCGCCGGACCGACCGGGGCAACGCCGCGTTGGTCATCGTGCCGGCGCTCGTCCTGCTCGCGCTGACCCATACCCGGACGGCCACGCTCGGCCTGCTGATCGGGCTGGTGCTGGCGATCGGCTCGCTCGTCCTGACCAGCGCCGCCGCCCGCCGGTTCTTCGCCTGGGCGGTGCTGTGCTCCGTCGTGGTCGCGGTGGGGTTCAACTCCGCGTTGCAGGCGTGGTTCCTGCGCGGGCAGAGTCAGGAGAACTTCTCCAACCTCACCGGTCGGGCCAAGGTGTGGGACGCCCTGCTGGCGGCGCCCCGGACGGCCTCGGAGCAGATGTTCGGCGCGGGCCTGGGCGACAAGTCGTTCGGGGGGCTGCCGATCGACAACAGCTGGCTGGCCGTCTACAACGAGCAGGGTCTGACCGGTGTCGCGCTCGTGGGGGCGATCGTGATCGTGCTGGGCGGCGTCGCGCTCCTGCGCCCGCCGTCGCTCCAACGGGCCTGCGCGCTCTTCCTGATCAGCTACTGCGCGATCGCGTCGTACACCGAGGCCGGGCTCGGCGACGCCTCGCCGTACCTGCTGCATCTGACCGTGGCCGCCTCGCTGCTGGCGTCACCCGCCGCGGCCCCTCCCCTGTCGACGCCCGAAGTGTCCCGACGACGCACAGCCCAGCGGGCCCGGAAATCGGAGGTGATCTGAGCATGCACGTCCTCGTGGTGCACAACCGCTACGCCTCGGCGCAGCCGAGCGGTGAGAACAAGGTCGTCGACCAGGAGGTGGGGCTGCTGCGCGAGGCCGGCCACCGGGTAGAGGTGTTCGAGCGGCGCAGCGACGACATCGCCGCCCGGTCCCTGGTGTCCAAGGCCGCGTTGCCGTTCCTCGTGCCGTGGAACCCGACGGTCCGCTCGGAGCTCGCCGCCCGGCTGCGCTGCGAGCGGCCGGACGTGGTGCACGTCCACAACGTCTTCCCGCTCCTGTCGCCCGCGGTGCTGGCCGCCTGCGCCGACGCCGGTGTGCCCGCCGTCGCCACCCTGCACAACTACACCCAGGTCTGCCCGCCCGGCACGCTCCAGCGGGACGGCCGGCCCTGCACCGAGTGCGTCGGGGCGACGCCGCTGCCGGCCGTACGGCACGGCTGCTACCGGGGCTCCCGGCTGGCGACGGTGCCGCTCGCGGTCAGCCTGTCGGTCAACCGGCGGCGGTGGTGGTCCGGTGTGGAACGGTTCTTCTGCATCTCCGGGGCGCAGCGCGACGTGCTGGTGCGGGCCGGCATGCCGGCCGATCGGCTGGCGGTGAAACACAACTTCGTGCCCGAACCGGGCACGGTCAGAACGGGCGACGGCGAGCACCTGCTCTATCTCGGCCGGCTCGCGGAGGCCAAGGGCGTCCGGCTGCTCATGGCCGCCTGGGACGAGATCGCCGCCGGCGGCGGTGTGGGCGTGCCGTTAGTGATCGCCGGCACGGGGCCGCTGGAGCGGGAGGTGACCGCCTGGGCGGCGGGCCGGGACGACGTGCGGTACGTCGGCCTGTACGACGAGGCCCAGTGCCGGCAGGCCGTCGCGCGGTCGGTCGCCGTGGTGGCTCCCTCGACCTGGCTGGAGGCGTTCGGCCTGGTGGTCGTGGAGGCGATGGCGGCGGGGGTCCCGGCCGTCGCCGCCGGTCACGGCGCCTTCGTCGAACTCGTCGAGGACGGGGTGAGCGGTCTGCTCCACCGGCCGGGCGACCCCGCCTCGCTCGCGGACCGCTTGCGCCGGGTCACGGCCGAGCCGGACCGCAACCGGGAGATGGGGCGGGCCGCCCGGCGCCGTTACGAACAGGGGTTCAGCCCGGCCGTCGGGCTGGAGCGCCTGGTGGAGGGGTACCGCACCGCGATCGCGGTGCGGTCCGGTGGCGGGCACGGCGCGCCGCCGGTCGGAAATGGAGGCTCGCCGCGGGAGACCCGCGCGGGCAGGGATGGGGGCAGTTGATGACACGATGCCGACTCTGCGGCTCGGCGACGCTGGCGAGCGTCGTCGACCTGGGGGCGACCCCGCCGTGCGAGAGCTTTCTCGCCGCGGACGAACTGGACCGGCCGGAGCCGACGTACCCGCTGCACCTGCGGGTCTGCACCGACTGCTGGCTGGCGCAGATCCCTCCGCTGATCACGCCGGAGGAGACCTTCACGCAGTACGCGTACTTCTCCTCCTACTCGACCTCCTGGGTGGAGCACGCGCGCACCTTCGTCGCCGACGCCGTGCGGCGCCTCGCCCTGGGCCCCGACGCCTTCGTGGTCGAGGTCGCGAGCAACGACGGGTACCTGCTGCGGCACATGGTGGACCGGGGGGTCCGCTGCCTCGGCATCGAGCCGTCGGTGAACGTCGGCGCCGCGGCGCGGGAGGCGGGTGTGCCCACGCTCACGGAGTTCCTGGACCCGGCCACCGGTTCGGCCGTCCGCGCCGAGCACGGTCCGGCGGACCTGGTCGTGGCCAACAACGTGTACGCGCACATCCCCGACGTGGTCGGGTTCACCCGGGGGTTGCGCGCCCTGGTCGCCGACGACGGCTGGGTCTCCATCGAGGTGCAGCACCTGCTGACCCTGATCGAGGAGAACCAGTACGACACGATCTACCACGAGCACTTCCAGTACTACACGGTCGCGTCCGCGATCCGGGCGTTGGCGAGCGGCGGACTCTCCCTCGTGGACGTCGAGTTGCTGCCCACGCACGGCGGTTCGATCCGGCTGTGGGCACGGCCGAGCGAGGCGGCCGGCGAGCCGAGCCGGCGCGTGGCCGACGTGCTGGACCGGGAGAAGGCCGCCGGGTTGCAGGACCTGTCCGGGTACACCGAGTTCTCCGATCGAGTGGCCAAGGTCCGCCGGGACCTCCTGCGGTTCCTCATCGAGGCGGCCGAGCGCGGCGAGAGCGTCGTCGGGTACGGCGCCCCGGGCAAGGGCAACACGCTGCTCAATCACTGCGGCATCCGCCCCGACCTGCTTCGGTACACGGTCGACCGCAACCCGTACAAGCACGGCAGGTTCACCCCGGGCACCCGCGTCCCGATCCTGTCACCCGAGCAGATCGCCATCGACCAACCGGACTACGTGCTCGTCCTCCCGTGGAACCTGCGGGACGAGCTGATCGAGCAACTGTCCTTCGTGCACGCCTGGGGCGGCCGACTGGTCTTCCCCATCCCGGAACTGAGCATCGTGGAGGTCACACCGTGAAGGTCGTCCTGTTCTGCGGTGGTTACGGGCTGCGCATGCGCAGCGGAACCTCCGACGACGTGCCCAAGCCGATGGCGATGGTCGGCCCTCGGCCGCTGATCTGGCACGTCATGCGCTACTACGCGCACTTCGGGCACACGGAGTTCATCCTGTGCCTGGGGTACGGGGCGCACCACATCAAGGACTTCTTCCTCAACTACGAGGAGACGACGTCCAACGACTTCGTGCTGCGGGGCGGACGGACCGAGCTGTTGTCCACCGACATCGCCTCCTGGACGATCACGTTCGTGCAGACGGGCATCGAGTCCCCGATCGGGGAGCGGCTGCGCCGGGTGCGGCAACACCTGGACGGCGACGAGATGTTCCTCGCCAACTACGCCGACGTGCTCACCGATGCCCCGCTGCCGGAGATGATCGACTCCTTCTCGCGGCGCGACGCCGGCGCGTCGATGATGGTGGTGCCGCCCCAGTCCTCGTTCCACTGTGTGGAGCTCGGCGAGAACGGCCTGGTGGGGGGCATCACCGCGGTGAGCGACATGCCGCTGTGGGAGAACGGCGGTTACTTCGTGCTCCGACAGGAGGTCTTCGACCACATACCGGAGAACGGGGACCTGGTCGCCGACGGATGCGCCCAACTCGCCAAGCAGGGACGGCTGGTGGCGCACCGGCACCGCGGTTTCTGGAAGCCCACCGACACCGTGAAGGAGCGGGCCGCACTCGACGCCGCCTACGCCGTCGGCGACCGTCCGTGGGCCGTGTGGGAACGGAACGGCGCGGGGGCGGACGCGACCGCCGGCAAGGGCGGCGCCGGGGCGTGGATCTCGTGATCCGGCTCGGGACCGGGCGCCTGGACCGGATCGTCGCGGTGGGCGCGCACTGCGACGACGTCGCCATCGGCGCCGGCGGCACGCTGCTGACGTTGTGCCTCGCGCGGCCCGGCATCCGCGTCGACGTACTGGTGCTCTGCGGTGGGGGCGGGGAGCGGGAGCAGGAGGAGCAGGCCGCGCTCGCCGCGTTCTGCCCGGGCGCCGACCTGCGGCTGACCGTGCTCAAGCTGCCGGACGGCCGGCTGCCCGCGCACTGGGACGAGGCCAAGGCCGCGGTCGAGGAGCTGCGCGGGCAGACCGATCCGGATCTGGTGCTCGCGCCGCGCACCGAGGACGCGCACCAGGATCACCGCGGGCTGGCGAAGCTGATGACCACCGCGTTCCGCGACCATCTCGTGCTCGGCTACGAGATCGTCAAGTGGGACGGCGATCTCGGCAGGCCGACGGCGTACCAGCCGCTGTCGCCGGAGATCGCCGAACAGAAGGTGCGGCTGTTGCAGGAGCACTACCCCTCACAGCAGCACCGGCCCTGGTACGACCGGGAGGCCTTCCTCGGGCTGGCCCGGATCCGGGGCATCGAATGCAACGCGCGCTACGCCGAGGCGTTCGCCGTCACCAAACTCACTCTCGACCTGGGGGAATGAACCTTGCGCGTACTGCTGACCGGACACCAGGGCTATCTGGGCACCGTGATGGCCCCGGTCCTCGCCGCCGCCGGGCACGAGGTCGTCGGGCTTGACGCCGGCCTGTTCGCCGACTGCGTTCTCGGCCCGATGCCCGCCGACCCGCCGGGGCCTCGGGTGGACCTGCGCGACATCACGGCCGACCACGTGGCCGGGGTGGACGCCGTGATCCATCTGGCCGCGCTGTCCAACGACCCGCTGGGATCGCTGGCGCCGGAGCTCACCTACGACATCAACCACCACGCCTCCGTGCGGCTGGCCGAACTGGCCCGCGACGCCGGAGTGCGGCGCTTCCTGTACGCGTCGACCTGCTCCGTCTACGGCGCGGCCGGCGGAGACGACCTGGTGACCGAGGACGCCCCGCTGCGCCCGGTGACGCCGTACGCGGAGTCCAAGGTGCGGGTGGAGGACGACCTGCACGCGCTGTCCGACGGCGACTTCAGCCCGGTGTTCATGCGTAACGCCACCGCGTTCGGCTACTCGCCCCGGCTGCGCGCCGACATCGTGCTGAACAACCTGGTGGGTCACGCGCTGCTGTCCGGTGAGGTGTTGGTGCTCTCCGACGGCACTCCCTGGCGCCCGCTGGTGCACGCCGCCGACATCGCGCGGGCCTTCGCCGCCGCGCTGACCGCGCCGCGCGAGGCGGTGCACGACCGGGCGTTCAACATCGGCAGCGAGACCAACAACGTCACGGTCGCCGAGATCGCCGAGCAGGTCGCCGAGGCGGTGGACGGCTCGAAGGTGGTGATCACCGGGGAGACCGGTGCCGATCCGCGGTCGTACCGGGTGGACTTCTCCCGGTTCCGCGCCGCCGTGCCCGGCTTCGACTGCGAGTGGACGGTGAAGCGGGGCGCGCTCGAACTCGCCGACGCCTACCGGCAACACGGCCTGACCCGGAAGGACTTCGAGCAGCGTTTCACCCGGCTGGCCGTGCTGCGCGCGGCGTCCGAGTCCGGCGCCGTCGACGACACCCTGCGGTGGCGCCGATGACCGCGGTGGGCGCGCGGATGCACGAGCTGGTGGAGCGGTTGTATCCGCTGTGCCGGAGCATCACCGGCGACGGTGTGCGCGCCACCTTGGAGATCGTCGGCGAGTACATCCCGTTGCAGGTGCACGAGGTGCCGACCGGGACCCAGGTGCTCGACTGGACGGTGCCGCAGGAGTGGAACATCCGGGACGCGTACATCGCCGACGCGGCCGGCAACCGGGTCGTCGACTTCGCCGCGTCCAACCTGCACGTGCTCGGCTACAGCGTGCCGGTGTCGGCGACGATGCCGCTGTCCGAGCTGCGTGAACACCTGCACACCCTGCCGGAGCAACCGAGCCGGGTGCCGTACCGCACCAGCTACTACACACCGGAGTGGGGGTTCTGCCTGGCCCAGGAGACCTTGGACGCACTGCCGGACGGCGACTACGAGGTCCGCGTCGACTCCACGCTCGCGGACGGACACCTCACCTACGCGGAGCACGTGGTCCCCGGGCAGGTCGCCGACGAGGTGATCGTCTCCTGCCACGTGTGCCACCCGTCGTTGGCCAACGACAACCTGGCCGGCATCGCGGTGGCGACGTTCCTGGCGCGGGCGCTGGCGGAGCGGACCCCCTACTACACCTACCGGTTCCTCTTCGCACCCGGCACCATCGGCGCCATCACCTGGCTGGCCCGCAACGCGGAGCGGGTGGAACGCGTCAAGCACGGGCTGGTGCTGGCCTGCGCCGGCGACTCCGGCCGGCTGACGTACAAGCAGAGCAGGCGCGGCGACGCGGAGATCGACCGGGTGATGCGGCATGTGCTGGGCGCCTCCGAACGCCCGCACCACGTGGCCGAGTTCACTCCGTACGGCTACGACGAGCGGCAGTTCTGCTCGCCGGGGTTCGATCTCGGCGTGGGCTCGCTCAGCCGGACCCCGTACGCGGGCTACCCCGAGTACCACACCTCGGCGGACAACCCGGACTTCGTCTCCCCGGAGGCGATGGCGGACACGCTCGCCGTCTGCCGGGAGGCGTTCGCCGTGCTCGACCGCAACCGGCGGTACGTCAACCTCAGCCCCTACGGCGAGCCGCAACTGGGACGGCGCGGGTTGTACGCGTCGCTCGGCGGCCGCAGCGACGCGAAGCAGGCCCAGATGGCCATGCTCTGGGTGCTCAGCCTCTCCGACGGCGAGCACGGTCTGCTGGACGTCTGCGAGCGGTCCGGGTTGCCGTTCGACACCGTCGCCGCCGCGGCCGACGCCCTGTGCGGCGCCGGACTGATCAAGGCGTGACACCGATGACCACCGAGGGGGAGAAGACGGCGACACCGGCGGTCCGGGCCGAGGAGGGCCGGCGGTCCGCCGCGCGGGCCGTCCTCGGCCGGCTGTCCTGGGGGCTGGCCGATCAGGCGGCCTCCAGCATGACCAACTTCGCGGTGGGCATCTACGTGGCACGCTCGCTGGGGCTTGCCGCGTTCGGCGTGTTCAGCCTGGCCTGGCTGACCTACGGCGTGGTGCTCAACGTCGCGCGCGGGCTGGCCACCGACCCGCTCGTGGTGCGCTTCAGCGGTGCGCCGGAAGCCTCGTCGCGGGTGGCGGCGGCCCGCTCGTCGGGGGCCGCGCTCGGCGTCGGCATCGTCCTCGGCGCGGCGTGTCTGCTGGTCGGGCTCGGCCTCGGCGGCAGTGTGGGGCCCGCGTTCGCCTGCCTCGGCGTCGTGCTGCCGGCGCTGCTGCTGCAGGACGCCTGGCGGTTCGCGTTCTTCGCCGCCGGCACCGGCCACAAGGCCTTCGCCAACGACCTCGTGTGGGGCATCGCCCTCGTCCCGGCCATGGTCATCGCCGCCCGCGTGGGCAGCGTGGCCGCTTTCGTTCTCGCCTGGGGCGCGTCCGCCGCGGTGGCCGCGGGGTACGGCTGCTTCCAGTCCGGCATGCTGCCCCGGTTGTCCCGGGCTCGCGAGTGGCTTCGCGAGCAGCGCGATCTCGGCTACCGGTACTTGGTCGAGAACGTCACCCTCAGCGGCGCGAGCCAACTGCGGGCGTACGGGCTCGGTGCGATCGTCGGGGTCGGCGCCGTGGGTGCGGTCCGGGGCGCGGAGCTGCTGCTCGGCCCGTTCCTCGCCCTGCTGATGGGGCTGTCGCTCGTCACCGTCGCCGAGGCGGCGCGGGTGCTGCGGCAGGCCCCGCACCGGCTGGGCCCGTTCTGCCTCGCGCTGGGCGGCGGGCAGGCCGCCGCCGCGCTGCTCTGGGGCGGGGCGCTGCTGCTGGTCCCGGACCGGCTCGGCGAGTTCGTGCTCGGCGGCGTCTGGCATTCCGCCTCGCAACTCATCCTGCCGGCCACGCTCGGCGTCGCGGGCGCCGGCCTCGGCAGCGGCGCGGCGGCCGGGCTGCGCGCGCTCGCCGCGGCGCGGCGCAGCCTGCGCTGCCAACTGTTCGCCTCCGCCTGCTACGTCGGCGGCGGGCTCGGCGGGGCCGCCGTGGCCGGCACGGTCGGCTCGGCCTGGGGCGTCGCCGGCGCGACCGTCTGCGGTTCGGCCGTGTGGTGGCTGCACCTGCGGTCCGCCCTGCGCGAGCGCCACCACGACCACATCCCCGAAGTGAGGACATCATGACCGCCCAACCCCGGCTGAGCATCGGCCTGCCCGTCTACAACGGCGAGGAGTACCTGGAGCAGTCGCTCGACGCCCTGCTCGGCCAGACCTACGAGGACTTCGAGCTGGTCATCTCCGACAACGCCTCGACCGACGGGACCCGGGACATCTGCCGCCGTTACGCCGCGCGGGACTCACGGATCCGCTACCTCGGGCTGCCCCGGAACATCGGAGCGGCGCCGAACCACAACCACGTGTTCACCGAGTGCCGCGGCGAACTGTTCAAGTGGGCCTCGCACGACGACCTGTACGCCCGGGACCTGCTGCGGCGCTGTGTGGAGGCGCTGGACGAGAGGCCGGACGTGATCCTCGCGCACAGCGGCCAGGCGGTCATCGACGGCGACGGCAAGGTGACGGTCCCGTACGAGTACGGGCTCGCCACCGACTCCCCCCACGCGCCGGAGCGCTTCCGCAGCCTGCTGTTCGAACCCGGTGGCGACGACTTCTACGGGGTGATGCGGGCGGACGTGCTGCGCCGGGTGAAGCCGCACGACAGCTACCACCACGCGGACCGCACGTTCGTCGCCGAGATCACCCTGCACGGGCCCTTCCACCAGGTGCCGGAGCTGCTGTACTTCCGTCGCGACCATCCCACCCGCGCCGAGCGGGCGAACCCTTCCAAGCGCTCCCGGTGCGTCAATCTGGACCCGCGCCGGGCGGGCCCGCTGCACCCGACGCCCCGGCTGCTCGCCGAGTACGTGTGGGGCTTCGCCTCGGCGATCCGGCGGGCGCCGTTGTCACCGTCCGACCGGCGCGCGTGCCGGCGCCACCTGGCCGCGTGGATGACCAGCCGGTTCCGGCCGGGCGCCGGCGAGCGGGTCGAGGACCGCGCCCCGGTCGACGCGTCCCTCCTCGACGTCTCCGTCGACGCCCTCGTCGCCGGCCGTGAGGGGAGGCGGGCATGACCCCCCGAGACGGAACCCGGACGCGTGTCGGGGTGTTCGGCCTGCTCGGCTCCGGCAATCTCGGCAACGACGGGTCGCTCGAAGCCGTCCTCGGGTACCTCCGCGCCGAGCACCCGGGGGCGGTCGTGGACGCGCTGTGCGGCGGACCCGAGGTCGTCACGGCCCGGTACGGCATCCCCGCGACGCGACTGCACTGGTACCGCGGGGAGTACCGGACCGCGTCGCGGGCGGGCGCGATCGCGGGCAAGGGTCTGGGCAAGATCGTCGACGTCTTCCGCACCGCCGGCTGGGTGCGCCGGCACGACGTGGTGATCGTGCCGGGCATGGGCGTCCTGGAGGCCACGCTGCCGCTGCGTCCGTGGGGCTTCCCGTACTCGCTGTTCCTGCTCTGCGCGTCCGGCAGGCTGTTCGGCACCCGGGTCGCGCTGGTCGGCGTCGGGGCCGCCGCGATCGGCAACCGCCCGACCCGCACCCTCGTGCGCTGGTCGGCGCGGCTGGCCGGCTACCGGTCGTACCGGGACGCCCTGTCCCGCGACGCGATGCGGGCGATGGGCGTGGACACCACGCACGACGAGGTCTACCCGGACCTGGCGTTCGCCCTGCCGACGCCGCGGGCCGGCGCTCCCTCGGACCCGCCGGGCCCGGTCGCCGTCGGTGTCATGGCCTTCCACGGTGGCGACGACGACCGCGCCCGCGCCGAGGAGATCCACCGGCGCTACCTCGACGGGACGATCCGTTTCGTCCGCGCGCTGGTCGAGGACGGCAGGCCGGTCCGGCTGCTCACCGGCGACGCGTGCGACGCGCCGGTGGTCGCCGCGATCCTCGACGCGGTGGACTCGCCGCTGGTCACCGCTGCCGAGGCGGCCTCGCTGGCCGACCTGATGGAGGAGACGGCCGCTGCCGACACCGTGGTGGCGACCCGCTACCACAACCTGATCTGCGCGCTGAAGGTCGGCACCCCGACGCTCGCGCTGAGCTACGCGGCGAAGAGCGACGCGCTCATGGCGCGGATGGGGCTGGAGGCGTACTGCCACCCGGCTCGCGAGGTCGACGCCGACCGCCTGCTCGAACAGTTCCGGGAGCTGGAGAAACGGTCGGCGGAGCTGCGCCGGGTCCTCACCGAGCGCAACGCGGTCGCCGTCCGGCAACTCGACCGGCAGTTCACCGCCCTGACCGCGGCCGTCTTCCCGGCGGCCGTCCACACCCACGCCCTGCGGGAGACCCCATGAAGGCGACCGAAGTCCCGACGATCGCGGGCGCGTACCTGTTCGAACCGACGCCGTACGCCGACGAGCGCGGTTTCTTCTGCCGGACCTTCGACGCCGGCCTGGTCCGCTCGGTGGGCCTCGACCCGAACGCCTTCATCCAGGACAGCGTGTCCCGCTCGGTCCGGGGCGTTCTGCGCGGCCTGCACCTGCGCTCCGGCGCGGGCGAGGCCAAGCTGGTGCGGTGCTCGTACGGGAAGATCTTCGACGTCGTCGTGGACCTGCGGCCCGACTCGCCGACCTACCGCGGCCGGGCCTTCTTCGAGCTGTCCGGCGAGACCCAGGCGACCCTGTACATCCCGGCCGGGTGCGCGCACGGTTTCCAGGCGTTGACCGAGACCGCCGACACCTCGTACCGGATCGACCGCGCGCACGATCCGGCCGAGGACGTGACGATCGCCTTCGACGACCCGGAGCTCGCCATCCCCTGGCCGCTGCCGGTCGTATCCATGTCCCGGCGGGACCGGGAGGCGCCGAGCCTCGCCGAGGTCCTCAAGCACCAGGAAGGTTGAGGTTCGGCGTGCACACCGAAGACACCGAAGACGCCCAAGAGACCGACGACTTCCGGCTGCCCCGCTCGCGGCTGGCCAACGAGCGGCTGCACGCCCTGATCCCGGGAGGCGCGCACACCTACGCCAAGGGCGACGACCAGTACCCCGAGAACCTGGCCCCGGTCATCAGTCACGGCCGCGGTGCCCACGTGTGGGACGTGGACGGCAACCGCTACATCGAGTACGGCTCGGGCCTACGGTCGGTCAGCCTGGGCCACGCCCACCCCCGCGTGGTCGAGGCGGTACGGCGGGAACTCGACCGCGGCAGCAACTTCGTCCGGCCGTCCATCGTCGAGGTCGAGGCCGCGGAACGATTCCTGGCCACGGTGCCTACCGCCGAGATGGTGAAGTTCGCGAAGAACGGCTCCGATGCCACCACCGCCGCGGTCCGTCTGGCCCGCGCCGTCACCGGGCGCCCCAGGGTCGCCGTCTGCGGCGACCATCCGTTCTTCTCCGTCGACGACTGGTTCATCGGCACCACTCCGATGTCCGCCGGCATTCCGGCGACGACCACCGAACTCACCGTGGCCTTCCCCTACGGGGACCTGGCCGCCACGCGGGAGCTGCTCACCCGGTACCAGGACGAGATCGCCTGCCTGATCCTGGAACCCGCCGGCCACACCGAGCCGCCGCCCGGGTACCTCGCCGGCCTGCGCGAGCTGGCCGACCGGCACGGCTGCGTACTGATCTTCGACGAGATGATCACCGGCTTCCGCTGGTCCGAGGCGGGCGCCCAGGGCCTGTACGGCGTCGTCCCCGACCTCTCCACGTTCGGCAAGGCACTGGGCAACGGATTCGCCGTCTCGGCGCTGGCCGGGCGCCGCGACCTGATGGAGCGGGGCGGGCTGCGTCACTCCGGCGACCGGGTGTTCCTGCTGTCCACCACGCACGGTGCGGAAACGCACTCGCTGGCCGCGGCGATGGCCGTGCAGACCACCTATGCCGAGGAAGGCGTCACCGCACGGCTGCACGACCTCGGCGAGCGGCTGGCCGCCGGTGTACGCGAGGCCGCGGCGGCCATGGGCGTCGGCGACCACGTCGTCGTCAAGGGCCGTGCCAGCAATCTGGTCTTCGCCACCCTCGACAAGGACCTGCGGCCGTCGCAGCGGTACCGCACCCTGTTCCTGCGCCGGCTCCTCGCGGGCGGGGTGCTGGCCCCGTCGTTCGTGGTGAGCAGCGCGCTCGACGACGCCGACATCGATCACACCGTCGACGTGGTGGCCCAGGCGTGTGCGGTGTACCGGAAGGCGCTGGACGCCGCCGACCCGAACCCTTGGTTGGCCGAGCGTCCGGTGAAGCCCGTGTTCCGCCGCCTGGCGTGACATGACGTGAGGTCAGTGGGACTGGTGCCGACCGGTGTTGTCCGGCCGGTCGGCCATCCGGTCAGCCGTCCGGTCGACCAGCCACGCGGTCGCCGGTACCAGCGCCAGCGCGGTGCACCAGCCACCGAGGACGTCGGTCGGGTAGTGCGCGCCCAGGGCGACCTGCGCCCAGCCCATGGTGGCCCCGGCGACCAGCGCCGCGGCGAGCGCGAGGAGCGTGCCGGCCGTCCGGCCGAGACCGAGGCGACCGGTCGCGAGCAGCGCCCCCACGAGGGCGAGGGCGGTGAGGAAGGCGGTGTGCCCGCTCGGGTAGGACAGGTACCCGCCATTGATGGTGCGCCCCACCAGGTGCTTGAGCAGCGTCGTCGTCCCCACCGTCACGCCGACACCGGCGACGACGAGCACCGCAGCACGCGGACTGCGGAGCAGCAGGCAGCCCCCGACCACGGCCGTGACCACCACCGCCGCTCCGGCGGGCTCCCCCAGGAAGTCCGTGGCCAGAGCGACGTGCCTCCACGGCGATCGCACTCCGTACACCGCCGAGTGGACCCACGCGTCCACCGTGCCGGGCTCGCTGTGACCGGCGTACAGGAACCCGAGCAGGGCGACCACCAGCGCGGCGAGGACCGCGATCAGCCCGATCCACGCGCGGAGCGACGGGGGCAGCACCGCGGGCGCCGGCCGGCCGGGCACACGCCCACCGCGCGGGTCCGTTCCGGCCAGACGATCCAACACGGCCCCTCCGTCATGTCCGACCGACCATCAGGCCGATCAACCGCCCTGCCGACGGCGGCTCCTGTCCTACGACTCCTCCACACCCTAGTGCTGTGACCGGAAAGGTTCACCAAGTCACAGCGAGCGGTCGAGTACCCGGGTGAGGAAGCGTTGTGTGGCCTGCTCCCGCGGGGCGGTGAGGACTTGCTCCGCGGTGCCCTGTTCCACGATCACGCCGTCCTCCAGGAAGCAGACCTGGTCCGCGACCTGTCGGGCGAAGCCCATCTCGTGCGTGGCCATGAGGATGGTCAGGCCGCGCTGCTTGAGGTCCGCGACCACGTCCAGCACCTCGCCCACCAGTTCGGGGTCGAGGGCCGAGGTGATCTCGTCGAAGAGGAGCAGCTCCGGCTCGGTGGCCAGTGCCCGGGCGATGGCGGCGCGCTGTTGCTGTCCGCCGGACAGCCGGTCGGGGTGTTCGTGCGCCTTGTCCGCGAGTCCGAGTCGGGCCAGCAGTTCGCGGGCCGACTCCTCGGCCCGCTTGCGCGGGACGCCGTGGACCCGGCGCGGCGCGAGCGTGATGTTGTCCAGCACGCTCAGGTGCGGGAACAGGTTGTAGGCCTGGAAGACGATGCCGATCCGCCTGCGGGCGACGTCGGGATCCAGGCGGGGGTCGGTCAGTTCGCTCTCGCCCAGGTGGATGGTGCCGTCGTCGACGACGTCCAGCAGGTCCACGCAGCGCAGCAGGGTGGACTTGCCCGAACCCGAGCCGCCGATGAGGCAGACGACCTGGTGCTCGGCGACGTCCAGGTCGATCGAGCGCAGGACGAGACGCGACCCGTACTGCTTGCGCACGCCGCGGATCCGCAGCAGCGGCCCGCTCATCGGCCCGCCTCCGCCCAGGTTCGCTGCGCCGCACGGCGCTGGAGCCGATCGGCGAAGCGGGTCAACGGAATGGTCACCGCGATGAACAAGACAGCCGCTCCCAGGTACGGGGTGTAGTTGAAGTCGTAGTCCGCCTTGATCTGCGCGGCCCGCAGCGCCTCCAACGGACCGAGGACGGCGACCAGCGCGGTGTCCTTCTGCAGTGCGATGAAGTCGTTGAGCAGGGGCGGGAGCACGTTGCGCACCGCCTGTGGCAGCACCACGTGTCGCAGGGTCTGTCGTTCGCCCAGCCCCAGGGCGCGCGCGGCGTTGCGTTGCGCGGGGTGGACGGAGTTCAGTCCGGCGCGCAGCACTTCGCCGACGTAGGCGCTGTAGGAGAGGACCAGGGCGATCACTCCGAGCACCCAGGGCTCCGAGGGGGTGCCCTGCAGCCTCAGGGCCGGCAGCCCGAACCCGACGAGGAAGACCAGGAGCAGGGTCGGCACGCCGCGAAAGACGTCCACGTAGACGGTCGCGGCCAGCCTCAGCGGTGCCAGTCCGGGTGCGCGGGTCACCCGTACCAGGGCGATCAGCAGGCCGAGGACCAGGATCAGCACTTCGGCGATCAGGAACATCTGGATGTTGAGCCAGAAGGCCCGCAGGAGTTCGGGGAACGCGTCCCGGAACTCGGCGCCGTCCAGGAACAGGCTGTGCACGCGCTCCCAGCCCGGCGAGGTGACCGCTGCCGCCGCCATCGCCGCCAGGCAGAGCAGGGTGCACAGGGCGGCGATCCAGGTGTGGCGTCGTTTGCGGGAGCGGCGGTACCGCTCCCGCTCCTGCTCGCGTTCGCTGGGTCGGTGAGTGTCGTTGGGCGGTGTGGCCGGCTGTTTCCGGGCGGCCGTCTTCACGAGGTCCACGGTCGGCCCGCTACGGCTTCAGCTCGGGGACGTTCGCCGAAGCGGACAGCCATTGCGAGGTGAGTTTGGCGAGTGTGCCGTCGGCCTTGAGGGCACTCAGGGCCTGGTTGACACAGGGGGTGTAGCCGCTGCCCTTGGGCAGGACCAGGCCGAACTCCTCGGGGGTTCCGCCCGCGTAGCCGAACTGTCCGATGATCTTGGCGTTGTCCAGCTCCGAGCCGGCGAGGTAGAACACGGTCGGCAGGTCGGTGACGATCGCGTCGATCTGACCGTTCTTCAGCGCGTTGACCTCGTCGTTGGTGGTGTTGAACACGCTCGGTCGGCGCGCGGGCTTGAGCTGGTCCAGTACCGCCTGGTAGCTGGTGGTGGCGACCTGGACGCCGATCCTGGCGTCCTTCAGTTCACCCAGCGAAGTGGCCTTCGCGAAACCGGAGTCGTTCAGCGTCAGGATGGCCTGGTCGGCCGTGTAGTAGCTGCCGGAGAAATCCACCGCCTTCGCGCGCTGCGGGGTGATGGAGATCTGGTTGATGTCGAAGTCGAAGTTCTTCGCCCCGGGGGCGTAGGAATGGGCGAACGGTTCGACGACCCACTTCACCTGGTCCCGAGCGAATCCGAGCTTCCCGGCCACCGCGTAGGCCACGGCGCTTTCGAAACCCTTCCCGTTGGCCGGGGTGTTGCTGTCGAACCAGGGCGCGTAGGCCGGGGAATCGGTCGCGACGGTCAACTGCCCGCTCTTGTGGAGGCCGGCGCTGGCGGTGGTGCAGGTGGGGCCGGCGGATCCGGCCACGCCGGCAGGACTCTCCGGCTGGGGTGCGCAGGCGGAGGCCGCCAGCAGGACAACGACGGCGGAAGCCGCAAAGGTGATGCGGGTGCGGAACATGGAGGGTCCTTCGAAAGGGTCCGGAAAAGAGGTACGGGAACGGGCGGAAGCCGTGCGCTCAGCGACACAGATCAGCGGCGCAGCGCACGTTGTCGACGTGGCGGCGGCGTACCAGCGGGATGGTTCCGGACATGCGTTTCAGCATTCCGGGTGGTGGAGCGCGGTGTCAATCTCGTCAGACACCGTCGGGGAACGCGCTGATCACATGTCAGCCGGCGAGACGGAATACCTGATCACCCTGGCGCAGACCGAACAGTTCGGCCGCCGATCCGCCGCGAACGACCAGCTCCGCGAAGCCGATCCCGGAACTTCCGACGGTGATTCCGGGTTCGCCGAGCGGGACGTCGGGCAGCCGGTCGTAACATCGCACCCTGACCCCGCGGCCGTCGCGCCGGCTGTGGACGGTCAGCCCGTCCGTACCGTCGTAGCCCGGCAGTTCGAGGGCGGGACGGTCCAACTTGCAGTTGCCGAAGTTGTCCACGACGGCGACCCGCACCGCCTGCTCGGCGGGCGCACGCACGGCCAGGGGCTGCGCGGGAACGGGACGGCCGTCCGCCAGCCAGCGGGCCAGCAGCGGCACGTACCAGAGGCTGCGGAACTGGGTCCGTACGATCTCCTCGACCTCGGTGTCCGCCAGCTCGGCCCAATCGGCGGCAGCGGCCTCCAGCACCTCACGGACGTCGGTCACCTGGACCTCCTCCAGGCCCAGGTAGGTCGCCAGCGGGGCGAGGACGCGGTGGTTCACCGTGCTGATGACAAGGTGCTGCCCGTGGCGGAAGTAGCAGAACGGCACGCCGTTGGGCCAGTGCCCGTCCCGCGGGGCGATGTTGACCATGACGACCACCGGCCGGGTCGGCCCGCCGGTCAGGTCCGTGGAACGCAGAAGATCGAGCAGGGTGAGGGCGGCGGCGCCCTCCGGGTCCGGTCCGCCGAGCGGCAGGACCGTCGGTGTGACGCCGAAGAGGGTGGCGATCCGGGCGGACTGACGGGCCAGCGCGTTGGGATCGGCGCAGTCGGTGAGGGCGACGACTGGCAAGTGGGACATGGCGGGTACTTCGCCTTCTGTCGGTGACGGGCGGTTCGGGGGGCGGGCGGGTCGGTGACGGTGGGCGGGTCGGGTGACGGTGAGCGGGAAGAGCCGACGGCCGGGGACCGACGGCGACCGGGTCCGGATTCGGGGCGGGTCCGGGCAACAAAAAACGGACCCTCCGTTTCCGGAGGGTCCGTCGCAGCTGGTGCGCACACGGCTTCGCTAGCGAAGCGCCTCCGGGGGTGGGGGCATCATTCGCATCATGGCGAGGGTGGTGGTGTGCTGCATGGACGGGACTGTAGCAGCAGGTGGGAGCGTCGGGGACGACCGTCCACAACGTGAACACTCCGGCTCGGCCGGCGCGCGTGACACCACCGGTGACCACTGCCGGTACGGCCCGGCGCGCCCCGAACCACCGGGGCCGCCACCCTCCGGGAGCCGCGCCGAGTGGCCGCTCGGCCTTCACACTCCGTGACGAATCGCGCTTGAGGAGGGCATGCCACCACCTGGGGTCAAGATCAATCACGTCACGGATCCGTCCCAGCGGGCGGATGGCCGAGAACAGGTCCGAACAGTGGCGGGAACCCTCTTCCCGGCTGGTCGGCGGCGTCCTCCGGCGCGACGAACCGGACGGTCGCGCGCGGCCCCGGCCAGTGCGTGTAACAGGAAGGTATGAGGGAACGGTTGGGCGGAACGGCCCTTCGGCCGGATGGGTCTTGGGTATCAGAGGCGTTCGCTCGTACCGACCCGAGCGGCCGATGCCACCCACCGAGTTCCGAGGAAGCAACGATGCGCGTTCACAAGCTCACCTTCACAGCCCTGGCCGTCGCCGCCGGCCTCTCGCTCACGGCGTGCCAGAACGGCGATGACGGTGCGGCACAAGGCAGCCCGTCGTCCGCGTCCACCGCGACACCGGCCGCGTCCACCCCGCCCTCCTCGGGCGGCGGTTCGAGCTCGGGCGGTTCGGACCAGGGCGGCGGCAAGAGCTCTGCCGGCACGGGCTCCAACGGGAAGGGCACGGCCGCCGGGGCCGGGACCGGCTCCGACAAGGGCAAGACCGACAAGTGCCGCACAGGCGACCTGGAGATCACGGCGATCGACGGCACCGTCGGCGGCGACACCGAAGGCACCGTCGCCGTACAACTGAAGAACCGCGGCGGCAAGGACTGCACGCTCTCCGAGTACGCGGGCGTCGACGTGAAGACGGCCTCGGGTTCCCTGTCCGCGAAGCGCACCGGCGAGCACCCCGGCGCGACCACCCTCAAGAAGGGCGCCGCGGTCTCCTTCGGCGTCACCTACCCGCTCAACGCGTCGGGCGGCTCCGGCGTCCGCGTCACGGGACTGGTCGTGACCCCGCCGGACGAGACGAAGTCGGTCACCCTCGCCTGGCCGGGCGCAGCCACCCTGCCCGTCACGGAGGGCACCGGCTCCCCCGTCAAGGTCGGCCCGATCGGAAGCGCCGGCCAGGGAGGCTGACGAGCGGGGGCGACGACACGAGTCGCCGCGCTGGTGGCGAGCAAGGCCCCGCGTCCGGGGGAACGACGCGGGGCCTTGCTCGCCGCCATGGGCGACGGGGGCACCGGGAGGCGTCGGCTCCGGTGCTGTGGCGTCCGGGCACACAGGAAGGTGCCTGATTGTGATGACCGCCCACATGTACCGCCGACCTGTGGACTCCTACGTTGTGCCGACACGGAACGTCCCCACAGGCCCCTGGAAGTGGTGCACATGGTCTCCCCCGCAACCGCCCCGAAGGCTCCGTCCGGCATCAGACGGATCGTCGCCGCGAGCCTCATCGGGACCACCATCGAGTGGTACGACTTCTTCCTCTACGGAAGCGCCGCCGCCCTCGTCTTCAACAAGCTGTTCTTTCCCACCGCGGACCCGCTGACCGGAACGCTGATCGCGTTCGTCACCTACGCCATCGGTTTCCTCGCGCGCCCCCTCGGCGGGATCGTCTTCGGGCACTTCGGCGACAAGGTCGGGCGCAAGAAGCTGCTCGTGCTGAGCCTGCTCCTGATGGGCGGGGCCACCTTCGCCATGGGGCTGTTGCCCACGTACGGCACGATCGGGGTCGGGGCGCCCGTCCTGCTCACGGTCCTGCGGCTCGTGCAGGGCTTCGCGTTGGGCGGCGAGTGGGGTGGTGCCGTGCTGATCGTCTCCGAGCACGGGGGCGACGAGCACCGCGGTTTCTGGGCATCGTGGCCGCAGTCGGGTGCGCCCGGCGGGAATCTGCTGGCCACCGGGGTACTGGCGCTGCTCGCCTCCGTACAGTCCGAGGCGGCCTTCCTCGCCTGGGGTTGGCGCGTCCCGTTCCTCCTGTCGGGGGTGCTGGTGATCGCCGGCCTGTGGATACGGATCTCGGTCTCCGAGTCGCCGGTCTTCCTCGCCGCGCAGGCGAAGGCGGCGGCCGAGGCGAGGAGGTCCGGCGCGGTCGCGCGGAAGGCGCCCGTGGTCGAGGTGTTCCGCAAGAGTTGGCGCGAGGTGCTCACGGCGATCGGGACCCGGTTCGGCGAGAACATCTCGTACTACGTCCTGACCTCCTTCCTCCTCGTCTACGTGACCACTCACCTCGGGATGTCCAAGGGCACGGCCCTCAACGCCGTGTTGATCGGGTCCGCCGTCCACTTCGTCACCATCCCCGCCTGGGGCGCGCTGTCGGACCGGGTCGGGCGCCGGCCGGTCACGATGATCGGCTCCGTGGGAATGGCCCTGTGGGCGTTCGCCTTCTTCGCCCTGGTGGACTCCCGGTCGTTCCTGGTGATCACGGTGGCGGTGACGGTCGGCCTGCTGCTGCACGGCGCGATGTACGGTCCGCAGGCCGCGTTCATCTCGGAGATGTTCGACACCAAGGTCCGTTATTCCGGCGCCTCGATGGGCTCCCAACTCGCCTCGATCGTGGCGGGGGCACTGGCACCGATCATCGCCGTCGAACTCCTGAAGGACCACGGCTCCTCGCTGCCGGTCTCCGTGTACCTGTGCGCCGCCGCCGTCGTCACCACCTTCACCGTGGCCATCGCCAAGGAGACCCGCGGTCGGGATCTCACGACGCCCGCCGGCGCGACCGCACCCGCCGAGCGACGCCCGACCGCCCGCGTCGGACAGTCCTCCGACATCGCCTGACCGGGGCGAACGCGCGCCCGGGAACTGCCAGCATGAGCCTCGTGAACGACGCGACCCACCACGACGCGCCCGACGGCGGCGCCACCACCCCCGGCGCCCTCGGTTCCCACGCGGCCGGCCCCCACCCGACCGGCCCCGAAGCCACCCGCCCACAGGTCCCCGACTCCAACCCGGCCGCCGCGGCCCTGAGCGGGCTGCTGCGCCTGCTGGCCGAGGGGGCGCCCGCCGAGCACCTGACCACGGCCGCCGCGCGGGCGCGCGACGGGGGCGCCTGCGCGGCGGAGGCGGCCCTCGTGGAGGAGGCCGCCCGGGCCGCGTTGGGCATCCGGCGCACGCTCGACCAACATCGGCGCCGGGAGGCGGAGTTGACGGCGCTGTTCGACACGGCCGGCGACCTGGCGGCCCTGCGTGACCTGGATTCCGTACTGCGGGCGATCGTCCGACGGGCCCGCACCCTGCTGGGTACCGATGTCGCCTACCTGACCCTCAACGACGCGACCGTCGGGGACACGTTCATGCGCGTCACCGACGGTTCGGTGTCGGCCGCCTTCCAGCAGTTGCGGCTCGGCATGGGCGAGGGGCTGGGTGGGCTGGTGGCACAGACGGCCCGTCCCTATGCGAGCAGCGACTACCGCGCCGACGGCCGCTTCCGGCACACGACCGCCATCGACCGCGGTGTCGGCGAGGAGGGGATCCGGGGCATCCTGGGGGTCCCGCTGCGGGTCGGTACACGGGTGATCGGGGTGCTGTACGCGGCGGACCGGGCGGTCCGCGCCTTCGCTCCCGACGCCGTGGCGCTGTTGTCCTCGCTCGCCGACCATGCGGCCGTGGCCATCGACGGCGCCCGGCTGCTGGAGGAGACGCGCGCCGCGCTCGTCGAGCTGAACGAGGCCAACGAGACGGTCCGCGCGCACAGCGAGGCGATGCGGCTGGCCACCGAGACCCACGACCGGCTCACCGAACTGGTGTTGCGCGGCGGCGAGATCGCGGATCTCGCCCGGGAGGTCGCGGCCCTGCTGGGCGGCGGCATCGTCATCCACGACGTCGACGGCACCGAACTCGCGCGGGTCGCCTGCGAACCGATCGCCCCGCCCGTACGGGGTGTCGCGGAGTCCCGCTCGGGCGGCCGGGCCGTCCCGGTGGACGGGACGTGGGTGTGGGCGGTGTTGGCCGGGCCCGAACTCCTCGGCAGCATCGCCCTGACCGGGCGGGCGCCGCTCACCGAGTCCGAGCGGCGGTTGTTCGAGCGCGCCGGTCTGGTCACCGCCCTGCTGTTGCTGCTCCGGCGCTCCATAGCGGAGGCCGAGGACCGGGTGCGCGGCGAACTCCTCGGTGATCTGCTGGCACCGGAGGACGGCGACCGGGCCCGCGATGCCGGGAGCCTGACCCTGCGAGCGCGCAGGCTGGGCCTCGACCTGGCGCGACCCCACTCGGTGCTGGTCCTGCACTGCGAGGAGGCCGTACGGGCGCGGCTGGCCGCCGAGACCGCCCGCCGGGCGCGTTCCCTGCGGGGACTCTCGGGGGCGTACGAGGGACGCGTGGTGCTGGTCGTGCCCGCCGTCGAACCGGGCGACCGGCCCGGCCCGGTCGCCCGGTCCCTGGCCGCCGAACTGGGGCGCGTACTGGAGACCCCGGTCACGGTGGGCGCGGCCGGTCCGGCGGATCGACCGGGTGGGTTGTCGGCCGCCCACGCCGAGGCCCTGCGCTGCGTGGAGGCCCTGCACACGCTCAATCGCACGGGCCACGGCGCCGCCCTGCCCGATCTGGGGTTCCTCGGGGTGCTGCTCGGCGACCGGGCCGACGTGGGCGGGTACGTCGAGCGGGTGCTCGGGCCGGTCATCGCGTACGACCACCGACGCGGCACCGAGCTCGTCCGGACCCTCGACGCCTACTACGCCCACGGCGGGAGCCTGTCCCGGGCGAAGGACGCCCTGCACGTCCACGTGAACACGGTCGTGCAGCGGCTGGAGCGGATCCGCAGACTCCTCGGCGACGACTGGAACTCCCCGGCCTCCGCCCTGGAGCTGCAACTCGCCCTGCGACTCCACGGCTTGTCAAGCCGATGACGACACCCCCGCGCGCCGGCCGGCCCGGCACGGCACGGCCCGATCGACGGAACACCCCCTACGGCGACTCCTCCAGCCCCTCCGGCAGGCGCCCGGTGTGCAGCACCCCCAAGGTCTGGGTGGCGCGGGTGAGGGCCACGTACAGGTCGCTCGGTTGATGGTCCGCGGGCTCCACGACGATCACCGTGTCGAACTCCAGACCCTTGGCCTGGCGGGGCTCCAGCAGCACGACCTCGCAGGTCAGGTCCGGTTCCGCGCCGGCTCGTACGCCGGGCAGTGCGCCCGCGAGCTCCTCGTGCAGCGGGCGCGGGGCGATCACCGCGAGCCGACCCTCGGCGGGCGCGGAGTCGCGCACGGCCTCCGCGACGGCGCCGGGCAGGTCGTCCGTCGCCCGCACCCAGGGGCGCACCCCGGTGGAGCGCACCGACCCGGGCGGTTCGAAGCCGGGGTGTCGGGCCCGGAGCACGGCGGCCGCGAGGTCCATGATCTCCGCGGGTGTGCGGTAGTTGACCGCGAGGCGCACCAGTTCCCAACGGTTCTCGACGTACGGGTCCAGGATCCGTTCCCACGAGCCGCAGCCCGCCTCGTCACCGGTCTGCGCCGGGTCTCCGACGAGGGTCATGGAGCGCGTCGGGCAGCGTCGCATCAGCAGCCGCCAGGCCATCGCGGAGAGTTCCTGCGCCTCGTCCACGATGACGTGCCCGAAGGCCCAGGTGCGGTCGGCGGCGGCCCGCTCGGCCGCGCTGCGGTGGTCGGCCTCCTCGTGCCGCTCCGCCATCCGTTCGGCGTCGATGAGGTCGTGGGCGGCGAGGAACTCGTTCTCGGTGTCCTCGAACTCGTACGACTCCGAACCGAGCGAAAGGTCCAGAACGCCTTGGGCGTAGGCGATGCGTTCCAGTCGCTCGCGTTCCTCGGCGGCACGCCGGGCGCTGTCGTCGAAGCCGAGGAGTTCGGCCGCCTCGTCGAGCAACGGGACGTCCGCCGGCGTCCAGTCGTCCGTGGTGCGGCGGATCAGCTCGACGTCCCGCTCGGGAAGGTGTTCGGGGTCCGCGAGGAACTCGGAGATCAGTCGGAGGGGGGTGAGCGGGGGCCAGAGCGTGTCGATGGCCGCGTGCACCTCGGCGCTGGTCGCGATCTCCTTGCCGAGCTGCGCGACGTCGTCGGGGCCGAGCAGGTTGGGGCCGCCGTACGGATCCGCCCCGAGGCGGTCCGCGAGCTGCTCGGTCAGCGCGTCGATGACCCGGAACGCGAAGTAGGGCCGGGCCAGGTTGTGCGGCAGTCCGGTGGCGCGGGCCCGGTCGCGGGCCTCGTACGCCATGGTGCGGTCGAGCAGCAGCGTCCCGTAGTCGTCGTGGTCGATCTCCAGGGCGGGCTCGGGCACCACGTCGGCGTCCTCGCCCGCACCGGCGGGTACGGACTCCGGCAGCGACTGCCGGTCCGCCACGACCCGGGCGAGGATCTCCGCCATCCGGATGTCGCCCTTGACGGCGGCGGCGCCGGGGCGGTCGGTACCGGTGGCGTGGACGCCGGGGTACAGCTCGCCCGGGGTGGCGAGCAGCACGCCGGTCTCGCCGAGGGAGGGCAGCACTTCCCCGATGTAGCCGAGGAAGGCCGGGTTGGGGCCGACGATGAGGACGCCGCGCTTGGCGAGCGTCTCACGGTGGGCATACAGCAGGTAGGCCGCGCGGTGCAGTGCGACGGCCGTCTTCCCGGTGCCCGGTCCGCCCTCCACCACGAGCACCCCTTGGTGGGAGGAGCGGATGATCCGGTCCTGCTCGGCCTGGATGGTCCGCACGATGTCGTGCATCCGGCCGGTCCGGGCCGCGTCGAGCGCGGCGAGCAGCACGGCGTCCGCGTCGGCTCCCTCGTGGCCGGTGCGCTCGGTGTCGGCGAGGTCGAGGATCTCGTCGTGCAGCGCGACGACCTCCCGGCCCCGGGTGGTGAGGTGCCGGCGCCGACGCAGCCCCATCGGCACGTGCCCGGTCGCGAGGTAGAACGGACGCGCGACATCGGCGCGCCAGTCGAGCACGAGGGGTGTGCGCTCGCTGTCGTCCTGCCGGATTCCGATACGGCCGATGTGGTGGTCCCGGCCGTCGGAGAACTCCAGTCGGCCGAAACAGAGACCGTTCTCCCCCGAGTCCAGAGCGGAAAGCAGACCGGACTGCTCGGCGACCAGCACGTCCCGCTCCAGGCGCGCCTGGAACCCGCTCCCGACGTCGGACAACGCGCCGCTCATCGCGCGTTCGGCCTGGTCACGCAGGTCATCGAGGCGGGTGTAGATCCCGTCGATGAATTGCTGCTCGACACGGAATTCTTCGGTTGACAATTCCACTCCTGACGCGGTACGATGTCCCCGTAAAGCTGTTTCATGTTCATTGACTGCCTCACATGAAACGTCAAATATACCCCCAGACGACAGCTCCGGCCGCCATTCGGCTCGGAGCTTTTTTGCGCTCCCGGAACCAATGGATCGACAGGACCTGGATCGGCAGGACCGTTCACGGGTCGGACCACTCGGCCTATTTTGCACTAGTGCATATATTTGATGTTCCTAGTTCATAGAGCTAAAGTGTCGCCATGTCTGCGAAGATCCCCGCCCCCGTCACCCTGACCGGCCGGCACGTCACCCTCGTTCCCCTGTCGATGGATCACCTCGGCGACCTGTTCGCGGCCGGAGGCGGTGACGACGAGGTCTGGCGCTGGCAAGGAGGCGTGGCGCCGCGCACCGAGGCGGAACTGGGCGCGACGCTCAGCGGACTGCTCGAGGACGCGGAGCGCGGCACCTACTTCCCCTTCGCCGTCATCCACCGCACGAGCGGCAGGGCGATCGGCTGGACGACCTTCATGGACGTCGACGTCGCCCACGAGCGACTGGAGATCGGCTGGACCTGGTACGGGCGCGCCCACTGGCGCTCGGCGGTCAACACCGAGACCAAGCTGCTCCTCATGACCCACGCCTTCGAGGAACTCGGCATGGGGCGAGTCCAGTTGAAGACGGACCACATGAACCTCCGCTCGCAGGCGGCCATCGCCCGACTCGGCGCACAACGTGAGGGCGTACTGCGTCGGCACCGCCGCCGCCCGGACGGCACCTGGCGGGACACCGTCTACTTCTCGCTGCTCGCCGAGGAATGGCCGGACGTCAAGTCTCGCCTCGGGGCCCGCCTCTGACATCACCCGAGGTGCGCGCCACGTCCGGACACCCGGTGCGCGCCACGTCCGGACACCCGGGGCGCGCCACGTCCGGACACCGAGGCCCGGCGCGCCCCGACCGCGAGGGCTCGACGGACGGTCTCCCGCCACAAGGGCGCCATCCGGCCAATTGATTGACATGGGCCTGACATTTCAAGACCCCTGTGGGACGTTCCGAGCGGCGCGGCCCCCACGCCTCGCCGTACACCCCCACAAGGACGTGGCAAAGAGGAGCGACATGAGGAAGATCTCCACATGGCCCCGCGTCACCGCACTGGCCGCCGCGCTGGTTCTCGGCGGCTCGACCACCGCACTGGCCCTGGGACCCACCGCCGATCAGCGGGTCGACGGGGTGATGGTCGTGGCGGGCAACACCTGCGCCTGGACCAACGCCCGCACCAGCGCCAGTCCCCCGAGCACCCTGACCGTCGACCGCACCACCGTCAACGCCCCCGGCGGCAACCTGGCCTGCGGCGGCGGGATCACCGCCTCCCTCAACAACAACCCTTCGTTCACCTTCGACGACGCGGCCGCGCTCGCGAAGACCGACGCCATCGACATCACCGGCAAACAGAGCTTCATCTCCTGTCGCTACAAGGCGACGAACATCGTGTGGAACCGTGACGGGTCCACACGGAAGTACGTCAACCAGGCCTTCACCGCGACCAAGACCTCGGGAAGCTTCCTCTGCCCGGGCTCCGTCACCACCCCGGCCGGGGACGCGTCCATGCTGTTCCACTGACCCCGACCAGGCCCGTCTCGCCCCGCGAGGGCGAGACGCGCCGCCGACACCGGTTCGGCTTCGGGACGTCCGCCGGCGCGTCCCCCCACGAGAGCGCCCCACGGGGCGCGTGGCCGACGGCCCGCTCCCCGGCCGCTCGCGAGGACCGGCGACGGCGCTCAGCCCGCGTCCCGGATCCTGCCGTACCGCCGGTCCAGACCGCGGCCCCACGCCACGCAGGCGACCATGACCGCCGTCCCGCCGATGACGAAGAGGGCGGGGTCGGGCCGGTGACCCATGGCGGCGCGCCGCTCCTCGTACGTGGTGGCGGCGCCGAACCCGACGCAGGTGTCCCCCGGAGTCATGGTCCGCCCGCCGCAGGTGGGCCGGTCCCAGGCGCCGGCGAGCAGTCCGACCACGCCCAGGACGGCGGTCACGCATCCGAAGAGGCCCACGAGGGCGAGCGCGACGAGACCCGCGCCCGTGCGCGAAGTCCGAGCCGGGGCGGACATCGGGGAGGTGACCGGTCCCGAGGAGCCGGCAGGTGCGGAGGTCGAATCGGCGGCCGGGCACGTGTCCGGGTCTGCCCGACGGGCGGCCGGCAGGCAGCCGCGCAGCCAGGGCACGTCGAGGTGGGTGTCCTCCAGGCGTACGCCCTCGGCGGTGATCTCCTCCAGCGTGCCGTCGCGCCGGTACGAGGAGACGCGCAGTCCCGAGAGGCCCTCGCCCGGCCAGACCGCCGCGGCGACGACCAGTCGGCCGGTGTCCTGGCCGCCGGTTCCGCGCGGGGCCGGCGACTCGTGCACGTACACCGCGCATTCGGCCCCGACCCCCGCGAGCAGATCGCGCAGCGTGTCCGACGCGCCGATGTCGGGGAACGTTCCCACGGGCGCCACGTCGGGAGGACGGTGTGCCCGGATCCTGCCGGGCAGTGCGCCGTGCCGGCGCATCGTGGCGCACGCCTCGCGGAAGGCTTCCCACAGGACGCGTTCGAGGTACTCGTCGGGTTCCGGCGGAGGGCCGGACTCGTCACCGGTCATGGTGTGAGTCTGGCCCTCGGACCGGTGGACCGAAAGGAGAATCCCCTGACCGATACCTCGATCAACACCCCCGACATGGGTGCGATTTCACCCCGCGCCACACCCGCGCGCGGTCACCCGTGCGACGGAGCCGGCGCGGGTGGGGCCGTCAGGCGGTGAGGTGCGCGGCCGTGGGGACGACGACGCCGAAGAGGTCGGCGATGGTGGTGAGGCTCGCCGTCTGGAGGGTGGCGGCCGGTACCGGGGTTCCGTCGGGCCCGGGCAGTGGGCGGGTGGCGGTCGCCTCGGCGACCACGGTGGGCCGGTAGCCCAGGTTGAAGGCCCCCTGGGCGGTGAAGGTGACGCACATGTGGGTCATGAACCCGGCCAGGACCAGGTCCTGGCCGGCTCCCAGTTCCGTCAGGGTCTTCTCCAGTTCCGTGGCGTGGAAGGAGTTCGGGAACTGCTTGACCACGACCGGTTCGCCGTCGCGGGGGGCGACCTCGGCGCTGATGGCCCCGATCTCGGCGCGAATGTCGTACGGGGTGCCCTCGCCGCCGTCGTTGATGATGTGGATCACCGGCGCTCCGGCGGCCCGGGCGGCGGCGAGCAGGCGACCGGCCGCCTCCAGGGCGGGCTCGGCACCCTCGAGGGCCATCACGCCGGTGCGGTAGGTGTTCTGGAAGTCGATCATGAGCAGGGTGGAGTCCGCGAGGCGGGCGGGCGTGTTGTCGAGGCCCATGACCTGGCGCAGGGTGCTGGAGGTGTTCACGGTGAGTGGAGTCCTTCGGTCAGTCAGTGGTGCGGAATCGGCGGCGGTATGCGGCCGGGGTGGTCGCGAGCTGTTTGCGGAAGGCGCGGTGGAGGGTTTCCACCGAACCGAGACCGGCCGCCGTGGCGACCTGTTCCAGGGCGTCGTCGGTGGTTTCGAGGAGCCGCCGGGCGGCTTCGACCCGTACCGCCTCGACGTAGGCGGCGGGGCTGGTGCCCGTCTCCTTGCGGAAGACGCGGGCGAAGTGGCGCTCGCTCATGCACATGCGGGCCGCGAGCGCGGCCGCCGACAGGTCCGCGTCCACGTGTTCGGTGACGTGGGCCCGCAGTTCGTCGATGTCCCTGCGGGTGGCGGCCGGACGGCTGAGGGGAACGCTGAACTGGCTTTGTCCTCCTTGTCGCTTGAGGTACATCACCAGCTGTCGGGCGACGCCCAGGGCCAGTTCCTCCCCGTGGTCCTCGGCCACCAGGGCCAGCGTCAGGTCCATGCAGGCGCTGATGCCGGCCCCGGTCCACAGTCGGCCCGAGCGGACGAAGATGGGGTCCGCGTCCACCTCCACCCGGGGGTGTTCCGAGGCCAGTTGGGCGGCCGTGGACCAGTGTGTGGTGGCCCGGTGGCCGTCGAGCAGACCGGCCGCCGCGAGGAGGTGGGCGCCCACGCAGACCGATGCCACGCGGCGGGCGTGCGGCGCGGTGGCGGCGATCCACTCCACCACTTCCGGGTCGACGAGCGCGACGGGGCCCTCCTCGCCCGGAAAGACGGCGCCGGGGACGAGCAGCGTGTCCACGGCGGCGCCGACCTCCGCGAACGCCAGGTCAGGGACCAGGCGGACGCCGGCGGAGGTGGTCACCTGACCGCCTCCGGGGGCGGCCAGTCGCACCTCGTAGAGGCGACGGCCGGCCACCCGGTTGGCGAGGGCGAAGACCTCGGCGGGGCCGGTGACATCGAGAAGGTCGACATCGGTGAAGACCGCGATGACGACCCGGTGGGGCGTGGGCATGCGTCCATCGTCGTCGCCCTCCGGGATGGCCGCAATGACGGTTGTCTGTCACATCCGGCCATGGCCCGGGCGCGTACGGCCCGATCGGCCTGCCCGGTCGGCCCGGTCGGCCCGGTCGGCCCCGGGTCAGGAGGAACGCGGCCCCAGCCGCGCCACGGCGGCGCGTCCGGACGTCCGTACCCGGCGGACGTCCGGGCCGGTCAGCAGGGCGGCGTCATAGCGATCCAGTGCGGTGGCGCTTCCCGGTGTCGGCCCGTCGATCACCGCGGGCCCCTCCAGCGCGACCACGAGCAGGGTCTCGCCGGGCTCCGGCGCGAGGGTCTGTTCGCCGGTCGTGACGCGGACCTCGGCGGTCGTCTCTTCCCGGCGGTACATCACGTTGAAGTTGACGACCGGTCCGTCCAGGAGACGGCAGTCGGTGGGCCGGTCGCCGGGGAAGTGCCGGGGTGCGAAGCGTCGGTCCAGGAGGCTGCGCTCGCCCGCGATGGTCAGGTCCATGCCCGCGCCCTCGGCGACGGTGAGGATCCGGTCGACGCCTGGGAAGGCCGAGAAGGGGCCGTCCGCGGTGACGTCGGCGAGGCTGACCCGCCACCCGAAGTCGTCCATGTCCGCGCCGTGCGGCCAGACCGCGATCTCCCGCGTGACTCCCCCGCCGTTCTTCCACGGCGCCGCCGGCCGCTCGGCCGCCCGGTGGATCCGCGTCGTTCCCCCGCCGGTCGCACCACTGCCCGTACCGCTGGTCATGCTGCCGCCCTTCCGGGCCCGGGTGCTCCCCCGGGCCCGGCCGAGCCTAACGCTCTAGTTGACGGAGAGGTCGTCGCCGTACACCGGGCCCTGCCCGTACCAGCCGTGCAGGTAGACGGTCACGGTGCCGGAGGCGCCGGTCGTGAAGGGGACGGTCAACTTGGACCACCCGGTGGAGCCGGTCCACGCGCTGCCGGTGGCCCCGCCGCGTACGCCCAGGTAGGCGTAGCCGCCCTGGACCCACCCGCCGAGCGTGTAAGCGGTGTTCGGCGCGAGGGTGAGGGTCTGCGCGCATTCCCCCGTCTGTCCGGCGGTGGGCGAGGCCTTCAGGGCGTACGAGCCGCCGT
The DNA here is from genome assembly GCF_042889445.1 of Streptomyces sp. NPDC002602. NCBI lineage: Bacteria > Bacillati > Actinomycetota > Actinomycetes > Kitasatosporales > Streptomycetaceae > Streptomyces > Streptomyces sp. NPDC002602. The sequence continues at coordinate 1,258,272 of NZ_JBIAQX010000001.1, read as the reverse complement.
GCGCGGGGGCGGTGACGACCGCCCCGCCGCTCTGGCAGCTCCACGGCGCGAGCGTTCCGCTCTCGAAGCCGCCGTTGACCAGCGCCCCCGCGCCGCCGCCCGGGCCCGACACCGTGAGGGTGAAGGGGGCCGAGCGGGTGAGTCCGCCGCCGGTCCCGGTGACGGTCAGGGGGTACGTTCCGGGGGTCGCGGTGCCGGCGGCGGTGACCGTCAGCGCGGCGGATCCGCCCGTGGTGACGGAGCCCGGGGCGAGGGTGGCGCTCACCCCGGCGGGCGTTCCGGTGACCGTCAGCGCGAGGGGCCGCGCGGTTCCCGAGGTGAGGGTCGTGGCGACGGTCGCGGTGGTCGTGCCGCCGGGGGCGACCGAGGCCGAGCCGGGGGTCACCGCGACGGAGAAGTCGTCGACGACCGGGCCGCCGCCGCCGGTGAACGGGGCGAAGGTGTGGCTGAAGTACCAGGGGTCCTGGACGATGCCGGAGCAGGTGTCGGAGCCGCCGGTCCCGGGGCAGCCGCCGTTGTCGCGCTGGAGCGCCCAGAAGGAGAGGGTGTTGAGGCCCTTCGCGGTGGCCCAGTCCTGGACGACCTTCGCGTCGGCGGTGGTGAAGGTCTCGGCGGGGCCGTAGTCGTCGATGCCCGGCATCTCGGTGACGCCGATCATGCCCCAGAGCTGGGCGGGGGTCTTGGTCGGGTACAGGGTGGCGAGTTGGCCCTGGAGGCCGGTGGCGGCGGTCTTGGTGTCCTCGGCCATGGCGTGGGCGGCGCCGTCGTAGTAGTCGAAGGTCATCAGGTTGACCACGTCGACCCGGGCGCCGGCGGTCTTGGCGCTCTTGAGCACGGCCAGGCCGCTGCTCGCCAGGCCGCTCGTGGTGGTGGGCAGGGTGTACGAGACCTGCAGGGGGCGGCCGTTGGCGGCGGCCCAGTCCTGGAGTTTCCTGATCGCCCGGTTGCGGCGGTCGATGCCGGCCTTGTCGGTCAACGAGTTGTCCTCGATGTCCATGTCCAGGCGGGAGACGTCGTAGGTCGTGACGACCTTCTGATAGGCGGCGGCGATCGCGTCCACGTCCGTGCAACTGTCGGCGATCTCGGTTCCGCCGTTGTCGGCCGCGTATCCGCCGAAGGAGGGGATCACGTCTCCGCCGCGGGAGCGGATCGTGGCGAAGTCGGCGCCGAAGACGGAGCCCGATATCGGGCTGCCCGTGTCGCCGTTCCAGTACGGCGTGCAGGATCCCTTGGCCTCGGTCTGGACGAAGGCCATGGTCAGGTACGTGGCGCCGGATTTGAGGGCGAGGTCAGCGGGGCTGTCGGAGGAGTACGCCTCGAAGTACGGGGCGAAGACGTGCGCGGGCAGCGGGGTCGCGGCGTGGGCGGTGCCGTCGACCACCCCGACCACGAGTCCGGCGGAGGCCACCAGGGTGGTCAGGGCGGCGAGTAAGGAGTGGACGGGCTTGGAACGACGTCTCATCGATGCTCCCGGTGGGGCGCGAGCGAACGGGCGGACGCCTCATGATTGGTCTGGACCAACACCGGGTCAAGGGTCCAGACCATTTCTTGAACCGGACAACACACTTGGCGGCGAAGGGCGCACACGCGCCGGCCGGCCCGGTCCGAACCGGTCAGCGCAGGATGCCCGCCTGTCCGGCGGCCCGGATCCACGACGGGAACTCCGACAACAACCTGTCGTACAGCTCGGCGTCCGAGATCGCGTCGATGTCGTCCACCGCGAAGAACCCGACGTTGTCGACCCGCCGGCCGGGCATGTCGTCGAAGCGTTCCAGCACGCCGAAACCGGCCCGGCCCAGGCCGACGAACTGCCAGAACACCGGCTCCTCGACGGCAGCGCGCAGTTCCTGTTCGATCTCGTTGTTCCGGTACACGCCGCCGTCCGAGAAGAAGAGCACGAGGGTGGGCACGGGCACCGCGGTGGCGCGCACGTAGGCGCGCACCTCCGCGATGACCTTCTGCTCCTCGTTCTGGAACCCGACGGCGCGCATGTCGACCTGCCCGCCGGTCAGGCCCTTCGGGGGCTTCTTGCGGCCGAACAGGCTCATCTGGCCCACGCGGACGTGCAGACGGATCCACTCCGGGAGTTCACCGATGGTCAGGTCGGGCAGCCGTGCGGGGTTGGTGGCGAAGGTCCACGCCTGCATCTCGCCGTCGTCGTCGAGCTGCGCGGCGACGGCGGCCATCCGCTCCACGACACCGGCCACCGTGCCGCGCGAGTAGAGCGTGGACATCGAACCGGACGCGTCGAGGACGAGGATGACGCGGGCGGTCACTCCCGCCGCTCCGTGCTTCGTCAGACTCACGGCGACCTGCCGCTTGCGCAGCGACAGGCGCCCCCGCATCTCGACGGGGAGCCGCTCCTCCCCCTTGATCAACCGGACGGCGGGCGCGGCGTTGGAGGCCTGTACGGAAGCGGGGGCGGGGGCCGGCGCGGGCACCGGGGTGAAGGCGGGCGTGGGCGGCACCGTCGACGGGGGCACCGGGGTCGACGGGGTTACCGGGGTCGGGGCGGCTACCGGGGTCGGGGCGTCGTCCACCGTGATGCCGTAGTCGGTCGCCAGCCCCGCCAGGCCGCTCGCGTATCCCTGACCCACGGCCCGGAACTTCCACGCGCCCGCCCGCCGGTAGAGCTCGCCGCTCACGTACGCGGTCTCCGTGTCCGCCGTCATGTCGAACCGGGCCAACTCCGCGCCGGACACGGCGTCGAGCAACCGCAGGTGGAGCCCGGGCACCTGCCCGAAACTGCCCCCGTCGGCGGACGCGCACAGCACGACGCGCTCGATCGCCGGCTCCAGCGCCGCCAGGTCCACCCGGAGGGAGTCGGCGCCGGGCTGCTTGCCCAGGTGCCGCACGGCGTCCGAGGAGTGGCGCGGCTGGTTGTAGAAGACGAAGTCGCCGTCGGAGCGCACCCGTCCGTCACCGGTCAGCAGCAGGGCGGACGCGTCCACGTCCGGGACCCCGGGACCGGCCGACCAGCAGAGCACGGCCCTGACGGACGACGCCGGGACCGGCAGGTTGGCGCCTTTGCTCAGTGATGTCACAGCGGACAGTCTGCCCGCCGCTCCGGCGGTCCCGGAAGTACGTGCCCCCGGCGAGGCTCCCGGGTCGGGGGCGGCGGGTGGTGTGGGGAGGGGAGAAGCGGTCCGGCGTGCGTGTCGGCCCCCCACGTCGGACCGGCCAGGAGACGACGATGTCCCGGACCCGGCTCGATGCCGGACCCGGGACACCCGAGGATCTAAGCCGTCTCCACCGTGCGGCACACGAAGCCCAGGCGGGTCAGCGCGCGGGTCACCTCGCCCGCCGTGAAGTCGCGACGGTCCTGGCGGGTGATCACCTCACCGACCTGCTTGACCGGGTACGTACGGCGGCCGATGATCACTGATTCCCCGGTGACGGGTTCGGCCTTGATCCCCTTCATGGACTCCAGGACCTCGGCCTTGGTGAGCTCGAAGGGGAAACGGGCGATGACGCAACGCATGATGCCTCCGCGGGGGACGGGAAGGTGAACGCCGGACCGGACGGCCGCGAAGGCGGTCAGGACGTGAGGGCGAGGACGCCCAGGGTGTAACCGTGCTCGTCGACCACCGGGGACACTTCCAGGACACGCCCGCGCATGGCGGTGCGGGCCTCTCCCACCCCGACCGAGGACTCCGTGAAGGGTCCCCGGTCGAGCGGGATGTCGCGCAGGCGGGTGGGGGCCGCGCCCCAGGATCCGCCCCGGTGCGCGTCGAGCTGGGCCCGGGTGACCAGACCCGAGCACCGGCCCTCGTCGTCCTGGAGGACCAGGTGTTCCGCCCGGGCGCTGATCAGCACCGAGCGGGCCACGTCGACGGGCATGTCGTCGCCGACCCGGGGCCCGAGGTCGCCCATGGCGTCCCGGGCCGTCAGGCCGGTTCCGTCGCCCGGTCGGGCAAGGGTGCGCACGCGTTACGCCGCGCTGTCGTACGAGCGTCGCCGGGCCTGCGCCGGGCGGCTGCGCCGGCCGCGGGTGGAGGCGGCACTGCGCGTACGCCGCTCCGTGACCGGTGCCGTGATGGTGACGGGCACGCCGGAGGGGGCCTGTGCACCGGTGATGCGGTTCAGCTCGGCCTCGCCGGAGCGGACCTGGGTGGTCTGCGGGGTGATCCCGGCGGCGGCCATCAGGCGCACCATCTCGCGGCGCTGGTTCGGCAGGACCAGGGTGACGACGCTGCCGGACTCGCCGGCGCGCGCGGTGCGACCACCGCGGTGCAGGTAGTCCTTGTGGTCGGTCGGCGGGTCGACGTTCACGACCAGGTCGAGGTTGTCGACGTGGATGCCCCGGGCGGCGACGTTCGTGGCGACCAGCACGGTCACGTGGCCCGTCTTGAACTGCGCCAGCGTGCGCGTGCGCTGCGGCTGCGACTTCCCGCCGTGCAGCGCCGCGGCGCGCACCCCGCTGTTGAGCAGGTCCTGCGTGAGGCGGTCCACCGCGTGCTTGGTGTCCAGGAACATGATCACGCGGCCGTCGCGGGCGGCGATCTCGGTCGTGGCGGCCTGCTTGTCGTGGCCCTGGACGTGCAGCACGTGGTGCTCCATCGTCGTCACGGCACCGGCCGACGGGTCCACCGAGTGGACGACCGGGTCGGTGAGGTACCGGCGCACGAGCAGGTCCACGTTGCGGTCCAGGGTCGCCGAGAACAGCATCCGCTGCCCCTCGGGACGCACCTGGTCCAGCAGGGCGGTGACCTGCGGCATGAAGCCCATGTCGGCCATCTGGTCGGCCTCGTCGAGGACGGTGATGGCGACCTGGTTGAGCCTGCAGTCGCCGCGCTGGATGAGGTCCTTCAGCCGGCCGGGCGTCGCGACGACGACCTCGGCCCCGCCGCGCAGCGCGCCGGCCTGACGGCCGATGGACATGCCGCCGACCACGGTGGCCATCCGCAGGCGCATCGCCTTGGCGTACGGCGTCAGCGCGTCGGTGACCTGCTGCGCGAGTTCGCGCGTCGGTACGAGGATCAGCGCGAGCGGCTGTCCCGGCTCGGCGCGCTGACCGGCGGTGCGGGCCAGCAGGGCCAGGCCGAAGGCCAGCGTCTTGCCGGAGCCGGTGCGGCCGCGGCCCAGGACGTCGCGGCCCGCGAGCGTGTTGGGCAGGGTGGCGCCCTGGATCGGGAACGGTACCGAGACGCCCTGGGCGCCGAGTGCCGCGAGCAGCGCCTCGGGCATGTCCAGGTCGGCGAAGGCCTCGACCGCGGGCAGCGCCGGGGTCAACGTCACGGGAAGGGCGAATTCGCCCTGCGGGGCGGCGGAGCGGCGGCCGTAGCCGCCGGAGCGGTTCCCCCCGCCGGAGCGGGAGCCGCCGCCGGAGCGGCTGGGCGCGGAGGAGCCGAAGCGGCTGCCGCGGCTGCCGCCGGAGGACCCGTAGGAGCCGCCGGAAGAGCCGTAGGAGCTGCCGGAGCCGGACGATCCGTACGAGCTGCCGGAAGAGCCGTAGGAGCCGGACGAGCCACCGGAGGAGGCCCCCGTGCGGGAGCGGGACGAGCGGTCGTTGGTGCGAGCTGCGCGGTTCATGCAGAACCTTCCTCGATGCGGCGCGTATCGAGGAATTCCTGGCATTGGCGTGAGCCGCAGCGGATTCGCAAGAACGAGCCGAAGAAATGACACAACAGGGCCGAGCCGAACACGCGGAGCGGAACGGAACGGTTCACTGCTGAAAGGGGCGTCACCCTGCCCGGCGGCCGTGGCACAGGCCGGGCATCGGGGGCGACGGCCGGGCGGACTTCCACCCGGGCGGGTCGTGGGCGCTCCGGCAGACGATGCTGCCGCGCCGCTCACGCGGGCCGTGACGGCCGGCGGAGCTGGGAAAAAGCAACGAGCTGGGGCCCGCACCCCAAGGTGCGGGCCCCAGCTACGCAGTACTTGTCAACGCTTAGGCGGGAACGATGTTCTCGGCCTGGGGGCCCTTCTGGCCCTGCGTGACGTCGAAGTTCACCTTCTGGCCTTCCTGAAGCTCACGGAAGCCCTGGGTGGCGATGTTCGAGTAGTGGGCGAACACGTCAGCGCCGCCACCGTCCTGCTCGATGAAGCCGAAGCCCTTTTCCGCGTTGAACCACTTCACGGTGCCAGATGCCATATGAATTCTCCTTTGGGGCTGTACCCGGACCCACACTGTGCGGGCACCGGAGTCGAAGTAATGATTGCCCCGTCCGAAAAAACATCCGGAAATAAAAAGTGCACCCACCGAAATGAATCCGGGGGGAGCACTTGAAGTCTTTGGGAACCACAACTGCAACTGAGAAGAACAGTAGCACAGCGCTAGCCGATGAGCGCGGAAAGTTTTCGCGTCTCGGCCTGTCGTCACATAAACCCTGCACGCGTATTCGCTGAATTTCTACACCGGCGGCAACAGGTATGGGCCGCCGGTCCGGCGTTCAGGGGGTCTTGTCGTCGGCGTGGCCGGACCCGCTCATCCGCGCATTGGCCCGCAGGGCCTCTTCCAGTTGGTCCTCGAGCGCGATGATCCGGCACGCGGCGTCCACCGCCGTGCCCGCGTCGACCAGCTCGCGGGCGCGCGCGGCAAGGTGTAGCTGATGGCGGGAGTACCGGCGGTGGCCGCCCTCCGAGCGCAGCGGAGTGACCAGTCCGGCCTCTCCGATCACGCGCAGGAAGGCGGGCGTGGCGCCCAGTATTTCGGCGGCCCGGCCCATCGTGTAGGCGGGGTAGTCGTCATCGTCGAGACTGTCGGCGAGCGGGGACTTCTCGGGGGGCATGACACCTTCGTTTCGCTGGCTCACTACGCCAGAAATACTAGGCCCCTCGCACACCAATGACTACATTCGTGAGCGTAGATTTACCTGACCGGGTGAGGTATCCCCCTCCGGACCGGGGGCGACGTGCCGTCGGCGCCACACGTCGCCCCGGTACGAGCGGCGGGCGCGCCCGCCGCTCGTCCGAGACGGGGCGCGGTCAGCCGCGGAAGTCGGCCGTGCGTTCCGGGGAGGCTTCGGCGAGGGCCCGGGTGACGGCCGTCACGCCGGCGCGCAGTCCGTAGACCGGCGTGTCGGGCTGCTGGCGCCAGGACTCGTCGATGCCGCCGGCGTCGACGGTGTCGAAGCCGAGTTCGTCGATGAGGTCCCGGACGGCCTTCTTGGCCGTCTCGTCGTCCCCGGCGACCGGTACGGCGATCCGACCGGGGGCGCCGGCCGGCAGCGGCTTGTCGAGGATGTCGTCGGCGTAGGTGCCGTTGAAGGCCTTGATCACCGGGTGGCCCAGGTGGTTCTGGGTCCAGCGGCTCTCGGTCAGGCCCTCGTCCTCGATGGCGGCGATGCGGCCGTCCCGCTGCTTCGGGTAGTAGTTGCCGGTGTCGATGACGGCGAAGCCCTCCGCCGCCCCGTCGAAAAGACCCGCCGGCAGGTCCGGCACGTTCTTCAGCGGGACGGTGACCACGACGATCTCGGCGCCGCGGGCGGCTTCGGCGACCGTGACGGGGGTGGCCCCGGTCTCCTCGGCGAGGGCCGAAAGGGTTTCGGGGCCGCGCGAGTTCGCCACCGAGACCTCGTGGCCGAGTGACGTGAGCCGACGGGTGAGGTTGCCGCCGATGTTGCCGGCGCCGATGATGCCGATCTTCATGAGCCCTCCAGTGCGTGCGGAGTTCGGGTGTCGCGCTTGTCCGAACTCCTCGGAGGCGCGCGGCATTCCACCCTTCGGCGATCGATTTCACGGTTCCCCCGTACGGGCGACTCCCGGCCCCCTCAACGGGTGCGGCGCGGTCCCGGGGGGCCGCCGACGCCGTCGGGCGTGACGCTCGCCCGGCCTCCGATTCATCAAGGCCGGCGTGGCCGGATTCGACCGTCGAGGATCAGTCATATCGCCGGCGGGATAACGATTCTCATTCATGCCGACCAGGCCCCACACTCATGATTCGTTTACGCCTGAACCTTTTTGACGGGCCGCCGGTAACTCCACGGGGCGGTCATGTGACGGAAAGGAGAGGAACACCCGTCACGTCGGATTCGAGCCGGCGCATGGCTCGACTTTCACAAGATCCGTTATGTAGTGTTCCGTTTATCCACCGCCCAACGGGGGGCGGGAGAGCAGCCACAGGCTTGGTATGGACCAGTTCCGTGCCGGGCCTCGCTCGCGGGCTCGGCCGACCACCGCCCCCGTCATTCGCCGTTCCGCTCCATACGTGACCCGACACGGGGGACCTTCATGCGGTTCCAGCTTCTGGGGCCCTTGAGTATTGCCCACGGCCCCGAAACCGTAGTTCTCAAACCATCCAAACCAACCAGCCTGCTCGCCGCTTTGCTGTTGCATCCGGGCACGGTCGTTTCCACCGACTATTTGTTGCGCGCCGTGTGGGACGAGGAACCTCCCGCCACCGCACGGGCGGCACTTCAGACGTGCGTCCTGCGACTGCGCCGACTATTCGTCAAGTACGGCATATCCGCCACCACCATTGAGGCCGTACCCGGTGGATACCGTATGGCCAATGACGTCGAGACCCTCGATCTCGCACTGTTCCGATTTCTCGCGGGGCAGGCGCGGGCCGCCGACGGCGAGGAAGAGGAGTTGTATCGACTCCGCGCGGCGCTCTCCCTTTGGCAGGGCCGGCCGCTGGCCAACGTCGCCTCGCGCATGCTCCAGCGGGACGCGGCACCCGCGCTGGAGCAGGAACGGTTGCGAGTCCTGGAGCGCGTCTGCGATCTGGAACTCGCCGCCGGGAACTGTCATCAGGTGCTCGTCGACCTCTACGAGGGGGCCCGCCGGCATCCGGTGCGCGAACGCTTCACCGAGCAGCTCATCGAGGCCCTCTACCGCACCGGGAGACAGGCGGAGGCGCTGGCCGAGTACCGGGCGATCAAGGACCGACTGCGGGACGAGCTCGGGGTCGATCCCGGACCGGGACTGCGGCGGTTGGAGCTGGCCATCCTGCGGGCCGAGGAACTCGGGCGGCCGATCCCCGTCGTCGCTCGAAGACCTCCGGTGGTCGCGGAGTTGCCGGCCACCACCGAGCGGGTGTGGCCCGTGACGGGTTTCACCGGGCGCGAGGCCGACCGCGGCGCCATCGCGGCACGGTTGACCGCCCCTGGCGGGCCACGGCTGGTCGTGGTGTCGGGTGCGCCCGGAATCGGCAAGTCGGCGCTGGTCCGGCAGAGCGCGTACGAGGTACAGGACACCTTCCCCGGAGGGGTGTTCACGATCCCGTTGGCCCGGCCGGACGGAAGTCCCGTCGACGTCGAGGAGGCCCGCAAGCTGCTGCCCGAACCCGGCGACGGCAGAAGGCTGTTGATTCTCGATGACGCCGCCGGCGCCGGACAGGTGCTTCCGTTGCTGCCGGTCGCGGGCGACACCTCCGTGGTGGTCAGCAGTCGACGCGGACTCGCGGCCGTCGTCGCGACGCGCGGCGGCTCCGTGCACCGGCTGGACGTCCTCGGGGCCGGCGAGGGGTACGCGCTGCTCGCCGGACTCGTCGGGGAGGAACGGATCGCGGCCGAGGCGGAGGCCGCCCGCGAGCTGGTCTCCGTCTGCGGGTACTTTCCCCTCGCCCTGCGGATCGCCGCGGGCCGGCTGCTGACCCGCCCCGGGCTCTCGGTCGCCGACTGCGCGGCGTGGCTCGCGGAGGACCCTCCCGCACGGCTGGCCCTGGCGGAGGATCCCCGGCTTTCCGTGCCCGAGGTGTTCGGCCAGGCCCTGGCCGCCCTCGGCCAAGAGCCGCGCGAGGCGTTCCTGCGCCTCGGCTCGCTCGAACCGGGGGCCGACCTCACCTCCGCCGGGGCCTCGACCGTCCTCGAACAACTGGTGGAGGCCGGGATGCTGGAAGACGGACCGCCCGGTCATCCGTACCGTCTGCACGCTCTTCTGCACGGCTACGCGCGTCACATCGCGCGTGAACGCGCCACCGCCCCTCCCCCGGCGCACTGACGCCGACTGCCCCCCGCCTCGGCCACCACGGCCCGGCGTCCCCCACCACACCTCCCGACCCGTCCGTCCCGCTCCCCGTACCGCCCAGACCGCAATCAGGGGTGACCCATGTCCCAAGCCAGTTACGAAGCCGTCGCCACGACCCGGCCCCGGATCCGCCGGGACGTGCTCTTCACACAGACGCCCGAGGGCGTGCTGTTCCACAACACCGACGGCGGGTTCCGGCTCAACGCCCGTACCGCGTACCGGTTCGCCACTCTCGTGGTGCCGCACCTGACCGGCGAGCACACCGTCGCCGCGTTGTGCGAGGGGCTCGGCGACGACCACCGGGCCATGTTCGGTGAGCTCGTCAAGACCCTCTACGAACGGGACTTCGCCCGCTCCGCCGGCGAGCCGGCGACGGACGCGGCACCGGTCCTCCCGCCCGATGTCGCACGGCGCTTCGCCCCGCAGATCGCGTACGCCGATCACTACGCCGACGACGCCGAGATCCGCTTCCTGCGGTTCCGCGACACGCGGGTGGCGGTGCTGGGGGACGACCCCATCGCCCGCTGGTGCGCCCTGAGCCTGGTGCGCAACGGCTCCGCCCTCGTCGGGGTGCTGCCGGGACCGGACCTCGGCGAGATCGAGCGGGAGGCGGCGGAGGCCTCGGCCGACGGCGCCCCGGTGGAGGTGCGCCCGCTGGCCGAGCTCGGAGCGGAACCCGGGTGGGCCGCGTTGGACGGTTTCGACACCGTGGTGGTGACGGGCGGGACGGCTGCGGCGGCCCGGCTGCTGCCCCTGCTGCGCGCCGGCATACCCGAGGGCCGCACCCTCCTGCCGGCCTGGTCGTACGGCTCCGACGCCGTCGTCGGCCCGTTGATGGCCCACGGGACCACGGGGTGCTGGGCCTGCGCGGCCCTGCGGCTCGGCGCGAACGGGGACACCGGCGGTGCCTCGGCCGAGCTGTGGAGCGCGCTGGCCCTCCCGGGGGCGCCGGTCGGGCCGGTGCCGGGAGGGCCGCTGGCCGCGATGATCGGCAACCTGCTCGGGTACGAGGTGTTCCGCACGGCCTCGGGCGCCCTGCCGGCGGAGACCTCCGGCCGGCTCCTGGTCCAGGACGTGGAGTCGCTGGACGTCACCGCCGAGCCTCTGCTGCGCCATCCGCGCTGTCCGTTCTGCTCGGAGTCCGATCCCCGCGAGGCGGAGCCGGTGGACCTCGCCGCGGCCGGCGCGTCGGGCGCGGTGTCACTGCCCACGGTGGAGACGGCCCGCGAGGCCGACGCCCTGGTGGAGGAATTGAACCGGCGCTCCACGCTGGTACGGCCACGCGCCGGGGTGTTCACCCGGTACGCCGACGAGGCCCTGACCCAACTGCCCTTGAAGCTCGGCGTGGTCGAGCTGGGCATCGGTCACACCGGCCGGCGCTCGGTGGCCGCCTTCGACGTCCACCACGTCGCCGGGGCGCGGATGCGCGCGTTGGACGCGGCCGCGCTGGTGTACGCCGAGCACGTGGTTCCGGCGCGCGGCCCCCTGGCCGACGACGGGGCGGTGCCCGTCGTCGTCCCGGCGGCGCTCGCCCTCGCGAGCGGGCTGTCGGGTCGGGTCCACGCCCACGAGCGGGCGGTGTCCCTGCTGACGAAGGAACCCGCGCTGGTGCCGGCGGGGGCGGTCAGACCGTTCGGGCCGTACAACGCGGACCGGCTCTTCGAACGGACCCGGGCAGGCGCGGGAGCCGGTCCCTCGACGGCCGACGCCGCCGCCGCCGGTCTGCTGTCGGCGCTGGGGCACGCCGCGCTGCTGCGCGTCGTACGGGGCGGGGGCGCCGCGGTCGTGCCGCTGCCCGACCCGGACGGGCCGGACGCCGAGGGGTCGGATGCCGAGCTGGTGTTCCTCGTACGGTCCGCGGACCGTACGGGGCTGCCGGTGGAACTCCTGGACCTGGGCGAGGGCGCTCACAGCGGTGCGCAGGTGATGCTGGCCCGGGCCGGGGAGCTGTGGGCGGTCGGCGCCGGTCTGGATCGGCGTACGGCGGCGGTGGAGGCGCTGCGGGAGCTGCTGGGCGCGGCGCAGTACGAGGCCGACGCGACGGTGGCGGGCTCGGTCGCGGACACCGGCGATCCGCTGCTGCGGGACCTGGACCCGCGCGCGCTCGCGGTGGCCGGCGAGGCCGCCCCCGTCGAGGGCGGGGCCGGGACCGACTGGAACGCGGTGTCGGCGCGCCTGGAGGCCGCCGGACGGGACGCGTACGTGGTGGAGACCGGGTCGGCGGACCTGGCGGGCGTGGGCATCCACACCGTGCGGGTGCTGCTGACCGCGCCGCGGGAGCCCCGCGATGACGCGTAGCGCGCTCGTGGAGGGGCTCGGGGCCGAGGCGGCCGGGCGCTTCGCCGACCTGCTGGGACGGTCTCTGGACGCCCTCGGCGCTCCGCCCGTGCGGTTGTCGACGCTCGGTGTGCGGGACGCGTTCGCCGGCCACGACGGGTCGTCGCCCGCGGTGGACGCCGCCTCCGAGACCGCCCCGGAGGTCTCCCCGGGCGCCGTGCCCGTCTGGCTGTACGGCCACCAGGCCGTCGTCGGTCCGGTCGGACGGCCTGCGGGCGGGGCGGGGTGTCCGCACTGTCTGGAGCGGCGTTGGCAGGGGGTCCGCTCGGTGGCGCTGCGGGACGCGCTGGAGTTGGGCGGGGGCACCCGGCCGGCGGGTGAGTGGCCGTACGCGCACGCCTTCGCCGCCGATGTCCTCGCGGCGCTGGTCGCGGGAGTCGGGTCGGGCGCGGGCCCGGGGGCCGGGCCGTTCCCCGAGGTGCGGGTGCTGGACCTGCGGACCGGCACGGTCCGACGCCATCCGCTGGTGCCCGATCCCGAGTGTCCGGTGTGCGCCGTTCCCGTCGTGGACGCACCGGGGTCGTCGGAGCCGGCGCCGGCGGTGAAGTACCGGCCGGGGGTGTTCCGTACCCGGCGCGTGGAGGAGTACGGCATCGACGTGGGGGCGTTCGCGAACCCGCTGTGCGGGGCCCTGGGGCCCTCCCTGGTCCAGGACGTCTCCTCCACCTCCACCTCCGCGACGATCGGCTGCTTCTCCATGCGGTCGGGCGACTACCTGCGCGAGACGTTCTGGGGCGGTCACACCGAGTCGTTCGAACGGAGCGCACTGGTCGGGGTGTTGGAGGGATTGGAGCGTTACGCGGGGATGCGCGCGCGGTCCCGTGTGACGAACGTGCGCGGTTCGCTGACGGAGTTCGCGGGGCGCGCCGTGGATCCGCGCGAGGTCGGCCTGTACGACTCGGACTTCCACCGGGACAACCCGCGGGTGCGCCCCTTCGATCCCGATCGGGAGATCCCGTGGGTGTGGGGTTGGTCGCTGCGCGATCGGGAACCGCGGCTGGTTCCGGAGATCCTGACCTACTATCACGCGCCGGGTCTGGAGAACCGGTTCGTGCAGGAGAGCTCCAACGGCTGCGCCTCCGGCGGGAGTCTGGCCGAAGCCTGCTACTTCGGGCTGATGGAGGTCGTCGAGCGGGACGCGTTCCTGCTCGCGTGGTACGGGCGCCGGCCACTGCCCGAGATCGACCCGGCGACCAGTACGCGGGCATCGACGCGGGCCATGGTCGACCGGCTCGCCCTGTACGGGTACCGGGCGCGGTTCTTCGACACCCGGGTCGACTTCCCGATACCCGTGGTGACCGCCGTCGCGGAACGGTTCGACGGGGGGCTCGGACGGATGTGCTTCGGGGCGGGGGCCGGCCTGGACCCGGAGTCGGCCCTGGACTCCGCGCTGTGCGAGATCGCGACGGACGCCGTGAACCTGGCCGGCCGGACCGAGCGTGACGAGGCCCGGTTGCGGGCCATGGCCGCCGACTTCGACCTGGTGACGGCACTGCACGACCATCCGCTGGTGTACGGGGTGCCGGAGATGGGCCGACACGCCGATTTCCTGTTGCGGGGACCGCGGGACCGGCCGCCGGCCCCGGTGTCGGACCTGTACTGGTCGGATGCCTCGGGCGGTGGTGTGTCGACGGACGTCCGCGAGGACCTGGACCGGTGCGTCGGGGCCGTGACCGGCGCCGGGTTCGACGTGGTGGTGGTCGACCAGACCCTGCCCGAGCAGAGGACGCTGGGGCTGCACACGGTGAGCGTCCTGGTGCCGGGGCTGCTGCCGATCGATTTCGGTTGGTCGCGGCAGCGGGCGCTCGGAATGCCTCGGCTGCGGAGGTTCACGCGGCCCGACGGATCGGGTGAAGGGGCCTCCGGTGACTTCAACCCGGCTCCACATCCCTTTCCTTGACGCTCCATCAGCCGGTTCCGACCGTCTCCACCGACGACCGTAGGAGGACGTGTGGGCTTCGCCCATGACTATGCCGACGCCATCATGCACCGGGGCAGGGTGCCGATGGAGCCCGTCGACTTCGTACCCGACTGGGCGGACCGCCCGCGCGACGCGAAGTTCTACCCGGGCGCCGAGACCCTGCCGCTTCCCGAGCCGGAACCCGGCTCCGGGGAGGGGGTGTTCACCTTGCCGCTGCTGTCCGGGATGCTGCGCGACTCGTACGGTCTGACCGGCCGGCGCCTGGGCGTGCAGGCCAACACCGACCTGGCGGCGCTTCCGCACTACACGCACGCCAACTGGTCGCGGGGCACGGCGTCCGGGGGCGGTCTGTACCCGGTCGGCGTGTACTGGGTGGCGGGCCCGGGCGGGCCGCTCCTGCCCGGGGTCTACCACTACGCGCCGCACCGGCACGGACTGCGGCGGCTGTTGACCGGCGAGGCGGGCGCGGAGGTCCGCGGCGCGCTGGGAGCGGGCTTCCCGGACTCCGACCAGTACTGCCAGTACCTGATCCTGAGCGTCAAGTACTGGCAGAACGCCTTCAAGTACAACAACTTCTCCTTCCACGCCGTGAGCATGGACGTGGGCACCGTGCTCCAGACCTGGCGGCTGTGGGCCCGGGAGCGCGGGCTGCGGATCGCGCCGGCGCTCTGGTTCGACGAGGAACGGCTGGCCCGGCTGCTCGGCGTGGTCCCGCACGAGGAGGGGATCTTCGCGGTCGTCCCGCTGGAATGGGAGAGCGGCGCCGCGCCGGCGCTGCCGCCGTCCGCTCCGGTCGCCCCGGCTCCCGCCGTGCGCCACCGGGACGCCGAGCGTTCGCGTACCGTCCTGACCTTCGAGACCGCCGGCCGGATCCACGCCGCCACGCTCGGGCGCGCCGAGGACCGGCCCGTGCCCGGGGCGCTCGACGCCGCCGCCGCGGGTCCGCCGGCCGGCGGCGCCCCGGTGCCGCTGCCGCGGGCGGCGCCCCCGGTGAGGGAGGTCACCGCGGCGTTGCGGGCCCGGCGCAGCAGCTTCGGCCGGTTCGACGCGACCCGGGCGGTGGCCCCGGATCGGTTGGCCGCCGTGCTGGCCGACTGCGCCGCGGCCACGGTGGGCAGCGAGGCGGAGGGGCCGGACGGGGCGCGGCTCACCGCGCTGTACGTCTTCGTCAACCACGTGGAGGGCGTCGAGCCGGGCGCGTACGCCTACGATCCGGACGGGCATGCCCTGCGGCTGGTGGTTCCCGGCCCTCCCGGGCCGTTCCTCCAGCGCAACTACTTCCTCTCCAACTACAACCTGGAGCAGGCGGGCGCCGTCCTGGTGCCGACCGTCCGGACCGCCGCGGTGCTCGACGCGGTGGGAGACCGCGGCTACCGGCTCGTCGGGGCCACCGTCGGCGCCGTCGCGCAGACCTTCTACACCTCGGCCGCCGCGCACGACCTGGGGGCGGGGGTGGCCCTCGGCTTCGACAACATCTCGTACGCCGAGGAGTTGGGGCTGACGGGGACCGACGAGGCCGCTCTGCTGATCATGCTGCTCGGTCACGAGCGGCCCCGGCCCGCCGACTTCCGCCATGAGATCGCCTGAGCCGCACCGCGACGCATCCCTTCGGCGCAACGACGAGAGAACCAGGACGTTCAGGATGAACACCACCACCGATTGGCACGCGGGCGACCGCTTCATGCTGCGCGTGGCCGGGCTGCCCCTGACCTCGGTCGACGGGCTGCGCGGCGCGGACACCCCACGTTGGGCCGCCGACGTGCTGAGCGCCGAGGACGTGGTCCGCGCGGACGCGGAGCTCCTCGGTGACCTGTTGCACCGGGCGGTCGGCGCGACCGACCCCGCGCCCGGCGGGCCGGGCGCGGTCCTGCGCCGGGAACTGCTGCGGCTGCGGCGCCTGGTCCACAACGGTCGGGCGCCCGCCGATCCGGACGCGGCCCTGCGGGTGGTGGCCGGGCTGGACGGGGACGTCGGGCAGCGGCTGGCCGGCTGGCTGGAGCGGCGTGCGGCGCTGGAGAAGCTGCGGGGCGAGGGGGAGGCGTTGCTCGCCGCGGATCTGCGGCGCGGTCGTGACGCGCTGCGTCGGCTGCTCGCCGACGAGCGGGTGCGGCACGGGCTGTTGCTGGCCTCGCCGGTATTGGAGGCGCAGCTCGACGCGTACGCGGCGGCGACCTCGGACGGCCGCGAGCCGGGCGGTCGCATGCGCAAGGTCGAGCGGTCGGCGCTGTCGTACGTGTACCGCACCGCCTGCAAGACCAGCCCGTTCAGCACCTTCACCGCGGTGGCGACCGGCCGGTTCGGGGCCGACGCCGACACCGAGGGCATCCGCGCCGAGGACCGGTGGAGCAGTCGCGTACGGCTGAACGTCGTGGTGCTGGCCCGGCTCGCCGAGCTGATCCTCGCCGACCCCGTGCGCCGCCTGGACCTGCCGCTGCGGCCGGCCTCCGGCTGGGGGCGCGAGGACGAGCGGATCCGGTACGTCCGCCGCTCGGTCACGCCCGGGGACGACACGGCGGCGGTCACCTTCGACGCCGTCCGGGACCGGCTGTTCTTCCTGCGGCGCAGCGGCGCCCTGGACCGGCTGCTCGCCCTGTTCGCGGACCGGCCCGAGCTGCGCCGGCGGGAACTCGCCGACTGGTTGGCGACGGAGCACGGCGCGGCGCCGGCCGAGTGCGAGGCGTACGTGTCGGCCCTGATCGAGCTGGGCATGGTCCGGGTGCCGTGCCTGGACACCGAGGTCCACGACGGCGATCCGCTCGCCGCCTTCCGGCGGTCGCTGCTCGCCCTGGAGCGACCGTGGGCCGACGACCTCGCCGCGCTCCTGGACGGGCCGGCGCGGGTGTTGGAGCGCTACCCCGTCGCCGGCCCGGCGGAGCGGGCCACCCTGCTGCGTACGCTGCGCACCGATCTGGGTTCGATGGCCATCGAGTTGGGGGCTCCGCCGGACATGGCGCTGCCGCAGACCCTGTTGTACGAGGACGTGAGCGCGGGCCGTGACCTGTCGTGCCCGGCGCCCGACTGGGCGGCGGACGGGGGCGCGCTGCGTTCCGTCGAGCGGATCCTGCCGGCCTTCGACCTCACTCTGGCCCAGCGGATCACCTTCGAGGGGTTCTTCACCGCCCGGTACGGTGCGGGCGGTCGTTGTGAGGACCTGTTGGGTCTGGTGCACGACTTCCACGAGGACTTCTTCGACCAGTACCTGTCGTTCACGGCCCGGCGCACCCCGTTCGACGCGCACGGGGAGTACGTGCCCGAGGAGAACTGGTTGGGCCTGCCGGGACTGCGGGCACTGGACGCGGCGCGGCGGGCGTTCGTGACGCGGATGCGGGCGCGCTGGTCGGCCCACGAGGAGGCCCGCGGGGCCGGGCTGCGGCTCACCGAGGAGGACGTGGCGGCCGTCGCCGCCGAACTGGAGGGCGTGGCGCCCGGGTTCGCGCCGCGCTGCCACCACCTCCAGTTCGCCCGGGATCCCGCCACGGGCGAGCGGATGACCGTGCTGAACCGCTCGTACGGCGGTCTGTCGTTCCCCTTCAGCCGGTTCACGCACGTGTACGAGGAGGAGCCGGGTGGACGCCCGGACCTCGCCGGGGAGCTGCGCGGGACGGCCTCCCGGGTGACCCCCGAGGGCGCGGTGTTCGCGGAGGTGACCGGCGGGCCGGTGACGACCAACCTGAACCTGCACGCTCCGCTGACGGACTACGAGATCGTCTGCCCGGGCGAGAGCGGGACCCTGCCCGAGGAGCGCCGGCTGGACCTCGGCGACCTGTACGCCGAACACGATCCGGGGACCGGCCGGGTGGCCCTGCGGTCGCACCGGTTGGGGCGCGAGGTGATCCCCGTCTACCTGGGGTACCTGGTCCCGCTGGCCCTTCCCGCGATCCCGCGCACCCTGCTGCTGCTGTCCCCGTCGTCGATGTCGCCGCTGGACGTGTGGGCGGGCGTGCCGGAGGGTCCGGTGCGTGACGGGGTGACCTCACGGCCCAGGGTCGTCCACGGGGACCTGGTGCTCGGTCGGCGCTCGTGGACCACGACGGCCGGTGCGCTGCCGGTGTCGGGAGCCCGGGAGGCCGCGCACTTCGTGGAGTGGCAGCGCTGGCGGCGGACGCACGGACTGCCCGAGCGGGTGTTCGCGACGGTGTCGGCCGGGCCGTCGGCGCTCGGTGCGAAACCGCAGTACGTCGACTTCGCGTCGCTGCTCTCCCTCTCCGTCTTCGAGTCGCTGTTGCGGGATCCGGCCCACCGGGTCGTCTTCCGCGAGATGCTGCCCGACCCGGAGGGGCTGCACACGCACACCTCGGCGGGCGCCCACGTGGCGGAACTGGCCGTGGAGACCTTCACCGTGCCGCGCCCCTCGAACCTCCCGGGCCCCTCGAAGCCCTCGAAGTCGCCCCTCTCCCCCGACCGACGCCCGGAAGGCGGTTCCCGATGTCAGAGCTGACCGAGACGCGCGGTGCATGGCAGGCGGTGCACGTCTTCTACGCCGCCAACCCGCAGCCGTTGCTGGTGCGGTGCGTGCGGCCGTTGATCGCCTCGCTCACCGAGGACGGCCTGCTCGCCGGCCACTTCTTCATCAACTACTGGCTGGAGGGACCGCACGTGCGGTTGCGCCTGCGGCCCGTGACCCCGCAGGCCGCCCCGGAGGTGCGGCGCCGCACCGAGGAGGCCGTCGCCGCGTTCCTGAAGGCCCGGCCCGCGCTGTACGAGGTGGACTCGGGCTTCCTCAACGAGTTCTACAACACGCTCTTCGACATCGAGTTCCCCGAGGGCGACCGCGCCGGTTTCATGGGGCCGGACGGCCGGATGAACCTGCGGCCCAACAACTCGTACGCGTACGAGCCCTACGAGCCCGAGTACGGGAAGTACGGCGGCCCGGCCGGGGTCGAGCTGGCCGAATGGCACTTCGCGCACTCCAGCGATCTCGTCATGGACGCGCTGGGCACGATGAACCTGCACCTGCGGACCGTGCTGTTGGGCACGTCGGCGCAGCTGATGATGGTGATGGCCGGGGTCTTCCTGCCCGACCGGGAGGAACTCGGCGGCTACCTGGACCGCTACTACGAGTTCTGGCACCGGGCGTTCCCGGGGACCGGCTTCATCGGTTCGGCCGAGTACGACCGCACGTACGGGCAGAGCGCTCCGGGGATCGCCCGCCGGTTCGCCGCCGTCCGGGAGGCGCTCGGCTCGGGGGAGACCGGGCGACTGCCCGCGTTCCTGGCCGGGTGGGCCGAGCACTGCCGGGAGCTGCGCGAGCGGGCGGGGGCGCTGGCCGCGTCCGGGGAGCTGGTGTTCCGTTCCTGGGACGGGACCCGGGACGAGCGGGTGACGGATCCGGCGGTGGCGCTGCCGCTGCTGCTGTCCCCGTACATGCACATGACCAACAATCGGCTGCACGTGACGATCCGGGACGAGGCCTACCTCGCCCACCTGCTGGGTCGGGTGCTGCGGGAGGGCGTGGACAGCGGGGCCGCCGAGGCGGCCCGGCCGTGACCGCCTCCTCCCCCGCGCCCTCCGGGATGTTGGCGCACCGGCCCGCGCTGCGGCCCGGGATCCTGCTGTCGCCGCCGCTGCTGAACGGCCCGGCGACCGTCCACCTGGTCAAGGACCCCGTGTCCGGTGCCTCATTCGAGATCGGGCCCAAGGAGTTCTTCCTCGTCTCGCGGCTCGACGGGCGGCTCAGCCTCGCGGAGATCGGCGAGGCCTACGCCCAGGCCTTCGGGCGCAGGCTCGGCGAACGGAACTGGCAGCAGTTGCTGGGCCTGCTCGGTACGCGGCGGCTGCTCGCGGGGGGACCGCCGCCCGAGCCGGCGGCCGGCCCGGGGCCGCAACGCACCGGAAACCTGCTGCGGGGCACACTGCGACTGGTCTCCGACGCGGACGCCACGACGGCCAGGCTGCACCGGTTCCTGCGGCCCGTGTTGCGTCCGGTGGTACTGGTCGGGCTGTTGCTGTGCTGCCTCGCCATGGAAGGGGTGCTCGCCGCGTCGGCGGGCCGGCTCGTGGGCGACCTGTGGTGGTTGCTCTCGCGTCCGGTGCCGCTGCTGGCCGTGGCCACGCTCATGTGGCTCAGCACCGCCCTGCACGAGTTCGCGCACGGGGTGGCCGCCCGTCACGTCGGCGGGAGCGTCGGCGAGATCGGGCTGCGGTGGCGGCTGCCCGCCGCCCTCATGTACTGCACCGTCGACAACTACCGCTACCTGCGCCGCCGCCGTCACCAGTTGGCCGTCGCCGGGGCGGGGGCCTTCGCCAACCTGCTGTTCCTGCTGCCCTTCCTCGGGTGGTGGGCCGCCCTGCCGGTCGGCGACCCCACCGGCCGGGTGCTGGGGGCGCTGCTGCTCCTCGGCAGTGTCCAGGCGCTGGTCAACCTCCTTCCGCTGCCGCCGCTCGACGGCTACACGATGCTCGGCCACGGCCTGCGGGTGACCCGGCTGGCCCCGGCCGGTTCGGCGTACCTGCGGCTGCGGCTGCGCGACCGGGCCGCCGCGGCCGCGTACCCCGTGCGGGCGCGCCGGATCTACTCCGCGTACGGCATCGGTTCGGCCGTCCTCGTCCTGCTGCTCCTCTGTGGTGCGGCGGTCGCCTGTTGGTACGCGGTGGCCGCCACGACCTGACCCCGTCCCCGTCCCCGTCCCCGTCCTCGGCCCCGACCCCGATCCCGACCCGTGTCCGTCCCCGATCCGTCTCCATGCCCGACCCGACCCGACCCCGACTCGGCCCGACCCCGACCCCGTCTCGAATGCACACCTCGCACGACCCGCACCGATTCCGATCCCGACACCGAGGGAACCGCACATCCCATGACAACTGACAGCAACCGGCCGGCCGACGAGTCCGCCGTCACCATCGAGGACGTCCGCAAGCGCTACGGCGACCGGCATGCCGTGGACGGGATATCCCTCGACGTGCGCCGCGGCGAGTTCTTCGGACTGCTCGGCCCCAACGGCGCGGGCAAGACCACCCTCATCGAGATCATGGAAGGGCTGCGCCAGGCCGACTCGGGCACCGTCCGGGTCCTCGGCCAGAGCCCCTGGCCGCGCAACACCGCACTGCTGCCGCGCATCGGCGTGCAGACCCAGGCGTCGGCCTTCTTCGTACGACAGACCGCCCTCGAACACCTCTCCACCGTCGCGGGTCTCTACCGCCGCGACCGGGCCGCCGCCGCCCGCACGTTGGAGACGGTCGCGCTGACCGAGCAGGGCGGGGTGTCGGTCGAGAACCTCTCCGGGGGCCAGCGCCAGCGCCTGGCCATCGCCTCGGCCCTGGTCCACGACCCCGAGCTGATCTTCCTGGACGAGCCGACCGCCGCTCTCGACCCGCAGGCCCGCCGTGACCTGTGGGAGGTGCTGCGCACCCTCAAGAGCGAGGGCCGCACCATCGTCTACACCACCCACCACCTCGACGAGGCCGAGGCCTTGTGCGACCGGGTGGCGATCCTGGTCGGCGGCAAGGTGGCCGCCCTGGACTCGCCCCACCGGCTCGTCACGGCGGCCGGGGCGCCGGCCCGACTGCTGTTGCCCCTCGGCAGGATCGGCGTCGAGGAGGCCTCGGCGCTGCCGGGGGTGGACCGGGCCGGCCTCCAGGGCGGCTCGCTGGTCCTGGAGACCGCCGTGCCCGGCAAGGTCCTCCAGGCCCTGGACGGGCTCACCGGGCTCGACGGGGTCATGACCCGGACGGCCACCCTGGAGGACGTCTACCTCGAACTGACCGGCGCAGCACACCACCACCCGACGGAGTCCCAGGCATGAGCGCGTACACGGCCCTGACCGCAGCCGGCTACCGGGCGCAGGTCCGGGACAAGGCCACCCTCTTCTTCACCTTCGCCTTCCCCCTGCTCTTCCTGGTCGTCTTCGGGCTGATCTTCAGCGGGCAGGACGTCGAGGAGAGCGGCCGCCCCTACATCTCGTACATCGCGCCGGGCGTGATGTCGTGGGGTGTCGCCAACGCCGCGGTGTTCGGCATCGCCTTCACCCTCATGCAGTGGCGGCGCGACGACCTGCTGCGGCTGATCCGGCTGACGCCGACCCCGTTGACCACGGTGCTCGCCTCGCGGTACTTCCTGGCGCTGGTCGTCGGCGTGGTGCAGGCCGCGGTGTTCGTGGCGGTGGCGATGCTGCCCGGCTTCGGACTGGAGCTGGACGGGCGCTGGCCGTTGGTGCTGCCCGCGCTGGTGCTGGGCATCACCGCCTTCATGGCGATCGGGGTGATCGTGGGCACCTACGCGAACACGCCCGAGGCGGTCGCGGCCATCGCCAACTGCATGATGGTGCCGATGGCCTTCCTGTCCGGGTCGTTCCTGCCGCTGGACATGATGCCGTCCTGGCTCCGGTCGGTCTCCCTGGTGTTGCCGTTGCGGTACCTCAACGACGCCGCGACCGGCTCGCTGACGGGGTCGGGCTCGCTCGCCACGATCGGTGTCGGGTGTGCGGCGCTGGCCGGCTTCGCCCTCCTGTTCGGGGCCATCAGCCTGAAGACCTTCCGATGGAGCAACCAGGCATGACCGGGACCCTCGCGGACGCGGCGACCCCGCAGTCGACGGGCCGGGAGTCGACGGGCCCGGGATCGGGGGCGCCCCCGTCGCCGGCGCCCTCGGCCCCCGACGGCGCCCCGCTGGAGCGGGCCCGCCGGGAACTGGCCGGGGCCCTCGCCGGGCTCGGTGCCACGGTGGTCACCCTCGGCGTGCACGACGCCCTCGGACCGCGCGCGGCCGACCCCTTCGCCGGGGTCCGGCCGGCCGCCACGGTGCACCTGACCGCG
The DNA here is from genome assembly GCF_042889445.1 of Streptomyces sp. NPDC002602. Lineage (NCBI taxonomy): Bacteria > Bacillati > Actinomycetota > Actinomycetes > Kitasatosporales > Streptomycetaceae > Streptomyces > Streptomyces sp. NPDC002602. The sequence continues at coordinate 1,235,351 of NZ_JBIAQX010000001.1, read as the reverse complement.
CGGGACGTCCTGGTGGGCCCCTGGGGTGGCGACGGTACGTCCCCCGCATGCGGGCAGTGTCTGGCGATGCGGCGGCAGCGGTTGCGCAGCCGCAGCGAGCGGGACGCGCTGGAGACCGGCGTCGGCACGCCCGTCCCGGCGGCCCGGGAGCGTCCCTGGCTGACGGCGTTCGCGCGGGACGCCGTGCATGCCCTGCACCGCGCGGTCTTCGGCGGGGAGGTGGCCGAGGCCGGCCCGTCGGCGGCCGACCGGTCGCTGCCCCGGGTGTCACGGTTGGACCTGGAGACCCTGACGGTCACCCATCATCCACTGGCCGCCGACCCGCTGTGTCCGGACTGCGGTCCGCGCGGGACCGACGAGCCCCGGCCGTTCGTCGCGCGGTCGCGCCCGAAGCCCCACCCGGGCGCGCAGCGGCTGCGCGCGGCCTCCTCGTACCCGATGCCGCGGGAGGCGCTGGCCAATCCGGTCACGGGGGTGCTGGGCGGGGGCACCTGGATCAACGTCACCTCCCCCACCACCGCGCCGGTCGCGGGCAGCGTGTTCATGCGCGGCTACGCCGGTCTGACGGACGTCACCTGGAGCGGCCAGGCCAACAGTTTCGCGGCGAGCCGCGACCTCGCCTTCCTGGAGGGGCTGGAGCGGTACGCGGGGACCCACCGCAGGACGGGAAGTTCCCTGCTGATCGCCTCCTACGCGGAACTGGGCGATCGGGCCCTGGATCCGGCGCGGTGCGGTTTCTACGCCCCCGCCACCTACCGGGACGACCCGCTGGTCTCCCCGTTCGATCCGCGGCGCCCCATCCCGTGGGTGTACGGACACGCGCTGGGCGAGGACCGGCCCGTGCTGGTGCCGGCCCGGCTGGTGCACTACAGCGCGGGGGTGGAGGCCGACAACTTCGTCTTCGAGTGCTCCAACGGCTGCGCCATCGGCGGTTGTGTGGAGGAGGCGCTGCTCGGGGCGCTGCTCGAACTGATCGAGCGGGACGCCTTCCTGTCGGCCTGGTACGGCGGCCTGCGGCTGCCGGAGATCGACCTGGCGTCCGTACCGGGCGCCGCGGTCCGCATGATGGTGGATCGGGCGGCCCTCCAGGGATACGACGTGCACGCCTTCGACAACCGGATCGACATGGCGGTGCCGGTGGTGACCGCGCTGGCGGTGCGTCGCGACGGCGGGCCAGGCCTGTTCTCCTTCGGGGCCGGCGCGGCGCTGGAACCGGCGGCGGCGGTGGAGGCCGCCCTGTCGGAGGTGCTCACCTACATCCCGCATCTGCCCGGGCAGGTGGCGGAGCGGCTGGGCGAACTGCGGGCCATGGCAGTGGACTTCGACCGGGTGCGACACCTGAAGGACCACGCGCAGTTGTACGGGCTGCCCGAGATGGCCCCGCACGTGGCGACCTACCTGGACCCGCCGGCCGTTCGCCCCCTGGCGGATCTCGACCCGTCCGCGGGGCGGGACGGGCGGCCCGCGTCGGACGACCTGCGGGACGATCTCCGCTGGGTCGTCGCGGAGTTGGCGCGCACCGGGCACGAGGTGATCGTGGTCGACCAGACGACGCCGGAGCAACTGCGGGCGGGACTGAGCACGGTGTGCGCGATCGTGCCGGGACTGCTGCCGATCGACTTCGGCTGGTCGCGGCAACGGGCCCCGCACATGCCCCGGTTGAGGACGGCTGCCCGGCGGGCGGGACTGAGCGGAACGGACCTGACGGACGCCGACATCCGGATGGTGCCGCACCCATTCCCCTGACGCCCCCGGTTCCCCTGGCGCCCCGGCGTTCTCCGGCGCCCCGGCGTCCCGGCGTCCTCTGGCACCCCGGCGACGAACGACGCCCCGGCCCCCGCGCGTGCGGGGGCCGGGGCGTTCCCGCGCTCGGGTCAGGCGCTGCAGGAGGTGGTGCTGGTCGTCGAGGAACAGGTCGACGTGGAGCTGCAGCTCGTGGAGCCGGCGAGCACGACCTCGCTGGCGTCCGAGTAGTCGGAGATCTCGAAGGTCTCGGACTCCAGCTCAAGGATCTCGTCGGCGAGCGAGGCGAGGGGGGACTTCTCCATGGTGACTCCTTGGGTCGAGTGCGGTGGTCGTGGTGCCCTTGCTGTGGTGCCCTTCCATCAGAACCGGTCGCGCCGTCACCTCACCCGGCCTCCCGCTGTCACCTCTCTGACAGGAAGTGTCAGCGCCCTGTCTCCCGGGATCCGGCCCGATCGGTCGATCATGGGGGAATGACCCGTGCCGCCGTCCTCGCCGGACTTCCCGATCTGCTCAGGCCGTTGACCGTGTTCTACCTCGATCTGCACCGGCGTCCCGAGCTGTCGGGCGAGGAGCGGAGCACGGCCGGACGGTTCGCCGACCGACTGGAGGCCGCCGGGTACCGAACCTCGCGCGGGATCGGCGGGCACGGCGTGGCCGGGGTGCTGCGGCGCGGTGAGGGGCCGGTGGTGTTGCTGCGCGCCGAGTTGGACGCGCTGCCCGTGCGGGAGACCACCGGACTGGCGTACGCGAGCGAGGGCGAGGTGGCACACGCCTGTGGGCACGACCTCCACCTGGCCGCGGCGGCCGGGGCGGCCGAACTGCTGGCCCGCGCGGACCCGGGGGCCTGGAGCGGGACGCTGGTGGTCGTCGGGCAGCCCGCCGAGGAGACCCTGGAGGGCGCGCGGGCCATGCTCGTCGACGGGCTCTACGAACGGGTCGGGGTCCCGGACGTGGCGCTGGCCCAGCACACGGCCCCGCTGCCGGCGGGGATGGTGGCGCACGGCTACGGTCCGATGACCGCCGGGAGCGTCACGTTCCGGGTCGTGGTGCACGGTCGGGGCGGGCACGCAGGCGCCCCGCACCTGACGGTCGATCCGGTGGTGACGGCCGCGCACGTCGTGACGCGGCTCCAGACGGTGGTGGCCCGCGAGGCGGCTCCTTCCGAGCAGGTGGCCGTCACGGTCGGGTCGCTGCGGGCGGGCGAACGGGCCAATGTCGTGCCGGACCGGGCCGAGCTGGGGATCACCGTGCGGGCGGCGGGGGACGCCGCCCTCGCCCGGGCGGCCGGGGCGGTGGAGCGGATCGTACGCGCCGAGTGCGCGGCGTCGGGGTGCCCGCGGGACCCGGAGGTCCAGCGGGTGTCGACCTCGCCCGTCACCCACCCCGACCCGGCGACGACCGCCGCGATACGCGGGGTCCACGCGGCGGAGTTCGGCGCGGAGCGGGTGGCGATGTGGCCGCCGACCCTGGCCACGGAGGACTTCGGGCTGTTCGGTGACGCCGGCCGGGAGTGGCACGGGGCGTCGGGGGTGCGGCTCGCCTATTGGATGTTCGGGGTGGTGGGGCCCGGCGCCTGGGCCTCGGCGCCGGGCGCGGACGCGGCGGCGAAGTTGGCCGCGCTGCCGGCGAACCACGCGCCGGACTTCGCACCGGACGTGCGCACGGCGCTGCCGGCGGGGGTGCGGGCGCTCACCGCGGCGGCCCTGTCCTGTCTCGGATCACCCGCGTAGTGCCCGGTCCGCCAGGCGTGTCCACTTTTCGGCCATTTCGCTCGAACGAAGAACCACCTCGGGCCTCGTGACGTCGATCAGGGCAGCGCCGGGGATCCCCTCGGCAGGCACTGGACCACGGGGAAAGGCACCATCGATGTCCAAGCACGTGAGCAAGCGCACCGCCATCGCGATCACCGCCACGGCCGCCGCCGCCGTGGCGACCCTCTCCCTCGCCCTCGTCACCACGGCGTCCGCGGACGGGGCCGCCCCGCGCGCCGGGCAGGCCGCCGCCGCGCTGCCGTCGGTGTCGGGCAGCCCGGAGGGCGCGTTCACCCGTATCGCGGACTTCTACGGTTCGTACATCGACGCCGTCTACGACCACGACGGCAAGACGGCCGACCGGCTGCGTTCCTTCTACCTCTCCGCGCCCCTCCAGGCGGAGCTGAAGAAGTGGGAGGAGACCAACCACGCGAACGGGGTGCTGCGCGCCCAGAACGTGCCGACGCAGTGGAAGGTCGACTCCACCGGCAGCGGCGCGGGCAAGACCAACGCCACGGTGACCCTCACCTGGGGCGGCGGGGACACCACGCGGATCCACGTCCAGGCCGACCTGAGGACGAAGAAGATCACGTCCATCGCGGACTGATCGAGTCGCCGCGACGGAGGATCGCCGAGAAGGCGGGCCGCCACGACGCGCGAGGGGGGCCCACCGCCGGTGGGCCCCCCTCGCGCGTTCGATTACGCGCCGCTCGCGTCCAGCATGTCCTCGCGCTCGACGATCTTCACGCGCTCGCGACCCTGCGGCTCGCCCAGCGCCTTCTCGGCGGCGTCCAGGCGGTACCAGCCCTCCCACGTCGTGAAGCGGACCTCCCGCTCGACGAGGAAGGCCTCGACGGCCTCCGGGGCGGGCGTGGCCGGGGTGAGCAGCCGGCCCTCGGCGTGGTCGGCCAGGAGGTTCGCGACGGTCTCGTTCGCGTCGCCCTTGGTGTGGCCGATGAGGCCGACGGGGCCGCGGCGGATCCAGCCGGTGACGTACGTGGACGCGAGGTGCTCGCCGGCCTCGATCACCCGGCCGCCCTCGTCCGGGACGGTGCCGGACTCGACGTCCCAGGGGAGCTTGGGCAGCTCGTCCGAGAGGTAGCCGACGGCGCGGTAGACGGACTGGACGTCCCAGTCGGTGAAGGCGCCGGTGCCCTTGACGTTGCCGGTGCCGTCGAGCTCGGTGCGCTCGGTGCGCAGACCCACGACCTTGCCGTCCTCGCCGAGCACCTCGACGGGCGACTCGAAGAAGTGCAGGAAGAGCTTGTGCGGGCGGTCGCCGATGTCGCGGATCGCCCAGTTCTCCAGGGTCTTGGCGACCATGTCCGCCTGCTTGTTGGAGCGGCGGGTGGCGATCGAGCCCTCGTCGTAGTCGATGTCCTCGGGGTTGACGATGACCTCGATGGTCGGCGAGTGGTCGAGCTCGCGCAGCTCCATCGGGCTGAACTTGGCCTGCGCCGGGCCGCGACGACCGAAGACGTGCACCTCCAGCGCCTTGTTCGCCTTGAGGCCCTCGTACACGTTGGCGGGGATCTCGGTCGGGAGCAGTTCGTCGCCGGTCTTGGCGAGGATGCGCGCCACGTCGAGGGCGACGTTGCCGACGCCGAGGACGGCGACCTTCTCCGCCTCCAGCGGCCAGGTGCGCGGGACGTCCGGGTGACCGTCGTACCAGGACACGAAGTCGGCGGCGCCGTAGGAGCCGTCGAGCTCGACGCCGGGGATGCGCAGGTCACGGTCGGCGGTGGCGCCCGTGGAGAAGATGACGGCGTCGTAGAACGCGTGCAGCTCGTCGAGGGAGATGTCGTTCGGGTAGTCGACGTTGCCGAAGAGACGGACCTGCGGCTTGTCGAGCACCTGGTGCAGGGCGGTGATGATGCCCTTGATGCGGGGGTGGTCGGGGGCGACCCCGTAACGGATCAGGCCGAAGGGCGCGGGCATCCGCTCGAAGAGGTCGATGGACACGCCCGGCTCGACGGCCGCCTCGGACTTCAGCAGCGCGTCTGCCGCGTAGATGCCGGCGGGGCCGGCGCCGACGATTGCTACCCGCAGAGGGCGAGGCATGAATGGGTTCCCTTCGACCGAAAAACAGACTGATCAAAGGAACCCTAAACTAAGGCCACCCTAACCCGGCACCCGCCCCCTGGTTATGACCCCATAAACAGACCTTATGACTTCCCCAAGCTCACCTTTGACCCGCCGCGTGGGCGGCGCGCCCGAGGGATGCCCAGGCCCCCCTGCTGCCCGATCAGGCCCTCTGCCCGACCAGGCCCGCATCCGATCAGGCCCGCTGCCCGATCAGGCCTCGTACTCGGTCAGGTCGATGCTGTAGAGGGTGAGCAGCGAGGCGTACTCGGGGTGGCTCGTGTCGCGGTCCCGCTCCATGTCGAGCTTGCGCAGCACGTTCTCGGACTCCTCGTTGCCCGCCCGGTTGACGGCGATGACACGGTCGAGGCCCCGGTCCTGGAGGGCGAACTCCAAGGTGGCCTGGGCGGCCTCGGAGGCGTAGCCCTGACCCCAGTAGGAGCGTCCGAGCCGCCAGGTGATCTCGACGGCGGGCATCACCTCGGGCAGCCACTCGGGCACCGACAGGCCGACGGCGCCGATCAGCTCTCCGGAGGCCAGCAGCTCGACCGCGAAGAGGCCGAAGCCCTCCTCGTCCCACTCGTCCTCCCAGCGCTCGATGGCGTCGGCGGTCTCCTCCAGGTCGAGCGTGGAACCGTCGCCGATCCAGCGCATCACCTCGGGGTCGGCGTTGATCTCCGACAGGGGGACGAGGTCGTCGTCGGTCCAGCGGCGGAGGAGGAGGCGGGGGGTACGAATCTCGGTCATGCCCCACATCCTGCCGAACGTGTCCGGCCAGGGGTAATCGGCCCCCTCGCTGCCGCCGCATTGCAGGTTCATGACCAATGCGGCGGTGTGGTTCCCGGGGGCGGACGGGAGCCCCACCGTCCGTCGGGACCCCACCGAGAAGGAGTTCCGCCCATGTCCCTCGACCGCTCCGACGAGAGCCGGTACGACCGCACGCGCCTGCGGCAGTGGGCGCGCGGCCGGGCCCGTTACGCCGGGGTGGACCGCCGGTCCCTGCTCCGGCTGTTCGCCGCGGGGCCGTGGGGGCCGCCGGCGCGGGGCCGCTCGGCGTCGGTGTCGGGGCGGCGTCGGCCGCCGCCCTGCCGGGTGTCGTGAAACCGCTGCCGCCGGAACTGTTCACCGTGCGCGGCACCAACGCGGAGACGAACTTCGCGTCCCTGCGCGGAACGGTCCCGCTCACCCCCGTCGACCGGTTCTTCGTACGGAACCACACCTCCACGCCGCGCCTGGACGCCGCCCAGTGGAGGCTCACGGTCCGGGGAGACGGGCTGCGCGGCGATCCGGTCGACTTCTCCCTCGACCGGCTGCGCGAGCTGCCCGCCGTCGAGCGGACCCTGTTCATCGAGTGCGCGGGCAACGGCCGCAGCTTCTACACGACCCAGCAGGGGCAGCCGGTCACCGGCACCGCGTGGACGCTCGGCGCGATCGGTGTCGCACGGTGGCGCGGCGCGCGCCTGTCGGACGTGTTGCGGGCGGGGCTGCGCCGCGACGCCGTGGACGTCCTGCCGCGCGGGCTCGACGACGAGGTGGTCACCCACGGCGTGAACCTGGGGCGGGTACGGCGACCGCTGCCCGTCTCGAAGGCGCTGGACGACGTGATCCTCGCGTACGAGATGAACGGCGAGCCGCTGCCGCCCGACCACGGCGGTCCGGTTCGGGTCGTCGTACCGGACTGGGTGGGCATCTCCTCGATCAAGTGGGTGGGGGACATCGAGGTGTCCGCCTCGGCGCTGTACACGCCGTGGAACACCGACCTGTACCGGCTGTTCGGGCCGGATCAGCCGCCGGAGGGCAGTGCCCCGCTGACCCGGCAGACACCGCCCACAACACGCAGGGGTACCTCTTCGACGCGGTCGTGCGTCACCCGGTGACGGTGGTCTGACCGGCGGCGGGCGGTGGCGCCTACGGGTTGATGAAGGACACCTCCGGGGCGTCGGCGGACGGGCCGTCCAGTACGGGCCGGGGCTTGCCCTTGAGGTGCTGGTCGAAGAAGGCGGCGACGTAGCGGCGGGTCAGCTCGACGGAGCGGTCGCCGGGCAGCGGGGTCTGCGGGTCGGGGAGCCCGAGCTGATCCCCGATGGCGGGCCAGTCGGTGAAGGTGAAGTGACCGGAGCCGGCGAAGCTGATCCAGCGCTTCCAGCCGTCGAGGCGCTGCCAGTCGCGCTCCCAGCTGGGGTCCGTGCCGGGGCCATGGTCCTGGGCTCCCATCAGCAGGAACGGCCGCCCGCCGAGACCGGTTTCGGGGACGGGGGTGAACAGCGTGCCGTCCATGTCGACACCCGCCTTGACCCGGGGATCGGCCACCATCGCGGCGGCGGCCGAGGCCCCGCCGATGGAGTGGCCCGCCATCGCGATGCGGTCCCGGTCGATCAGGCCGGAGCGGTTCCAGGCCGGGTGACGGCCGGTGAGGCGGTCGAGCAGGAAGGACACGTCACGGGCCCGGTTGTCGCTGACACGCTTGAAGCCCGCCTCGTCGCCGACCTTCTCGCAGGCCAGGCAGGTCGTCACGCGTCCGCCGGGAAAGGCGGTGCCCGAGCTCTCGTAGGCGTGGTCCACCGCGGCGACCACGTAGCCGCGCGAGGCGAGGTCCTCGGCGAGCGCGGTCAGGGTGGCACGCGGGACGGTGAATCCGGGCGACAGGACGATCAGCGGGTAGCGGCCCTCGACCGGGCGGGCCCCGGAACGGGCGGAGGACTTGGTGCCGGCGAGGGTCTTGAACGGGATCGCCTTGTCGAGTCCCCGGTCCACGAGGAGCAGCCGGGCCTCTTCGTCGGTGAGGTAGCGCACGGGGCCGCCGGTGCCGGGCCGGGCGGGATAGCGCATGGTCACCATCAGCTCGCGCGGCCCCGAACCCGCCCACGGGTCGGTGCGGCTCCGGTCCACCAGGTGCAGGATGTCCTGCCCGACCGCGAACCGTCCGGTGGGGCGGGGCAGTTCGGGCAGCGTCCGGCGCGTGTCGGACACGGCCGGCGCCTCGGCGGCGACGGAGGTCCCCGCGGCGGTGAGCGGGAGGGGAAGCAGCAGCGCGCACAGGGCTGCGACGGTGACGGTGCGGCGACGATTCATGTTCCCGACGTTACGCAGCGTGTCATGACGGATCATCACCTCACAGGAGGACCGGTACCTCCCACCGCCGGGGGGCCCGCGTCCACCTCAAGTAGCACGCGAATCAAGCCGGATGGCCCGTCTTCGAGCCGCCGGAGACACTCAACGGTGCTCCAGGCCACTGCACGGTGGCGCGTAGTCCAGGTAGGGCATGTAGGTGGTCCACTGCTTGCGGCTGATCCGCGGCCCGGAGTGCGCGCAGGCGCCCGCGGCGGCCAGGTCCCGGTCGGTGCCGGCGAGTCGGAGGGTGTCGTCGTAGCCGCCGGACGCCAGGACTCCCCCGTCGGGACTGAAAGCGACGGAACCGACGGCGGTGACGTGCCCGGTGAGGGTGACCGAAAGGGCCGGGTGGGCGGGTCGGGCCACGTCCCACACCCGAACGGTGCGGTCGTCGCCGGCGGTGGCGAGGGTGCGGCCGTCCGGGCTGAAGACCACCGCGCCGACCACGTCGGTGTGGCCCCTCAGGGTGGCGAGGGGGGCGGGATGGTGCCGGTCGGTGACGTTCCACAGTCGTACCGAGGTGTGGCCGCCGCTGGCGGTGGCGAGGGTGCGGCCGTCGGGGCTGAAGGCGACGGAGAAGACGGCGGTGTCGTGGCCCTCGACGGTCGCCAGGGGCGCGGGGTGCGCGGGGTCGGCGATGTCGGTCAGCCGTACGGTGCGGTCCTCGCTCGCGGTGGCCAGGGTGCGGCCGTCCGGGCTGAACGCGACGGCGCGCAGGGCGTCGCGGTGCCCGGTCACGACCGCCGCCTCGGCGGGGTGGGTGGGGTCGGCCACGTCCCAGAGCCGTACGTCGCCTCCGGGGCCGGTGGTGGCGAGGGTGCGCCCGTCGGGGCTGTAGGCGAGGGCCCGTACGTCTCCGCCCCGGGCGACGGGTTCGGCCGCGAGGGTGGGGCGGGCGGGCTCGGCGACGTCCCAGAGCCGTACGTTCCCGTCGGCGGACGCGGTGGCGAGGATCCGCCCGTCCGGCCGGTAGGCGACGGCGCGCAGGGCGGTTCGGTGGCCGGTGAGGGTGGCGACGGCGACGGGCCGGTCGGTGCCGCGGACGGTCCAGAGCCGGGCGGTGCGGTCCCCGCCTGCGGTGGCGAGTTGACGGCCGTCGGGCCGGTAGGCGAGGGCGACGACCTCCTTCGCGTGGGCGGGGAAGGAGGTCATCAGGGTGCTCAGGAGGCTGTCGCGGGTGCGGGTGGTGGGTGAGAGCCGGTAGGCGGTCAGGCCGAGTTGGACGGCCAGGCCCGGTTCGGTGTTGGTGAGGGCGCCCGCGGTCTCGGCGAGGTTCTGCGCGACGGCGTCGTTGCGTTGGCGGGTGACCTCTTCCTCGGCCCGTACCGCGTTGCCGGTGGCGACGGCGGCGACCACCACGAGGGCGCCGAGCGAGGCGACGAGGATCCTCAGCCTGCGGGTGCGGCGGCGCGCCGAGTCGCCGGCCGCGTCCTCCGCGGCGGCGGAGGCGTCGAGGAACTCCCGCTCCGCGTCGGTCAGTCCGGCGGGGCCGGGGGTGTCGAGGAGGTCGCGGACGAGGGTGAGCCGGGTGCCCCGCAGCAGCGAGCCGGGGTCGCGCCCCACGCCCTCCCAGGTCCGGGCGGCGTCGGTGAGCTGTCGGTGCCGGCGCAGCAGTTCCCGGTCCTCGGTGAGCCAGCCGCGCAGTCGGGGCCAGGCGCGGATCAGGGCCTCGTGGGTGAGGTCGACCCGGCCTTGGCCGAGGGTGAGGAGCCTTTGTCGGGCGGCCCCGGCGAGGACGGCGTCGGTGTCGGCGTCCTGGTCGAGTTCCTCGCGGGCGACGGGCCGTTTGGTGTCCTCGGTGCCTTCCCCCAGGGCGATGAGGTGGACGAAGATCTGGCGGGCCAGGTGTTGCTGCCGGCCGGTGAGTGAGGCGTACAGGGCTTCGGCGGACTGGGCGAGGGCGCCTTCGAATCCGCCGGCGGCGCGGAAGCCGTCCAGGGTGAGGGCGGCGCCCCGGCGGCGGCGCCAGGTCTCCAGCAGGGCGTGGGAGAGCAGGGGCAGGACGCCGACGCGGCCGTGCGCGTGGGCGACGAGGGTGGCCTGGAGGGAGCCCTCGACGGTGAGTCCGGCGCGCCGGGCGGGTTCGACGACGGCCCGGCGCAGTTCGGCGGCGCTCATCGGTCCGACGAGGACCTGTGCGTCGCGCAGGACGTCGACGAGTTCGGTGTGGCGGGTGCAGTGCGCGTAGAAGTCGGCGCGCAGGCACAGGACGACCCGGCGGCGGGAGCCGGGTCGGCGCGCGGCCTCGTCGAGCGCGGTGATGAACCGGGCGCGCTCCTCGGGGTCGGCGCAGACGGTGAAGACCTCCTCGAACTGGTCGACGATCAGTACGAGTTCTTCCGATTCCTCCGTGTCGGCGGCATCCCGCCGGCCCAGCGCCTCGGCGAGGGTCCGGGTCGGGTGCGGGCCGGGGGTGAGGACGCGCACGGCGCGGTGCGGGGCGTCGGCGCGCAACCTGGGCAGCAGTCCGGCGCGCAGCAGGGAGGACTTGCCGGCTCCGGAGGCTCCGACGAGGGCGAGGACACGGTGCCGGGCGAGGGTGGCGACGAGGTCTTCGACGAGCCGTTCCCGTCCGAAGAAGAGTTCGGCGTCCTCGGCGCGGAAGGCGGCGAGCCCCACGTACGGCGGCTCCTGGCAGCCCTCCTCCCCGGCGAGCAGGTCGGGGGTCTCGACGGCCAGTTCGACGGCGACGGAGTGCCAGCGGCGTTCCCACTCCCCCGGGTCGCCACCGCAGGCCCGCACGTAGGACAGGGTCACGTCCAGGCTGGGCAACCGGCGGCCGGCGGCGGCTCCGGACAGGGTGGCGACGGAGTAGTGGGCGCGGGCGGCGAGATCCCTGTAGGGCGGTGATCCCGCCTGGTGGCGCAGCCGGCGCAGGGCGGTGGCGAACTCCCGCAGAGGCCCGTCCCCACCTTCCAGCGGACGTTCCTTTCGTGCCATGCACGACCCCTTCCCCGTAGGTGCATTCCTGCCCTCTGGGGTGGATTGTTCAGCAATTGTTTGTTCACTGCCAGGGCGCCGACGCCGAACAACGGAAGGCGGCTAGACCTGATTCCGGCACCACGGCGAACCCGCCGTGAACACCCGGAAAGGGGGCACTGCGCGGATGAACCGAACACACGCCACGACGATGACGGCGGCGGCCCTGACGGCGGCCCTGACCCTGGGCGGCTGCGGATCCACCGCCTCTCAGCGGGAGTCGGGGCCGGCGCGGGAGCCGAGCGCCGCACAGTCCCGGCTGCTGGAACGGGCCGAGCAGATCCTCATCGGCGCGTGCATGACCGAGCGGGGATTCACGTACGCCGTCACCGAGCCGGCACGGGACGGGGAGGCCCAGCGCTCGTTCCCGTACGGGGTCGACGACGTGGCGTGGGCGCGGGCCCACGGCTACGGCGGTCGCGACGAGCGGGCCGCCGCCGAGGCCCGGCGGGCCGACCCGAACCAGCGGTACTTCGCCGGGCTTTCGGCCCCTCGGCGGGCTGCGGCGCGTACCGCGCTCATGGGCGCCTCGCCCGTGGGGCTCACGGCCACCACCCCCACCGGGATGACCCTCACGGCCGGCTCCGAGGGGTGCATGGCGGACGCGCAGCGCACCCTGTACGGGGACCTGCCCGGCTGGTTCCGCGTGAAGGTCGTCACGATGAACCTGCGGCCGGTCCGGGAGGCGCGGGTGCGGGGGGACGCGCGCTGGACGGAGGCGGTCGGGCAGTGGTCCGCCTGTATGCGGGCGGCGGGCCGGCCGTTCGCCACCCCGGCCGACTCCCGGCGGGCCGCGGTCGAGGCGACCGCCGGCGTCCCGCCCGAGAAGGCCGACGAGACCGAGACCGCGCTGGCGGTCACCGAGGCGACCTGCGCGACCGGCACTTCGCTGGCCCGGGTCTCACGAACTCTGGACCGCGCCTACGGCGAGGAAGTCCGTGCACAGCACCGGGACGAGATCGACCTGAGGCGACGGTTCCAGAACGACGCGCTCCCGAAGGCGGAGCGCGTCGTGGCACGACACACCCACCGAGAAGGAGATTCCCATGCGTAAGTTCCGCACGATGATGCTGGCCTGCGCCCTCGCGGCGCCGTTGTTCGCCGTCCCCGCGACGCTGACCCCCGCGGTCGCGGCTCCCGCCGACGGCGCGGGCGTGGCGGCCGACGGCAACTACTGGGTCTGGGCGGACACCAACCGCGGCGGCCCGTCCTGTGGCTGGAGCGGCAACGACTCCGACTGGCGCACCTGTGGCAGCAGCGGCACCTACAACATGAACGACCGGGCCTCGTCCTGGTGGAACAACGGCTACGCCGGTTCCCTGGGCGACGTCCGCGTCTACGAGCACATCGGCTACACGGGGGCCTCGACCTGCGCCCCGAACGGTTCCGCGGGCAACATCCCGTGGGAGTGGAACGACCGGATCTCCTCCCACAAGTGGGTGACCAACTGCGGCTTCTGAGCAACCGGGGATCGGCCGGCGGGTGCTCGGCCGGCCGTTCCCGGGCCGTTCCCGGGCCGTTCCCGGGCCGTTCTCCGGCCGTTCTCCGCCAGATGTCCGTCGGGTCTCCCGGGCTGCGACTCGCCCGGGAGGCCCGCGGGCCGTTCGAGGCCGAGACGGCCTACAGCGGGTTCAGGCGGTACAGGACCACGCCGTCCTCGGAACCGGACTCCTGGAACCCGGCCCGCCTGACCACGGCGTGGGAGGCGGCGTTGTCCTCGTCGACCCTGGCGTGCAGACCGGTCAGGCCGGGTTGCTCGAACGCCCAGCCGGCCAGCGCGCGGAGCGCCTCGGTGGCGTGGCCCTGGCGGCGGGCCGAGGCGACGAGGTCGTAGCCGATCTCGGCCCGTCCGTCCGGGTCGGGGGCGCCGTGGAAGCCGATCCCGCCGATCGCGCGGTGGTCGCGGGCCCGGACGATGGCGTACGGGCCCCAGCCCGGCCGGTACTCGCCCACCTCGTCGGCGAGCCCCACCATCCCGGCGCCGATGCGGGTGCCCTCGGCCGGCCCGTCCTCGGTCCAGGCGAAGCCCCCGGTGCCGCCGGCGTGCAGGTCGGCGGCGGCGGCCGGGCCGATCTCGCACAGGATCACGCCGACCCCGCGGATCGGGTCGTTGTACCAGCGCCAGTTCTCCTGGGGGGCGAGGTCGGGGAGGTCGGCCCGGCCGGTGGCCGCGAGCAGCGACTCCCAGGCGTCGCCGGTGGTGGAGAGCGGCGCGTGCGGGAAGAGACGTTCGAGGACGAGGGCGGCCGTCCGCTCGTCGCCCCGCCAGTGCGTGGCACCCAGGCCGTTCAGGATGTCGTGGCAGTGCAGCAGGGTCTCGGCGGCGCCCATCGCGGCGAAGCCGTCGGGGCCCGCCGAGCCGGCGGGGTGCCAGGCGCGGACGTCCGGTCCGGTCGCGTGGACGGCGGCCACGAGCAGCCGTCCGCTCGCCTCCACGAGGTCGACGACCCCGCCCGGGGAGGTGTCGGGGGCGGCCGTGACCCGCAGGGGCAGCCAGGAGTCGGTGACCCTGCCGGCGAGCTGGGCGGCGAATCCGGTCAGGTCGCCGGCCAGGTGGACGGCGGTGTCGTGGCAGCTCCACTCCAGGCCCGCCGCCGGGACGGACCAGTCGAGGTGCGCGACGCCCCGCAGGACCCGGACGGCCTCCGAGACGGCGTGGTCGAGGTCGTGGGGGCCCATGATCGTCATGTCTTCAGACTAGTGCTGTGGCCGATGTCGAGGCGCGGGGGCGATCCGGGAGCGGGTCATTGCGGGAGTGGGTCATTCCGGGGGCGGATCGGTCCGGGAGCGGGTCATTGCGGGAGCGGGCTCGCGCAACGGGAGCAGTACCGGGCATCGCGTTCGGTGGCGAGTCGGCCGCAGTCGGGGCAGACCCGGTGGAGCAGGCAGGCCGTTTCACCGCCCTCGCCGGGCCCGGGGGCGGGTGGTGCGGTGGGGCCCGGGCCGATGCCGAGGCCGGGGCGGCGGGTGTGGACGGTCAGGTACGTCAGCCCGTCCGGGCCCGCGGTGAGCGTGCGGCGGCTGTCCCTCGGCAGCAGGGCGGCCACGTGGGGGCGCAGGTCGTGCGAGCGGCCCCCGGTGTCGAGTCGGCCCGCCCCCGCGATCACGACCAGCAGCACGTCGAGGACGGGTTCGGCGTGCTCCGCGATGACCGCTCCGGGGCGCAGCCGCACCAGGTTGGAGTCGAGTCCCCGGGTGGCGCCGGTCAGGCGCCACAGCGCCCCGCCGGCGTCGGCGGGCGCGTCGGCGATCACCGCGTCGAGGTCGGTGGGCACCTCGTCGAGGTGCGAGTGGGTCGTCATGTTCGTCCTTCCCTGCGTCCTCGGCGGGACCGCGCCGGTGCCATGGCAGTCATACACGATCCGCCGGGGCGGGCCGGTCCCGATGGGCCCTTTGCCCCACCCCGTGCGGGTTGTCGTACCGGCGAACGATAAGCTCGTGGGCACCCCCCGCCCTCGCGTCACCGCCCGCCGCCCTGCCTCGTACGGCCCCTGCCGGCCGCCCGCACCGGAAACACCTTGCCGCACATGACCACAGACACCGCGCCGTACCCCGGCACGCCCCCGACCGCCGCGGCCGATGCCCCGCCCGCGCCGCGCACGCCCCGCATCATCACCGGCAAGGCGCCGGCCCGCCCGACCGCGGCGGCCGCCCTCCACAGCGTCAGCGCGGCGACGACCGTGCTCCTCGGCCTGGTGGGGATCGGCGCGATGCTCCACGAACCGGTGCTGATCCCGCCGCTGGCCGCGAGCGCCGCCCTGGTGCACAGCGCGCCCACCCTGCCGCTGGCCCAGCCGCGCGGGGTGCTGCTCGGCCACCTGCTGGGCGCCGCCGTCGGGTACGGGGTCCTCGCGGTGGCGGGCGGCAGCGCGTGGGCCGCCGCCGTGGCGGCCGGCATCACCCTGGCCCTCCTGATCATCGCGCGGACCCCGCACTCCCCCGCCTGTGCCACGGCCGTCGTCGTGGTGCTCCAGAGCCCGGACGCCGCCCGGTTCGTTCCGCTGCTGTTCGGCTCGACCGTGCTCCTCGTCCTCACCGGATACGCCGGATCCCGGATCCGACGCAAGGCCCCGAGGTACCCCGCCTACTGGTGGTGACCCGGCCGGTAGGCGCGCCTGCGCGTCACCCGGGGTGCCGGGGCGCTACTTCTTGTGGTCGGACGGCGCGATCACGGTGGCGGTGAAGGGCGGAGCGAGCGGTGAAGATCTCGACGAGGGACGTGTTCGGAGCGCCCTGCTGGGTGAGTCTGATGGCGCGGGACCTGGTGGCGTCCCAGCGCTTCTACGGGGCGGTCGTGGGGTGGACCTTCCGCCCGGCCCGCCTGGGCGACGCCTTCTCGGTGGCCCGGCTGGACGGTGTGCCGGTGGCGGGCATCGGGGCTCTCGCCGCCGATCTGGCGGTACCGGTGGCGTGGACGCCGTACTTCGCCGTGGACGACGTCGACGTGGCGGTGAGCCGCATCCGGGAGCGCAGCGGCACGGTCGCGGTCGGCCCGGTGTCCTTCCCGAACGGCGGCCGGGCCGCGCTGGCGGCCGACCTGGACGGTGCGGTGTTCGGGATCTGGGAGGGGGTCGTCTCCACCGACTGGCGGTCCGACGAGGGGCGGGCCCCGGCCTGGCTCGAACTGAGGACCCGCAACGCCTTCGACGCCGCGATCTTCTACGGCGGGGTACTGGAGTGGGCCACCGGCAGGCCCGGCTGCTGTGAGGTCTCGTACGAGGAGGACCAGGTCGTGCTGCGGCACGGCGGTGAGGCGGTGGCCCGGCTGAACAGCGGTCCGGTGGAGCCGGCCTCGTACAGCCCGCATGCCAGGCCCCGCTGGCACGTCCACTTCCGGGTGCCGCTGCTGGAGCCCGCGATCGAGGCGGCCGTCGAGTTGGGCGGGCGGGCCGTCTCGGAGGTCACGTCGAACACGCGGGAGCGGTGGGTGGCGTTCCGCGACCCGGACGGGGCCCTGTTCACCCTGGCCGCTCCCCTCGTGCCGCCGGCCGCGCACTGATCCTCCGATGTGCCCGCTCCGCCGTCCCTTGCCACACTGGGCTCAGGAGGTGCCCCGATGGACCCGGTCGCCGCGCTGAACCGGATCGCCTTCCTGTTGGAGCGCGGTCAGGCCCCGACCTACCGCGTACGGGCGTTTCGCACGGCCGCCGCCGCGGTGGAGCACCTGGGCGGGCCCGAGGTGGCCGAGCGGGTCGCCGCCGGCTCGCTGGAGTCGGTGAAGGGTCTGGGGCCGAAGACCGCGACGGTCGTGCGCGAGGCGCTCGGTGGGGAGATCCCGCAGTACCTGCGGAAGCTGGAGGACGAGGTCGCGGCGCATCCCGACGGCCCGCCGGCCAGTGCGGGGGCCCGGGCGCTGCGGGCGGCCCTGCGCGGGGACTGCCACCTGCACTCGGAGTGGTCCGACGGCGGCAGCCCCATCGAGGCGATGGGCCGGGCGGCGATGGAACTGGGGCACGAGTGGGCGGTGCTGACGGACCATTCGCCGAGTCTGAAGGTGGCGCGCGGGTTGTCGCCGGAGCGGCTGCGCGAGCAACTGGCGGTGGTGGCGGAGTTGAACGCGGGCTGGAAGCCGTTCCGGCTGCTGACGGGCATCGAGTGCGACATCCTGGCGGACGGTTCGCTCGACCAGGAGCAGGAGTTGTTGGACCGGGTCGACCTGGTGGTGGGTTCCGTCCACTCGAAGCTGAGGATGGAGTCCCCGGCGATGACGCGGCGCCTGCTGGCGGCCGTGCGCAATCCGTCGATGGACGTGCTCGGCCACTGCACCGGGCGCCTGGTGACGGGCAAGACCCGGCCGGAGTCGGAGTTCGACGCCGCCGCCGTCTTCGCCGCCTGCGCGGAGTCCGGTACGGCGGTGGAGATCAACAGCAGGCCCGAACGGCTGGACCCGCCGCGCCGGTTGCTGCGGCGGGCCGCGGAGATCGGCACGCTGTTCGCGATCGACACGGACGCGCACGCCCCGGGCCAGTTGGACTGGCAGTCGACCGGTTGTGAGCGGGCCGTGGAGTGCGGGGTGGCGGCCGAGCGTGTCGTGAACACCTGGAGCGCGGAAGGCCTGCTGGAGTGGACCCGTACCCGCCGACCGCCCGCACCGCTCTGACCTCGGAACACGGCGCCGCGACCGCACCGTCCCGAAACGGATGTGCATGGACCGCTCGCGCGGGGCAGACGACCGGGCACGGAACCACCGCACTGCGAAGGGACGTACACCGTGTCGCGTTCGAGGATCCTCGTTGTGGGCGCCGGCTTCGCCGGGGTCGCGTGCGTACGGCGACTGGAGCGCCGCCTGTCCCCGGCCGAGGCGGAGATCTCACTGGTCACGCCCGCCTCCTACCAGCTGTACCTGCCCCTGCTCCCCCAGGTCGCCGCCGGTGTGCTGACCCCGCAGTCGGTCGCCGTGTCCCTGCGGCGCAGCAACAAGCACCGGACGCGGATCATCCCCGGCGGGGCGATCGGTGTGGACACCAAGGCCAAGGTCTGCGTCATCCGGAAGATCACGGGTGAGACCGTGGACCAGCCCTACGACCTCCTCGTACTGGCCCCGGGCAGCATCACCCGCACCTTCGACATCCCCGGGCTGGTGGAACACGCGCGGGGCATGAAGACCCTCGCGGAGGCCGTGTACCTGCGCGACCACGTGATCGCCCAACTCGACCTGGCGGACGCCAGTCAGGACGAGGCCGAACGTGCCTCCCGGCTCCGGTTCGTGGTGGTGGGCGGCGGATACGCGGGCACGGAGACGGCCGCCTGCCTCAACCGCCTCACGCGGCACGCGGCCACCCGCTATCCGCGGCTGGACCCCCGGCAGATCAAGTGGCACCTGGTCGACCTCGCCCCGAAGCTGATGCCGGAACTCGGCGACAAGCTCGGCACGGTCGCCCTGGACATCCTGCGCCGGCGCGGGATCGAGGTGTCCCTCGGTGTGTCGGTGAGCGAGGTGAACGCCGAGAAGGTCACGCTCACCGACGGCAGGGTGCTGCCCAGTCGGACCCTGATCTGGACGGCCGGCGTCGCCGCGAGCCCGCTGGTGTCCACCCTGGGCGCGGAGACGCTCAAGGGCCGGCTGGTCGTGCGCCCGGAGTTGACGGTGCCCGGGGTCGACGGCGTGTTCGCCCTCGGGGACTCGGCGGCCGTACCGGACGTGGCGAAGGGCGGCGACGCGCTGTGCCCGCCGACCGCGCAGCACGCCATGCGCCAGGGCAAGGCCGTCGCCGACAGTGTCATCGCCACGCTGCGGAACCAACCGCTGCGTCCCTACGTGCACAAGGACCTGGGGCTGGTGGTGGACCTCGGTGGCCGGGACGCGGTCTCCAAGCCGCTCGGCATCGAACTGCACGGCCTGCCCGCGCAGGCGGTGGCTCGCGGCTACCACTGGTCGGCGCTGCGGACCAACGTGGCCAAGACCCGGGTGATGACGAACTGGCTGATCAACGCGGTCGCCGGGGACGACTTCGTGCGCACCGGCTTCCTGGACCAGCGGGCCGCCACCCTGAAGGACTTCGAGCACACCGACGCCTATCTCTCCCCCGAGCAGGTCCGCGAGCACACGGAGTCGCTGCGGGCCAGGGGCTGAGCGGTTCAGCCGAGGCCGGCGCCCCGCACCAACAGCAGCGCCACGTCGGCGGCGGCGACCGCCAGCGCACCGAGGAACGGCACGCGGCCGCGGGCCCGGCAGGTGCCGGCCACCAGCAGGACCGTGAGCGCGAGCAGCATCCAGCCGTAGGCGCTCACCGGTCCCGGCGGGCCGGTGACCAGCGCCGCGGTCGAGCCGAGCAGGAGCAGGCCGGCGACCGCGGCCGAGCCGCGGGCGCCGAGCCGCTGGGGCAGTCCGGTGACGCCGGTGGCGAGGTCGTCGGCGATGTCGGGCAGCACGTTCGCGAAGTGCGCCCCGGCGCCGAGCAGCGCGGCGGCTGCGGTGAGCCAGGCCGGCGGCCACGGTGACCCCGGCAGGCCGAGCGTGACGAAGGCCGGGAGCAGGCCGAAGGCGAGGGCGTACGGCGCCCAGGACACGAGCGTGCTCTTGAGCCGCAGGTTGTAGCCCCAGGCGGCGGCGACCGCGACCAGGTGCACGACGCCGGCGAGCGGACCCGAGGCCAGGGACAGCGGAACGCACACCAGCAGCGCCACGAACGCGGCGACGGCCACCGAGGCGGGCCGTACGGAGCCCGCGACGAGCGGCTTGTCCCGCCGCCCCGTGGTCAGGTCGCGGCGCAGGTCGGCGCGGTCGTTGCTCCAGCCCACGGAGAGTTGGCCCGCCGCGACCGCCCCGGCGGCGAGGGCGCAGCCGGCGGGCCCCCGACCGGCGGCCAGGGCGAGGGCGACCGTGAAGAGGGTCACGGCGGCCGCCGGCACGGGGTGGCAGGCCGCCAGGAGGCCGGCCGTCCGGGCTCCGGCGCGCGGCCGCGCGGGGGCGTGCGCGGAGGGAGGGGTCTGTCGGGTGACGGGCACGACGTCACGCTATGCGCCGACGGCACGCCCGGTTGACCCGAATCCTCACGAAATGTCAGTTGTTCCCTATGTTGGGTCAATGACACGTGTCCTGGCAGTGAGCAGCGTGTTCCCGCCCCACCGCTACCGGCAGTCGGAGATCACCGAGGCCCTGGCCCGCTTCCTTCCGCCGGGCGCGGACGCGGCGCTCCTGCGCCGTGTCCACGAGTCGGTCCGGGTGGACAGCCGCCATCTCGCGCTCCCCCTGGAGCGCTACGGCCCGTCGAACGACTTCGGCACCACGAACGCCGCCTTCGTCGTCGCCGCGCTCGAACTCGGCACGCGCGCCCTCGAACTCGCCCTCGCCGAGGGCGGTCTGCCGGCGGGTGACGTCGATCTGGTGATGTCCACGACGGTGACCGGGCTGGCGACGCCCTCGCTGGAGGCCCGGATCGCCGGCCGGAGCGGGCTGCGTCCCGACGTGAGACGGATGCCGCTGTTCGGCCTGGGCTGCGCGGCGGGCGCCGCCGGTCTCGGCCACCTGCACGACCAACTGACCGGCCGGCCCGGCGACGCGGCCGTGTTGCTGTCGACCGAGCTGTGCTCCCTCACTCTCCAGCCCACCGACACCTCGATGGCGAACCTCGTGGCGGGGGCCCTCTTCGGGGACGGCGCCGGGGCGCTGCTGGCGGTGGGCCGCGACCATCCCCTGCACGAGACCTGCTCCGGTCCCGCCGTGGTGGCCTCCCGCAGCCGGCTGTATCCGGGGACCGAGGACCTGCTGGGCTGGGACATCGGCCACTGGGGCTTTCGCATGGTGCTGGGGCGGGAACTCCCCGACCTGGTCCGGCTGCACGTGGTGGAGGAGGTCGAGACCTTCCTCGCCGGGCACGACCTGAAGCCGTCCGACGTCGACGCCTGGATCTGCCATCCCGGAGGTCCGAGGATCCTCGACGTGCTCGCCGAGACGCTGGGCCTGCCGGACTCCGCCCTCGCGGCGAGCCGGGGGTCACTGGCCGAGGCGGGCAACCTCTCCTCCGCCTCGGTCCTGCACATCCTCGGCGGGATCCAGGCCGCCGGGCCTCCCCCGCCGGGATCCACCGGGCTCATGATCGCCTTCGGCCCGGGCTTCGCCTCCGAACTCGTCCTCCTGCGCTGGTGATCCCCTCATGTCGATGAACCTGTACCTGCTGATCCTCGCCCTGGTCGCCGTCGAACGGCTCGCCGAGCTGCTCGTGGCCCGGCGCAACGCCGCCTGGAGCCTGGCGCGCGGCGCCCGGGAGTACGGCGGCGGCCACTATCCGGCCATGGTCGCCCTGCACACCGCGCTGCTGGTGGGATGTGCGGTCGAACCGTGGGCGGCCGACCGGCCGTTCCTGCCCGCGGTGGGCTGGCCGGCGCTCGGGCTGGTGGTGGCCGCGCAGGGGCTGCGCTGGTGGTGCATCGCCACGCTCGGCCCCCGCTGGAACACCCGAGTGCTCGTCGTGCCCGGCCTGCCCCTGGTCGCGGCGGGGCCGTACCGGGTGCTGAGCCACCCCAACTACGTGGCCGTGGTGGTCGAGGGGCTCGCGCTGCCGCTCGTGCACTCCGCCTGGCTGACGGCGGCCGGTTTCACCGTGCTCAACGCGCTGCTGCTGCGGGTGCGGATCCGCTGCGAGGACACGGCGCTCACCCGGGCCCGTACGACGACCCCGCTCGTGGGCTCCGCGTCGTGATCGACCTGCTCGTGGCGGGCGGTGGTCCGGCCGGGCTGGCGACGGCCATCCACGGGGCCCTGGCCGGGCTGGAGGTGGTGGTGCTGGAGCCCCGGCCCACGCCGATCGACAAGGCGTGCGGGGAGGGGCTGATGCCCACCGCCGTGCGGCGGCTGGAGGAGCTGGGCGTACCGGTGGCGGGCCGGCCGTTCCGGGGGATCCGGTACGTGGACGGCGTCAGCGGGCTCCGCGCGGAGGGGCTGTTCCGCGCCGGCCCCGGGCGCGGGGCCCGGCGTACCGACCTCCAGGCGGCCCTCGCCGAACGGGCCGCCGCCCTGGGCGTGCGGGTGCTCCCCCGGCGGGTGGGCGAGGTGCGCCAGGACGAACACCGGGTCAGCGCGGCGGGGCTGACCGCCCGCTACCTGGTGGCCGCCGACGGACTGCACTCGCCCGTCCGGCGCGGGCTGGGCCTGTCCGCTCCGGTCGTGCCCGGTCGGCCGGTCCGGTACGGGCTGCGGCGCCACTACGCGGTGGAGCCGTGGAGCGACCTGGTGGAGGTCCACTGGTCGGCCCGGTCCGAGGCGTACGTGACCCCGCTGGGGCCCGATCGGGTGGGGGTGGCGGTGCTGACCTCGGAACAGGCGCCGTTCGACGTACAGCTCGCGCGGTTCCCGGCCCTGGCGGCGCGGTTGCCGCGGGCGCCCGAGGCTCCGGTCCGCGGGGCGGGGCCGTTGCGGCAGGGCGCCGTCACCCGGGTCGCGGGGCGGGTGCTCTTCGTCGGGGACGCCGCCGGGTACGTGGACGCGCTCACCGGGGAGGGGCTCACGCTGGCGGTGACGGCGGCGGGGGAACTCGTACGGTGCGTGTCCGCCGGTCGGCCGCAGGAGTACGAGCGGGCCTGGCGGGAGCTGTCGCGGAGCTATCGGGCGCTGACCGGTTCCCTGTTGTGGGCCCGGGCGCGGCCGGGGCTGGCGCGGCGGATCGTGCCGCTGGCGGCCCGCCTGCCCGGGGTGTTCACCCGCGGGGTGAACCTGCTCGCGTAGGCCGGGCCCGGGACCCGCGCACGCGGGAGGGACCCGGCGGTGGTCCACCAGGGCCCCGTTTCCTCGGGTCAGACCCGGTCGACCCGCTTGGGCCGGTACATCAGCGCCACGCCCGCGAGCACCGCGCCGGCGCCCGCGCAGAGCACCGTGGTGACGCCCGCCCAGGCGTGCGGGCCACCCAGCGAGCCCTCCAGGGGGTCGACGAGCGCGATGCCCGCGACCACGTGCAGCGCCACGATCGCGAGGGCCGTGACGGCCCCGGTCCGCCACACCGCCGGGGTGTCACGCGCCATCAGCAATCCGCCCTCCACGAGGCAGACGAACGCGACCGCGAGGGGCGGTACGTCGCCCGGTCCGAGGACGGACAGGGCGGCCGGGTCCCGCGGCAGGTGCAGCACGCCGCACAGGAGCAGGGCGGCGGCCACCGGCCAGCGCAGCACGTGGCGCAGCGCGCCCCCGGCGCGCGGGGCGGGGGGCCGGGGTTCGGGCCGGGTCACCGGCGGCCGCTCCCGGTGCGGTGCCGCGTGGTGGTCGGCCGGGGGGTGGGCGTGCGGCCGGGGGCCGGCCGGGGCCTCGGCCCGGTCGGTGTCGAGGCAGCCGGCCGGCAGGGCCACGTCGGCGGGGACGGCCGGGGCGGTTGAGGGGTGTCCGGGACCGGTCGAGTCGTCGTGTCGGTCCTGGAGGTCGGGTATCTCGTGGCGGTCTTCGGGGTCGGTCGCCGCGAGGGCCATGGGGTCATTCATGGAAGGCTCCGTTCGCCGACACGCGGGTCTGCACATCGCGCGCCGGTCGTCGTGCGTCACGGGAAGCGCACGTGTGGTCACATTCAGCGGCACATCGGCGCACTGCGCCATTCGGGGCGGGCAAACGGGGGGCCGGCGCGCCGGTGACGATTCCCCCGGCGAGTCGCGGGCAAGCGCTGTGACATGACCGTCTACGTCGTCACCATTCCAGGCACCCTGCTCACGGAGCTGTCGCCCGAGGCCCGCACACAACTGGTGCGCGCGCTGCGACCGGCGGATCCGCGCGGCACCGATCTCGGCGTCAAGGAGGATCTGGACATCCTGTCGTTCTACTCGGGCTCGTCGGCGTTCAGCCTGCACCTGGAGGTCGAGGCCGCCACCACCAAGGAGGCTCAGGCCGCGGCCCGGGAGCTCGCCTCGTCGGCGCTGAGCGGAGTCGGTCTGAATCAGGAGACGGCGCCGTTGGGCGATCCGGTGATCACCGGCATCGCGGGCGAGTAGAACGGCGCCGCGCCCCTTCGAGATGCGTGCGCACCGGAGTGCTGATTGCCTGGTTGCGCCCGCTCTCTCCCCACAGAGTCAAGGAGCGATCATGAGCGTTGCAGGTGAGTCCGGCCGGTCCCGGCAGCTTCGGGACAAGGCCCAGGAGATGAAGGCCGCGGCCGAGAAGTCGACCGACCCCCAGGAGCGCACGCGCCTCCAGGACAAGGCGCGCCGGCTCCAGGAGCAGAGCGAGATGGAGGGTCGCATGATGGACGACCCCGGCATGGACCTCCGCTAGTGGGACGGCTCGCCCCGTGAAGGGGACCGACGTCCTGGCCGACGGGTTCGGGCGCGTCCGGGAGGTGGTCCACGAGGTGGTGGACGGGCTCTCGGCCGATCAGCTGAACGCGCGGGTGGACCCGGCCGCGAACTCCGTGGCGTGGTTGGTCTGGCACCTGACCCGGGTGCAGGACGACCACGTGGCGGACGCGGCGGGCGGGGAACAGGTGTGGCACACGGGCGGTTGGGCGGATCGGTTCGCCCTGCCGCTGCCCGCCGACGCCACCGGCTACGGACAGAGTCCGAGCCAGGTCGGCAAGGTCCGTGTCGAGTCGGGCGAGGTCCTGTTGGGGTACCACGACGCGGTGCACGAGCGGACCCTGGAGTTCGTGCGCGCCCTCCCGGCAGCCGACCTGGACCGGGTCGTCGACGAGCGCTGGGACCCCCCGGTCACCCTCGCCGTGCGGCTCGTCAGCGTGCTCTCCGACGATCTCCAGCACGCCGGCCAGGCCGCGTTCGCCCGGGGTCTGCTGGAACGGCGCGGGTAGTCGACGTCGTGAGGCGGCGCGCCGTGCCGGCTGGCCGCCTCCGTGCCACCCGTCCCCCGGGGATCACGCCGGCGGCCGTATCGGCCCTGCTGCTCCCGGCCACCATCGGGGCGGGACTCCCGACCGCGCGGGCGGGCGCCGACGAGCGGCCCGTCGTACGGACCGACGCGGGCCCCGTACGCGGTCGCTCGCACGGCGCGTTCGACACCTTCGAGGGCGTCCCCGGGTGGCCGCGGTTCGGGTCCTCCGGGTCGGTGTTGTCCTTGGCACCGGGGCCGGCCGGGGTCCGCCCGCTGGACGCGGCGGGCGAGCACCACCGCGCGCTCTGGGACGCGACCGGCGCGCGGGATCCGGATCGTCCGACGGGAGCGGCGGTTGCGGCGGGTTCCGCGGATCCGACGGGAGCGGCGGGAGCGGCGGCGAATCCGATGGTGTCGGACCGATGAATCGGGCCCGTCCCGGGAGTCTGGAGGGGGACGGCCCCCGCCATCCGGCGGATCGGGCGCGCACGACGTCGGGAGAGGTGGAGTCATGGCCGGTCTGAGGGACGTCCTGGAACCCCGTGTGAGCAGTGGTTCCCTGCCCGGGGCGGTGGCCCTGGTGGCCCGCGGCGGCGGGGTGGAGGTGGCGGCCGTCGGTGTCGCCGAGGCGGGCGGGGACACTCCGATGGCCAGGGACTCGATCTTCCGCGTCGCCTCGCTGACCAAGCCGGTGACGGCCGCCGCGGTGATGACGCTGGTCGAGGACGGGCGGCTCGGGCTCGCGGCGCCGGTCCGGGAGTGGCTGCCCGAGCTGTCCGCGCCCGTGGTGGTCCGCACGCCGTCGAGCCCGGTGGACGACGTGGTGCCGGCGGCCCGGCCGATCACGGTCGAGGACCTTCTCACCTTCCGGGCCGGGTACGGATTCCCGTCGGACTTCACGCTCCCCGCCCTCGCCCCGCTCTTCGGCGAGCTGCGGCAGGGGCCGCCCCAACCACAACTGGTCGCCGAGCCGGACGCCTGGATGAAGGCCCTCTCCCGGATCCCGCTGCTGCACCAGCCGGGTGAGGCCTGGCTGTACAACACCTGCTCGGACATCCTGGGCGTGCTGATCGCCCGGGCGTCGGGGCAGTCGCTGCCGGAGTTCCTGGCCGAGCGGATCTTCGCGCCGCTGGGCATGACCGACACCGGTTTCGCGGTCCCCCCGGCGGATCTCGGGCGGTTCACCGGGTACTACCGGGCGGATCCCGGGGCCGGCGGGCTGACCCGGGTGGACGCGCCCGAGGGGCAGTGGAGTCGGATGCCCGCCTTCCCTTCGGGCGCCGGCGGCCTGGTCTCCACCGCGGACGACCTGTACGCCTTCGGCCGGATGTTGCTCGCGGACGGCGAGGCCCCCGACGGGAGCCGTCTGCTGTCCCCCGCGTCGGTGCGGGAGATGACCGCGGATCGGCTCACCCCCGAACAGCGCGCGGGCGGCGCGCTGTTCCTGGAGGGCCAGGGCTGGGGGTTCGGCGGTTCCGTCGATGTCGCCCCGGTCGATCCGTGGAACGTGCCGGGGCGCTACGGCTGGGTGGGCGGCACCGGAACCGCCGCGCACGTCGTGCCCGCGACGGGCACCGTGTCCGTACTGCTGACCCAGCTCGAACTGACCGGCCCGACCCCGCCCCCGCTGATGCGCGCGTTCTGGACGTACGCGGGCGGGGACCGGGTCTGAGCCACGCAGTCCCGCGCCCGCGCCCCCGCGTCATGGAACGGCCGCCGCGGAGGCGGGGCGGGAGGCCGGGTCCGCTCAGCGGCGGACGTGCCAGTCGACCGTGGTGCGCAGCGTCCGGGCGATCTTCGGGTCGCGGACCGAGGGGGTGCGGTCCTCGACCCTGACGGACAGGGTCCGGGTCCGTGCGCCGAGGAGGAACAGGTCCGAGACGCGCACCTCGGTCCGGCCGGCGAACCGCTTCAGCTCCCGGCCGTCCAGGTACCAGCGGACCACGAGCTGCCGTCCGTCCGGCGCCGCCAGCCGGGGCACCGCCGCCCTCGCCCTGTCGCGCGCCCGGAGGGTGCGGTCGGTGGGGGTGAGCGGGGTGACGGTGTTCGCGTGGCGGTGGAAGCCCGCGATCATCGCCTCGACGCCGGGGAGGTTGAAGGGTTTGTCCAGGACCCGCATGAGCGAGTTGTCGGTGGGCCGGTTCAGCCCGGTGACGTAGTAGCCGCCGCCCTCGTACGCGCCGACCTTGCCGCCGTCGGGAGACTCCTCACCGAGCCATCGGTACCACTTGGCGCGGGTGCGGGCCATCCGGTCGGCGCTCAGCGTGGAGGTGTTGGAGTCCGAGGGCTCGGGGCCGGTGTACTTCTCGTAGTCCGGGGAGCCCGGGTAGAAGTACTCGTCGGCGAGCTTGCCGAGGGAGTGCCCGGTCTCGTGGATGGCGACCTGTCCGGACTTGGCGTTTCCGGCCGAGGCGGTGGATATGCCCTCGTAGCCGAGGGTGGGGCTGGGTTCGTTGTAGCCCGCCCCGCCGTACTTGGAGCTGTTGGCGAGGACGAGGACGAGGTCGGCGGCGGGAGCCTTCGCCACGTAGGTGTCCACCTTGGGCTGGTCGACGCAGAGCAGCCGTTCGATGTCCTCGCACCAGAAGTAGGACCCGAGCGCGGTGTCGCGGACGGTGGCCGGGTCGGGGTCGCCCGACACCCCGGACTCGCGGGACACGGCGTCGACGGTCCAGACGTTGAAGAGGGAGCGGTACGTCGCGTAGGGCTCGACGGCCGCGATCTCGTCCCATTTGCGGCGGGCGTCCTCGTGGAACCGATCGAGCTCGGCAGCGGTGTAGCCGTCGCCGACGACGACCACGTCGAGGCGGTCGGCCGTGGGGCCGTTGTCGACGAGGGCGGTGACCTCGCCGTCGGCTTCCCGTTCGGCGGCGGAGAGCCGGGGCGCGGCCTTCGCCCGCCCGGCGACCGGTACCCGTACGTGGCCCGACCCCGCGATCCGGCCCTCTTCCGGGCCGGGTACCTCGATCTCCACGCCGGTGCCCGCGGCGGTGGACACCGGAGCGGGTGTCGGTGCGGCGGCGGCTCCGGCGGGTACCGCGGCGAACAGCACCGCGGTCGCCCCGGCCGCGGCGACGACCAACCGGACGGTTGAGTTCAAGGGGTCCCCCTCGGAGTTGACTGCGTTGATAATCAGACTTAATTGGTTGCTTAACCTAGGGGCGCGCGAGGGACCTGCGCAATGGACTACTGCGGCCGGATGCCGGAGAGTTCACGTGAACGGGGGGACGAGATGGACGAACAGGGCTTGATCGGCGGCAGGGTTCATCGACTGCGCATCGAACGCGGTCTGACCCAGCGGCAATTGGCGGAGCCCGCGTACACCCCGGCCTACATCTCCACCCTGGAGTCGGGCCGGGTCCGCCCTTCCGAGGCCGCGCTGCGCTTCCTCGCGGAGCGGCTCGGCACCTCCTACGAGGAACTGGCGACGGGCCGCCCGCCACACCTGGCAACGGAGCTGCGACTGGCCCTGACCGACGCCCAGAGGGCATTGGCCACGGGCGCCGCGGACGAGGCGGCCGCCCGATACCGGCGCCTGCTCGCGGACGCGGAGCTCCTCGACCTCACGCCCGAGCGGGCCGAGGCCCTGCTCGGTCTCGGCGACTGCGCCCTGGAATCCGGCGAACTCGCCTGCGCGACCGCCCATTTCGAGGCGGCCGAGCGGCTCCTCGCGGACGAGCCGCTGCCCCGTCGCGCCCGGCCGATCCGCGGCCGGGCCGTCGCACACCTGCTGGCCGGTGAACTGCGGTACGCCTGCTACCTGCTGGAATCGACGATCGACGAGCTGAACGCCGGCGGGTTGGGCGACCCCGAGGCACTGGTGTTGCTGTACGCGGCGGCGATCGGCCCGTACATCGACATGGGCGCCCACGCGCGGGCCGCCCGCGCCGCCGAACTCGCCCTCGCGCTGGCCCCGCACGTGCAGGACCCGGCTCTGGTGGCGGGCATGCATCGACAGGTCGCCCGCACCTTCCTCGCCGAGGGACGGGTGGCCGACGCCGACGCGTCACTGGCCAAGGCCCAGACGGTCTACCGGCAGTTGCGGATGCGCACCGACCTGGCGCACTGCCACTGGATGCGCGGCTACGTCCAGGCCCAGAACGGCGAACTGAACGCGGCCGAGGTCGAGTTGCGCACCGCCCGGGAGATGCTCTCGGCCAAGCGTGCCGCCCTGTACACCGCCCAGGTCGAGGTCGAGCTGGCCGATGTGCTGCGCCGGCTCGGCCGTCACGACGAGGCCGCCGGGCTGCTCTCGGCCGTGCTGGAGCTGGGCGACAGCCACGGCGCGGTCCACGCGGGCGGCGCGCACCGGCTGCTCGGGCTCATCGCGGAGGAGCGCGGGGAGGTCGAGTCCGCGGAGGAGCACTACGTGCAGGCGCTGGCCCTGTTGGAACGCAGCGGGGCGACCGGGGACCTCGCCGACCTGTGCCGACTGCTCGGCGACCTGCTGCGCCGTACGGGCCGGATCGAGGCCGCCCTCGACGCGTACCGGACGGGCCTGGGCCACCGCGCCTCCCCGGGCACCACCACGCTCGGTCCCGCACCGAAGGGCCTGACCGCCGCTCCCCCGCGGGCCGGGTGAGCGCCCGACCTCAGGTGCGGAGCACGGCGTCGAGATCGCGGATGTGCTCTCCCACGCGTCCCCCTCCGGAAGGTGCGGCGGGCAGCCGGCCGAGTACCGTCCCGACGGCCGCCGGTGCGTGGTGTCGCGCCCATTCGAGGGTGCCCCCGGTGACCCCGTCCTCCCCGCTCTCCAGTTCCTCCGCCCGCGCCGCGTGGGCCGCCGCGCCGAGGATGTGTTTCACCTGGTGGGCGCTCGCCTTGGGGTGGAGGAACGCGGCGGCAGCGGCGTGGCTCGCCGCCCGCGCCGCGTCCGCCGCCGCGGGTGAACCGGCCTCGCCCGCCGCCTTGTAGGCCGCCCACGCGCTCTGTCGCAGGGCGGTCGTGCGCCGGCCGCCCGCGGCGAACTCGTCCGCCGCGTCGATGGCCTCGCGGGGACGAGGATCGGCGGAAGGGTCCTGTTCGAAGATCGGCAGCGCCCTGCGGGCACACGCCGCCGCGTAGCCCGTGATCTCACGAAGTTCGTCTTCGCTCAGTTCGATCGTGTCCGACTCGGTTGGCATGCGCCAATCATGCCGCAGGTCCGACGAGCCGTCCGCGTCAACCACTTCGGTCGACCGGAGGCCCGGTGCGGCTTCGGGCGACCTCCTCGGCGAAGATCCGGGCGGGCGGGGCCAGGGCGCTCCAGCGTCGGACGGCCCAGCCGACGGGCAGGGCCGGCAGGGCGGGCACCGGAACCAGGCGCAGCGGCCCGTCGGCGCCGGGGACGGGCAGGCCGGGCAGGGCGGGTACGACGGCGTGGCCGAGGCCGAGTTCGGCGAGCAGGAGGGCGGTGTCCCAGTCGGCGACGCTGGTGTCGGAGCGGTCGATCCGTACTCCGGCGGCGGCCAGGGCGGCGTCGAGGTGGGCGCGGGACCTGGAGTTCTCCGGGAGCCGGATGTGGCGGATCCCGGCAAGGTCCGCGGGCTCGATGTGGGATCGGGCGGCGAGGGGGTCGTCGGCGGCGACGGCGAGGACCCAGGGCAGCTCCATCACCGTGCGCTGTTCGACGCCGTGGACCGGGGTGCCGATGGTGATCCAGGCGAGGTCGAGGTCGTCGGCGGCGAGGGCGTCGAAGCAACCGCGGCTGGAGTTCTCCGTCCGGAACTCCAGGCTGACTTCGGGATGGCGGTGGCGGAAGGCGACGATCGCCTCGGCCATGAAGTGCCGGACGGTCGTCGCGCCGGTGGTGACGCGGACGGAACCGCCGGTGGCGTGGACGAGGTCGTCGAGCCGGCGCAGGGCCCCGTCGAGGCCGGCCATCCCCTCGGCCGCGGCGGCCCACAGGATGCGTCCGGCCTCGGTGGGCACCACTCCGCGGGCGTGGCGTTCCACCAGGGCCGTGCCGGTCTCCTTCTCCAGCCGGCGTATGTGCTGGCTGACGGCCGACTGGGTGCGGCCGAGGTCGCGTGCGACGGCGCTGAGGCTTCCCGCCCGGCAGACGGCGACGAGGACACGGAGGTCGTCAAGGGTCACGAGCCCCAAGGTACAGCTTGGGGTCCGGGCTCGAATTCGGGGATTGACCTGGGGTGTTCGGCTGCACGACGATCAATGCAGGGCCCGGGCGGCAACCCGGCCCCGCTCACGCCGCGGAGTCCGGACTCCTGGTGGAGGCGGGTCCGGGTGTCGACCCACCCCCGCACCGCTCCAGGTCCCCCGAGCGGGCTCCCCCGTGGTCAACGCACCCCGAGGCTGCCCGTCCCCGTCCGTCCGAAGGGCTGGCCGTGATGCCCGTACCGACCGATGACCGCGACCCGCGTGCGGCGCACGCCCTCGTCCTGCTCCGGGACCTGGGGGCGGCGGAGCTCGAACATCCCGGTGGCACCCTGCTCGCGCACCTCGTGCGGGTGCGGGACCGGCTCGCGGGGTGGGGCGCCCGGCCCGAACTCCGGCTGGCGGGCCTGTGCCACGCGTTCTACGGCACGGACGGCTTCCCGTCGGGCCTCCTCCCGGTCGACCGGCGGAGCGAACTGGCCGCGGTGATCGGAACCGGGGCCGAGGAACTCGTGTACTTCTACGCGAGCTGTGACCGCGGGGTCTCCCACCCGACGCTCGCGGACGCGTCCGGCCTCTGGCGGGACCGGTTCACCGGGCGGGTGTACTGCCCCGACGTTCGGTCCAGGCGGGACTTCGCCGAGTTGAGCGCCGCGAACGAACTCGACCTGGCCGACCACGATCCGGCCTTCCGCGCCGCGCACGGCGCGGCCCTGCGCGGCCTGTTCGAGCGCTGGGCACCGCTGCTCGGCGAGCCGGCCCGCCGCGACTGCGGTGCGCTGCCGTGAGGTTCCCGCATCCCCCGGTCGATCCGGGGAAGGCGGGAACGGGGTCAGGGGACGGGTCGGGTGCCCGGTGTGGTGGCGGCGTGCGGCAGGTCGAGACGGCTCACGGAGACCGCGTCGGTGGGGCCGCGTTGCGGAGGGTCGCGGTGCCCGGGAGCGGTGACGCGCGCCCGGTGAGGGTGAGTTCGGCGGCACTGGTCCAGGGGCCCCGGGACCCCGCCTCGCCGAGGGCCCTCACCCTGAGGTAGCGGCCGGTCGCGGCGGACAGGGGGATCGATGTGGCGGCCGGGGTGTCGGGGAGGGTGCCGGTGGCGACCGGTGGGCCCCAGCCGGTGGGGCTGTCGGACACGTACACCTCGTAGCGGCCGATCCGGCCGTTGACCCCGCCGTCCTGTCGGGGCAGGTGGCCGAGGGAGTCCAGCGCGTAGCGGGCGCCGAGGTCGACGCGGATCTCGTGCGGGAACGCCGCCGGGGTGCCGGTGGACCAGGCGGTGTGCCAGATCGTCGCCGGGTCGCCGTCGAAGGCGTTGCGGGCGGCGCCGTTCTCGGCCGCGGTCTCCTGGCTGTCGGCGGAGAGCAGGCTCCAGGCCGTCTGGGGTACGGGGGTGGGTTCGGCGGGTACGGGGTCCGCCGGCGGGATGCCGGCGCCGGTGGCCACGACGGCGAAGGCGCCGGACGTGGTGCCGGTCTTGACCCACAGGACGCCGGACCGGTCGGCCGGGTCGAAGAACCAGCCGGTGGCGGCGGAGTCATAGGCGTTCTTGGTGGTGAGCCGGGTCAGGGCGGAGCCGTTCACGGTGAGGGCGGTGGGGGCGCGGGACACGTGCAGGGTGAGTTCGTATCCGCGCGAGGCGGGCTTGCCGGCGTAGTCGCCGGTCGGGGCGCCGACCTTGACGGTGATGTCGCCGACGCCGGTGGTCGGCGCGGTGACGTCCACCCGCTGGCGGGCGAAGGCCCCGGACTGGTGGGCGCGGGTGCGGCCGTCGTCCTCGTACAGCTCGAAGGAGGAGGCGCCGCGCGGGTGGATGTCGTAGGTGAGGGTGGAGACGGGCTTCTCGCCCGTGTGGTTCATCTGCGGCCACATCGGCACGATCGCGCCGCCCTTGACGAACAGCGGGAGGGTGTCGAGCGGGGCCCGGTGGCCGTCGAGCCGGCCGGGGCCCGCGTAGGTCTTGCCGGTCCAGTAGTCGGTCCAGGTGCCGGCGGGCAGGTGGATGCCGTCGCGGACGGCGGTGTCGGAGACGACGGGGGCCACGAGGAAGGAGTCGCCCGCCATGAACTGTCCACTGGTCTGGTTGCCCCGGGCCACGGGGTCGTCGGGGTACTCCAGGACCATGGCGCGGGTGCTGGGGACGCCGCTCTCGTGGGCGACGCGGCTCATCGTGTACAGGTAGGGCATCAGCCGCATCTTGAGCTGGAGGTACTTCCGGTTGATGGACAGGTAGGGCTCGGCGAACCGCCAGGGCTGCTTGTCCTGGTAGCCGGCCCGGGGGTTGGTGGCGCCCCAGCCGGACATGGTCATGAAGGCGGGGGTGAAGGCCTTCCACTGGAGGTCGCGGACGTAGGTCCGGGGGCTGCCGCCGAAGATGCCGTCGATGTCCCCGGAGGCGTAGTTGAGGCCGGACAGGCCCGCGCCGGTGATCGCGGGGACGTGCCACCGCATGTCGTCCCAGGTGCCGTTGGTGTCCCCGGTCCACACGACGGCGTTGCGCTGGGTGCCCGCCCAGCCGTCGACGGTCCAGACGTAGCGCCGGGCGTCGGAGTTCTTCTCGATGCCGTCCACGGCCTGTCGCACTCCGTCGAAGGCGTACTTGTAGCCGCTGCCGATCCAGGCCACGTCGGTCTTCACGCCCCGGCTGCCGGCCGCCCCGACCTCGTCGGCGATGGAGCCGAGACCGGTGGAGGTCCACAGGCCCGTCTGGAACCCCTTGGCCTTGAGGGCGTCCACGGTGGACTTCAGGGGCGCGGTGTAGCCACAGCCGTACCCGTCGTTGGGCAGGAACCAGCCCGAGGGCATGTCGGCGGCGCGGGCGTCGTCGGCGTACCCGACCACGTCGGGGGTGGTCTGGTGGCGGAGGCGTCCGTGATCGCCCTGGTAGTCGGGGTTGGAGGCGTTGAAGCAGTCGGCGTTGCCGAGTTCGAAGCCCCACATCGGCGCCAGGAAGGGCTTTCCGCTGACGTCGGTGTAGGCGTCGAGGACGCCCTTGAGGGAGTCCCCCGCGAAGTACCAGGCGTCGAAGCGCTTCTCGTCGTGGGTGAGGGTGGTGGGTTCGTTGAAGCCGTAGGACCCCGGGGCCCATGTGTTGCGCATGACCCCGTAGTTGTTGGTGGACATGTAGAAGGGGGCGGGGCTGGCGTTGGTGTTCTCGCGCCACTTGTTGTCGACGGCGACGGGTACGGTCTTGCCGCGCAGTGCCCACTCCCCCAGTCGCAGGCCCGTTCCGTAGAACTGTTCGTCGGCTCCGCGGGTCAGGTACTGGGTGGTCCGGCCGCCGGACCAGGAGGTCGGGCGGCTTTCCTCCCAGAGCGGCGTGGAGTCGTCGGCCCGCAGGACGGAGAATCGGAGGGGTGCCTTGTGGACCCGGATGGAGAGGGCTCCGGTGGTGATCCGGTAGTGCGTGCCGGCGTCCGCGGAGGCGGAGCCTACGGGGCCGAAGTCGGTGGTGGGCGCGAGGTCGGAGCCGGCCGGGTCGTCGGTGAAGGTCCCGTCGGGGGAGAGCCAGAGCCGGAAGACGTCGGCGCGGGCGACGACCACGCGCGCCTTGGCCCCGCTGGTCGTCGTCACGGTGTAGGTGTTCCCGGACCGGCTGATGCCGGTGACGTCGCCCGCGGTGTCGGGGGCCGCCGAGGGCTCCGCGACGGCGGGGCGGGCCATCGGTCCGGCCGCGGCCAGTCCCGCGACGGCGAGGGCGGCGGCGAGCAGTGCCGCCGCGCACCGTCGCCGTGGATTCCTGCTGAAGCGTGTCAGTGTCATGGGCAGCTCCTCGTGCGGTCCGGGTCTCGGACACACCGGCTTGGCATGCTCTCGGCAACATAGCGGCGGATCGACATCGCTTGAAGGAAGTTGCTCGAATACGGCTGATGCCAAGCAACTTTGAGCACGTGTCAGCGATGCCGTCGCGCGGACCGGCCATTGTCAGACCCCTGGGTCACCATCGGGACATGACGATCACCACCGCTTCCACCCTGGCCACCCGTGACGAGTACGCCGACGCGATCGGCACCGCCATCAGGGCCTCAGCCGCCTATTACGGCTCGGGAGACTCGCCGCTCGACGATGCCTCCTTCGACCTCCTGGTCTCCCTGATCCAGGCGTACGAGGCCGCGTACCCGGAGCACGTGGATCCCGCCTCCCCCACGGGGAAGGTGGCCGGCGGCGCCGTGCCGGCCGGCGAGGTGGCCCACACGGAACCGATGCTCTCCCTGGCCAACGCCTTCGGCCCGCAGGACCTCCTCGACTGGGAGGCTTCGCTGGCGCGGAGGCTGGGCGGGCCCGTCACGGGCGGATACGTGGTCGAGCCGAAGCTGGACGGCGCGTCACTGGCCGCGCGCTACCGCGAGGGAAGGCTGACCCAGTTGGTCACCCGGGGCAACGGGAGCAGCGGCGAGGACGTCTCGCACGCGATCGGGACCATCGTGGGCCTGCCCCGCGAGCTGGCCACGGACGCCTCCTTCGAGGTCCGCGGCGAGGTCCTGCTCACCACCGCCCAGTTCGAGCGGGCCAACGAGATACGCGCCGCCCACGGGGCGGCGCCGTTCTCCAATCCGCGCAACGGCGCGGCCGGCACGCTGCGGGCCAAGGGCCGCCCGTACACGGTGGAGATGACCTTCTGGGCGTTCGGCGCGGTCGCCCTCGACGATGGCGGGGCGCTGCCCCGCGGCCGGCACTCCGAGGTGATGGCGTACGTGGCCGGGACGGGCGTGCGGACGGCGGCGGCCACCGAGGCGGGGATGACGGTGGTGGACACGATCGCCGAGGTCCAGGAGCAGGTGGGGCGGATCTCCGCACTCCGTGCCGCGCTGCCCTTCGGCATCGACGGGGTGGTCGTCAAGCTGGACTCGCCGGACGAGCAGGCGGCGGCCGGGACGGGATCGCGCCATCCGCACTGGGCGACCGCGTACAAGCTGGCGGCCGTCGAGCGGCGCACCCGCCTGTTGGAGGTCACCTGGGCGGTGGGCCGGACGGGCGTGCTGGCGCCGACCGCCGTCCTGGAGCCGGTGGAGATCGACGGCTCGGTGGTGCGCCACGCGACGCTGCACAACCCCGCCGACATCCTCCGGCGCGGGCTGCGGCTGGGCGACACCGTCACCGTCCACAAGGCGGGCGACATCATCCCGCGCGTCGAGGCCCCGGTGGTGGAGCTGCGCACCGGCGCGGAGCGGGAGATAGAACTGCCCGAGGTGTGCCCCGGCTGCCAGGGGGAGATCGACCGGTCGCAGGAGCGCTGGCGCTGCGCGCAGCCCGTCGACTGCGGGCGGATCGCCGCCGTCCTGTACGCGGCGGGGCGCGACCAGTTGGACATGGACGGCCTGGGTCAGACGTACGTGAGGGCGCTGGTGGATTCCGGTCGGGTCCGCGATGTCGCGGACCTGTTCACCCTCGACCACGCGGCGCTCGCGGAGGCCGCCGGCAGTGAGCGGCGGGCCGTGAAGCTGCTGGAGCAGATCGAGGCGGCGAAGGGCAGACCGCTGTCCCGCGTGTTCTGCGCCCTCGGGGTGATCGGGACCGGGCGGGGCATGTCCCGGCGGATCGCCCGCCACTTCGTGACGATGGACGCGATCCGGGCCGCCGACACGCGGGCGATGACGGCCGTGGAACTGGTCGGTGAGGCCAAGGCGGCCGCGATCGTGGCCCAGGTCGCGGCGCTGGGTCCGGTCATCGACAAGCTGGCGGCCGCGGGGGTCAACCTCACCGAGCCGATCCCGCCGGTCGTGCCCGGGGCCGAGGAGGGGCCGTTGGCCGGTCAGTGCGTGGTGGTCACGGGGAAGATGACGGGCGCCCTCGCGGCGTACGACACCCGCGACAAGGTGCGCGAGCTGATCGAGCGGGCGGGCGGGAAGTCCGCGAGCACCATATCGGGGAAGACCACCCTGCTGGTGGCGGGCGAGAAGGCGGGCGGCAAGGTCGCCAAGGCCGAGGCGGCCGGGATCGAGATCCTGGGCGAGGAGGCGTTCGCCGAGCGGATCGCCTCCTTCCTCACTTCCTGACGGGTACCGGCGGGGTCACGACCAGCAGGGGCGGTGCCGGGGACGAGTGGCGGTGGCCGCAGGGCTCGAAGACCAGCACCACGGGCTCACCCGGGCGCTGTCGCCAGGAGATCCGTTCCGGCGTCCCGGTACAGACCGGACATACGGGCAACGGGCTCGGTCGCCGCGGACACTCGGGCTCGGCCACGAGCGTCGGCGGAATCGAGTGCGGATCACGCATGGAGGCTCCCTGGTCCGGCGGTTGTACTGCTGGCACTGTGCCATGCGCGACGCCTCGTCCGCATGGACGAATCATCCAGTGTTCCGGCTGGTCAGAGGTAGGGTCACCGGGTCGATTCCGGGCCTCTGCGGGCACTTGGTGATCAAGTGTTCCTCCGTTCGACCTCGACCAGGCCTCGTTCGTACGCCGCGATCACCGCCTGCGCGCGGTCGCGCACACCCAACTTGCCGAAGATGCCGGTGATGTGGTTCTTGACCGTCGAGACGCTGATGTCCAGGTCCCGGGCGATCTCGGCGTTGTCCAGGCCCCGGGCCAGCAGCCGCCAGATCTCCAGCTCGCGCGGGGTCAGTCCGTCCGGCGGGGCCGTGGTGTCGGCGGGCCTCGGACGGGGGTCGGGAGCCCGTACGTAGGTGGAGATCAGACGGGTCAGCAGTCGGGGCGCCACGACGGCCTCGCCGGTGTGGACGGTGCGTACCGCCGCGATCAGCTCCTCGGGGGAGACGTCCTTGGGCAGGAACCCGTGCGCGCCGGCCCGCAGCGCGGCGACCACGTACTCGTCCATGTCGAAGGTGCTGAGGGCCAGTACGCGGGACTCGGGGCACAGCCGGGCGAGTTCCGCGGTGGCCCGCACCCCGTCGAGGACGGGCATGCGGATGTCCATGACCACGACGTCGGGCCGCAGTCGCCCGGCGAGGTCCACGGCCTCGGCGCCGTCCCCGGCCTCCCCCACGACCTCGACGTCCGGGTCGGGGGAAAGGATCAGCGCCAGACCCCGCCGCACCAGCGGCTGGTCGTCGGCGATCAGCACACGGATCATCGCTGTGTCACTCTCCCTCTCCCCCGGCCGCACCCGTTGCCACCGGCATGCGGGCCGCCACCCGGAAGCCGCCGCCGTCGATCGGCGCGGCCTCCAGGGTGCCGCCCTGCAGGGCGACTCGTTCACGCATTCCCATCAGACCGTACCCGGCGACGGGCTCCGACGGTGAAGGCAACGGGCGGGGCGGCGGCGCGCCCGCCCCGTCGTCGCTGACCTCCACCGTGATCTCGTCCCGGCCGTACGTCAGGCGTACGTCGGCCCGCGCGGGTCCCGCGTGCTTGCGGGCGTTGGTCAGGGCCTCCTGCACGATGCGGAAGACCGTCAGGCCGACCGTCGGTGGCAGGGGCCTGGCCCGGCCGTGGACGGTGAACCGGGTCTCCATCCCGGCCAGTCGGGACTCGGTGATGATCCGGCCCAGGTCCCCGGCCCCGGGTTGCGGGGCGGGCGGGACGTGTTCGGGTTCCTCACCGGCCCGCAGCACGTCGAGGAGTTGGCGCATCTCGCGCAGTGCCATCCGCCCCGAGCCCTCCAGGGTGACCAGGGCGTCCCGGGCGGCCTCCGGGTCGTGGGCGAGGTTGGCCCGTGCCCCGCCGGCCATCAACTGCATGGTGGTGATGTGGTGGGCCACGATGTCGTGCAGTTCGCGGGCGATGCGGCGGCGTTCCTCGGCCACGGCGCGGTCGGCGAGCAGCTTGCGGTGCGCCGCGACCTCGCGCTGCCGGTGGCGGACCGCCACACCCGCGGCGACGACGATGCCCGCCGCGACGAGGTTGCCGAACACACCCCAGCCCGAGTCGACCCAACGTCCGTTCCGGCCGATGAGCGGGATCGGCAGGACGGCCAGGACGCCGGCCGTGACCACGGCGGGGCCGCGCGTCATGGCGACCGAGTACAGGGCGACGGCGAGGTTGGCCGTGAACCCCGGGGAGAGGGGGCTGACGATGTTGAAGACCGCGGCGAGGACGAGCGCCGCCACGAACACGGCCACCGGGTGCCGCCGTCGGGCCGGCAGGGCCACTGAGGCGAGCACCAACAGCCCGAACGCGGGGACGCTGAGGGTCAGTCCGGCGTCCATGGTCCCGATCGAGTACCCGGTCAGGTCGACCGCGCCGGACCCTATGGCCACCAGGGCGTCGTTGCGGGTCCAGGTGAACCCCTCGGCGAGGGCCCGGGCCCTCGGGCCGCCCGGGGCGTACGGGTCGCCCCCTCGACGCGTGCGCATGCCGACCGGTCCCCCCT
This sequence comes from Streptomyces sp. NPDC002602, assembly GCF_042889445.1. Taxonomy (NCBI): domain Bacteria; kingdom Bacillati; phylum Actinomycetota; class Actinomycetes; order Kitasatosporales; family Streptomycetaceae; genus Streptomyces; species Streptomyces sp. NPDC002602. The sequence goes on along the minus strand of NZ_JBIAQX010000001.1, from coordinate 1,196,083 downwards.
CGTCGCCGACCGCACCGGTCCGTACCGCCGCGCCCCGGGTCACGTACGTGATCCATTCTCCCATCGGGGTGACCGCGGACGCCCGGGTCCAGGGGATGAGCCCGCACCCGGGACCCGGGTCCTGGTCCGGGCCCTCCCCCGGACCCGGGTCCCGGGTGCGGGCTCATCCCGGGCACCGACGTTTCGGGGCCCGGCCGGTGATGGGCTGGGAGCAGCCGGGAAACCCCGGCCTCGACTCCCGTTACGGAGGACCCCGTGATCCGCGCCCTGACCGGCTACGCCACCCGAAGTCCGTGGAAGGTGATCGCCCTGTGGGCGGTGCTGGGCATCGCCCTGACCCTGCTGGGCCAAGCGCTCGTCTTCCGCGCCACCCAGGCCTCGTCGGGCGCCTTCCTGCCGGCCGACTACGACTCGGCCGCCGCGTTGCGGGTCGCCGAGCGGCACTTCGGGGCCAGGCCCGACGCCAACCCCTCCACCATGCTGGTGGCCCGCGCCGACGGGGAACCGCTGACCGCCGCCGACGAGCGGCGCATCGACGCCGAGGCCGCGAAGTTGGCCCGGCGCCCGGTCGTGATGCCCCGGTCCGAGGACGCGCTGCCGTTCGCGCGGGACCACTCCCAACGGCCCCTGGTCGGCCCGGTCATGACAGCGCCCGATCGGGGTTTCCGGTTGCTGTCCGTGGAGCTGACCGGGAATCCCACGGATCCCGGGATGCAGGACCTGTACCGCGCGTTCCGGGAGCAGGCGCGGGCCGAGTTCGCGGAGGCGGGGCTGCGGACCGGGTTCACCGGTGGGCTCGCCGACACCGTGGACTCCGCGGACGCGGGCAAGACCCGGTCGACCGTCGTGGGCATCGTGATGCTCGTGGTGATCGTGCTGCTGAACGTCCTCGTCTTCCGCAGCTTCCTCGCGGCGCTGCTCCCGCTGCTCGCGGTGACCGTGATCGGGGGCGCGGCGGCGGGCGCCGTGGTCGGCTCGGCCCTGTTGGCCGGCATCGACCTCGACCCGTCCACACCTCAACTGATCAACGTGGTGCTGGTGGGCATCGGCATCGACTACTTCCTCTTCCTGCTGTTCCGCTTCCGCGAGCGGTTGCGCGACCGGCCGGAGCAGTCCGGTCGGGCCGCGGCGGCGGAGGTGGCGGGCCGGGTGGGCACGGCGATCACCTCGGCGGCGCTGACCATCGTGGCGGCCTTCTCCACGCTCGGGGTGGCCACGTTCGGGCAGTTCCGGGTCCTGGGTCCGGCGATCGCCGTGGCCGTGCTGGTGATGCTGGTCGGCAGTCTGACCCTGATGCCGGCGATCCTCGCCGTCGCCGGGCGCAGGATGTTCTGGCCCTCCCGGGGGCTGAAGGGGCAGCCCCGCGAGGGTGTGGCCGCGCGGATGGGCGACCGGGTGGCCCGACGCCCCCTCACGGTGGTGTTCGCCTCGGTGGCCCTGTTGGGAGTGCTGGCGGCGGGGCTGGTGGGGATGCGGATGGACTACGGGCAGAGCGGCGGGGACGGGGAGCGCACGGCCGCGGCCGGCACGGCGGCGGAGATCGCCGGCGCACTGCCGGCCGGGGTGTCCGACCCCACCGGCGTGTTCGTCACCGCCTCCGACGGGGGCACGTTGACCGCGGAGCGGCTCGGTGGGCTCGCCGAGGCGCTCACCGCGATGGACGGGGTGGGTCAGGTGGCCCCGACCGTGCTGAGCGAGGACCGGAAGGCGGCTCGGATCGACGTGTTCCCGACCGCCGATCCGCATCGGCAGGAGGTCCGCGACCTGGTCTCGGGGCCGATCCGGGAGACGGTGGCCGCGCACCGGCCGGCCGGTACCGAGGCTCATGTCGGCGGGACGGCGGCGGTGTTCGCGGACATCTCGAAGGCCGTGGACAAGGACCTGAGGGTGGTCTTCCCGGTGGCGGCGGCCCTGATCACGCTGATCCTGCTGGTGCTGCTGCGAAGCCTGCTCGCGCCGGCCGTCCTGATGATCTCCGTGGGGTTGGGCTTCGCCGCCACCCTGGGCGCCTCGGCATTGGTGTTCCAGCACGCCCTGGGCCGGTCAGGGGTGGACTTCACGCTGCCGCTGGTGCTGTTCCTGTTCGTGGTCGCGCTGGGCACGGACTACAACATCCTGATCGGCGACCGGATCCGGGAGGAGATGGAGCGGCCCGGTCCGGCCCGCGCGGCTGTGGCCCGCGCGGTGCGGCACACGGCTCCGACGATCGCGACGGCGGGTCTGGTGCTGGCCGCCTCGTTCGGCGGCCTGGCCGTCGGTCCCGGGTCGGCGACGCAGCAGATCGGTTTCGCGACGGCGCTCGGGATCCTGCTCTCGGCGTTCGTCCTGTCGATCGCACTGGTCCCGGCGCTGGCGGCGCTGCTGGGGTGGAGCATCTGGTGGCCGGTGCCGCCGCGCCGGACGGCGGGCCCCGCCGAACCCGTACCGGCGCCGACCGAGCGGCGGATCCGGGTCGGCTGAACGGCAGGTCAGAGTCGGCCGAGCGGCGGATTCGGGTCGGCCGAACCGCAGGTCAGAGTCGGCTGAACCGGGGGCCCGGGTCGGCTGAACCGGGGGCCCGGGTCGGCTGAACCGCGGCTCCGGGTCGGCTGAACCGGGTCCGGACACACGAAGGCGCCGGCGCGCGGAGGAACGTACGGTCTCCTCCGCGCGCCGGCGCCTCGCGGTGCTCAGGCCAGCTTGTCGATCTCCGGGTGATCGGCCAGCCAGGTGCGGACCGCCTGCTGTTCCTTGCCCTTGCCGGCCTCCTGGATCTTGGCTTCCAGGCCGGTCAGCTGCTCCTCGGTCAGCTTGAAGGAGCGCAGCCACTTCGCGACCTCGGGCTCGTCCGAGCCGAAGTCCTTGCGGGCCAGGGTGTGGATGCCGTCGCCCTTGCCCCAGGCCCCCTTGGGGTCCTCCAGCTTGGTGAGCTGGTAGGAGGAGTAGGCCCAGTGCGGGGACCACAGGACGACCGCGACGGGCTCCTTCTTCTCGTAGGCCCGCTTCAGCTCGGCGAGCATGCCCGGGGTGGAGCCGTCGACGACCTTGTACTCGCCGTCGAGGCCGTACTCCCCGAGCACCTTGTCCTTGAGGATGGACATCTCGCCGGCGCTCGGCTCGATGCCGATGATCCGGCCCTTGAACTGTCCGGACTTTCCCTTGAGGTCGGCGAGCGAGCGCACGTCCTTCATGTACGAGGGGACGGCCAGCTCCAGCGAGGTCGGACCGTACCAGGAGCCCAGGTCCTCCAGCTTCTTCCCGTACTTCTCCCAGTACTTCGCGTGGGTGACGGGCAGCCAGGAGTCGGTCTGGAAGTCGATCTGTCCACCGGCCAGGCCGGTGTAGAGCGCGCCGGCCTCCAACTGGCGGGCGTCGACCTCGAAGCCGCGCCGCTCCAGCAGTTCCTTCCAGAGGAAGGTGGAGGCGATGCCCTCGTCCCACGGGATGTAGCCGAGGTTGATCTTGCGGCCCTTGCCGACGTTCTCGGCGCCGCTCGCCGTGGTCTTCGACTGGTCCGAGCCGCCGAAGGCGCCGAGGCCACCCGCGACGAGGGCGAGGATCACGGCTCCGCTGACCGCGTACGCGGGCTGGGGCCGGTGGTTCCACAGCTTGGCGGCGCCGCGCGCGGCGGCCTGGGTCTTGGCCAGGGCGCGCCGGCCGAGCGGGGAGACCTGGCGGCCGAGGGCCCCGGTCATCCGGTCCAGGTACATGGCGAGGATGACGATGGAGATGCCGGCCTCGAAGCCGAGGCCGATGTCGACGTTGCCGATGGCGCGGTAGACGGCTCCGCCGAGTCCGCCGCCGCCGACCATGCCGGCGATGACGACCATGGACAGGCCGAGCATGATGACCTGGTTGATGCCGGCCATGATGGTGGGCAGGGCCAGCGGGAGCTGGACCCGTACGAGGGTGTCGCGCGGGGTGGTGCCGAAGGCGTCGGCCGCCTCGACCAGCTCGCCGTCGACCTGCCGGATGCCGAGTTCGGTCATCCTGACGCCGGGCGGCAGCGAGAAGATGATCGTGGCGATGATGCCGGGCACGACGCCCACGCCGAAGAAGATGATGCCGGGGATCAGGTAGACCATGGCCGGCATGGTCTGCATGAAGTCCAGGACGGGCCGCAGGACGGCACTGACCCGGTCGGAGCGGGAGGCCCAGATGCCCAGCGGAACCGCGAAGAACAGCGTGACCAGGGTGGCGACCAGCACGAGGGAGAGCGTGGACATGGCTTCGGACCACAGGCCGACGGAGTCGACGAGTGCGAAGCCCACGAAGGCCAGGAGCGCGGCGAGCAGGCCGCGCAGCCACCAGGCGGCGACGGCGAGGATGCCGGCGAACAGCAGGGGCGCGGGGGCGTTCAGGACGGCGTCGATGCCGTCGTAGAGCCCGGTGACCACCGTGCTGATGGCGTCGAACAGCCAGGACAGGTGGCGCTGGAGGAAGTCGACACCACTGTCGACCCAGGCGCCGAGGTGCAGGCGGGGCATCAGGCTGCCACCTCCGCGCAGTGCATCGGGGGTCGTTGTTCGTCGCCTATGAAGGCGATGAGGCGGTCCTGCGGCACGGAGCCGACCACGGCGCCCTCCTTGTCGGTGACGGCGACCGGGTGCGGGACCCGGGCGCTGACGGCGCACAGTTCGGCGAGCGGGGTGTCGGTGCCGACCGTCGGACAGGCGCAGGCGTCGGCGTCCGGGACCGGGACGTCCATGACGGCGTCTGCCGTCAGGACGCGCGAGCGGTCGACGTCCTGGATGAAGGAGGCCACGTAGTCGTCGGCCGGCCGCATCAGGATGTCCTCGGCGGTGCCCAGTTGGACGATCCGGCCGTCGCGCATGACGGCGATGCCGTCGCCGAGGCGCATGGCCTCGTTGAGGTCGTGGGTGATGAAGACGATGGTCTTCTTCAGGCGCCGCTGGAGTTCGAGCAACTGGTCCTGCATGTCACGGCGGATCAGCGGGTCGAGGGCGCTGAAGGACTCGTCCATCAGCAGCAGGTCGGCGTCGGTGGCGAGGGCGCGGGCGAGGCCCACGCGCTGCTGCATGCCGCCGGACAGCTCGTCGGGCCAGGAGTTCTCCCAACCGCCGAGCCCGCACAGCTCCAGCGCCTCGGCGGCGCGCCGTTCGCGCTCGGCCCGGGGGACGCCCTGGACCTCCAGTCCGTACGCGGCGTTCGCCAGGACGTCGCGGTGCGGAAACAGCGCGAAGTGCTGGAACACCATGCTGATCTTGGTGGAGCGGACCCGGCGCAGCTCGCGCGCGGTGAGCGCGGTGAGGTCCTCGCCGTCGAAGAGGATGCGTCCCGAGGTGGGTTCCAGCAGTCCGTTGAGCATGCGCAGCAGCGTGGACTTGCCGGATCCGGACAGCCCCATGACGACGAAGATCTGGCCGGGTTCGACGCTGAAGGACGCGTCGATCACAGCGGCCGTCGTTCCGTCGGCGCGGAGCTCGTCGCGGTCGGCGCCGCGTTCGAGAGCGCGGACGGCGTCGGCGGCGCCATCGGGGTGTCTGCCGAACACCTTGTAGACGTGCTCGGCCTGGAGCGTGGACACATACACCTCGCGGGTCGATACGGGTACGGCGCGCCGATGGGGTCGGCGGGCCGTGGAGCGATGCGGGATCCGCCCGCCCTCGCGCGCGCCGCGTCGACGGCAAGCGGAAGGTTCCGTTCCAGGGGCCCGGGTGCCCTCCCTCAACCACCGCAAACGCCAAGGTGATCCACCTCACGCAACCGCGGGCGGCCGTGTGATCCCCCTCACGCGCACCGGCGTTCGTCGGTCCCGCGAACACGGTCGACGATCGGCCGGGGTTACCACGGGTCGGGCCGAAACGGCTGGGCATACGGTGCCCATGAATCCGATACGGCACAGGAATCCGGTACCCGGGACGGGAGCGCACCCGGCGCTGCGGGCGCTCGCGATGGCGGCCGCGCTGGGGGCGACGGTGGCGTTCAGCGTGGTGCTCGCCCGGCTGACGCTGGAGCCTTCCCCGGCCTCCGAGGCCCTGACCTACAGCAACGTCCACCCGGGGCAGTCGATCCGTGCCTACGTCAATCACGGCACGGCCCGGGAGGCCGCGCGCCAGATCGGCGGGAACCTGCTGCTGGGGGTGCCGTTCGGGGTGCTGCTGCCGGTGCTGGTGCCGCAGGTCCGCGGTCTCGCGCGGGTCGTGCTGTGCACGACGGTCGTGATGACCCTGGTCGAACTCGTACAGGGGGCCCTGGTCACGGGGCGGGCCTTCGACGTCGACGACGTGATCCTGAACACGACGGGCGCCCTGCTGGGCTACCTGTTCCTGGGCCGGCGACTCGGGCGGGCCGTGCATCCGCGGCGTACGCACTGGTGGCACCGCTTCACCCGGCGGCACCCCGGGAGCGAGGCCGAGGTCGAGGTCGTGAAGCCGCGGCCGGCGCGCTGGTGGCACCGCTTCACCCGGCGGCACCCCGAGAGTGAGGGGGGTGCGGCCGGGTGAGGCGGCCCTGGCCGCGCGACGCGGACCGGGCCGGGGGTTCGGGCGTGCCGGAGCGAAGGTCAGGCGGCGTGCGCGGCCGAACCCTCGGAGTGGTCCGCGTCGGCCAGCATGGACTCGCGCAGGTGGGCCAGGAGTCGGGTCAGCAGACGCGAGACCTGCATCTGGGAGATGCCGAGCGCGGCACCGATCTGGGCCTGGGTCAGCTCCTCGCCGAAGCGCATCTGGAGCATCCGGCGCTCGCGGTCCGTGAGCTGTTCGAGGAGCGGGGCCAGGGACTGGATGTCCTCGACGAGTTCCATGGCCGGCTCGTCCTCGCCCATGACGTCGGCGAGGGTGTGGCCCTCGGTCGGGCCGTCGCTGTGCTCGGTGTGCGGGGCGTCGAGCGAGCCGGAGGTGTGACCGTTGGCGGCCACCAGGCCCTCGACGACCTCGTCGGCGCTGAGGTCGAGGTGCTCGGCGAGATCGGCGACGGTCGGGGAGCGGTCCAGGCGGACGGTCAGCTCCTCCTTGGCCTTCGCGATGTCGATGCGCAGCTCCTGGAGCCGGCGCGGCACGTGGACGGCCCAGCTGGTGTCACGGAAGTGCCGCTTGATCTCGCCGGTGATGTACGGCATGGCGAGGGTGGAGAACTCGTTCTCGCGGCTCGGGTCGAACCGGTCGATGGCCTTGATCAGGCCGATCGTGCCGACCTGGACGATGTCCTCCATGTCGCCGCCCTCGCCGCGGGTGCGGAAGCGGCGGACGGCGTACTGGACGAGTGAGGCGTTCATCTCGATCAGCGTGTTGCGGACGTACTGGTACTCCGGGGTGCCCTCGGTGAGCTCGCGGAGCCGCTTGAAGAAGACCCGCGACAGTTCGCGGGCGTCCGCGGGGGCCATCTCCCGGGGGTCGTCGATCCGCGGCAGACCTGCGGCGGTGCTCCGGCGGGGCCGGGGGACGGCGGCGGTGGCGGTGTCGTCGATCAGGGAGGACGGGGCAGGGACCGGCATGGGGGGTTCGCTCCTTGGGCTGGTCGGCTTGCGGCGCGTGACCTTGACTGCCGTAGATGCTGGACCTCTTCGGCTCATACGTCAAGAATTACAGGAAATCGCTTTCACGTATTGCATCACCTGAATCAAGTGACGCATCATGAGCATATGGGGACCGCGTCTCAGCGACACAATTGGACTTTCCTCACGAATCACGCACGCGTGCTCGTGACCATCGCGCGGGACCCCGCCGTGCGCCTGCGCGACGTGGCCGCCACCTGCGGACTCACCGAGCGCACCGTGCAGACGATCGTCACCGACCTGGAGGCCGACGGATACCTCCAGCGCGTGCGTGACGGACGTCGCAATCGGTACGAGATCTCCGCGGGCGCCGTCTTCCGGCACCCGGCGGAGGCGGGCGTGCAGGTGGCCGGGCTCCTCGCGCTCCTCACCGGCGCCCCCGCCGCCCCGGACCGGCGCGCGACCGGGCACGAGAGCGCTCGCGCGACCGCGGACGGCGACGCCCCGCCGCCCGGCCGGACGATGCCGGAGCGGCCGCCCTCGGAGCACTCTCGCCCCGAATGACGACGAACCGCTCCGGCCGAGGTGGGATGTGTCACAGGCCCCCGCCCCTCGGCGGCGCCGCCGTCAACTGACGCGGAACCCGCCCGCGGCCCGGTCCCGGTGGAAGGTCAGCCGGTCCCAGGTCGGGAAGGACAGGTCGGTGACGGCGAGCAGTCGGCCGGAACCGTCGTGGAGGGTGCGGCGGACGCTGAGCCCGCAGGCGGCGGAGGAGGTCGGCGGGTGGGTGGTGCGGGTCATGGTGATGGTCTCGGCGACCCGGCCGGTCGCCGTCGCGCGGTCGAGCCAGCGGTGCAGCGGCCCGAGATCCTCGTCGCGGACCGCGGTGAGGTGACACAGCGCGGACAGTTCGGGGGTGGCTGCCACCACGACGGGGCTGAGGTAGGTGACCGCGTGCTGGAGGGTCTCCCCCGCCGAGTGCCGTTCGCGGCGGTGGTGCACGAGGGTGCGCTCACCGCCCTTCATCCCGAGCAGCGCGGCGTGGGTCGGAGCGAGGCTGACGAACGCGACCCAACACCGGGCCGGCGCGGAGCCGGCGGGCGGGGCGGCGGCGGAGACGGGCGGGGCAGCGGCGGAGACGGGCAGGGCGGCGGCGGAGACGGGCGCCGCGACGGGTCGGGTGCCGCGCCGGCCGGTGACGATCAGCCCGTCCGCCCGCAGGCGTTGCAGGGCGGCTCGAATGGTCTGCCGGTTGACCTGGTAGCGGGCGGCGAGGCTGCGTTCGGAGGGCAGTCTGGCGCCGGGGGTCTGCGCGGTGCGGTCGATCTCGTGCCGCAGCGCTGCGGCGATCCGCTGGTACTTGGGCATGGCGGCCGGGGCGCCGCCCCGCGAAGGGGAGGGCATGGCTACTCCTCTGACGGGTGGTCAAGGACTGCGCGGTCTGCCCGACCAACGTAGCATTGGTCTATACCTTTCCACACCGGGGGAAGGGGCGCCCGGCACCACCTTGGCCGGAATGCCACGCCCGGTCCGCTACCCCCTCAGCGGGTTCGGCAGCGGCAGGTAGCGCGCGTCCGCGCCGTCCGCCCGGGTCCACCTCAGCAGCAGGTTCGTCTTGGCCGGCAGCGACGGGGCGTTCAACAGTTCGCCGATCTCCGCGAGCCCGGTCGCGGCCTCGCCGCGCCGGAACTCCTCCCGGACGGCGGGCCACACCTGGCCGACCACGGCCGGATGCGCCTCGGCCAGCGCCCCGCCCACCTCCGCCAGGTGGTTGACCACCAGGCAGTACAGGAGCCGCTGCCAGCCGGCCTCCCTCGGCAGGTCCCCCGGGAGTTTCACGCCCTCCGCGTCGCGGAAGAGGGCCTGCACCGGCATGCCCCGGCCGTCGACCGCCACCAGGCAGTTCTGGAGATGGGCCTCCAGCACGATCCCCCGCCGGGCGAACAGCTCCAGCACGGGGGGCACGACGTGGCGCAGATACGCCCGCCACCACCCCGCCGGGTCGGGCGTGGCCGCCAACGGGCTGCCCGGGAAGCCCTCCGCGAGCGCCGCGGCCAGCAGCGGATCGGCCCCCGGCAGCCCCTGTCGACGCAGTCCGTCGCGGACCAGGACGGCCAGCTCCTCGAACGCGAACCCCGCGGTGCGGTATCCCCGGTCGGCCAGCCAGACGGCCTGCGAGCCCTCGCGGCGCAGTTCGGCGAAGCCCGCCTCGACGGCGGAGTCCGTGCGCCTGAGCCTCAGCAGGTCGTGCCTCCACAGTCGGCGGACGTCGTTGGTCACGCGCACGTCGAGGCTGAACTTGACGAACACGTCGGCGCTCGGGTCGGGCGCGTACAGGGTCCGGATCGAGGCGGTCGGCCAGACCGGGCGCCGGGTCGGTCCGAGGCGCAGCAGCCGCCCGTCGGCGAAGGCCTCGCGCACCGCGGGGAGGCCTCCGACCAGGTCCAGCTGCCAGGGGTGCGCCGGCAGCAGCCGGTACCCGGCGGGCGGGCGCGGGCCGTCGAGGAGTTCCGCGAGGGAGTCGATCGCCTCGGAGGCGGCCTGCGAGCCGTCCTCGACCACCTGGTCCTCCCGCAGGCCGAGCAGGACCAGCGGGAACCGGGCGTGCGCCTCGGGCGCGTACGGCAGCCAGCTCGCGGCGGGCGCGCCGCCCCGCGACTTGGGGGCCGGGTGGTGCGGATGGCCCATCACCAGCGCCTGTTCGGAGCGGACGTAGGGGTCCTGCGGGGCCGGGGCCACGGCCCGGGCGGCCAGCAGCGCGGCGACGGCGTCCCGGCTGTCGGTGATCTCCGTCGGCAGGTCGTCGTTGGAGACGCCCGTGTACAGGCGCAGCTCGTCCGAGGCGAGCTTGACCAGTTCCGCGAGGCCGAGCGGATGCCGGCCGTTCCCGAGGAGCAGTTCCGGCCGCTCGGGCCTGCGTCCGCCCGCCACGCGCAGCAGCCGCCCGCTGCCGCGCAGCCGGTGGACACCCTCCTCACCTGTGGGATCCGCGGCCTCCCGCAGCAGGCAGTTCAGCAGCGGGGCGGCTGCGAGGGCGTCGGCTGCGGCGTTGAGGTCCACTGGTTCCATTCGATCCATTCGGTGATCATCACCGATCATCAGGTGAACCAATTATGAGAGAGGACCAGGACCCTGGACCGCAGCACGCACGTCCCCGTCCCTCCGGCCGAGGAGACCGTCGCCGCCGAGCTGGCCGACGTACGGCCCGATCTCGTGGCCGCGTACGCCGCCGAGCTGGAAGGCGCGCGGGCGGCCGTGCTGACCCGGCTCTGGCGGGCGCTGGCCTTCGAACCGCTGCCCTGGGTGGTGCGGCGGGAGTCCGGGCCGGATTCGCTGGTGCTCGTCACCGCCTCGGGTGGGCGGCTGGAGGGGCCGCTGCCCGATCCCTACGCCACCGGGTCCCACGTCACCGAGGTCCGGCTCGACGGCCGGGCGTACCGACACGCCGCACGTCTGGTGTCGGCGCTCGACGTGCCGCACGGGGCCGCGTTCGCCGCCGAGCTGGACGACAGCACGGCCTCGCTGGCGCTGTCCCGGGCGGGGCAGCCCGACCCCGCGACGGACCCCGCCCCGCGAGCGGGCTGGGAGTGGGAACAGCGCGTGGTCGACGGCCATCCCTACCACCCCAACTGTCGCTCCCGTCCCGGCTTCTCGGTGGCGGAGCAGTTGGCGTACGCACCCGAGCACCGGCCGCTGGTACCGCTCGGGACGGTCTCCGTCCGGGCCGAGGAGTGCCTGGTCACCGGGGACTGGCCGGCCGAGCTGCGGGACGGGGGGCACGTGCTGCTCCCGGTGCACCCGTGGCAGGTGGAGCACGTCCTGAAGCAGGGCGGCGCGCGGAGCGGGGGCGGGCCCTTCCCGACCGCGCATCCGCTGATGTCGCTGCGGACCCTCGCCCCGGTCGGGGGCGGACCCCATGTGAAGACCTCGCTGAGCACCCGGCTCACCTCATCGGTGCGGGACATCTCCGGCTATTCGATCGAGACGGCGGCCGCCGTGTCCGCCTTCGCGCACTCCCTGTCGCAGCGGCTCGGCGGCCGTCTCCACGTCACCCGCACCCTGGCCGCCGCGACCGCGCACAGCCCGGACCTGGCGACGGTCTTCCGCGAGCCCCCGGAGGCGTACGCGGGCCCGGGCGAGCGGGTCGTTCCGGTGGCGGCCCTCGCGGGCACCCCGCTCGCCGCCTCGCCGGCCTGGCGGGCGGACTTCGCCGGCCTGGCCCTGTCGGTGTGCCTGGAGGTGCTGGACCTCGGGGTGGCCCTGGAGGCCCACGGCCAGAACCTGCTGGTCGTCCTCTCCCCCACCGGGTCGCCGCTGCGGCTGGTCTACCGCGACCTCGCCGACATCCGGATCAGCCCGGCCCGGTTGGCCCGGCACGGGCTGGCGGCGCCGCCGGTGTCGGGACGGCTGGTCACCGACGACGAGACGGTGCTGCGGCGCAAGCTGTTCGGCTCGCTGGCGGCCGGGGCCCTCGCCGCCACGGCAGGTTCGGCCCCGGCCCTCGGCGAGGCCCTGGGGCGGCTGGCGGACCTCCCCGCCACGGCGGACACCGAGGCCCTGCGGTCCGGGCCGCTGCCCGTCAAGGCGCTCACGCTGATGCGGCTCAGCCCCGGCACGCCGGGCGACCGGTGGGCGGACCTCCCCAATCCGCTGTCCGGGGGGTGAGTCCGACCTCCGCGCGGGCTACTGTCCAGGGGCATGAACGCCACCTCGAACCTGCATTCGGTGCGGGTGTCCTATGACGCCGTCGCCGAGGACTACGCCCGGCTCCTGGAGTCGGAGTTGGCCCGCAGACCGCTGGACCGCGCGATGCTGGCCGCCTTCGCCGAATGCGTGCGCGACGAGGACGGAGGTCCCGGTCGCGCCGTCGCGGACCTCGGTTGCGGTCCGGGCCGGGTGACGGCGCACCTGACCGGTCTCGGCGTACGGGCCTTCGGCGTGGACCTGTCGCCCGCGATGGTGGCGGTGGCCCGTCGGACCCATCCGGGACTGCGGTTCGAGGTGGGTTCCATGGCGGCGCTGGACGTGGCCGACGGGGTCCTGGGCGGGGTGCTGCTCTGGTACTCCACCGTGCACACCCCGCCGCGGGACCTGCCGCCGACGTTCGCCGAGTGCGCGCGGGTGCTCGCACCGGGTGGCCACCTGCTGATCGCGTTCAAGGCCGGGGAGTACCGGACCCGGCTGGAGCGGGCGTACGGGCACCCCGTCGACCTCGACGTGTACGGGGTCCCGCCGGAGCGCGTGGCCGCGCTGCTGACCGGCGCCGGACTGACCGAGGTGGCGCGCCTGGTCCGCGAACCCGGCGACGGGGAACGCTCCCCCCAGGGTTTCCTGCTGGCCCGCAAACCCGATCCGGACGCCCCCGGATCCCCCTGATCCGGGGACTTCCGGCCGGGCGGGGGAACGGGAAGGAGCGGGTTCCTGGGCCGTTCGGGGGGCAACTCGGCCTTTGTGGTCCCGCCTTCGCCCCGAACCGGCCCGCCGATGGCAGGAAGGGGGCATGAGCCCGCACCGCCGTCTGGTCCTCACAAGCGCGGCCGCCGCAGTCCTGGCCACCGTCGGGGCGACCGCGCGGGGTCCCTCGGACCCCGTACGCCGTCCGTCCCGACGCCCTGGACGCGGCCCCGACTTCGCCGCGCTCGCCCGCACGTTGGACGGGCGGATCGTTGTGCCGGGCGACCGGGACTACCCCGAGGCGCGCCGGCTCTTCCAACCCCGTTACGACACCCTCGCGCCGGCCGCGGTGGCGTATCCCGCGCACGCCTCGGACGTGACCGCCTGCCTGGACTTCGCCCGTCGCTCCGCCGTGCCGGTGGTGCCGCGCGGTGGCGGCCACGGCTACGCGGGATGGTCCGGCGGCGACGGCGGGCTCGTGGTCGACGTCGGGGCGATGGCCGAGGTGGCGGTCGAGGGGGACGGGGCGCGGATCGGAGCCGGCGCCCGCCTCGGCGAGGTCAACGCCATGCTCGCCGCGCGCGGTCGGGGCATCCCGACCGGACTGTGTCCCTCGGTCGGGATCGCCGGGCTCACGCTGGGCGGGGGCATGGGACTCGCCTCGCGGGTGCACGGCACCACCTCGGACGCGTTGACCGGTGCCCGGGTGGTCACTCCCGACGGCGTGGTCCGCGAGGTCGACGCGGGACACGATCCCGATCTCTTCTGGGCGCTGCGCGGCGGTGGGGGCGGCAACTTCGGCGTGGTGACGGAGTTCCGGTTCCGCACCCACCCGGTCGGGGACGCGGCCTTCGCCGAACTGCACTGGGCGGGCGCGGAGTCCGCGGCGGTGCTGAGCGGCTGGCAGCGCTGGTCGGGCGGGCTGCCGGACCCCTTCTGGAGCCACGTGGAGTTCGTGATCGAGTCCGGTCCGGAGCCCGTTCCGTCCGTCAAGGTGCTGTGCTTCGACGGGCGGGACGAGCTGGAACGGCAGTTGACCCGGCTGTCCGACCTGGTCGGCCGGGAACCCCGGGATCGCCACCTCGTCGTACGGGGGTACGGGGACACCCTGCGGGCCATGGCCGGCTGCGAGGAGCGGGCCGCCGCCCGGTGTCGCCTGCCGGGCACCCTGCCCGGCCACGACCCGCGCGGGGTGATCGGCCGGACCTCGTACGCGGCGCGCTCGGACTTCTGGACCGGCGCCGGGCTGCCGGAGGCCGCCGTCCGGGCGGTGTTGGCCGCTGTGCGCGGCTACGCGCGGGCGGCGCCGGCCGGCGGGCTGGGAGTGGTCCAATTCCTCGGGGAGTGCGGCGGGGCCATGAACCGGCCGGGCCCCTCCGACACCGCCTTCGTCCACCGCGACAGCGCGTTCCTGTCCCAGTACCTCGCCTACTGGCCCGAGTCCGCGTCCGCCGACGAGGTGGCCCGGCACCAGGGCTGGCTCGACGGGCTCTGGCAGGACCTGCGCCCCTGGGCGAGTGGTCGCGCGTACCAGAACTACGTCGATCCGAAGCTCGTCGACTGGCGCGCGGCCTACTACGGGGCGAACCTCGCCCGCCTCCAGGAGGTCCGACGCGCCCATGACCCGAACCGGTTGTTCCGCTTCCCCCAAGCGATCTAGGGAGCCCCGCATGCGACGCACCTTGACCATGGCGGCGGCGGCGACCGCGCTGGCGCTGCTCGGCGGCCCGCTGCCGGTCGCCGAGGCCGGCACCGCACGCGTCGTCGGCCGATGGTCGGTCCGGGAGGCGCAGTCCTTCTGGACCGCCGAACGGATGGCCTCCGCGACCCCGGCGCCCCTCGCACCGGCCACCGCCCCGGCCTCGGCCCCGGCCTCCGGCGACACGGCCGTACCGTCCGGCGCCCCGAGCCCGGGCCGCGTCCCGGCCCCCGACCCGTCCGCCGCCGCCGTCACCCCGGTGACCGCACCCGCCGTCTCGGCCGGCCCCGTACCCGAACCGTCCGCCGAGTCCGACCGGGCCGGGGACACCATCGGCGCCGCTCTCGCGGGCCCGGGCACCGGCACGAACTTCGACGGCATCCCGGTCGTCGGCAGGATGTTCGTCATGAAGGGCGCCGGCGCGTACTTCTGCACGGCGAGCGTGGTCGCCTCGCCCGGCCGCGACCTGGTGCTCAGCGCGGCACACTGCCTGCTCGGCTCCGACACCCGGAAGGTGGCCTTCGTACCGCGCTACACGGCCCGCAACCCCCGGCCCTACGGCATGTTCCCCGTGCTGCGCGACGCCAAGGGCCGCTCGAAGGTGTGGATCCACCCGCGCTACCGCAGCCAGGGCGCCAACCGGGCGGCCACCCTCGACGTGGCCTTCGCGCAGGTCGGACCGGGCCCCAAGGGGCGCCGGGTGCAGGACGTGGTCGGCGGGAACCGGCTGCTCACCGGGGGCCCCTACGCACACCCCCGGGTCACGCTGATCGGCCATCCGTCGTCGGCCGCCCGCCCCCGGGTGTGCGTCAACCGGACCACGAAGTTCACCAGCGAGGACGCGCGCATCCCCGGGTCCTTCCTGCGCATCGCCTGCACCGGCTACCCCGGTGGGACCAGCGGCGGCCCGTTCCTGGCGCGTTACGACGCCAAGACCAGGACCGGGGACGTGATCGGGGTGATCGGCGGCTGGAAGACCGGCGGGGACACATCCGACGTCTCGTACAGCTCCTACTTCGGCAAGGAGGTCAGGGCCCTGTTCGACACCGCCGTCGCCGGCGCCCGCGTCGGGTGAGGCACCCGGGCCCAGCGGGTCCGGCGCGGGTTGCCGACCGTACGCGGCGTGGCCGGAACCCCCTCGGCGGTCAACGGGTCGGCGGGCGACAGATCCAGCCGGCGGCGCAGTTCCGCGAGGGCCGTGTGCACCGGTGCCAGGACGACGTCGGCGCCCGGACGGATGAACGCGAGGGCGTGCGCGGTGGTCTCGATGGCTTCGGCGGCGTCCTCGGCGGCTGTCCGGCTCCACCCGCCCGGTTCGCCGGCGCCCCGGGGCGCGACGGCGTCGTAGAGGTGGCAGGCGGCATCGGCCGCGGCGTCGGCGCGTTCAGCGACGCCCGGCGCCGCGGTGGTCGGCAGGGGCTCCATGCGGGGTGAACGATCGGCACCCGCCCGGGGGAACGAGCGCGGGACGCCGGATCAGCCGGGCCGCGGCGTGCGCGGCGGCGGTGGCCGCGGCGGCCAGACCGAGGCCGAGCACGGCGTCGCGGGCCCGGGTCGGCCGCAGCACACCGGCGCGGCGCAGCCGGCCGCGGGCCCAGAGGGTGAAGGGGACCACGATCAGCGGGGAGGTGACGACCCCGGGGGTGTAGCCGCGGGTGGCGGCGGAGTTGGCGAGGTGGACCAGCCCGTGCAGGCCGAACCCGTCCAGGGAGGCCTGGTAGAAGGCGGAGCGCCCGCCGGTGCGCAGACCGTCCGCGGCGGCCGCCGCGACGATCAGGCCCATGAATCCGACGGCCGTGGCGAACTCGCGTCCGTCCACGTCCGTGACGCTCCGCCAGAACCGTTCGGGCACCCGGGGGTGGCGCTCGCGCAGGGCGGGCACCCGGGTGCGGGACCAGCGGGCCATGGTGACGACCTCTTCCAGGTCGTGCGCGATCCAGGCGGCCAACAGTCCGAGGGTGGCCGCCTTCAGCGCGGGATCCGGCGGGTTCGCGGTGTTCGCACGTTGTTCGATCATGGGGCGACAGTCTGCAACCACAGGGGCAGCAGCAGGAGTGAAACCACCGAACTCTTGATCACGAGCGAGGCGGAGAGGTCGACGCCCACGTCGTAGCGCTGCGCGAAGATGAACAGGTTCTGCGGGGTCGGCATCGCCGCGATGAGGACGAGGTACGCCAACCAGTCGCCCCGTACACCGAACAGCCACGCGCACACCGCCCAGGCCAACAGCGGGAACGCCAGGCACTTGAAGCCGATCAGCAGCAGTTCCTCGCGCGTGGTGCCGCGGACGTCCAGGCCGGCTCCCCCGAGGTGCAGGCCCAACGCGAACAGGGCGACCGGGGAGGCGCTGTCGCCGACGAACGCGGCCCCCTCCAACACCACTCCCGGCACCCGCACCGACAGCAGGTTCAAGACGATTCCGGCGTTGCAGGCCAGCACCAGCGGAGTGGCGAGCGAGGCCGCGACGGCGCGCGCGAGCTTCGTCCCGGGACCGCCGGACCCCGGTCCGGAGCGGCCGAGTTCCATGATGGCGATGACGACGAGGGACAGCACGCAGACCTGGAAGAGCAGTACGGGGAAGATCGGCGCCGCGGTCCCGAACACGGTGATGAAGACGGGTACCGCGAAGTACGCCGTGTTCACCTGGACGCCGGCCATCACGCGCAGCGCCACGGCGCGCGGCTCCCGCGTCCCGCGGGCGACGGCGACGAGGGCCACGATCGCGACGGCGAGGGCGGCGGCGGTCGCGTAACCGCCGATGGCACGCCAGTCGAACAGGGCGCCGAGGTCGCTCGCGTAGATGTTGCCGAAGAGGTAGCAGGGCACCGCGAAGAGGAAGGCGTAGTCCGCGAAGGCCTTGGATGCCTCCGCGGGGACGGTCTTGCGCCGTGCGAGGAGCACCCCACCGCCGAAGGCGAGGAGCACCGGCAGCAGTTTCTCCAGCGCGGCCGCCGTCCCCATGCGTACCGACTCCCCCGTGCCGATGATCATCTGATCGGCGTCAGTCTATGCCTCCCCCGCGCGGCGCCCGAGGGGCCGGAACCGGCCGGTGTCCCCGGGGTCGGGCGTGGGCATCATGGCGCTACACGCGACAGGGGGTGGGGCATGAACGTACCCGCGGGGGGACGACCGTACGAGATCCACGAGGACGGCCCCGGGAGCATGATCCTCGCCTCGCTCCTCGCCGGGGCGTTGGGGGTGGGGACGTTCTGGGCCTGGACGCCGTGGGAACAGGAGTCCCTGTTCGCCACCGTCTTCTTCTGGGGCTGGGCGATCCTGTGTCTGCTGTTCGGTTCGGTGGGGCTGGTGTTCAGCGTGCGCGCCCTGTTCGTTCCGGCCTTCCGCGCGGACGGCGAGGGGGTTCGCTTCGGCCGGTTCCGGGCGTCCTGGCCGGAGATCCGCGAAATCGTGGTGGGGACCGTGACCATCCACGTGACGAACTGGGAGGACATGCGCAAGTCCGGGGACAAACAGCGGCGTGTGGTGTGGGTGGTACTGAACACGGACCTCCAGTACGAGTTCCAGCACCCGATGACCGACGAACAGCCCGCCCTGGACGACATGCGCCGCGCACTGGCCGCGCACGCCGGCGACACGCCCGTCTCCCGATCGGACACGGTGGTGCGGCGCACGACCTGGCAGCGCTGAGGGCGCGCTCCCGCCGAGCGCGCGCCTCCCCGGCCGCGGAGCTCGACCGCCTCACCCGCCCGCGCGACCGACTCACCCGCCCGCGCGAACGTCTCGCCCGCCCGCGCGAACGTCTCGCCCGTCGCGCCGGCGTCCGGGACGCGGATGCCACGGACCCGGGATCTTGGAGGCGGGTGCGTTGACCCGTGGGCCCGTAGGGTGGGGCGATCATGAGCGAGACGACGCCCGGGGCGACGGCCCCCGAACCGGTTCCCGAACCGTCCGGCCGTGCGGTGCCCCGATTCGCGGTGGTGCTGCGGACGCCCGCCCACGCGGGCGAACCGCTGTTCGCGCGGGCCCCCAGGGCCTGGCAGCGGATACTGCCCTTCGCCGTCGTGGCCGTCTTCGTGCTGACGTTGATGCCGGTGACGATCGCCGTGTCGACCAACGTCTACGGGGCCGGCGGCGGCTGGGCCGGCGCCCTCGGCGTCGCGCAGACCGTGCCGCTGTTGCTCGCCGTGACCCGGCCGTTGCCCGCCTGGGGCATCGTGTTGACCGCCGACGTCGTGGGTGCGGTGGTGCTGGCCCATGCCGACGGGGTGGCCGGGCACAGTTGGCCGTGGCCGCCGATGGTGATCGTCGGCTACCTCGTGTGCATGGTCTGTCTGGGGCTGCGCGAGCCCGTCCGCAACCTGGTCGCGGTGTGGCTGGTGACGGGCGCGGCCGGAGGGGCGCTCGAACTCCTGCGGCCCGACGGGGTGACGACCACCACCGCGCTCCTGTTCATCCTCGCCGGTGCCTTCCTCGCGCTGACGGGTGCGCTGCGCGGTCTCGGCGACGCGCAGCAGCGCATCGTCGAGCAGCAGGGCATCAGCGAGGCCGAACGTGCGCGCCGCACCCTGCTGGAGGAACGCGCGCGGATCGCCCGGGAGTTGCACGACGTGGTGGCCCACCACATGTCGGTGATCACCGTGCAGGCCGACTCCGCCCCGTACCGGCTGCCCGGCATGGCCGACCCGGTGCGCGAGGAGTTCGAGGCGATCGCGGCGAGCGCGCGCGAGTCGCTGGGCGAGATGCGCCGGCTGCTGACGGTGCTGCGTGGGAACGGTGACGGACCGGGCGGGGAGCGGGCCCCGCAGCCCGGCATCGACCGGCTCCAGCAGTTGGTGGAGGCGACCGTGCGGGCCGGGCAGCCGGTGCGGTTGTCCCTGGCCGCCGGGGCCGCCGCGGCGGCGCCCGCGGCGGTGGACCTGTCGGCGTACCGGATCGTGCAGGAGGCCTTGGCGAATGTGGTGCGGCATGCTCCGGGCGCGCGGACGCACGTCTCGGTGACCCTCCACGCCGACGAGTTGCTCGTCCTGGTGGTCAATGGGCCGGCACCCGACGCCGCACCGTTCCTGGAGACCTCGGGCACGGGGCACGGCCTGGTGGGCATGCGGGAGCGCGTACGGTTGACGGGCGGCACGCTGGACACCGGCCCGCTCCCGGACGGTGGCTTCCGGGTCGCCGCCCGTCTGCCCCTGAACGAAACAGTCGAGGAACCGAGTTGACCATCCGCGTGATCATCGTCGACGACCAGGCCATGGTGCGGGCGGGGTTCGCCGCGCTGCTCTCCGCGCAGGCCGACATCGACGTGGTGGGCGAGGCTCCCGACGGCCGGGAGGGGGTGCGCGTCTCCCGCACGGTGCACCCCGACGTGGTGCTGATGGACGTGCGGATGCCGGAAATGGACGGGCTGACGGCCGCCCGCGAACTCCTCGATCCCCCGCGGGGCGTGGTGCACCGCCCGAAGGTGCTGATGTTGACCACCTTCGACATCGACGACTACGTGTACGAGGCGCTGCGCGCCGGCGCGTCCGGGTTCCTGTTGAAGGACGCCCCGCCGGCCGACCTGATCGCGGCGGTCCGGGTGGTCGCCTCGGGCGAGGCGCTGCTCGCACCGTCGGTGACGCGGCGGCTGATCGCCGACTTCGTCCGGCAGCGGCCGGCGCCGCGCAAGGACCCGGCGCTGCGGCTGAAGGGGTTGACCCCGCGTGAGACCGAGGTGTTGGAGCTCATCGCGCGCGGCCTGTCGAACCAGGAGATCGCCGCGCATCTGGTGCTGGCCGAGCAGACGGTGAAGACGCACATCGGCAAGGTGCTGGCCAAACTGGACCTGCGGGACCGGGCCCAGGCGGTGATCTTCGCCTATGAGGCGGGTCTGGTGCGTCCCGGCGACGGCGCCTGATCGCGGGGTACCGCTCTCCTCCACCCCCTACCGGGGTATGACATCGAGGTTGGCTCCCCGGTCGGACGTGCCTGCCGGTACCCCCTTCCTACCTTCCTCCTCGTCACGAGGAGAGGAGAAGGGGCATGCGCCGCTTCGGAAGGACACTGGTCGCCGCCGCCGTCGCGGTGGCCGTGGTCGCGGGGACCGCGGGATGGGCCACGGCCGACAGCCGGCGGGCGATCACCGGGCCGCCGCCGGGCGCCGACGCCTGGCGGGCCGACAGCGTGTCCGGCCGCAGGCTGCCGGATCCGGCGAGCGCCACGCCCCGGGAGGTCGCGGCGTTCTTCGCCGGGCTGGAGGAGAGCGGGCGGCGCCGGCTCCTGGTCCGGCACCCCCTCGTGGTGGGCAATCTGGACGGGGCTCCGCTCCCTCTGAGGTACGAGGCCAACCGGCTGGCGGTCCTCGCGACGGGCGACGCCCGGTTCGAGTCCCTCGCGGCCCCCGGTCGCCGGATCCTGGCCTTCGATCCGCGCGACCGGGGTCAGGTCGCGGAGGTGTTCGGGGACCTGGAGCACGCGGCGCACGTGTCGGTGATCGTGCCCGGCTCCGACAACGACGCGA
The DNA here is from genome assembly GCF_042889445.1 of Streptomyces sp. NPDC002602. Classification (NCBI taxonomy): domain Bacteria; kingdom Bacillati; phylum Actinomycetota; class Actinomycetes; order Kitasatosporales; family Streptomycetaceae; genus Streptomyces; species Streptomyces sp. NPDC002602. Next base: position 1,175,098 of record NZ_JBIAQX010000001.1, on the reverse strand, counting down.
CCGCGTACGACGCGCGCCGCACGCCGCACACCGGTCCCGGCGGGATGGCGCGGGCGCTGCGGTCGGCGGCGTCCGGGGACACGGCCGTCGTGGCGTGGACCGGGTACACGACCCCGGTGGGGGTGGGGTTGGACGCGGCCGACGGACGGCTGGCGCGGGCCGGTGCGGTCCGGCTGGCCCGGTTCACCGCCGGGTTGGACGCGGTGGGGGCGCCGGACCCGGTGTTGTTCTGTCACAGCTACGGCTCGGTGGTCTGCGGACTCGCGGCCCGGCACACGGACGCGAGCGACGTCGTCGTGTTCGGTTCCCCGGGGATGCGGGCGAGGACCGCCGCCGGGCTGGGCACGGCGGCCCGGGTGTGGGCGGCGCGCGGTCCCTCCGACTGGATCGCGGACGTACCGAACGTCGAGGTCGCCGGCATCGGGCACGGCGCCGATCCCACGTCCGCGGCGTTCGGTGCCCGCCGGATCCCCGCCGGCGACGTACAGGGCCACACCGGCTACTTCGCCCCGGGGACCCGGTCGTTGGCGGCCTTCGCGTCGATCGCGGACGGGGTGGCCCGATGAGCCTCACGACCTCGCTGCGGACGACGGCCGATCGGATCGAGGCGCGGACCCCCGCCCACCGCGATCGGGCGATCGACGGGCTGCGCGCCCTGGCACTGCTCGCGGTGCCGATCGGGCACTGGATGTTGGGCGGTCTCACCCTCGACGACGAGGGCGCGCTGCACAACGCGAGTCCGCTGGCGTCGTTCGGCGGCCTGGCCCCGGCCAGTTGGGTGCTGCAGATGCTCGGCGTGTTCTTCCTGGTGGGCGGGTACGCGTCGGTGCTGTCGTTCCGCCGACGCGGGGGCTCGACGGCGGCGTGGCTGAGGGGGCGGATCGCCCGGCTGGGGCGGCCGGTGCTCGGCGTCACCGCGGTGTGGGCGCTGGCCGCGCCGGTGGCGTACGCGGTCGGCGTGCCGGAGACGACCCTGCGGACCGGGGCCACGCTGGTGATCCAGCCGCTGTGGTTCGTGGGCGTGTACGTGGTGGTCACGGCGCTGACCCCGTACTGCGTGTGGGCGGCGCGCCGGCTCGGAGGCTGGGCGGCGGCCCCGTTGCTCGGGTCGGTGGCGGTGGTGGACTTCCTGCGCTACGGGCCCTTCGCGGACTCGGTGCCGTCCTGGTTGGCCCTGGTGAACGTCCTGCCGGGCTGGTTGTTCGCGTACCAGTTGGGTGTGTCCTGGGGCGAGCGGCGCGTCGACCGGCGCGGGGCGTGGCTGCTGCTCGTCGGCGGTTGCGTGTTGTTCGCGGCGCTGTTGGCGGTGTTCCACTACCCGGCGTCGATGGTGGGCGTACCGGGCGAGGCGCGGACCAACTCGCACCCGCCGTCGCTGCTCGTGCTCGCCTTGGCGGCGGCGCAGTCGGGGGCGGCGATCCTGTTGCGGGACCGGCTGGCGCGGCTCCTCGCGCGGCCGGCGCTGTGGGCCCCGGTGGTCGTCGTCAACCTGTGCGCGATGACGGTGCTGTGCTGGCACCAGACGGCGATGCTGGCGGCGGCCGTGCCCGGATCGCTCCTCGGCGGGGCCGCCGGTCTGACGACCGCTCCGGACAGCGTGGGGTGGCTCCTGGCCCGGGCGGCGTGGCTGCCGGTGTTCGCCGCGCTGTTGGTGGGGATCGCCCGGTACGCCCGGCGGTTCGAGGAGCCGCGGACCAGGGCGACGGCGGTGCGGCGGGCCGCGGCGGGGCTGCTGGCGGCGGGCTTCGCGGTGTTCGCGTTGGGCCTGGCCTGAGGGCCCTCCGGGACCGGGAGGACCGGCTCGGCCCTCCCGGTCCCGGAGGGAGGGAACCGGTGCCGTTCCCGGCACGTCCCTGTCGTGCCCGTCGTTCCGACCGGCATCGTGACGCGAGGGGGACCCCTGTGATGCGCCGAAGAGACACCGCCCGGCTCGTCCGCATCGGCGTGGCGGCGGTGAGCGCCGTCGCGCTGCTCACCGGGTGCGGCGCCACCGAACCCGCGCCGCCGAAGGCGCTGCCCGCCACCGGTGGCGGGGCGAAGGCCTGTCCGGCGGCGGGCCGGGACGAACCTCAGGCCCCGCCGACGTCGATCGGGGGCACTCCGGCCAACACCCCCGAGGGTCTGCGTCTCTCGCAGGCGGTGGGCGACCAGGGTCGGGGCGCGTTCGCGGACGTCTACGCGACGCAGGTCACCGATCGGCCCCCGGGGCGGGTGGCGCTGTGCGTCACGGACCTGGCCCGGGGCCGCCTGTTGGTGGAGGCGGCGCACCGGGCGGATCCCGGCTTCGATCCGGGCCGGGTCGATCTGTACCTGAGTCCGTACAGTGGGCGGGCGCTCGGCGCGGTGAGCGGGAAGCTCTGCCGGATCGAGGACGCGTTCCCGATCTACGCGTGCGCCGCCGCGCCGGGGGCGACCGGGGTGGAGGTGGACTCGGACGCCGCGGGCGCCGCCTCCGCCGCGTTCAGGGAGCGGCTTTCGAAGGCCGCGGGCGGCGTCCCGGTGACGGTCCGGGAGGGCCGGCAGGTGCTTCCGGCCGTCGGATAGCCGGGCGGCCCGACCCCGTGGGGGCCGGGCCGTGCGTGTGCTTGCGCTTGTGCGTCAGGCGATCGAGGCGGCGACGATCGCGGCCACCGCGAGGTTGCAGGAGGCCGTGACCCAGACGGCCGGGTGCGGCTCCGGGTCGACGACGATGGCGCCGAGCTTGCCCGGGGTCACCAGGTCCAGCACCAGGAAGGCCACGGCCATCAGGATCAGCCCGAGGAGGCCGAACGCGGCGGTGGACAGCAGGCCCTTGCCGAAGTCGTCGTACGTCGTCCAGATCGAGGTGAAGACGATTCCGCCGATGCCGAGGAGCGCGGAGCTGAGCAGGAGCGCGGCGTTGCGGTTGCGCTCCTCCCAGATCTGCTTGGGGAGCTTCCCGGGCGTCAGCACGTCCACCAGGACGATGCCGAGGATCAGCAGGACCAGGCCGAGGGCGCCGAACGCGCTGGTGCGACCAAGTCCATTGATGATGTCGCTCATTGAGAAGCCTGTCTCCGGGTGGGTAGGAAGGGAGGGCGTGTCCGCCGTGTGGGTGGCCGAATCTATCGCACGGCCTTGCGGCGGACCATGGGGAGGTCAGGAAATGGCAAAGCTCAGGGCCGCGCGGGCCGACGAGGCCGGGGAGCTGTCCGCGCTGGTGCTGCGGTCCAAGGCGCACTGGGGGTACGACGAGCGGTTCCTGGCCGGCTGCGTCGAGGAACTGCGGGTGCGGGCGGACGAGGTCGCGGACCGGCGGATCGTCGTCGCCGAGGACGCGGACGGGACGGTGCGGGGCCTCGCCTCGCTGGAGGGGGAACCCGCCGGATCCACGTCGAGGCTCGGCCTGCTCTTCGTGGACCCGGCGGCCATCGGCCGGGGACTGGGGCGGCTGTTGTACCGGGACGTGTTGCGCCGGGCCGCCGGGCTGGGTACGCGTCGGCTGCTGATCGACGCCGATCCGCACGCGGTGGGCTTCTACCTGGCGATGGGCGCGGTGGCCGGGCCGGGCGCCCCGGAGGGGCTGGTCCGCTTCGAGGTGGCGCCCGTCCCGCTCGCGCGGTGGGCGCGGGTGTGGACCGGTGGCGGGCCTTCGGTGCATGTGGGCAATGTCGCCGAGTTCAACGCGCAGTTCGCCGACCCCTCGCTGGACCGGGAGCAGCGGGCCGCGCACCACTACGCCTGCCTGGCCGCCTTCTACGGTCCGCAGCCGGCCGCGCTGGTGCTGCCGCTCGCGGTGTCGCCGGGCTGGACGCGCCTGGTCGCACGGCAGCTGGAGTGGGGTGAGGTGGAGGTGTACGACGGGCTCGCGGTGGGGCGGCCCGGCCTGTCGGACGCCGTACGGTCCCGGCCGGCGCTGGCCGCGCGGCTGACGGAGGGCGCGCCGACCCTCGTGCCGTGGGGGCTGACGGAACCCTTCGCGCGGCTGTCGGGACGGCCGTGGCGAGCGCGCGACCTGCGGTACGAGTCGAAGTCCGCGGCGCACGCCCTGTTCGGCCGGATCCTCGCGGCCGGGGGCCATCCGGGGATCAGGTTGCCCGGGCAGTGGCGGCCCGCGGGCCGCCGGCAGGCGGTGCGGCTGCTGTCGGCCCGGGTGGCGCGCGGCGAGAGCACCGTGCTCAAGTCGGAGCACGGGGTCGGTGGTTCGGGCACCACGCACGCGTCACCGGAGCGGGTCCGGGCCGCCGGCGGGGCCCGCGCGCTGGTCCGCGGACTGCCCCGCGGCCCAATGCTGGTGGAGGAGTACGTGTCCGGCCCGGCGGGAGCGGACGGCCCGGGTGATCTGACGTACGACGGGTTCGTGGACGGCTCGGGGCGGGTCCACACGGTCGGCGGGGCGGTGATGGACGTCGAGGGCGGGGGCTACCGGGGCGCGACGGTCGGCCCCGGGGTGGTGCCCGCCGCGGTTGAGGGGCCCCTGTCGCGTTTCGGGGCCGCGGTGGGGCGGGAGTTGGCCGCGGCCGGGTACCGGGGTTGGTTCGACGTGGACTTCGTCGTCGACGGGGCGGGGCTCCTGGCGCCGACCGAGACGAACCTGCGGCTGACCGGGCCGTCGATCGCCTTCATGGTGGCGGCCCGGCTCGACGCGCTGCGCGGCGCGGGTCACCTGGTGCGGATCGTGGACCGGGTGGAGTTGGGGGCGAGGCTGCCGCCGGCCCGGGCGGACGAGTGGTGCGCGGACCTGGCGCGGGGCTGCGCGGGCCTCGGGGCGGTGTTCGTTCCGGCGATCACGACCGGGGCCGACGATCCGGCGCCGTGGGTGGGCGTGTTGGTGGCGGCGCGCGGCCGGGAGGTGCTGGACGCGGCGGAGGCCCTGGTGCGGGCCGAGGCCCTGGGGGTCGGGAAGGCGATGGGGTTCGACGACCCCGACGAGCCGCCGTCCGGGCCGGGACCGGCGGCCGACGCGGACGCGGATCCGTCCGGGCCGGCCGTGCGGCCCCTGTCGGCGGGCCGGTGGATCAGTCGTCGAAGTCGAAGGCCGAGGCCGGTTTCCGGGTGACGTAGGCGGCCACGACGGCGCCGGCGATCATCAGGGGGATGTTGAAGGCGTAGACCAGGGCGGCCTGGCGCGGCCAGTCGTGTTTGGCCGCCAGACGGTACAGGTTGTCCTGGGGCCACCAGGCGACGAGCAGGTAGACCACGGCCAGGTGCGCGGCCGCGGTGAGTCCCGCACCGCGCCCCTGTTCCCGCATCCTCGGGCGGCCGGTGAACAGGAACATCAGGCCCGTGCCGAAGGCCAGGCACTCACAGAGGTAGAGGACGAAGAACAAGGGCGCCCAGGGGGCCGGTACGCCCGTGAGCTCGGTCGAGCCGGGCCAGAGCACGTCGGTGAAGACGAACGCCATGAAGCCGAAGACGATCGATCCGCAGCCGGTGGCGCAGCCGGTCGGGAACTCGGTGGCGCCTGCCGAGGCCGTGTACTTGCCGCCCGCCCTGCGGACCGGTGTCGCCGGGTCGGTCAGCCGGGGCGGTCGTGGCAGGGCGGCCCGGTCCTCCTGACCGGCCGCGTTGCGCGGCAGGGCCCGCAACGTGACCACCGTGCGCGGGATCCGCTCCTCGGGCACCTTCCCCCGCAGGTGGTCGCGGAGCCGGTCGGAGCCCGGCAGGTCGCCGCCCGGGGGCCAGGTGCCCCCGCCGGGCGGCGGGCAGATGTACGCGACGAGTCGCCGCGCCCCCCGGCCGACCTCGACCTCGGCGACGAGGGCGGCGCCGATGTGTGCGTGGGAGCGGATCAGGGCTTCGAGGGGGTGGGGGTCGAAGGGCCGGCCGTCGAGGGGGATGCGGTCCCGGATCCGGCCGCCGAACTCCCACGAACCGTCGGGGCGCGCGTGGGCGAGGTCGCCGGTGGGGATCGCGTCGCCGCCGTCGGGCGGGCCGAGGTGGAGCTGTCCGTCCCGGAGTTCCGCCCGGCATCCGGGGAACGGGGTGCCGATCAGGGAGAGTTCCTCGGGGGCGTCGAGCGGTCCGGGCAGTTGGGACAGTTCGAACCAGGTGCCGACGCCGGCGGTCTCGGTGGATCCGTAGACGTTGAGCACCCGGGCGCCGGTGCGCAACCGGGCCTGCAGGGCGGCCTGTTGGTCGAGGTGGAGTCGGTCGCCGGTGATGTGGAGCAGGCGCACCGACCGCACCGCGTCGTCGCCCTGGTGCGGTACCGGCGCTCCGGGACGGGCGTCGAGGGGGGTCTCGCGTTCGGGCAGGAGCAGGCGGGCCGCGCCCGCCGGGTCGGTGTGCACCACGGTGACCCGTTCGGTCGCGACGGCCGCGCGGACGGTTTCGGGCGTCCACGGGCCCCGGTCGGGGAGGACGAGGGTGCCGCCCGAGCACAGGGCCCGGGTCCAGCCGGTGGTGAAGGCGGTGATGTCGGACCCGAAGGTGATCAGGTGCCGGTCCTCGGGGGTCGGCCGGGCGACCGCCTCCCAGGCCTCCAGGGCGGCGAGCAGCAGGGCGTGGGTGACGGTCACGGCACGGGGCTCCGCCGCCCCGGTGAACTGGAGCAGCGCGTCCCGGGCGCCGGCGCGGGCGGGCGGCTCCCCGGGCCGCTCGCCGATCGCTCCGGCTTCCGCTCCGAGGCGGATGAACCGCAGGCCGCGGCCGTCGTCGAGACGGGCCTGGTGGGCGGCGTGGGTGAGGACGGCGAAGGGTTCCAGGGTCGCGAGCCGGCGCGGTCCGGTGCCCGAGGCCTCGACGTCGAGGACGACGTACGCACCGCCGGCCTTCAGGGTGGCGAGCACCGCGACGACGATCTCGGTCTGCCGGGCCGTGCCGATGGCCACGAGCCCGCCGTGAGGCAGGCCCGCGGCCAGGAGGTGGTGGGCCAACCGGTTGGCCCGGACGTCGAGTTCCCCGTAGGTGAGGCCGCCGGGGACGGCGGTGACGGCGCGGGCCTTCGGGGTGTCCCGGGCCCATCGTTCGAAGCGGTCGAGGACGCTGTCTGCTGCCGGACGGGAGGAGCGGGCGGACGGAACGGACTCTGATCCCTGCGTCATCCCCCGATGATGCCACCGGCCTCCGACAACGCACGAGGGTCTCCAATGTCCCTCGTGCGAGCGGGGGTTGGCCGCCATCCAGGGCACACGAAGGCCGATGCCTTGACCTCAAGTTTGGTTGAGGTCCTACTGTCCGGGTCATGGACATGGAAGTCACCGCCTGGACCTCGCTCCACAGCGCGATCAACGCACAGCAGGATCGTCGCCCGCTCTCCCGGGCGAGCCTGCACCGGGTCGCCGCCTTCGCCCGCCCGCACCGCCGCGGACTGACCCTCTTCCTGCTGCTCAGCGTCGTCACGGCGCTGCTCGCGGTCGCCACTCCCCTGCTCGCCAGCCGGGTCGTGGACACGATCGTCGGCGGTGGGGACAGTACCCGCGTCACCCGGCTCGCCCTGCTGATCGCGGTGATCGCGGTCGTCGAGGCGGGGCTCGGGCTGTTGACCCGCAAACTGTCCTCCACCCTCGGCGAGGGATTGATCCTGGACCTGCGGACGGCGGTCTTCGACCACGTGCAGCGCATGCCGGTCGCCTTCTTCACCCGCACGCGGACCGGGGCCCTGGTCAGCCGCCTCAACAACGACGTCATCGGGGCCCAGCGGGCCTTCAGCAACACCCTCTCCGGGGTGGTCTCCAACACCGTCACCCTGCTGCTGACCCTCGTCGTGATGCTGAGCATCTCCTGGCAGATCACGCTCCTGGCCCTGGTCCTGCTGCCGGTGTTCGTGCTGCCGGCCCGCCGGATGGGCACGCGGATGGCGGCGATGCAGCGGGAGGCATCGACGCTGAACGCCGCGATGGGCACGCAGATGACGGAACGGTTCTCCGCGCCCGGCGCCACCCTCGTCAAGCTGTTCGGCCGGCCCGCCGACGAATCCGCCGAGTTCGCCGCCCGCGCGGCCCGGGTGCGGGACATCGGCGTCCGCACGGCGATGGCGCAGTCCGCGTTCATCACCGCCCTCACGCTGGTCTCCGCCCTGGCCCTCGCGCTGGTGTACGGGCTCGGCGGGTACTACGCGCTGCGCGGGACCCTGGAGGCCGGCTCCGTCGTCGCCCTCGCCCTGCTGCTCACCCGGCTCTACTCCCCGCTGACGTCGCTGGCCGGTGCCCGCGTCGAGGTGATGAGCGCCATGGTCAGCTTCGAGCGGGTCTTCGAGATCCTCGACCTGAAGCCCCTCATCGCCCAGAAGCCCGACGCCGTGGACGTGCCGGAGGGCCCGGTCGCGGTGGAGTTCGACCGGGTGTCCTTCGGGTACCCCTCCGCCGAGCGGGTCTCGCTGGCCTCCCTCGAGGAGGTCGCCACGCTGGATCCCCGGGGTGGCACGGAGGTGCTGCACGAGGTGTCCTTCCGGGCCGAGCCCGGACAGATGGTCGCCCTGGTCGGTTCCTCCGGCGCCGGCAAGTCGACCATCGCGCAGTTGCTGCCGCGGCTGTACGACGCCGACGCGGGCGCCGTGCGGATCGCCGGCATCGACGTACGGGACCTCACGGCCGACTCGATCCGGGCGACGCTCGGCATGGTCACCCAGGACGGCCACCTCTTCCACGAGTCGGTACGGGCCAACCTGCTGCTGGCCCGGCCCGAGGCCGCGGAGGAGGAGATCTGGGAGGCGCTGCGCCGCTCCCGACTGGACGGTCTGGTCGCCTCGCTGCCCGACGGTCTCGACACCGTCGTGGGTGAACGCGGCTACCGGCTCTCGGGCGGCGAACGGCAGCGGCTGACGATCGCCCGGCTGCTGCTGGCCCGTCAGCGGGTGGTGATCCTGGACGAGGCCACCGCCCATCTGGACTCCACCTCGGAGGCGGCGGTCCAGGAGGCCCTGGCCGAGGCGTTGGCCGGGCGGACCGCCGTGGTGATCGCGCACCGGCTGTCGACCGTGCAGGCCGCCGATCAGATCCTGGTGGTGGAGGAGGGCCGGATCGTGGAGCGGGGCACGCACATCGAGCTGCTGGCGGCGGGCGGCCGGTACGAGGAGCTGTACCGGACCCAGTTCGCCTCCGAGGACGCGGGGGACGCCGAGGACACCGGGACCGGCGGGGCCGGCATGGCGGTCGGGGCCGACGTGGCGGTCGTGCCGGGCGGCGGGACGGCCGCCCCGGGCGCATGATGCCGAAAGGCCCGCACTCCGGAGCCGCTGCCGAACGTGGAGGTCGTGATGGACATCAAACTGGAGCTGGTCGCCGTCCCCGTCACCGATGTCGACCGGGCCAAGGCCTTCTACGAGAGGATCGGGTTCCACGCCGACCACGACGTCACGGTCAGCGAGGAGATCCGCTTCGTCCAGTTGACCCCGCCCGGATCGGCCTGCTCGATCGCGCTGGGCAGGGGACTCACCCGAATGACCCCCGGGTCCTTGGACAACATGCAGGTGGTGGTCACCGACATCGAGGCGGCCCACGCCGATCTGCGGGGGCGGGGCGTTGAGGTCACCGAGGTCCAGGACATGCCCTGGGGTTCCTTCGTGTACTTCTCGGACCCGGACGGGAACGGCTGGGCCGTCCAGCAGACGAAGCCCCGCACGGCCGCGTCCTGACCGCGCCGGCGACTCCCCGGTCGCCGGCGCGCCGGACGAGTTGACCTTCAAGTGGGATGAACGTCGATGATCTCGGTCATGGACGACAGCACCTCCGATCTGATGGGCATCGGCGCGTTCGGCCGCCGTGTCGGGCTCGCGCCGAGCGCCCTGCGCTTCTACGACGACTGCCGCGTACTGCTCCCCGCCCACGTCGACCCCGTCACCGGCTACCGCTCCTACTCCCCCGACCAGCAGCCGCGCGCCACGCTGCTGCGCGGGCTGCGGGAGGCGGGGTTGGCGTTGGCCGACGTGGTCGCCGTGCTCGACGGGACGCCCGAGGAGGCGCGGGCGGTGCTCGAACGCCACCACCGAGCCGTGCGGGAGGCCCGGCGCGCCGGCGACGCCGCGCTCGGGGCGGCGCTGGAAGGGCTGCCCCCCGGGCCGGGCGGCAGCGAGTTCACCCTGGGCGGGGCCGAGCTGGCGAGCGCCGCCCGGCAGGTGGCGCCGGCCGCCGGGCGGGACCCGGCCCATCCCGTGCTCGGCCTCGTGCTCGTCGAGTTCGACCGGGACGAGGTCCGCTTCGTGGCCACCGACCGCTACCGTCTCTCGCTGCGCACCCTGCGGTGCCGTGCCGCGGCCGGACCGCCGGGGCGGCTGCTGGTCGACGCCGACACGCTGGTCGAACTCGGGGCGTGGGCCGCCCGAGCCGCCGAGGTGACCCTGGTGGCGCGACCCGGCGGCGCACCCCTGACCGTCCGCCGTCCGGGCGGGACGCGCGAGGTGCCGGTGGCCGGGGGCACCTTCCCCGCCTATCGGGACGTGCTCGCGGGTCTCCCCGCCCCCGCGCACCGGGTGGTCGTGGACCGGGTCCGACTGATCGCCGCGCTCGACGCGTGCGGGGACTCCTCGGCCGTCGCCCTGGAACTCGGCCGCGACCGGCTCCTCGTCACCCTGCCGGACGGGACCCCGGCGCCGATCGAGCCGGCCGCCGTGCGGGAGGAGGCGGAGCCGGTGCGGATCGGTTTCGACCCCGCCGTACTGGGCGCGGCCCTGGAGGCCGGTGTGGGGCCCGACGTACTGCTGGAGTTCTCCGAGACCACCGGTCCGGTACTGGTCCGCTCCGCCGACCAGGGCAGCTTCACCACCCTGGTGATGCCGGTCGCCCTCCCGTCCACCGCCCCGACACCCCCGAGGACGTCCGCGTGAACCCCGAGAACACCGTCGTACGGCTCTGCGCCCAGGGCATGACCGCCGAGGGCGAGGGCCGGGACTCGGACGCCGAGGCCCTGTTCCGGCAGGCGTGGGAGGCGGCCACCGACGACTACGAGGCCTGTGTGGCCGCCCACTACCTGGCCCGCCGGCAGCCGACCCCCGAGGACACCCTGCGCTGGAACCTCACCTGCCTCGCGCGCGCAGACCGGGTGGGCGACGAGCGGGTCCGCGCCTTCTACCCGTCCCTGCACGGCGCGATCGGTCGCGCCCACCTGGAACTCGGCCGGCCGGACGAGGCCCGCCCCCACTTCGAGGCGGCCGCCGCACGGCTGTCCGACCTGCCGCCCGGGGCGTACGCGGACTGGCTCCGCCTGCGGATCGCGCGGGGCCTGCGCGCCACCGCCCCCGAGGTCCCCGACCCCCTGCGGCCCCTGTTGGGGCGTCTGTGTTCCCGCTCCGACCTGGAGTCGCTGGGCGTGCTGCTGCCGCCCTACCTCGCCTCCCTCGGCCGCCCGCAGGACGAGGAGCGCCTGACGCTCGCCCTGCGCATGCTGCACGCCGAACGGCGACTGCCGGCCGCCGATCAGGCGGCCCTGGGCGAGCTGATCGCGCTGCGCGCGGCGGCCTGACCGGAGGCCTGTCCGGGGGCCGAGCGGACCGCGCGGGCTCAGCCGTCGTACGGGTGCGACCGGGTCCGCAGGGCGTGGCCGTGACGGACGCCCTCCAGGAAGGCGGCCTCGTAGGCCTGGTCTCCCAGGGCGCTGCGGGCGGTGCGTTCGCATTCCTCGCGTACGGGGCCCAGTTCGGGGGTGCCGCGTTGCGGATGGCCTACCGCCTGCCAGTACGCGTGGCCCGTGCCGTACGCGTGCGCCGCGCCCGCCTCGTCGCCCGAGGCGGCGCGCGCGGCGGCGAGCAGGTCCAGGCCGAGGGCGGTGCCGAAGCTGTCGCCCAGTTCCCGCTTGCTCTCCAGCATGGCTCGGGCATGGCCGGCGGATTCGTCCGGTCGGCTCTCGAACAGGCAGATCAAGGCGAGTTGGTACTCGGCGTAGGCCCGCGTCCAGTGCTCGTCGCGGGCGACACAGCCGGACAGCAGCCGCTCGGCCTCCGCGCGGGCGTCCGCGAACAGGCCCAGTCCGGTGAGGGCGAACACCCGTACCAGGTGGCAGCGCAGTCGTGGCGCCGAGTCGAAGGGCCTGCCGGGGATGGCCTCCAGGACGTTGTCGGAGACGATGCGCGCGGCCAACGGCCTGCCGGCCAGCAGGTGGCTCAGCCCCAGCAGGTAGGCGGCGTCCAGGGCGGGGCCGGGCGTGTGCTCGAACTCTTCGGCCAATGCCTCGCAGGCGAGCGCGAGTTGATGAGCCTGATCCTTCTCGCCCTGGAGCAACAGGGTGACCCCGAGGGCCCACAGGGAGCGGACCCGCCCCTCCGCGGGCACGTCCTGGGGTCGCGCGGTGGACAGCGCGCGCTCCAGATAGCCGCGGGCCGCGTGCAGGTAGCCGCTGCAGGCCCAGAAGAAGCCGACACGGCCTGCCAGTTCCAGGGCCTGCTCGGGGGTGGTGGCCAGGGTGTGGTCGAGGGCGGCGCACACGTCTCCGTGCGCGGCGGCGATCCGCCGGTAGGCGTCGCGCTGGCCCGGCCCGAGCCAGTCCCGCTCGGCGGCGCGCACCAGGTCCAGGAAGTACCCCGCGTGCCGGGTCCGCAGGGCTTCGCGTTCCCCGACGGCGTCCAGCCACATGGCCCCGTACTCGCGGATCGTGTCGAGCATCCGGTACGTGGCGCCTTCGCCGTCCGGGTCGCCGGCGCCGGCGTCGGTGCGGCGTACGACGGACTTGGCGACCAGCGTCGCCAGCAGCGGCCCGGTGTCGGCCTCGGTGAGCGGGGCGGCGGAGCACACGGCGCGCACGGCCGGTGCGTCGAAGGCGCCGCCGAACACGGACAGCCGCAGCCACAGCAGCCGTTCGCGCGGCTCGCACCACTCGTGGCTCCAACCGATGGCGGTGCGCAGGGCGCGGTGGCGGGCCGGCCGGGCGGATCCATCGCCGGCGAGCGGGCCGATCCGACGGGCGAGCCGCTCGGCGAGCTCCTCGACGGTGTGGTCCGTCAACTGCGCGGCGGCGAGTTCCAACGCGAGGGGGACTCCTTCGAGGCGGGCGCAGATGGCCCGGGCGGCCTCGATCCGTTCCTGTCCCCACGGTGGGGCCTGGGAGGGGTCTGCCTCGCCGGCCCGGGCGGTGAACAGGGCCAGCGCCTCCACGGCGTTCGCGTCGTGCGGCAACGACCCCAGTTCCAGGACGTGTTCCCCGGCCGAGCCCAGTGATTGACGGCTGGTCAGGAGGATCACCAGGTGCGGGGCGGCGTCCAGGAGGTCCTGTACGAGGGAGCGCACGGCGACGATCAGGTGTTCGCAGCAGTCCAACACGAGGAGCAGTCGGCGCTCGCCGATCCACTGCCGGACCGCTTCGCCCAGGGTGCGGGGGGTGTGGTCGGCGAGGTCGAGCGCGTCGGCGACGATGTCCACCAGCAGTCGGTCGTCGGGCAGAGGCGAGAGGTCCGCCCAGTGGACGCCGTCGGGGAAGGAGTCGCCGACCCCCGTCTCCAGCGCCTGGTGGACCAGTCGGCTCTTCCCGACGCCACCCGGCCCGGTGAGGGTGATCAGTCGACCCTCGGCCAAGGCCGCTTCCAGCGCTGCCAGTTCGCCGTCCCGCCCCACGAACGAGGCGGGTTGGCCGTCACTTCTCTCGGTAAGTCCCCACACGCGCCCAGTGTGGCGCACGGTGCGTGCCTCTCGGGCCCGTCGGGGAAAAACGGCCGGACCTCGCGGGTGCGCGGCGGGCGCCCTGCGGTCGGTCAGGGGGCGAGTACGTCGAGCTCCCCCAGGGCGCCCACCGCGATCTGCCGGGTCAGCGCCTCGGCACGGGCCGCGTCGCCCTCCCGTACTGCCTCCGCGACCCGGACGTGCAGGGTGACCGCGGCCGGGTCCGGGTCGTGGAACATCACCGCGTGTTCGGTGCGGCCGGTCAGCACCTCGGCGACGACGTCGCCCAGCCGGGCGAACATCTCGTTGCCCGACGCGTTGAGGACGATCCGGTGGAAGGCGATGTCGTGCCGCAGATACCCCTCCAACTGGTGACCGCGCGAGGTGCGGACCATGCCCAGGGCGGCTTCGGTGAGCCGGGCACACTGTTCCGGGGTGGCCAGCGCCGCGGCCAGTCCGGCGGCGACCGGTTCGACGGCCGAGCGCAGCACGGTGAGGGAGCGCAGTTGGCGGGGTCGGTCGGTGCCGGCGAGTCGCCAGCGGATGACGCGCGGGTCGTAGACGTTCCACTGGTCCGCGGGACGCACGGTGACGCCGACCCTGCGACGTGACTCGACGAGCTGCATGGACTCCAGGACGCGGACGACTTCGCGGACCACGGTGCGGGAGGCGTCGAAGCGTTCGGCGATCTCGTCGGTGCGCAGGACGCTGCCCGGCGGGGACTCGCCGGCGGTGATCGCGAGACCGAGAGCGTCCAGGACACGGGAGTGAAGCCCCTGCACAGGACTGCCTTCAGTGGTCATGGCGTAAGCGTACGGTGACCGCCGATCGAACAATAGATGTGATGTATCCCCTCACCCCCTTGAATAAGTACTACTTAATGGGCTTCAGTGGTGCCGCACGAACCGATGTCGACGAGGACAGCGAGGTAGGACGTGAGCTCCCAGCGCGTCATTGTGGTGATGGGTGTGGCCGGCACGGGCAAGACGACCGTGGGCCGGCTGCTCGCGGAGGCCCTCCGTGTCCCCTATGCAGAGGGGGACGCCTTCCACCCGGAAGCCAACGTCGCCAAGATGTCGGCGGGCACCCCGCTGGACGACGCGGACCGATGGCCGTGGTTGGACGCCATCGGCGAGTGGATCCGTCGCGGCGCGGACCTGAAGGGCGGGATCGTCGCGGCCTCGTCCCTCAAACGCTCCTACCGCGACCGGTTGCGGAGCTTCGCCCCGGGGGTCGTCTTCGTCCACCTCACCGGTGAACGCCCCCTGATCGAGCGGCGGATGGCGGAGCGCAAGGGCCACTTCATGCCCACCACCCTGCTCGACTCGCAGTTCGCCACGCTCGAACGCCTCCAACCGGACGAACCCGGTGTCGCCGTCGACGTACACGGCACTCCCGAGGAGATCACCCACCGGGCACTGGAGTCCCTGCGCCGACTCTGATCCCGTGCGCCGACTCCGATCCCAAGGGCTACCGGAGCCGGCGCACCGCCCGCCCGTCCGCCGGCCCCGCACGCCCTCCCCGAGGCCGCCGCATGCCCGCGAGCCGGCCACGGGACACCCCGGGACACCCCGGGACATCGCCCCCGCGCCCCGGCGTACCCCGGGAACGCCACGACGACGTACCCCGACACCACTCAGCACCACTCAGCACCACTCACCGCCACCGAAGAGCCACGAGTTAAGGAACCGTCACCGTGACCGGTCTCACCGTCGAGACATTGGCAGCGGCCGCCCCCGGACCCATCACCTCGGCCGGGCACGCCCAGTTGGGCGTGGCCGTCCTCGCGGGCATCGCCGTCATCGTCCTGCTCATCACCCGCTTCAAGCTGCACGCCTTCCTGGCCCTCACCGTGGGCTCACTCGCCCTCGGTTCGTTCGCGGGCGCCCCGCCGGCGAAGACCATCGCCAGTTTCACCACCGGCCTCGGCACGACGGTCGCCGGTGTCGGCGTACTCATCGCGCTCGGGGCGATCCTCGGGAAACTGCTCGCCGACTCGGGCGGCGCCGACGAGATCGTGGACACGATCCTGGCGCGCGCCAAGGGGCGGGCGATGCCCTGGGCCATGGTGCTGATCGCCTCCGTGATCGGGCTCCCGCTCTTCTTCGAGGTCGGGATCGTGCTCCTGATCCCCGTGGTGCTGCTGGTCGCCAAACGTGGCAACCACTCCCTGATGCGGATCGGCATCCCGGCCCTCGCCGGACTGTCCGTGATGCACGGGCTGATACCCCCGCACCCGGGCCCGCTCGTCGCCATCGACGCGCTCCACGCGAACCTGGGCGTCACCCTCGCCCTCGGAGTGGTCGTCGCCATCCCGACGGTGATCATCGCCGGGCCGCTGTTCTCCCGGTACGCCGCCCGCTGGGTGGACATCCCCGCGCCGGAACACATGGTCCCGCAGCGCCCGTCGGCCGAGTTGGAACACCGCCCGCGGTTCGGGGCGACCGTGTTCACCGTGCTCCTTCCCGTGGCCCTGATGCTGGTCAAGGCGCTCGTCGACATCGTGGTCAACGACCCCGACAACGGTGTCCAGCGCATCACGGACGTGGCCGGTTCACCGCTGATCGCGCTCCTCGCGGCCGTACTGGTGGGCATGTT
Source organism: Streptomyces sp. NPDC002602 (assembly GCF_042889445.1). Classification (NCBI taxonomy): domain Bacteria; kingdom Bacillati; phylum Actinomycetota; class Actinomycetes; order Kitasatosporales; family Streptomycetaceae; genus Streptomyces; species Streptomyces sp. NPDC002602. The sequence continues at coordinate 1,159,016 of NZ_JBIAQX010000001.1, read as the reverse complement.
CACCCTCGGCAGGGCGGCCGGCTTCACCAGGGAGCGGCTCTCGTCCACGGTGGAGAGGTCCCTGGCCCCGATCGCCGGCATCCTGCTGATCGTGGGCGCGGGAGGCGGCTTCAAGCAGACCCTCATCGACGCCGGGGTCGGCCGGATGATCCTGGAACTCTCCGAGAACTGGGCCGTGCCCACGCTGCTCCTGGCCTGGCTCATCGCGGTGATCATCCGCCTCGCCACCGGCTCGGCGACGGTGGCCACGATCTCCGCGGCCGGTCTGGTGGCCCCGCTCGCCGCGGGCTCGTCGACCACGGAGACCGCCCTGCTGGTGCTGGCGATCGGGGCGGGCTCGCTGTTCTTCAGCCATGTCAACGACGCCGGATTCTGGTTGGTCAAGGAGTACTTCGGGATGACCGTCGGGCAGACCGTCAAGACCTGGTCGGTGATGGAGACCATCATCTCGGTGGTCGGCCTGGGCTTCGTCCTCCTGCTGTCCCTCGTCCTGTGAACCGGGCGGGCGGCGGGCCCGGCCGGTTCAGGCCGGTTCAGGCGTGGGGCCCGCCGTCGAGCTGGGCTGCGGCCAGGGCGAATCCGCCCGCGGCGGTGGCGCAGCGCTCCGCGAGGGCGGCGACCTCGACGCGGAAGGCCTCGGCCCGCGGTCCCTGGTCGCGCAGGTCCTCGGCGGCGGCCCGCAAGCGCTGCGCGTGTGCGCGCAGAACGGCGCAGTGCGAGCGCAGGGTGGTGGTGTCGGTCATCGGGACCACTCCTCGCCGTCGTGGATCCGGACCAGGCGGCTGTCCGTGATCCGGCTCCGGAAACGGGACGGCGAGGCGTACGCGGGGCGTCGTGAGCGCTGTCCGTACGCGCCGGTCAGGCGGAACACCCGGGTTCGGGGGTCCGCGGGGCGTCGTGCGGCGCCCCGGGAGTCCACGGCGAAGACGTGGGTGACCGGGTAGACGGTGGTGAAGTCCCGGCTCCCGGCGAGGTGCAGGGCGGTGCTCCCGCCCAGGCCCCGTCCGAACAGGGCGAGTTCGGTGCCGGAGGGCACGACGGCGCGGACGGCCCGGGCGACCGCGTGCGCGTACGGGATCTCCGGTCCGTCGGCCACCGCGTGGACATCGACACCGGCGGGCGTCGCGCCCGCCCCGGGCGCACCCGGCGGTTCGGCGAGGTGGATGACGTACCGGAGGACGCCGTCCGGCCCGACCGCCTGTTGGACGAGGAGGGTTCCGTCGGTGTCGAGCGAGGCGAGGTTGCGCACGCATCCGGCGACGGTGCCGCTGGTGTCGAGCCGGTCGAGGAGCCCGTGGGGGCGGTCGGGCGCCTCGGCGGGACGGGGGCCCCGGGCGCAGAAGGCGCGGGCGGCTGCGCCGAGACCGAGGAGGGGTTCGGCGGGCATCGCCCGTCCGGTGGCGATCTGCCAACCGGCGTGGTCGTTGAAGGGGTTCTCGTCGGTCAGCGCGTGCCAGGCGAGGATGTCCGCGAAGGACGGGGAGAGCAGCGCGAAGGCGCGTTCGGCGCCCCGGACCCGCATCACCTCGCGGAACAGTCGGACGGCCTCCGCCTGCCGTCCCTCCTCGACCGCCGCGAGGATCCCCGCCGTGTCCGGATCCGTGAGCAGCTCCGGGCGGCCCGCGCCGGCCGCTCGGATCCGGGCCTTGAGACCGCAGACGGCGAGGCTGACGGCGAGGCTCTCCCGGCCGGTGAGGATCCCGGCGAGCCACCCGGCCCGGGCGACGCCCCGGCCGCGCGGCGCCCAGCCGAGGCCCGCCGGATCTGTCAGGGTGCGCAGCAGGGTGCGCCAGCCGAGCCGGCGGGGGCCGCCCCGGCCGAGCGCACTGACCGGCAGGCGCCCGCCGAGGGCCAGTTCGGAGGCGTGGCGGGCGGCTTCGCCGACGGCGTCGGCGGCTTCCGCCAGCTCGCGGCACACGGCGTGGAGCAGCTCGGGATCCGGGTCGGTGGACGCGGTGGTCGCGGCGTCGGACATGGGTTCCTCGTGGGGTCGGTACGGCGGGCGGGCGGGCGACGGGGCGGGGCGGCCGCGGCACGGGTGGGCGTCGGCGGCGCGGGTCGGCGGCGGAGCACGTGCCGGGGGGCACGACCGGATCAGCGGCGGGTGATCGTGAGCCGGATCCGTCTCGGGTCCAGCGCGGCGGGCAGCGGTCCCACCGGATCCAGGGCCGGTCTGCCGTCCCGGACGCGGTGCCCGCGCAGCAGTTCGGCGCAGAACGCGGCCACGACGAGCAGAGCCAGCCGGTCTCCGGGGCAGCGGCCGGCCCCGTGGCCGAAGGGGGCCATCCGGAGGTCCTCGCGGGAGCCCGGGGAGGTCCACCTCCCGGGTACGAAGGCGTGTGCGGCGGGCACGTGGTCGGGGTCGCGCTGGTGGAACAGCGCGGGCAGGAGCACGGGGGTCCCCGCCGGGTGGCGCACGCCCCGCCACTCGGTCTCGGTCCGGGTGACCCGGACCAGGTCGGGGACGACCGGGTAGAGGCGCAGCGTCTCCTGTACGCAGGCCCGCAGCCGGGGCAGTTCTCCCTTGGCCGCGCCGCCGGACCGGGCCTCCGCGCAGGCCGCGTCCTGTTCGGCGGGGTGGGCGGCGAGGAGCAGCAGGGTGCGCAGCAGGGTCGCGGGGACGGCGTCCAGGGCCCGTAGCCAGTGGAGGGCCTGGCCGATGGGGTCGAGGGTGCCGGCGGGGTCGGGGTGTCGGCGGGCCCGTCCGACGAGGGTGTAGGGCTCGGCGGCGGCGGCGTACCGGGCGATGCGTGCGCCCGCCTTCTCGTACAGGGTTTCGGCGGCGCCGTGTTTCCTCGGCGCCCCGCGGTCGCCGCCGGCGTCGAGCCGGTCGAGCCAGCCGGCGAGTTCCTCGTCGCCGGCGGCCGTGTCGCCGAGCACCATGCGGCGGGCGGCCCGGGTCACGGTGTGCCGGGCGGGGGCGAGTCGGAGGGCGTGGGAGGCGCCCAGCCGGCCGGCCTCGTCGGCGATGACCGCGAGGAAGGGGCCGCAGGAGGGATGTACCGGGCTGCCCGAGGCCAGCACGATCTCGTTGACCTCGCGGCGGCGTGCGCGGAGGTCGTCGCGGTCCGGTTCGGGGGCTCGGCCCGGGTCCGCGTCGCGGGTGGGGCCGCCGGCCACGGGCGCGGCGCCGGGGGCCCGGCACTTGTCCGGTGGGCACGTGGCGAGTTCGCTCGGGGGCGCTTCGTGGAAGCGGGGCAGGTCGAGCGGGTCCAGCAGGACCAGCGTGGGGCCGGTCGGGCCGCGCAGCAGGACGGGTGCGCCGCCGTGCCGGGCCCGCAGGGCGCGCAGGGTGGCGGCGGGCCATCGGGGCCGGCCGGGCCCGGGGCGGAGCAGTCGCGCGTGCGGGCCCATCAGGTCGCGTACGAGCACGGGCAGGGTGTGGGTCGCGGCGAAGCGCACGGCCTCGGCCCGGCGGGCCCGTGCGGGGCGGCCGCCCTCGGTCGGGGCCGCCTGGCCCCGGGTCGTGGTCGACTGGGTCATGCCGGGACCACCTTGCCTGGGTTGGACAGGCGCTTCGGGTGGGGAAGCCGCCGAGGGGGCGGGCGGCTCGCCGTACCTCCGCACAGCCGGAAAGCAACGGTCGGTGACATCGGGATCACCGTACGTCGAGCGCGGGGGGTGCGCGCTCCGAGTGCTCTGCGGGAGTGGATCGAGGCCGTCGGGCCGGGCGGCGGCCTAGGGTGCGGCGGCGGAGTGGCGCGGCGGCGGAGTGGCGCGGCGGAGCGCGTCTCGTTCATCCGGGTCGGGGCGTGCGGCGCCGCCTCACTTCGTGGTGGGAGCGGTGGGCGCGGTGAACACGGCGTCCCGGAACGCGGTGCGCAGTGTTCCCGTGCCGTGTGCGGGCAGGAGGGCCGCCCAGCGGTGGTGCCGGGGCGAGACCCAGACGGACGGCCCGTCGCCGTGGGCCCAGACCCCGCCCGCGACGGGGTGCCAGAGCAGGCCCCGGGCGGGGGTGAGTTCCCCGGTGCGGATCCGCAGGGACTCGGCGGTCCAGGAGCGGCTGACGGGGTGGTCGGTGGTGGAGAGCAGATGGCCGAGGAAGCGGCCGAGGTCGCTCAGGGGTGCGTGCAGGGTGCCGCCGGTGAAGCGGGTACGGCTCATGCGCAGGGGTTGCCAGACCCGGGCGGCGGCGCATTCGGCGAGCGGGCCGCCACAGAGGTGTTCGGCGAGCCGGGTCAGTGCGGGCACCCCGTCCGGGTGGGTGAGCAACTGGTGTGCGGTGGTCCTGCCGGAGGCTCCGGCGGCGGCCGGGCCGTAGACGGCGAGCGGGGTGTGCAGCGCGAGTTCCCCGGCCGTGACGAGGCTTCCGATGACGGGCCACAGCGCCAGCACGGCGGCGAGCCGGCCGACGTCGGACTCGGTGTCCCCGTCCCCGCCGACGGCGTGGGTGCCGTCCGGCCCGCCGACCGCCCAGCGGGCCCCGGGGTCGGCGGCCCGTACGAGTTCGTGGATCCGCTGCTCTGCCTGGTCGTCCAGCACGGTCATGGTCGCCCACGCTAACCGCGCCGACTCCCGGTACCCCGTGCCCGCTCCGGCGCGGCCGTCGTCCGCCACCCGGATGCCGGTACGACAATCCGTGCGCGACGCCGCCGTGGGTGCGAAACGGGGGCGGGACACCCGGAGGTGTCCCGCCCCTTCACGCGTCCGGCCGGCGAGGTGCCGGCCGGTCGGGACGGGCCCGGGCCCGGACGTCGGACCCGGGCGCCGGCCCGTCAGGTCCGGTCGGGCCGGTCCGTGACGCGCAGGGTGTTCAGCAGGGGCTTCCCGTAGCCGTTGTGGGTGATGAAGCGGACGTTGAGCACGCCGTCCGTGACCGTCACCGTGTAGGAACGGTTCAGGGCCGTGTAGGTGCCGGCCTCCAGGGAGACGTCCAGGGACGGCAGGACCTGGGTGCCCTCGGCGATGACGTCGAAGACGCGCTTGTTCGGCTTGGTGTTGGAGAGCTCCGCGAAGCCCAGCTCCACCGTGTAGGTCCCGTTCGGGACGTTGTCGAAGCGGTACTCGTACATGCCCTCGCGGGCGTTGCGGTACAGCCGTTGGTCGTCCGTTCCGGCGATGGTGCGGCCGGTGGACTGGACGGTGGCGTTGCCCTGGTAGCCGTACGACCCGGGGGTGTACTTGCGGTCGGGCGACCAGCTGTCACCGATGGCGTCCGTGCCCGCGTAGTCGGATCCCGCGTCCAGGGCGACCTGGTAGCGGGGGACGACGACCTTGACCGGGACGGTCAGGACCGGTGCCCGGCCGCTGGCCGACGTGATCTTGAGGTCCGCGGTGAGGACCGTCCCGGCGGTCAGGCCGGCCGTGTCCACGGTGAGGGTGAGCGGGGCCTTGCCGCCGGTCGGGAGGGTGCCCGAACCGGGGGTCGCGGTCAGCCAGGGGGCGTCCTCGGTCACCGTGAACGCGGTGCCCAGGCCCGGGTTGGTCAGGTCGAGGGTGCGGGTCCGCTTCTGGTTGGCGGGGAGCACGACCTCCACGGCCGACTTGGCGGCGGTGACCTTGCCGGTGCGCAGGGACCGGGTGACGGCGGTGACGTCGGCCGGCTTGACGTCGACCGTCGCGGTGGCGGACTCGTACGACGGGGCCGACAGTGCGACGGTCCGTGCGCCCGAGGGGGTCTGGACGACGTAGCCGCCGTCCGCCGCCGTGGTGGCGGAGACCGCCGTGTCTCCGGTGCCGACGGTGACCGTGGCGCCCGCGACGCCGTTGCCGTCGTTGGCGTCGAGCACCCGACCGGCGACGACACCGCTCTTGGTGGTGCGGAAGGCGATGGACAGGCCGTCCGAGACGACCGCGGTGTTGAAGGAGTACGTGAAGGCGTCGGTGCCGGTGGCGTTCTCCACGCCGATCGTGGCGGTGGAGCCGCCCTTGATGCCGGTGCCGCCCGTCCCCTTGTAGGCGTAGGAGACGGTGCCGTCCTCGCCGATGGAAGCCGAGAACGAGAACGTGTCGGCCTGGGCCGACCAGTGGGACACGCCCCGCCACTCGATGACGTAGGCGCGGTGCGGAGCCGTGCCGGTCACGGCGGTGAAGACGCCGGATCCACTGCCGGCGGCGCCGACGACCAGGTCGTCCCAGAACGGGTAGAGGGCCGCGTTCGGGGTGGCCGTGCTCGGGAGGTCGCCGTTGATGTCGCCGGTGTTGTTGCCGCCGAAGCTGACGGTGCCGTTGGTGCCGATCCACGCCTGGCCGTACGTCTTGCCGTACAGCGGCAGCGGGAACGGCAGGTCGACGCGCTCGGTGGTGTTGTCACCGGTCAGCGCGAGCTGTCGGTCGCCGGCCGTGTAGGGGCGTCCGCTCGTGGTGGCGCAGGCGTAGCCGTAGGCGTCGGTCCGCTCGGGGAGGTTCACCGCGACGGTGGTGTCCCCGGTGACGGTGACGTGCGCGCTGCCGCCGGTGACACAGCGGGAGGAGTGGGTGGCGTTCACGTCGTACGTTCCGTGCGGCAGGGTGACCTCGAAGCGGCCCTGCGCGTCGGTGGTCGCGGTGACCGGGGTGTCGGCCACGGTGACGACGGCGCCCGCGGCCGGACCGCCGGCGGCGGAGACCGTGCCGGTGAGCTTGGCGGAGGCGGCCTGGGTGAGGGTGAAGTCACCGGTGGCGGTGGCGTTCTCGGTCACGGTGGCCGTCGCGGTCTGCTGTCCGTAGCCGAACTTCGACGCGGTCAGGGTGTACGCGCCCACCGAGAGGGAGCCGAAGCGGTAGGTTCCGTCGGCGGCGGTGGTCGTCGTACGGTCGATCGGGCCGTCGGCGGTGATCTTCACGCCGGCGACGGGCGCGTCACCGGAGCGGACGGTGCCGCCGAGGGCGCCGATCGCGCCGCGCGGGGCGCCGTTGACCGCGGCGAGGGCGTCCAGCTTGCCTTCGCCGAAGACGTTGTTGTCGGCGGCGGTGCCACCGCACTGGCTGCTGTCGGTGTCCGCGGCGGTGCCGTCCAGCAGGGCCTCGGTCTGGGCGATGTCCCCTTCGAGGGCGGGCGCGGCGGACCAGAGGAGGGCCACGGTGGCCGCGGTGTGCGGGGAGGCCATCGAGGTGCCGGAGAAGGCCTCGTACCCGCCGCCGGGCACGGAGGAGCGCACGTTCACGCCGGGGGCCGCGATGTTGGGCTTGATGATGCCGCCGGGGCCCGCGCCGCGCGAGGAGAAGGAGGCGATGGCGCCGTTGATGTCGAAGGCGCCGGAGCTGTAGGAGCTCGCGTAGTCGCCGGGCGATCCGCTGGTGGAGCAGCTCGGGCCGGCGTTCCCGTTGGAGAAGGCGGGGAAGATGCCGGCGGCCCGCCAGGTGTCGACGATCTGCTGGTACCAGTCGTCGTGCGCGGCGCTGCCCCAGGAGTTGTTGACGACGTGCGGGGCCAGGTCGGGCCGCGGGTTCTGACCGTTCAGGTCGGTCGGCGCGACGATCCACTGGCCGGAGGCGAGCAGGGAGGCCTCGGAGCAGGAGTTGGTCTCGCAGCCCTTGGCGGCGATCCACTTGGCGCCCGGGGCGACACCGATCTTGTTGGCACCGCCGTCGTCGCCGACCATGGTGCCCATGGTGTGGGTGCCGTGGTCGTTGTTGTCGCAGGGCGCGGCGCCGGCGCAGACGCCCGCCGGGTCGAACCAGTTGTAGTTGTGGTCGTACGACCCGTCGGCGCTCTTGCCGCGGTACTGGTTGTTGACGGCCGGGTGGGTGTAGTCCACGCCGCTGTCGATGTTGGCGACGACGATGCCTTCGCCGCGCACGCCGAGCTGGTCCCAGACCTGGGGGGCCTTGATCCGGTCGATGTTCCATTCGACCGCGTCGGCGGCGGTCTTCTCCCGGCTGCCCTCGGCGGGCTTGGGGAGGGAGACCTTGTCGTCGGCGTCGATCCGGGCGACCTCGGGGCGCTGCGCCAGGGTTCCGGCGAGCTTCTCGCTGCCGACGACCCGGACGGCGTTGACGATCCAGTACGAGGTGTACTCCGCCTTCGCGCCGTCCAGGGCCTTGATCACGGCGGCCTGGCTGCGCGCGGCATGGTCCTTCTTGACCCGCAGAACCGTTTCCGCCTTGGCGGCGCGGGTCTTCTGCTTCCCCGCGGCGGTCAGGTCGGCGGCGCTGTCGAGATACACCCAGAAGACGGCCTTCGCGGAGCCGTCGAGCTGGGTGCGGAGCTTCGGTTCGATCTTGCGCTCGGCGGCCCCGGGGGCGGGGCCGGGCTCCGGTGCGGCCGCGGCCACCCCCGCGCCGATGGGTAAGAGCAGGATCGAGGCGAGAGCGGCGAGCGCCGCGCGCAAGGATCGTCGTCTGTCGCGTTGTGCCACGTGTGGTCTCCTCGGACGCCGTGTGCAGGTTGTGCGGAAAGGGCGTGCGTGATGTGCGCGGGTCATGTTGATCGAGGGGTCATGTTCATTACAAGAGGGCCTATTGAGCCGAGTTTCGGGCCGGCCGGGTGGCCCATGTCGGTCGACCGCGCCAGCCTGGGGACATGACCACACCCGACCGACCGTCACCCGAGCCGCCCCGACCCGACGTCCCGCTCGCCTCGGCCCGGGGCAGGTGGATCCTGCTGACCACCGTCCTCGGATCGGGCATGGCCCTGCTCGACTCGACGGTGGTCAACGTGGCCCTCCCCGCCATCGGGCGGGATCTGGACGCCGACCTCGCGGTGCTCCAGTGGACGGTCAACGCCTACCTGCTGACCCTGGCCGGCCTGATCCTGGTCGGCGGGGCGCTCGGCGACCGGTTCGGACGGCGCCGGATCTTCGTCGTCGGCGTGGTGTGGTTCGCGCTGGGCTCACTGCTCTGCGGCATCGCGCCGAACGCCGGCGTGCTCATCGCCGCCCGCGCCCTCCAGGGCATCGGCGGCGCGCTGCTGACGCCCGGTTCACTCGCGCTGATCCAGGGGTCGATCCACGCCGACGACCGGTCCCGGGCCGTCGGCCTGTGGTCGGGATTCGGCGGGGTGGGCGCGGCCGTGGGTCCGTTCCTCGGCGGCTGGCTGGTGGACGGACCGGGATGGCGCTGGGTGTTCCTCATCAACATCCCGCTGGCCGCGCTGTGCGTGCCGGTGGCCCTGCGGCACGTACCGGAGTCCCGGGACCCGCAGGCGCACGGCACGTTCGACGTGGCCGGCGCCGCGCTCGGCGCCGGCTCGCTCGCGCTGGTCACCTACGCGCTGATCGAGGCCCGCAACGGCGGCGCGCTCGTCATCGCGGCGGCCGTGTGCGGAGTGCTGTTGGCCGGCGTGTTCGTGTACGTGGAGCGGCGGCGGGCCGATCCGATGGTGCCGCCGGACATCTTCGCCTCCCGCCAGTTCACGGCGGTCAACCTGGTCACCCTGTGCGTGTACGCGGCCTTCGGCGGCTTCTTCTTCCTGGCCGTGCTCCAGCTCCAGGTGGTGGCCGGGTACTCCGCGCTGGCCGCCGGGGCCGCCCTGCTGCCCACCACCGTGCTGATGCTGCTGCTGTCCGCCCGGTCGGGGGCGTTGGCCGAACGGATCGGGCCGCGGATCCCGCTGACGGTGGGGCCGCTGCTCTGCGCGGCCGGAATGCTGCTGATGACGCGGGTCGGGCCGCACGCCTCGTACGTACAGGACGTGCTGCCCGCCCTGATCGTGATGGGGATGGGAATGGTGGCCCTGGTGGCCCCGCTGACGGCGACGGTACTGGCCTCGGTGGACCCGGGCCGGGCGGGCCTGGCCAGCGGCATCAACAACGCCGCCGCCCGCGTCGCCGGACTCCTCGCGGTGGCGGCGCTGCCGCTGCTCGCGGGGATGGGGCCCGACGCCTACCTCTCCGCCGATCTCTTCGACGCGGCGTTCGACCGCGCCATGCCCTGGTGCGCCGGAATCCTCGTCGTCGGCGCGGCGCTGGCGTGGGCGACCGTGCGCAAGCCCGCGCCCGACGCCCTCCAGCCGCAGTGTCGCACCCAGTGCGGAGTCACGGCTCCGGCGCTCGAATCCCCGCGGGCCGCGCGACGGTGACACCGCATCGGCACTTCAGCAGGGGCCCGGCGCCGGCGGGGTGAGCATCGGCGGCCGGCCGGTCGTCACGGGTGAGGGCACGCGGTCGCGTTGTCGCGCCATCCGATGCGCTCGGGGCCCTGCGGGTGCGCGCCCAGCATCTTGACTGAAATTTCAGTTAGTGCCACAGTGCGGCTACCCCTCATCCCCCCTCCTCCGGAGGTTCGAATGAATCCAAGCCGTAGAACCCTGTTGCGCTCGGCGGGAGTCGGCGCCGTCGGACTGGCACTCGGCGGCCTCGTCCCGCAGTCGGCGCAGGCGGGCCAGGTGGCCCGGACCGGGGCGGCCGCCGGCCGGATGACCGTCCCGCTCGACGACGTCCGACACCTGCGCACCTGGATGGCCTGGCCCTCCAACCGCTCCATCTGGGGCTCCGACCTCGCCGGCGTGCAGCAGGACATCGCGCTCATCGCCCGTACCGTCGCCCGCTTCGAGCCCGTCGTGATGTGCGCGGCGGACGCGAGCGCGGCGGCGACCGCCCGGTCCCGCTGCGGTTCCACCGTCACCGTCATCTCCACCATCCCGGTCGACGACCTCTGGATGCGCGACACCGGCGCCGTCTTCCGCCGCGACGGCGCGGGCGCCGTGGACGCGATCGGGCTGGGCTTCAACGGGTGGGGCGACAAGCAGACCCACCGCAAGGACGAGAACGTGGCCCGGCTGATCGCCTCCCGCGAGTCACTGCCCTTCGGCACGGCGGCGTTCGTCGGCGAGGGCGGCTCGGTCGAGACCGACGGCGACGGCACCCTGATGGCGACCGAGAGCAGCCTCGTCAACAAGAACCGCAACCCGGGACTCGGCCGGGCCCAGGTGGAGGCCAGGGTCCTCGCCGCCTACGGCGCGGACAAGATGCTCTGGGTCCCGGGGATCAAGGGGCAGGACATCACCGACGACCACATCGACGTCACCTCCCGGTTCATCCGACCCGGCGTCGTGATGGTCCAGGTACCGCCCGCCGACCGCACCGACATCTGGGCCAAGGACGCCCGGCAGCAACTCGCGATCCTGTCCGCCGCCACCGACGCCAAGGGCCGCCGGCTCCAGGTCATCAAGGTCGACGGCCCGGACACCCTGCGCTCCGACAACCCCGACTTCGTCGACTCCTACCTGAACTTCCACGTGGCCAACGGAGCGGTGATCACCTCGCAGTTCGGGGACCGGGCCAAGGACGCCGGCGCCCGCCAGGCGCTCGCGGCGGCCTTCCCGGGCCGCGAGGTCGTCCAGCTCGACGTGGACCGGCTGATGGGCGGCGGCGGGGGCATCCACTGCTCCACGATGCAGCAACCCGCCGCGGGCTGAGCCCCCGCGGCGCGGCGGCGGATCCGACGGCGGGCGTGCGCGCCGCCCCCGTCGGAACCGTGCGCGACGCGCGTGCGGCGGATCCGTCGCCGCGCGGCGGGGGTCGAATCCGCGGGCCCTACTGGTTCTCGGCGCCCAGCACGAAGAGCAGGTAGACGAAGAAGGCGAAGAGGTGACCGACGAAGAGATAGGCGATCAGGCGGATGATCAGCCCGCGCGGGAACTTGGACTCGAAGCGCTTGAGCAGGGTGTCCGGCGCTGCCCCGGTCTCCTGCGGATCAGCCGGATCGGCCGGATCGGGCTGATGGGTCTGATCGGCCGGACCGGCCTGATCGGCGGGACCGGTCCGATCGGCGGGACCGGCCGGAACGTCGTGCGCGGGAACACCGGGCGCCTCGTTCGCGGTGGCGGTCACGTTCTCTCCCTGGGACATGGTGCGGCTCCTCGGCTAGTGGTGGTGCTGGGTCGCGCCGCCGAGACACACCCCGGCGAGGCCGCTCTGCAGCAGCGTGTGGACGAACAGCAGGTCCGCGCCGGCGGCGTCGGCCGCGCCGATCCGGTGGGGGGTGAGCGAGTCGAAGTGCGCGCTGTCCCCCGGTTCGAGCAGGTGCTCGGCCTCCCCCAGGTGCAGCCGCAGCCGCCCGGTGAGGACGTACAGCCACTCCTCGCCGGGGTGGACCCGAACCAGTTCGCCCCGGACCTGGCCCTGCGGAACGTGCACGCGCAGGGCCTGCATGCCCCGACCCGAACCGCCGGCCGGCCAATAGGTCCAGCCGTCGGCCTCGCGGGCCCCGGGTCCGCCGCCCCGTACGATGGGGTCGGCCGCGGCCGAGGTCTCGCCGAGCAGTTCGGAGACCGTCGTTCCATAGGTGCGGGCGAGTCCGAGCAGCAGCGGCAACGAGGGCGTGCGGCGGCCCGTCTCCAGGCGCGACAGGTGGGCGGGCGACAGCCGGGCGCGTGCGGCGGCCGCCTCCAGGGTGAGCCCGGCGCGGCGGCGCAGGTCGCGCAGGCGCGGGGCCACGGTGGGGAGTTCCCCCGACGGGTCGTCGGGGTCGGCCGCTTCTTCGGGGCCGGGGGCAGGACCGGTTGTCATGCCTCGATTGAGCCAGATTCTTACCCCACTGGCAAACACTCTTACCTCTGAGGCAAAAGCACCGATCGAAGCACCGATCGTCGCCTACGCGAGGGGTCCGCCGAGTACGGTCTCCACGGTATCCGCCTGCCCGGCGTCCTTGTCCGGGCGGTGCCGCAGGACCCGCGCGAACCGCAGCGCGACCCCGGCCGGGTAGCGCGAGGAGCGTTGCAGGCCGTCGTAGGCGATCTCCACCACCAGCTCCGGTCGGACCCGGACGGTGAAGCCGTCGTCCTCCACCGCCAGTTCCAACAGCCGCTCGGTCTGCCAGCGCAGCATCACGTCGGTGAGGCCCTTGAAGGTCTTGCCGAGCATGGCGTGGCCGCCCTCGGCGGCGCGGGCGCCCAGATGCAGGTTCGACAGGAGGCCGGTGCGCCTCCCGTGTCCCCATTCGGCGGCCAGGACCACCAGGTCGAGGGTGTGCACGGGCTTGACCTTGAGCCAGTGCCTGCCGCGCCGCCCCGCCGCGTAGAGCGAGTCGAGGCCCTTGATCACCACCCCTTCGTGGCCCCGGCGCAGGGACTCGGCCGCGAACTCCTCGGCCGCGGCCGTCGCGCCCTCGGCCGCCGGGTCCTCCACCGCCAGCCGCCGGACGCGGGAGGACTCCGGGACCAGCCCCGCGAGCACCGCGTACCTCTCGCGCACGGGCAGGTCGAGGAGCACCTCCTCCCCCGCGACCAGGACGTCGAAGAAGTGGACGCGGACGGGAAGGGTCTGCCGGGCGGCCGCCACGTCCACCCGGGAGCCCACACGGCTCGCGACCTCCTGGAAGGGGACCGGCCGCCCGTCGGGGCCCTGCCCCACGACCTCGCCGTCGAGGATGAACCGCTCGCCGGGCAGTGTCAGGGCCAGTTCGGCCACCTCCGGCAGCCGGTCGGTGATCTCGTCCAGGGAGCGCGTGTAGATCCGTACGTCCGGCCCGTCGCGGTGGACCTGGACGCGGATCCCGTCCAGCTTCTCCTCCACGGCGCAGGGTCCGAGCGTGTCCAGCGCCTGCGTCACCGACGCGGCGGTGCCCGCGAGCATCGGCTGGACCGGCCTGCCGACCCGCAGGGTCACCCCCTCCAGCGCCCCCGCGCCCTCGGCCAGCACCGCAGCGGCGACCCGGGACAGGGACCCGTCCAACATGACGGCGCGGCGCAGCGCGGCGGCCGGCACCCCGGTGGCCGCGGCCACCGCGTCCAGCGCGACGGCGTCGAGCGCGCCCTGTCGGACCTCGCCGAAGAGCAGACCGCGCAGGAAGCGTTGCTCGGCCTCGGTGGCCGCGCCGAACAGGGCGTCCACGATCCGGTGCCGCTCGGCCCGGGAACCGGGGCCCGCGACGGCGGCGAGTCCGGTCACGGCGGCGTCGACCTCGCCGACGGTGAGGGTCGGCCGGGGCGCGGGGGCGATCTCGCGGCCGAGGGTGCGCCATCCGACCCCGGGGCGGCCCTGGGGCAGCCGCCCGGCGAGGTAGGAGACGACGACGGCGGCCTCCTCCGCGGGCGCGGCGGCGAACACCTCGGCGAGCAGGGCGGTCTTCGCGGAGCGGGCGGAGGTCTCGGAGACCTCCCGGGACACGCGCGCGACCTCGGCGAGCAGCATGCGGACCATCCTGCCGCCGCTCGTGCCCGTGCGCAGGTCGGCCGCACGGATCGGCCTCACGGATCGGCCTCACGGATCGGCCTCATGGATCGGCCTCATGGATCGACCGCGCGGATCAGCCGCACGGATCAGCCGCACGGATCAGCCGCACGGATCGGCCGGGCACGACGGGCCCGCGTGTACGGCAGGCGCGGTACGGGGGGCCGCCCGGGTAGTCCTCGAGAAGGTGCCGGGCTCACCCTGCGGGCTCTCCGGCGACGGCTCCGGGACGTCTAGGCTTCCTGTATGAAGCTCCGACTGCCCCGGCGCCGCCGGGACCGCCTGTTGGCCGGCGGCGCCGCGCTGGTCGTCCTGGCGGGGGCCGGTACGTTGACGGCCACCGCCGCGGCGTCCGACCCGCCCGGCGTGCGACGCCAGGACCACGTATTGCAGATGCCCGACGCCGGGATCGACATCTCGTACTTCACGGCCGGCGAGGGCGGGGAGGCGACGCGGAAACGGCCCGCCGTGCTGCTCGGCCACGGCTTCGGCGGCAGCAAGGACGACGTCCGCGCGCAGGCGGAACGGCTGGCCCGGGACGGGTACGCGGTCCTGACCTGGTCGGCGCGCGGCTTCGGCCGCTCGGGCGGCCGGATCGGGCTGAACGATCCCGCGCTGGAGGGCAAGGACGTCTCCCGGCTCGTCGACTGGCTCGCGACCCGGCCCGAGGTGCGCCTCGACGCGGCCGGCGATCCGCGCGTGGGCGTGGCCGGGGCCTCGTACGGCGGTGCGGCGGCGCTCCTCGCGGCCGGGTACGACCACCGGGTGGACGCCATCGCCCCGCAGATCACGTACTGGAACCTCGCCGACTCCCTCTTCCCGAACGACGTGTTCAAGAAGCTGTGGACCGGCATCTTCTTCACCACAGGCGCCGCCGGCGGCGGTACGACCGGTGGGGGTGCGGCGGGCGGCGGCGCGGCCGCGCTCCGACCGTCGGCTCGGGCCGCCGACCCCGTGGCCGCGCCCGGCTGCGGACGGTTCCAACCGGAGCTGTGCGCGATGTACGAGCGGGTCGCGGTCGCCGGGAAGCCCGACGCCGAGGCCCGCGAGCTGCTGGCCGGACGCAGCCCCTCGGCGGTGGGCGACAAGATCAAGGTGCCCACCCTGATCGTGCAGGGGCAGGACGACTCGCTCTTCCCGCTGGACCAGGCCGACGCCATGGCCAAGGCCATCGCGGCGAACGGCGCGCCCGTGTCCGTGGACTGGGCGAGCGGCGGCCACGACGGCGGGATGCGCGAGTCCGGCCGTGTCGAGGCTCGGGTGACGGCCTGGTTCGACCGCTACCTCAAGGACGACGAACAGGTGGACACCGGTCCCGTGTTCCGGGTCTCGCGCACCGGCGGGATCGATTCCACGGACGGGACCGTGCAGGTGCGCGGCGCGAGTGACGACCGCTATCCCGGACTCACCTCGACGCCCCGGGAGTTCGCGCTCACCGGCCGCGAGCAGACCTTCGCCAATCCGGCGGGCGGCACCCCGCCGTCGCTGTCCTCGCTGCCCGGGATCGGCGGACAACTCGCCGCCTTCGGGGCCGGGATCTCGCTGGACTTCCCGGGGCAGAACGCCCGCTTCGAATCGCGGCCGATGACCGAGGAGGTGCGGATCACCGGCACCCCGACCGTCACCCTGAACGTGAGGTCGACGGCTACCGACGGTTCGGCCGTGTTGTTCGGCAAGGTGTACGACGTCGGGCCCGACGGACGCGGGCAGGTGTTGCCCGGCCAACTGGTCGCCCCGGTCCGGGTCACGGACGCCGGACAGGGGCGCACCGTCCAGGTGCGACTGCCGGCCGTCGACCACGCCGTCGAGGCCGGCCACCGGCTGCGCCTCGTGGTGGCGGCCACCGATCTCGGGTACGCGTCGCCCGCCGCGCCCGCCACGTACACCGTCTCGGCGCGGGGCCCGCTGTCGGTGCCCGTCGTCCCGGGGGTGCGCACCGCGGCGGCGAGCATGCCCAACTGGACGTGGGGGTTGCCCCTGGGCGCCCTGGCCCTGGCCGCGGGGCTGTTGGGGATCCGGCGCAACGGCAGGGGCCGCGCCGGGGAACGGTCCGGAGCGACACCGCCCGATCCCGCGTTGGCCGAGGTGCCTCTGGAGATCACCGGGCTGACGAAGCGCTACGCGAAGGCCCGGGACCGCTATGCCGTCCGGGACCTGTCGTTCCGGGTGGAGAAGGGTCAGGTGCTGGGTCTGCTCGGCCCCAACGGCGCGGGCAAGACCACCACCCTGCGGATGCTGATGGGGCTGATCTCGCCGGACGCCGGTGAGATCAGGGTGTTCGGGCACGCGGTACGGGCCGGGTCTCCGGTGCTGTCGCGGGTCGGCGCCTTCGTGGAGGGCGCGGGCTTCCTCCCGCACCTGACGGGCCGGGCGAACCTGGAGCTGTACTGGCAGGCCACGGGCCGCCCCGCGGCGGACTCCCACATGGCGGAGGCCCTGGAGATCGCCGGACTCGGCGACGCGCTGGAACGCGCCGTGCGGACCTACTCCCAGGGCATGCGGCAGCGGCTCGCCATCGCGCAGGCCATGCTCGGCATGCCGGACCTGCTGATCCTCGACGAGCCGACGAACGGCCTGGACCCGCCACAGATCCGGGAGATGCGTGACGTGATGATCCGGTACGCGGCGGCCGGGCGGACGGTCATCGTCTCCAGCCACCTGCTCTCCGAGGTGGAGCAGTCGTGCACGCACCTGGTCGTCATGGACCGCGGCCGGCTCGTTCAGGCGGGCGAGGTCGCGGCGATCACCGGCGGCGGGGACACCCTGCTGGTGACCCTGGCCGGGTCGGTGGACGAACCCCTCGTCGAGAAGGTGGCGGCGCTGGAGGGGGTCGGTTCGGTGGTGACCGCCGACGACGGGCTGCTCGTACGGCTGGAAGGCGCGACGGCCGCCGAGCTGATCGCGGAACTCGTACGGCTGGAGGTGCCGGTCTCCGCGGTGGGACCGCACCGTCGGCTGGAGGACGCGTTCCTCACCCTGATCGGAGGTTCGGCGTGAGTGCCGTGACAGAGGTGGCCGGGACAGAGGTGGCCGGCTCCGAGGTGGCCGACGGCTACCGCGCGGGCCGTACGCTGCCGCTGCGCGTGGAGGCGCTGCGCCAGTGGCGCCGGCGGCGGACGCTGGTGATGGGCGGGATCCTCGCGGCACTGCCCTTCATCATGATCATCGCTTTCGCGGTGGGCGGGACGCCGGACGAACGGGGCGGCGGCAACGGTCGGATCACCCTGATCGACACGGCGACGGCCTCGGGCGCGAACTTCGCGGCCACCTGCCTGTTCGTGTCGGCCGGCTTCCTCCTGGTGGTGCCGGTCGCGCTGTTCTGCGGGGACACCGTCGCCTCGGAGGCGAGTTGGTCCTCGCTCCGCTACCTGCTGGCCTCGCCGGTGCCCCGGGCCCGGTTGCTGTGGAGCAAGCTGGTGGTGGCCCTCGGGTTCAGTCTCGCGGCGATGGTGCTGTTGCCGGTGGTGGCGTTGGCGGCGGGCACGGTCGCGTACGGCTGGGGGCCGCTGAAGCTGCCCACCGGCGGGACGTTGGCGGCCGGTGACACGCTGCCGAGGCTGGCGATCGCCGTCGCCTTCGTCTTCGTGTCGCAGCTGGTCACGGCCGGGCTGGCGTTCTGGCTGTCGACGCGCACGGACGCGCCGCTCGGCGCGGTGGGCGGCGCGGTCGGGCTGACCATCGTCGGGAACGTCCTGGACGCGGTGACCGCGCTCGGCTCGTGGCGCGAGTTCCTGCCCGCGCACTGGCAGTTCGCGTGGGCGGACGCCCTCCAGCCGCATCTGGAGTGGGGCGGGATGATCAAGGGCACGGTGGTGTCGGTGTCGTACGCGGTGGTGCTGTTCGCCCTCGCGTTCCGGGGCTTCTCCCGCAAGGACATCGTGTCCTGAGCCCGCCGCCGTCGGGGCGGACCGGCGGACCGAACGGCCGGGGCGGGCCCGCGAGGAGCGGGCCCGCCCCGGCCGTTCGCACGTGAGCGCACCGGCGGACAGGTGCCGGCCCCGGGCGGCCGAACGCGACGTCGACGCCGGGATCCGATCGACGCCGGGATCCGGTCGATGCCGGGATCCGGTCGATGCCGGGGCCTACCCGAGCACTCGGACGGGCGCGCCGTCGAGGTACGCGCGGATGTCCTCGACGGCCTCGCCGTAGTACTTCGCGTAGTTGTCCCGCGTGACGTAGCCCAGGTGGGGCGTGGCCAACAGGTTCGGCGCCGTGCGCACGGGGTGGTCCCGCGGCAGCGGTTCGATGTCGAAGACGTCGAGACCGGCGCCCGCGATCCGCCCCTCGCGCAGGGCCTCGATCAGCGCGTCCTGGTCGACGATGGCCGCCCGCGAGGTGTTGACGAGGTACGCGGACGGGCGCATCAGTGCCAGTTCCGGCGCCCCGATCAGGCCGCGGGTGCGGTCGCCCAGCGCGAGGTGGACGGACACGAAGTCGCTCTCCGCGAGGAGTTCCTCCCGGGACGCGGCCAGGGTCACCCCCACCTCGTCGGCGCGTTCCCTCGTGAGGTTCCGGCTCCAGGCCGTGACCTCCATGCCGAAGGCGAGGCCGATCCGGGCCACCCGGCCGCCGATCTTGCCGAGGCCGAGCAGGCCGAGCCGGCGCCCGTGCAGGTCGGCGCCGAGGGTCTGCTGCCAGGGTCCTCCGGTGCGCAGGGCGGTGCTCTCGGGGACGATGCCGCGGGCCAGGCCCAGCAGCAGGGCCCAGGTGAGTTCGACGGGCGGGGTGGAGGAACTGCCCGTGCCGCACACGGTCACGCCGCCCCGCGCGGCGGCGGCGTGGTCGATGACCGAGTTCCTCATGCCGCTCGCGACGAGCAGGGCGAGGCGGGGCAGCCGATCGAGCAACGAGGCGGGGAAACGGACGCGTTCGCGCAGGGTGACGACGATGTCGAAGTCGGCCAGGCGCGCCGCGAGCCGGTCCTCGTCGTCCAGGTGGTCCCGGAAGGTGACCACCTCCACCCGGTCCGCGATCGGTGACCAGTCGGCGGAGGCGATCGCCACGTTCTGGTGGTCGTCGAGAACGGCGCAGCGGAGCGCGGCGAAGGTCACCGCGCACCCGTGCCGGTGGCGCCGACGGCGTCGATCTCGGCGAGCAGCGCGGCCTCCAGGGGCCGGTCGGCGACGGCGGCGTTGGCCCGTACCTGTTCGGCGGAGGTGGCGCCGGCGATCACGGAGGCGCAGCCCGGCTGGGCGCAGAGCCATCCGATGGCGAGTTCCAGGACCGTGCGGTCGTACTTCTCGGCGAGGGCGGCCAGCGCCTCGACGGTGTCCAGGCGCTCGTCGGTGAGGTAGCCGTCCCGGCCTTCCAGGCGTGAACCGGGCGGGACGGGCGCGCCGCGTCGGATCTTGCCGGTGAGCAGGCCGTTGGCCAGGGGGAAGTACGGGAGCACGCCGACGCCGTGGTGCAGGGCGGCCGGGACGAGTTCCCGTTCGGCGGACCGCTGGAGCAGCGACCACTCGTTCTGCGCCGACACGAAGGGCGCGGCGCCGATCTCCCGGGCGACGTGCGCGGCTTCGGTGAGCTGCCAACCGCTGAGGTTGGAGTGCCCGATGTAGCGGACCTTGCCCTCGGTGACGAGTTCGGTGAGCGCGGCGAGGGTTTCGGCGATGGGGACGTCCGGGTCGGGACTGTGCAACTGGTAGAGGTCGATGTGGTCGGTCTCCAGCCGGCGCAGGGACTCCTCGACGGCGCGGCGGATGTAGGCGCGGCCACCGCGGGACCCGGCCGCGGGCCCGTAGCCCATGTCGACGCCGTCGTAGCCGAACTTGGTGGCCAGCACGACCTGGTCGCGGCGGCCCTTGAGGGCCTGGCCGAGGTGGCTCTCGGAGCCGCCCTGGCCTCCGTAGATGTCCGCGGTGTCGAGGAGGGTGATGCCCGCGTCGAGGGCGGCGTCGACGACGGCGCGGGTGGCGCGGGCGTCGAGGCGGCCGCCGAAGTTGTTGCAGCCGAGGCCGACCGCGGAGACCCGCAGACCTGAACTGCCCAGGGAGACGTGACGCATGGATCCTTCTCCACTCTCGCGATTGCACGTGATCCACAGGAAGTTACCCCAGGCCCGCCACGATCCGTGTGGCGGACCCGGGTCGGTCCAACCCGACCGAAGGAGGGGGTAGAGCGTGACATAACGTGCCCCTCATGGATGAGGAGCAGAGCGCCGGGGGAACCGGTTCCGCGGGCAGGCGGCGGTTCATCGCCATCGCGGCGACGGGCGCGGCCACGGCCGTCGGGATCGGTGCCGCCGCCGGTTGCTCGGGCGGTGGCGGGGACGCGAAGGGGGCCGGTGCGGGCGGGGATCCGAAGTCGGGAGGCTCCCCGTCGGGGTCGCCGAACGCGTCGGACCCGTCTGCCGGGTCCGGGTCCCGGGTGTTCGACGTCAAGGCCGAGAACGCCCGCCCCGGGAACGCCGACTGGCAGGTGATCAAGGCGGGATCCGCCCGCGCCATCGAGGGTTTCGCCGACCGGGTCAGCGTCCTTCCGGGTGAGTCGTTCGGGCTGCACGTGTCCACCGCGGCGCCCCGGTTCACGGTCTCCGCGTACCGCATCGGGTGGTACGGCGGCGCGCGGGCCCGGCTGGTGTGGCGGTCGCAGGCGCTGCCCGGAGTCCGGCAGCCCGAGCACACGGTGGACGCGGGAACCAGGATGGTCCGCACCCGGTGGTCCCGTACCACCACGGTCGACACCGCCGGCTGGCCGGAGGGTTGCTACCTGCTCCGGCTCGACGCGCAGGGCGCCGAGGGGCAGCGTTTCGTCCCGCTCACCGTCCGCTCGGCGGCCACGAAGGGGCGGACCGTCATCGTGAACGCGGTGGCGACCTGGCAGGCGTACAACAGGTGGGGCGGCCACGGCAGCTACGACGGGCCCACCGGCGGCTACGCCTCGCGTTCGCTCGCCGTGACCTTCGACCGGCCGTACGAGTACGACGACGGGGCGGGCCTGTTCCTGGTGTACGAGGCGCCGCTGATCGCCCTCGCCGAGCGGCTCGGCATTCCGCTCGCGTACACGACGACCACCGACGTGGCGCGGGAGAAGCGACTGTTGGAGGGGGCGGCCGCCGTGCTCTCACTGGGACACGACGAGTACTGGTCCCCGGAGCAGCGGGCCCACGTCACCGCGGCCAGGGACGCCGGCACCAACATCGCGATACTCGGCGCGAACTGCTGCTACCGCCGGATCCGCCTGGAGCCGTCGGACCTGGGGCCGGACCGGACGGTGGTCTGTTACAAGTCGTCCTACGCCCAGGACCCGGGGTTCAAACGGGGTCACCCCGCGACGGTCGACTTCCGCTCGGCTCCCGCCGCCGACCCGGAGAGTTCCCTGCTCGGTGTCATCTACGACGGCTACCCGGTGGACGCCCCCTATGTGGTGACGCGGCCCGGGCACTGGCTGTTCGAGGGCACGGGGGTGAAGGCCGGTGACGGGTTCGCGCACCTGGTCGGGGTCGAGTACGACAAGGTGAACACCGGCTTCCCGACACCCCGCCCGATCGAGATCATCGCCCACTCCCCCGTGGTCTGCGAGGGCAGGCCCAGCCATCAGGACACGGCGTACCACACCGTGGAGAGCGGCGCCGGGGTGTTCGCGACGGGGACGATGCGCTGGGTCGAGGCGCTCGACGCGAAGGGCGACGGACGCGGTGGCGGCAACCACGGTCTGGACGCGCGCAGCGGGGCGCTGACCACACGGGTGACGGAGAACCTGCTGCGGGTCTTCGCGGCGGGCCCGGCGGGTCGAACACATCCCGCGCGGGACAACGTCGATGCGGTGTACGGGCGTTCCTGATGAGGGCGCCGACAATGTCGCCGGCACTTCGTGCACCGGCACCGGTGCACGAAGTGCCGGCACCGGCACCCCGCTCCGCGGCGCCTCATTCGACCGAATACCGATGGACCCGGCCCGATCGGTGTGCTTAGGCTCGTGCGGACGGCATCGCGTGTCGGTCACCGACCGGGTGAGGCATGGAGGCGCCGTGACATGCCTTTCGGAGGCATCCACCCATGTCAGTAGAGCTGAACCACACGATCGTCCACAGCCGTGACAACCGGCGGTCCGCCGAGTACCTCGCCGACATCCTCGGTCTGGAGGTCGGGGCCGAGTGGGGACCCTTCATCCCCGTCGAGACCGGAAACGGGGTCACCCTGGACTTCGCGACCGCCGCCCCCGGCGAGTCCATCACCCCCCAGCACTACGCGTTCCTCGTCTCCCAGGACGTGTTCGACGCGGCCTACGAGAAGATCAAGGCGGCGGGAACCGAGTACTACGCGGATCCGCACCGCAAGCACCCGGGCGAGATCAACCACAACGACGGGGGCAGCGGCGTCTACTTCCCCGACCCGTCCGGCCACTGGTTGGAACTGATCACCCGCCCGTACGGCTTCCAGGGCTGAGCCCGGTCGGGCAGGCGGGTCGGGTCGGTGGGGTCGGGTCACACCCGTCTCCCCCGACCCGCCTCGTCCGATCGGCGCGCCTTGCCTCAGCGACAGCCGAGCGACCTGCCGTGCTACGTCCGGGGCGCGTCCGGCGGCAGGTACACGATGCTCGGGCCGCCCGTCGTGGGGTGCGGGCCGACCCGGGTCCGTACGCCGTACACCTGCGACAGCAGTTCCTCGGTGAGCACCTCGCCGGGGGGTCCCGAGGCGACCACCCGGCCGGCCGCCAGCACGTACAGCCGGTCGCAGAACGACGCGGCCAGGTTGAGGTCGTGCAGGACCAGCAGGGCGGTCGCCGGCAGGGCGCGGACCAGCGTCAGGATCTCCAGTTGGTAGCGGATGTCGAGGTGATTGGTGGGCTCGTCGAGGGCCAGCAGGCCGGGGTCCTGTACGAGCGCGCGGGCCACCAGGGCGCGTTGGCGTTCGCCGCCGGAGAGTTCCTCGAACCGGCGGGCGGCGAAGCCGGCCGCTCCGACGGTCTCCAGGGCCTCGGCGACGCGTCGGGCGTCGTCGGGGCCGTCCTGCTCCCAGAACCGCTTGTGGGGGCTGCGGCCCATGGCGACGACCTCGCGGACCGTCAACCCGAAGGTTCCGGCGACGTCCTGTGGCACCACCGCCACCCGTCGGGCCCGGTCCTTGACGCCCATGGACCCCGCGTCGGCGCCGTCCAGCAGCACCCGGCCGGAGGTGGGCCGCAGGGTGCCGTAGACGCAGCGCAGCAGTGTGGTCTTGCCGCTGCCGTTGGGTCCGACCACGCCGACGGTCTCGCCGGGTCGGGCGGTGAGGTCGACTCCGTGCAGCAGGGTCCGGCCGTCGATCTCGTGGCCCACGTCCTCGACGGCGAGATCCACCGGGCGTCCTGTCGACGGGTTCATCCGGTCACCCCTTCGGTCCGGGTGGACCTGCGGAGCATCCACAGGAAGAACGGGCCGCCGACCAGCGCGGTGACCACGCCGACCGGTATCTCCTCGGGCGCCGCGGCGGTCCGCGCGACCAGGTCCGCCAGGGTCAGGAACACGGCCCCGCCCAGCGCGGCCACCGGCAGCAGCGCCCGGTGTCCGGCGCCCACCACCATGCGGGCGGCGTGCGGGACCATCAGGCCGACGAAGCCGATGGCGCCGCTGTAGGCGACCAGCACACCGATGACGAGGGAGACGAGGACGAAGACCGCCGCCCGGAACCGCGCCGTGTCGAGGCCGAGGGTGTGCGCGCCCTCCTCCCCCGCGAGCAGCAGGTCCAGGGGGCGTGCGAGGGCGATCAGCAGGCCGGTACCGAGGAGCAGCGCGGTCGAGGGCAGGGCCAACTCGTCCCAGCGTGCCCCGCCGAGACCGCCGAGAGTCCAGAAGAGGACGGTACGGAGCTGCTCGGGGTGCGCGGCCAGGACCAGGACCAGGCTGGTGAGGGCGGACAGGACGTACTGGACGGCGACCCCGGCCAGGATCAGCCGACCGGTGGTCATGGTGCCGCCGCGCCGGGCCATCGCGTAGACGGCGACGAGCGCGCCCATGGATCCCGCGAACGCGGCGACGGGTACCGCCGCCCCGCCCGCGAAGTCGAGGACCCCGGCGCCGAGGACGATGACCAGTACGGCTCCCGCCGACGCGCCGGAGGAGGCACCGAGCAGGAAGGGGTCGGCGAGTTGGTTGCGCACGAGGGCCTGCAGCACGGTTCCGGCCACGGCGAGCCCGGCGCCGACGACCGCGCCGAGCAGGAGTCGGGGCATCCGTACGTCCCACACGATGGCACCGGCGGCGCCGGCCCCGGGTCCGGCGAGGAGGACGTCGATCACCTGGCCGGGGGCCATGCGTACCGCGCCCAGCGCGAGGCCCGCGACGGCGGAGACCACCAGGGCGGCGGCGAGCAGGACGAGGACGACCGGGGTACGGCGCGGGCTCACGCGGCGTCGGGGTGCAGTTGGCGCCCCAGGGACTCGGTGGCGTCGGCGACGCGCACGCCGAGGACGGCCGTGGACAGCGGGAGCACCACGAACCGCTTGTTCTTGATCGCGGGAACCTGCGCGAGAGCCGGGTCGTTCAACAGGCGCTGCTTCTTGGCCTCGACCGTGGTGCCCGCGTAGTCGTAGATCAGGATGACCTCGGGCTTGCGTTCGATGACCTTCTCCCAGGACACGTCGCCGAAGGTGTCGTCGAGGTCGGCGAACACGTTCGTCCCGCCGGCCAGGGAGACGATCTCGTTGCCGATGCCGGTGCCCCCCGAGGTCGAGGCGGAGGCCTCGCCCGAGTCGTAGGCGAAGACGGCCGGCCTGGGCTTGTCCTTGACCCGTGCGGTGACGGCGGCGATGCGCCGCTGCTGATCCTCGATCAGCGCCGCACCGCGCTCCGGTACGCCGAAGGTGCGTGCCACTTCGGTGATCTCGGTCTTGAGCTGCTCCAGTCCCACCGGGCCGGTGCCGCAGTACTCCACGTTGAGGCGGGAGTTGATGCCTGACGCGGCCAGTGCCCCGCGGTCGCGTCCCTGCGCCTTGTCGAAGGCGCTGGAATAGCCGCCGTACACGAAGTCGGGGTTGGCGTTGAGGAGGACCTCCTTGGAGGGGTACTCCTTGGCCAGCACCTTGATCCGGTCGTAGGCGGGTCGGTAGGCGGGCAGGATCGCGTCGTCCAGGTAGGCGGTGCCGACGATCCTCTGCTCCAGTCCCAGCGCCAGCATGATCTCGGTGGCGTGCTGGTTCATGGTGACCGCGCGACGGGGCGGGGCCTGGTAGGTGGTGCCGACACCACAGTTGGTGACGGTGTACGGGAACCCGGGCGTCTTCCCGGAGGCCGTGTCCGGCCCCGCGCCCTTCCCGTCCGGCGAACCCCCGCAGGCGGCCAGGGGCGCCAGCAGCGCGAGGGGTATGAGGGAGCGCAGAACGGTGCGCGAGCGCGACATGGCGAAGCCTCTCCGGGGGATCCGCGTCCCCGGTCGAAGTGAAGAGGCGGTGCGTCAGTGTCTGACTCCCGGATCCCGCGGACGGGTTCCGGTCACAGTGGCGGGACCGCACCGGATTCGCACCGGTTTCCTGTCCTGCACCGCCTGGGAGAACCTTGCCCAGTCTGCCAGACGCCCGGCGGCGGGCCGGCCCGCGAGAACCCCGCACCCGACGTCCCCACACGGGCTACCCTCCGCAGATGGAGCGCGCGGAAATCATGAAGCGAGTCATCGGGATCCTGACGGAGTCCCAGGAGATCCGCAGGTCTCACGAGGCCGGCGGCGAAGCCGGTCCCCTCTCGGAGCCGGGCGTCGTCACCCTGTTGTTGAGCGAGATGATGCCGCACTTCAGCGTGCCGGCCGACGCTACTCCCCTCCAGGTGGGTCGCATCGTCGGGGAGACGCTGGCTCCCGCCATGCACACGATCGTCGGAGCCTTCGCCGCGGCGTTCAACTCGCTGGCGGCCGTCCACGACTCCGGTCGGACCGACGTCACCTCGATGGACGTCCTGCGCGAGCTGGCGCTGCGCGTCGAGGCGGGAGCCCACGACCACGGTCTCGACCACGACCGGCCGGACGACAACGGCCCCGACGACGGCCGCGACCAGGGGCTCGACGAGGGTGGCCCCGACGTCGTCCGGTAGGGCTTTGGCCGGAAAGGTGTGCCGGGTCGCGGTGTCGGGTCATCCGGAACTCCCCTTGTCATATGCCTACCCGCGCCCGCGTACCCGGGCATACGGTGTGCTCCCGGACCATCCCGGGCGCGCGTCCCTCCCGCCCTCCCCACGGGAGGGCCGCCGCGCGCCCGTGCGTACGAGGGCCCGGCCACTGAGCCCGCCATCCCGACCGTCGTACTCCGGATCCGTGAGTCCGTGCATGCCAGACTGGGGCAACACGGACGAAGGGACGACATGGCGGACGGCACGGCATTGGGCGATCGGATGAAGCGGTACGAGGCGGTGCACCGGGCGGTCCTGCCGCGTCGCAC
This sequence comes from Streptomyces sp. NPDC002602, assembly GCF_042889445.1. NCBI lineage: Bacteria > Bacillati > Actinomycetota > Actinomycetes > Kitasatosporales > Streptomycetaceae > Streptomyces > Streptomyces sp. NPDC002602. The sequence continues at coordinate 1,132,638 of NZ_JBIAQX010000001.1, read as the reverse complement.
CTACACATTGCTCCGGGTCGACGGCCGCGCGTTCCGCACCTACATACGGGGAGCGACCCGCCCCTTCGACCAGGCCTTCATGGCCGACATGGACGCGGTCGCCGAGGCATTGTGCGCGGAGATCGCCGGAGCCCGGTTCTCGTACACGCAGTCCGACGAGATCAGCGTCCTGTACACCGACTTCGACAGCGCGGGCACCGAGCCGTGGTTCGGCGGTGTGGTGGCGAAACAGTTGTCCGTCGCGGCCTCGCTGGCCACGGCGGTGCTCAACGAGCGCCGGCCGGGCCGACGGGCCCTGTTCGACGCCCGCCTGTTCACCCTCTCGGATCGCGTCGAGGTCGCCAACTACTTCCGGTGGCGACAGCGGGACGCCGTGCGCAACAGCATCGGCATGGCGGCGCAGACCCACTTCCCCCACGAGCGGCTGCACGGCGTGTCGTCCGGCGGCATGAGGCAGTTGCTGCGGTCGGAGGCCGGGGTGAACTGGAACGACTACCCCGACGGCTGCAAGCGGGGGCGGATCGCGGTACGCAGGAGCGGTGAACGGGAGACGACGTACGTGGACCCGCGCACCGGGGCGGAGCACCTGACCGCGACCATCCGCTCCTGGTGGGAAACCGTGCCCGCTCCGCACTTCACCACCGACGTCGACGGTTGGCCGGTCGGCACGATCCCGGCGTTGCCGAGCTTCGGCGACCGTCCCTCCTGACCGTTGCCCGCTCTCACGCCCGGCCGTTGTCAGTGGTCGGCCCTAGGCTGACCTGACACATTCGAGCGATTGACCGCGGGCTGCGGTGCTACTCGGATGCCGCCCGTCGGACCCCCCGGGGACAGCGACCGACGGGCGGACCCATGTCCGTCCCACATCGGGAGAACGCGTGCCTCCGCGGCCGCGCCGGGGACGTCGTGAGCCCCGCCGGAGTTCCGGCGGGGCTCACGACGTCCTCCCGGCACGCGAGGGTCATCCCTCCGTGCGGACGTGCAGGGGCGGCAGGACTTGAACCTGCAGCCTACGGTTTTGGAGACCGTTGCTCTGGCCAGTTGAGCTACGCCCCTTCGGCAGGACCAACCTTGACACGGCGCGGCCGGAGAGGGCCATCGAATTAGGTGGTCGACCGCGCGGTGACGATCGGCGCGCGTCGCGTCCACGTACGGGCGTCCACGCGCGGCCGGCGTCCACGGACCGGCGGCGTCCAAGGACGGGCGGCGTCCACGTACCGGCGCCCCCGGACGCGCGCGCCGGCCCTGTCCGTCGACCGCCTGGCGCCCGAACCGTGGGGCCACCGATGCGGAACCAGCCACAAATTACCTCGGCGTATGTAGTGACTTACCACGCAGGCGACAGTAGAACTTGTTCTCACTCCGTCGAGAGTGAGGAACGTCACGTGAACGACAAGTCCCTGCACAGCAAGGTTGCCAAGGGCGTCTCGCGGCGCGGTTTCATCGCTGGAACTGGTTCCATTCTGGGAGCCATGACCCTCTCGGTCAACGCCGTTCCGGCCCATGCGAAAGCCGCCACCGCGGCAGCGCCCATCGACAACGGGGCTCATGTCCCGGCCCTCGTCATCGGCACCGGGTACGGCGGCTCCGTCGCCGCGCTGCGCCTCGCCCAGGCCGGTGTCGACGTACACATGATCGAGATGGGCATGGCCTGGGACACCCCGGGTCCGGACGGGAAGATCTTCTGCAACACGCTGAACCCGGACAAGCGTTCGTACTGGTTGCGCACCCGGACGAAGGCGCCGCTGAACTACTTCCTCGGCTTCCCCATCGACAAGGACATCCCGAAGTACACCGGCATCCTGGACGCCGAGGACTTCGCGGGGATCACCGTCTACCAGGGTCGCGGTGTCGGCGGCGGTTCGCTCGTCAACGGCGGCATGGCCGTCACGCCGAAACGGGAGAACTTCAGCGCGATCCTGCCCACGGTCAACGCCGACGAGATGTACGACACCTACTACCCGCGCGCCAACTCCGGCCTCGGGGTGGGTCTCATCGACCCGGCCTGGTTCGACACGGTGAGCTGCTACCAGTTCGCCCGCGTGGGTCGCAAGCACGCGCAGCGCTCCAACTTCCCCTTCGTCTTCGTGCCGGACGTGTACGACTGGGACTACATGAAGCGGGAGGCGGCCGGCACGGCCACCAAGTCGGCGTTGGACGGCGAGATCCTCTACGGCAACAACAACGGCAAGAAGTCGCTCCAGCAGACCTACCTCGCGGCCGCCAGGGCGACCGGGAGGGTCAGCATCTCGCCGCTGCACAAGGTCACCACGGTCACCCCCACGACCGGCGGCGGCTACACGGTGGTCATCGAGCAGCTCAACACGACCGGTGACGCAGTGGCCACCAAGACCGTCACGGCCGACAAGGTGTTCTTCGCGGCCGGCAGCGTCGGCACGAGCAAGCTGCTCGTCCGGTTGAAGGCGACGGGCGCGCTGCCCGACTTGAACGGCGAGATCGGCAAGGGTTGGGGGGACAACGGCAACGTCATGTGCGGGCGGGCCAACCACATGTGGGACCCCACGGGAAAGCTCCAGGCGACGATTCCCTGCGGTGGCATCGACAACTGGAACGCGGGCGGGGCCTTCGCCGAGGTGGCGCCGCTGCCGACCGGGATCGAGACGTACGCGTCGTTCTACCTGTCCATCACCAAGAACCCCCACCGCGCCGAGTTCACCTGGAACGCGGCGACGGGGAAGGTCGACCTGAACTGGCAGACGGCCTGGAAGCAGCCGGCCATCGACATGGCCAAGACCATCTTCGACAGGATCAACTCGAAGGAGGGGACGATCTACCGGACCGATCTCTTCGGGACGTACAAGATCTGGGGCGACCACCTCACCTACCACCCGCTCGGCGGCGCGATCCTGGACAAGGCCACCGACAACCACGGCCGGCTGCACGGGTACTCGGGCCTGTACGTGATCGACGGGGCCCTGATCCCCGGCAACGTCAGCGTCAATCCGTTCGTCACCATCACGGCGCTCGCGGAACGGAACATAGAGCGGATCATCGCGACCGACCTGTAGCGATGACGACGACCGGGACCCGGGGCCGATCGGATCCTCCGACCGGCCCCGGACCATGTCAACTCCCCGGCAGCATGCAGACGCTGTCGAGGCCGAGCACGTGATTGAGTCGGCCGAAGGCCAGCCAGGAGCCGATGCTCATGCTCAGCTCCACGATCTCGACCTGGCTGTAGAGCGCGGTCATCCGCTCCCAGAACTCCTCGTCGAGGCCGTGGTGGTCCAGCGCGTACCGCTCGGCGTACTCGGCGGCGATCCGTGTGCGGTCGTCGAAGGCCTTGGTGGTCCGCCACTCGGTGACCGCGTCCGCGAACTCGTCCTCGACCTTCTCCCCGTCGCGGTCGGTGCGCCAGTCGAGGCAGAAGACGCACCCGTTGATCTGCGCGACGCGCAGCCGGGCGGCCTCGAACTCGCGCAGACCCAGGGTGGTGTGGGCGTACACGGACAGGGAGAAGTTCGCCGCCGCCATCCCGATGCCGGGGACCATGTCGCCCCAGACGTACTCGATGGGGTGTTGGCCCTCGGGGATGTCGATTCTCATGGCTGCTTCCTTCCGAGTTTGCCGACTGCGGGTCGCAGCGGGACGTCGAGCGCGTCGTAGATTCCCGGTTCGGCGGCCACGAGCCAGTCGATGGCGCCCACCAGTCGGCCGACCGCGGTGGCGTTGCCACCGGCGGAACGGTTCTCGCCCTCGTCGGTGGCCTCGATGGTGACCTCGATGCGGGGGCGGCCCTCGATGATCACCCGGTGGGCGCCGGCCCCGTCGGGGGGCGTCGGCCAGTCGGGGGCGCAGGAGGGGTGGATGCGGGTGACGTGTTCGATGACGATGCGGGGTTCGCCCTCGACGATGCCCTGGACCTCGAACCGGATGGCGCCCTGGGTGCCGGCCTCGAACTCGCCCATGGTGCGGGTGGTCACCGTGGTGTCGAGGGCGCGGCGCTCGGAGGTCTCGCGGATCTCGTCGAGTTCGACGCCCAGGGCCCGGGCCATCAGCCGGATCTGCCCGCCCCACACCATGGTGGGGACGGAGGGCATCAGCATCATCGGTTCGTGGTCCATCGGCTGTCCCATGCCGACCAGGAGGCGGACCGAGTCCGGTTGGTCGTAGGTGGAGTAGTCGAAGATCTCCTGGCAGCGGATCGCGTCCACGGTCGTGCCGAGGCCGCTGATCAGGAGGGGGAGGACGTCGTTGCCCCAGCCCGGGTCGACGCCGGAGGCGAACAGTGAGCCGCCGCCCTCGGATATCGCGGCCGACACCGGGTCGATGAACTCGGGTGGGGCGTTGCGGGGGTCGTAGAGCGGGTACAGGGCGGGGCTGACGACCGCCGCTCCGGCGGTGATCGCCCGGGTGATGTCGGCGAGGGCGTCGTCGGGTCGGATGTCGCCGGAGGCCGCGTAGACGAGGGCCGCGGGCCGGTCGGCCAGCACCGCGTCGATGTCGTCGGTCGCGGAGACCCCCAACACCCTGTCGAGTCCGGCCAGTTCGCCGGCGTCGCGGCCGACCTTCGCCGGGTCGTGGACGATCACTGCCGTGAGTGCGAGCGCCGGGTGGGCCTCGACGGCGCGGATCGCCGCGCGGCCGACGTTGCCGGTACCCCAGACCACCGTGGGAATCATGCGCGGAGGGTAGCGACGGCGCGCGAAGGTGCCCAGTGTCGTGAAGGATGTTTTTCGGACGGCCCGGTGACGGCGGAGAACCCGAGGTGGACGCCCCCTTGACCGAGATGGTCCAGACCAATAGTTTCCGAGGTGCACAGCACAGCGCACGCGAATCCGCTCCCGCATCCGCAAAGGAAGCCCATGCGCTTCAGCACGCTCGGCAGGCTGACCGTCGCCGCCTGCTCCCTCTCCCTGCTGGCCGCCTTCGCGCCGTCCGCCGCCGCGCAGGCCGATGGCGGCGGTCACGACCGCTCGTACCGGAAAGTCGGGTACTTCACCCAATGGGGCGTCTACGGGCGGGACTTCCAGGTCCAGGACCTGGAGGCCAACGGCACGGCCGGCAAGCTCACCCACATCAACTACGCCTTCGGCAACATCAGCCCCGAGGGCAAGTGCTTCACGGGCAACGTCCCCGGTGAGGCCGACGCGTGGGCCGACTACGCGCGCCCGCTCGACGCCGCGAACTCCGTCGACGGGGTGGCCGACGACGACCGCCAGCCCCTGGCCGGCAACTTCAACCAACTGCGCGAGCTGAAGGCCAGGCACCCGGGACTCAAGGTGCTGATCTCCCTGGGCGGTTGGAGCTGGTCGACGAACTTCTCGGACGCCGCTCTCACCCCCGCCTCGCGCGAGGCGCTCGTCCGGTCCTGCATCGACCTCTACATCAAGGGGAACCTGCCGCAGGACGGCGTCCGAGGCGGTCAGGGCGCGGCCGCCGGGGTCTTCGACGGGATCGACCTCGACTGGGAGTGGCCCGGCTCGGCCGGTGACACGGACACGAAGTACCGGCCGCAGGACAAGCGCAACTTCACCGAGCTGGTCAAGGAGTTCCGCACGCAGCTCGACGCGTACGGCCGGGAGCGGAAACAGAAGCGGACGTACGAGCTGACGGCCTTCGTCCCGACCGCGCCCGCCAAGATCGACGCGGGCTTCGACGTTCCCCGGATCATGCGCGACCTCGACTTCGTCACCCTCCAGGGCTACGACTTCCACGTGTCGGGCGAGAAGAACACCGCCCAGCAGTCCGCGCTGTACGCGCGGGACGACTTCAGCGTGGACGGCACCGTGGACGCCTGGCTGCGCCGCAGCGCGCCGGCCCGGAAGCTCGTGATGGGCATGCCGTTCTACGGGCAGGGCTGGACCGGCGTCAGCGGTGGCGGGGACGGCATGGGGCAGCCCGCGACGGGCCCCGCGCCGGCCGCCTGGGCGGCGGGGTACGCGGACTACAAGGAGCTGCGGCGGCTGGCCGACTCGGGGACGTACGAGCTCCACCGCGACCGACGCGGCGGCCACGCCTGGCTGTTCGACGGCACCACCCTGTGGACGTACGACGACCCGCAGGTGCTGCGCACCAAGACCCGGTACGTACGGGCCAACGGCCTGGGCGGCGCGATGTTCTGGTCGCTGGACGCGGACACCGCCGACGGCGAGCTGATCACGGCCGTCGACCGGGGTCTGCGCGGCCGCTGATCCCCGCGCTGACGGACCCCTCCTGACCGGCGCCGCCGGGCCGCGAACATCGACCCGGCCCGGCGGCGCCTCCATGCGCGGGGCGGCCGGCGCGGCCCGGGCCCGCGGTGCGCCGGGAGCAGCGCACCGCAGGCGGGAGGCCCGCGGGGGGATGTGCGAGAGTGCCGCATGACCTCTGAAACGATCAATGCCGCCGCGGCCGGGACCTGGCGGCTGGGCGATCTGACCGTCAACCGGATCGGCTTCGGCGCGATGCGCCTCACCCACCTCGCCGACGGTTCCCCGAGCGACCGCGACCGGGTCACGGGGGTGCTCCGCAAGGCAGTGGAGCTCGGGGTGAACCACATCGACACCGCGGCCTTCTACTTCTCCCCGCTGCGTTCCGCGAACGAGCTCATCAACCGGGCGCTCGCCCCGTACGGCGACGAACTCGTCATCACCACCAAGGTGGGCCCCGGCCGCGACGTCGCCGGGAACTGGTGGTGGGCGGAGCCCGACCAGTTGCGCGGCCAGGTCGAGGAGAACCTGCGCCAGTTGGGCCGCGACCACCTCGACGTGGTCAATCTCCGCGTGCCCCGGCGCGAGAGCACCGGTTCGATCGCCGAGCACTTCGGGGCCCTCGCCGAACTCCGCACGGCCGGGTTGATCCGTCACCTCGGGATCTCCAACGCGCGCCCCGACCACCTCGCGCAGGCGCGGGCCATCGCGCCCGTGGTCTGCGTACAGAACCCGTACGGGATCGGCTCCCCGGCCGAGGACCACGCCTTCCTCGACGCGTGCGGCGAGCAGGGCGTGGCCTTCGTGCCCTTCTTCGCGATCGCCGGCGCGGGCCGGGAGGCGGGGGTCGTGGAGACCGACGGGCCGCGGGTGCGCGCGCTCGCCGCGGAGCACGGGGTGTCCACGGCCCAGCTCCGCCTGGCCTGGACGCTGAGCCGGGGCGCCCACGTGCTGGCGATCCCGGGTACCGGTAACCCGGATCACCTGGTCGAGAACGTCGCCGTGGGGTCGCTGCGGCTGTCGCCGGCGGAGATCGCCCTGCTCGAGGCACCGTAGCGGGCTTCCGCGACCGGCCGCCCGGGGTTCACCGGCGGTGGGTCGGGGCGAGCCCCCTCCCCCGGTGGGCCGCGGCCAGGGCCGCCGTCTCGGCGAAGGTCGGAACGCGGCCGGTGCCGCCGCGGCCGGACACGGACAGGGAGGCGGCGGCCAGGCCGTAGGACACGGCGTCCGCGAGGGTGTCGCCCAGCGCGAGCCGGGCGGTGACGGTACCGGTGAAGCAGTCGCCCGCGCCGGTCGCGTCGACGGCGGCGGCATTGACGGGCACCGGGTGGAACACGGCCCCCGACCCGTCGTCCAGCAGCAGCCGGTCGGCGCCCGCGGTGACGGCGACGGCTCGGGCACCGAGTGCGCGGTAGCGGGCCGCCGCGAGGAGCGGTTCGTCGGTGTCCACCAGCGCGAGCGCGTCGGCCGGGCAGGAGGTCTTGAGCAGCCCGGTCAGCGGGGCGATCAGGGCCAGCAGGGAGCGCGCCGCGTCCCGACCGGTCAGACGGGGGCGGTGGTTGGGGTCGTACGAGAGGTGTCCGCCGGCCTCGTGCACGATCCGGGCGGCGGCCACCACCGCCGCCCGGCTGCTCGGTGACAGGGCGCCGGTGATACCACTGGTGATCAGGGTCGGGGAGCCGGTCAGCAGCCCCCGCCAGGAGGCGACGTGCCGGGGCGAGAGGGTGGAGCCGGCGCTGCCGGTGCGCCAGTAGACGAACTCCCGGTCGCCCTCGGTGTCCGCGGAGAGCAGGTAGGCGCCGTTGGGGCGCGGGGCGCGACGCACGTGGGAGACGTCCACGCCGAGGGCGGTGGCGCGGGCCAGCAGGGGCACGCTCAGCTCGTCCTCGCCGACCACGGCCAGCAGCGCGGTCCGGGCTCCGGCGGCGGCCGCCGCGGCGGCCGCGTTGAGTGCGTCGCCCGAGTAGGAGAGGCGGGCCGGGGTTCCGTCGGCGGCCTCCCGCAGGGCGGCGTCGGCGTGGATCTCGACGAGGACCTCGCCGAGGACGAGTACGTCGTGACTCGCGGGGTGCGGCCGTCCGGGCACGGTCAGCGCTCCGGGGTGCAGCGCGGGCAGCACGGCAGGGCCAGTTCGGCGAAGACGGCGGCCAGTTCGTCGGGGTCGGCCGGCAGCCCGTCGCCGATGCCGACGGCGCCGGCCCCGGCGGCGAGCCAGTCGCGCACCTCGTCCGGCCGGATGCCGCCGGTCGCGATGAGCAGTGCCTCGGGGAGGACGGCCTTGAGGGAGCGGATGAACCGGGGGCCGCCCACGTGGGCGGGGAAGACCTTCGCGGCGCCCGCGGCCCGGGCGGCTCCGGCTATCTCGCCGGGGGTGAATCCGCCTTCGATGAAGACCGCCGGGCGCAGGCGGGCGAACTCGCGGACCTCGGGGGCCGGGTAGGGGGAGATCAGGAACGCGGCGCCGGCGTCGAGGGCCTGTTCGGCCTGGGCGGTGGTGGTGACGGTGCCGACGCCGATCAGCGCGGAGCGGCCGCCGGCGTCGGCGAGCGGCGCGGTCCGGGCCACGGCTTCGGCCCAACCGGGGGTGGAGGTGGTGAGTTCCACGGCGCGGCAGCCCGCGGCGAGGAGGGTGGTGGTCCGACGGACGGCCTCGTCGGCGTCGGCGTCGCGCAGCACCGGCAGCAGGCGCTGCGCCGCCATCACCGCGTAGGGATGACAGGTCGACAAGGAACCCCCAGTTGTTCCGCGTAGTGGAACGCCGTATCGTGTACCGGCACTTGCTGTTTCGAACCTTACCCACGTCGGGAGACCTCGTGTCAACGGATGCAGCACCTGGAGCCGACGGCGGCGCGCGCGGCGGGCGGGCCTCGGCGGCGGGTTCCGCGTTGGAGAAGTCGCTGCGGATCCTGGAGGCGGTGGCCGCCCCGGGCGGCCCGCACCGGCTGGCCGACCTGACGATCGCGGCGGCCGTGCCCAAGTCGAGCACCTTCCGGATCCTGGCCTCGCTGATCGAGCAGGGCTTCGTACGCGCCGAGGAGGGAAGCCGCTACGGCGTGGGACCTCGGCTGCGGGGGCTGTCGGCGCTGGTCGGCGGTGGGGAGCCGGCGAGCGTCGAGGAGATCCTGCGGGAGCTCCGGCGGGCCACGGGCCAAACGGTGCATCTCGCCCTGCGCAGCGGGGAGACGATCACCTACATCCGCAAGCTGGAGAGCGACCAGCCCTTCCGGACGGCGTCCCGGGTGGGCACGCGGATGCCGTTGCACACCACGGCGATCGGCAAGAGCGTTCTGGCCGCTCTGCCGCCCGGGGAGGTGCGGGAGCTGATCGCCACGACCGGCCTGCCGGGCCGCACTCCCCGGACGCTGACCACCGAGCGGGCGCTGCTGGCGGAGTTGGACGTCGTCCGCGCCCGGGGTTTCGCCGTGGACGACGAGGAGAACGAGCCGACCATCCGCTGCGTCGGTGCGGCGATCGAGGGCCCGGACGGTCGCCCGATCGGCGGGGTCTCGGTCACCACCGTCACCTTCCTCGTCTCCCGCGAGGAGATCGAGGCGTACGCGCCCGCCCTGCGCGCGGCCACGGCGGCGCTGGCCCCGCTGCTGTGAGGGCCGCGTTCGACCCCCGCCCGAGTGGCCGATGACACGGCCGCGGGGGTGGCGGCGGAATCTTCTTCCGGATAAGTGTTATCGGGGCCCCTCTCGACGGTCTCCCAGGTATTGGGCATCATCGACCGCCGGTACGGACAGGGAACATCACATGAGTACAGAGCACACGGCAGCGCTGGTGGCAGCGGCCCGCGCGGGCGATCCCCGCGCGCAGGACGAGCTCGTCGGCACCTGGTTGCCGCTCGTCTACAACATCGTCGGCCGGGCCCTGAACGGGTCCTGTGACGTGGACGACGTGGTGCAGGACACCATGCTGCGGGCGCTGGACGGGCTGGGCGGTCTGCGTACGGACGACAGCTTCCGGTCCTGGCTGGTCGCGATCGCGATGAACCGGATACGGGCCCACTGGGCGGCTCGGCAGAGCGGCCCGGGCGAGAGCGGCCTGGACGCCGCCTGGGACGTCGCGGACCCCGGCGCCGACTTCGTGGACCTGACCGTCGTACGGCTCAACCTGGAGGGGCAGCGCCGGGAGACGGCCCGGGCGACGCGCTGGTTGGAGCCCGACGACCGGGCGTTGCTGTCGTTGTGGTGGCTGGAGTGCGCCGGTGAACTGACGCGCGGCGAGATGGCGTCCGCCCTGGAACTCTCCCCCCAGCACACGGCGGTCCGGGTCCAACGGATGAAGGCCCAGTTGGAATCGGCCCGCGTGGTCGAGCGGGCGCTGGACGCCCAACCTCCGTGCGAGGGACTGCGGACGCTCGCGGCGGGCTGGGACGGGCTCCCCTCGACACTGTGGCGCAAGCGAATAGCCCGGCACGCGCGGGAGTGCGTGCGCTGTTCCGGACTGTGGAGCGGCCTGATGCCGGCGGAGGGCCTGTTGGCCGGGCTGGCACTGGTGCCGGTCGGTGCGGCGCTGCTGGCCGGCGTCCGGTCGGCCGCGGCCGGCGCGGGCGGCATGACCCCGGTGGGCGCGGCCTTCGCCGGCTCCGGCTCCGGCTCCGGATCCGCGTACGACGCGGGCACCCCGTACGGCTCGGGTACCGCGTACGGCTCGGGAGCGCCGTACGGCTCGGGAGCCTCGCCCGATGCGGGTGCCCCGTTCGCCGACGCGGCGACGCAGTTGTCCCCGGTGGTGTCCGGCCCGGGTCGCGCGGCCCGCCGCAAGGCGGCCGAACAGGGCGAGGGCGCCGATGGACACGGCACCGACGCCGCCGGCCGCGGCGCCTTGCGCAGGCGGCGCCAGAACCGCCGCCGGGCCATCGGCGGCGCGGTCATCGCGGCGTGCGTCGCGGGCGGCGGCCTGGTGTACCTCGGCTCGCTCCCCGGCTCCGGCGAACCCGAGGCCACCGGCAGCGCCCCCGCGTCCCCGCTGGCGGCCCTCTCCGCACCCGACGCGAGCACGGCCATCCCGTCGACCTCCGTCTCCCCCTCCGCCTCGCCCTCTCCGTCCGCCAGCGCCTCCGCCTCGCCCTCCGCCTCGCCCTCCGCATCGCCGTCGCCGAGCCAGACCCCGAAGCCGAAGCCGACCCCGAAGCGGACCAAGAGCGACCCGCCGGCCCCGCGCCCGCCCGCGCCGGCGCCCGCCCCGCCGCAGGGTGTGGCCGGCCAGGTGGTGGCGCTGGTCAACTCCGAGCGTTCGAAGGCAGGTTGCGGGCCACTCAAGGAGGACTCGCAACTGCGGTCGGCCGCCCAGGGGCACTCGGACGACATGGCCCGGCGTGACTTCTTCGCGCACACCAACCCCGACGGGGCCGACCCGGGCAAGCGGACCACCGCCGCCGGCTACGACTGGTCGACGTACGGGGAGAACATCGCGAGGGGGCAGCAGTCGGCCCAGTCCGTGATGGACTCCTGGATGAAGAGCCCGGGCCACCGCGCCAACATCCTCAACTGCTCCTTCAAGGACATCGGCGTGGGCATACACAACGGCTCCGGCGGCCCCTGGTGGACGCAGAACTTCGGAGCCCGCTGAGCGACACCGGACGCGGGGGCCGACGTGCGTCGAGAGCGTCCGAACGGCCCCCCGGCGCGCGCCACCCCATGACCCGTCCGCCGCTCGCGACCACGGCGGTGGCCGGCGCGCACGAGGTCGCGACGGGCGCCGCCGTCAGTGGTGGAATCCGGACCTGGGCTCGGTGGCCGGAACGGGCTGAGGGTGCTTGATCAGGTGCTCGACGGCCGTCTTCAGGTCGGCGACCAGAAGGGCGATCTGATCGCGGGTCACGCCGTGCCGGATCAGTACGCGCTGGATCACGGTGTCGTCGCGGTCGGCCGGCAGCGGGTACGAGGGCACCTGCCAGCCGCGCATCCGCAGCCGGTCGGAGAGGTCGTAGAGGGTGAAGCCCGCCCCGGCCGGATCGGCGAGGGTGTAGGAGACGGCGGGCAGCGCGCCGCGCCCGTCGTAGAGCAGGGTGAAGGGACCCATCCGGGCGATCTCGCCGGCCAGGTACCCGGCGGTGTCGGCGCAGGCTTGTTGGACGCGCCGGTAGCCGCCCTTGCCCAGGCGCAGGAAGAGGTAGTACTGGGCGATGATCTCGCCTCCCGGGCGGGAGAAGTTGAGGGCGAAGGTCGGCATGTCGCCGCCGAGGTAGTCCACGTCGAAGACGAGGTCGGCGGGGAGCAGGTCGGCGGTGCGCCAGACGATCCAGCCGACGCCGAGGGGTGCGAGCCCGTACTTGTGGCCCGAGGTGTTGATCGAGGCCACGCGCGGAAGCCGGAAGTCCCACACCACGTCGGTGTGGAGGAAGGGCGCGACGAAGCCGCCGCTGGCGGCGTCCACGTGGATGGGTACGTCCCAGCCGCTGATCCGCTGGATCCGGTCGAGTTCGGCGGCGATCTCGGCGACGGGTTCGTAGTCACAGGTGTAGGTGACGCCGAGGATGGCGACGACACCGATGGTGTTCTCGTCGACGTGGTCGGCGAGTTGGTGCGGCCGCAGGCCGGTGGCGCCCGGCTCCAGGGGGATCTGGCGGAGTTCGACGTCGAAGTAGCGGGCGAACTTGTCCCAGCAGATCTGCACCGGTCCGCAGACGAGGTTGGGTCGGTCGGTGGGCAGTCCGGCGGCCTTGCGGGCCGCGCGCCAACGCCATTTGAGGGCGAGTCCGCCGAGCATGGCGGCCTCGCTGGAGCCGGTGGTGGAGCAGCCGGTGCCGGTGGTCCCCTGCGGGGCGTTCCACAGGTCGGCGAGGATGTTGACGCAGCGGGCCTCGATCTCCGCCGTCTGCGGGTACTCGTCCTTGTCGATCATGTTCTTGTCGAGGCACTGGTTCATCAGGCGGTGGACGCCGTCGTCGGACCAGGTGGTGCAGAAGGTGGCCAGGTTCTGGGCCGCGTTGCCGTCGAGGAGAAGCTCGTTGCCGATCAGCTCGTAGACCACTTCGGTGGGTGAGTGGTCTTCGGGCATCCGGTACTTGGGGAGAACCTGCCCGCTCAGGACGGACGCGAACACGTCCGTGTCGGAGTCGGCGGCGGATGCGTCTTTCGTCTTATGCAGGGCCATGTCGTGACTATATGGCGATATCGGACATTTCCCTCTCAAGGCGGCTTCGAACGAAGCGGAGGGCGGCGTTTCGCCACACCTTCCAGCCGACTCTCCGATGTGATCCCGCTCATGAGAACCGCGAGACACCGAAAGAATTACTGGCGAGTAGACTTACTGACGCAGATCTTCCCGTTCAGCCCATCGGGCTCGATCAAAACGGGAAGATCCCCCCAATCGTTCGATGTGAAACTTATCGTTCGATGTCCGGATAGCGGTCAACTGGCCCCGCTCGCCTGATAGTTCTTCGGCCATGAACAAGATCACCCGCAGGCAGGCCTTGGGCACCACTGCCGGCGCACTCTCCGTCATCGGCCTCGCGGGCGCCACCGCGTACGCGGCCGGCACCGACTCCCGCGCCGCGATACCCGCCGGCACGGTCGACGAGGTCTACATGGGACGCCGCATACAGATCACCGCCGCCACCGGCGGCGGTCACCACGGCGGCCACCACTCTCCCGGCCTTCCCACGGTCCGCATAGACGGCCGCGAACTCCACGTGATGCAGAACGCCGACGGCAGCTGGATCAGCGTGGTCAACCACTACGAGACCTTCGCCACCCCGATCTCGCTCGCCCGCGCCGCCGTGCGCGAGCTCCAGGGCGCGACCCTCGTCCCGATGGGCGGCATGTGATGACCGTGCGCAAGAACCAGGCCTCGCTCACCTCCGCCGAGAAGCGCGCCTTCACCAACGCGCTGCTCGAACTGAAGCGCACCGGTCGCTACGACCGCTTCGTGACCACGCACAACGGCTTCATCATGAGCGACACCGACTCCGGTGACCGGGTCGGCCACCGGTCCCCGTCCTTCCTCCCCTGGCACCGCCGCTTTCTCCTGGAGTTCGAAGCGGCTCTCCAGGCCGTGGACAAGAACGTCACCCTTCCCTACTGGGACTGGACGACGGACCGCACCACCCGCTCCTCCCTCTGGGCCGCCGACTTCCTCGGCGGCACCGGTCGGGCCCGCGACGGCCAGGTCCTCGACGGGCCGTTCGCGTACGCGACGGGCAAGTGGAACATCGACGTCCGAGTGGACGGCCGCAACTACCTGAGGCGCGCCCTCGGCACCGGTGTCGCCGAACTGCCCACCAAGGCCGAGGTGGAGGCCGTACTGGCCATGCCGGTGTACGACATGGCTCCCTGGAACAGCGCCTCGAACGGCTTCCGCAACAACCTGGAGGGCTGGCGCGGCGCCAACCTCCACAACCGGGTTCACGTGTGGGTCGGCGGGCAGATGTCCACCGGCGTCTCCCCGAACGACCCGGTGTTCTGGATGCACCACGCCTACATCGACAAGCTGTGGGCCGACTGGCAGGCCAGGCACCCGCAGTCGCCGTACCTGCCGGCCGCCGGCACCACCAACGTCGTGGACCTCAACGACACGATGCGGCCGTGGAACGACGTGACCCCGGCCGACATGCTGGACCACCGGAAGTTCTACACCTTCGACACCGAGCCGGTCTCCGCGAGCCAGCGGTAACGCAGTTCGGGGCGGCCCACCTGGCCGTACCGGGGCGTCCGGTCCGCGCGACCGGTGTCCACCAGGTGCTCCAGGTAACGGCGGGCGGTGATCCGGGAGATCCCGGCCGCCTCGGCCGCCCCCGCGGCGGTCAGCCCGTCGTCGGCCGCCCGCAGCAGCGCCGCGACCCTGTCCAGGGTCGGGGCGCTGAGGCCTTTGGGGAGCTCCGCCGGGCGGGGCGCGCGCAGGGCGGCCATGGCCCGATCGACGTCGTCCTGACCGGCCGCCTCCCCCGCCGTCGCACGGAACTCGGCGTAGCGCAGCAGTCGTTCGCGCAGGGTCGGGAACGCGAAGGGCTTCAGCACGTACTGCACGACACCCAGCGAGACGCTCTCGCGGACCACGGCCAGGTCCCGCGCCGAGGTCACCACGATCACGTCCACGGGGTGTCCCGCCGCCCGCAGGCCGCGCGCGAAGCGCAGTCCGTGGCCGTCGGGGAGGGTGAGGTCGAGCAGCAGCAGGTCGATCCGGGTCCGCTCCAGCACGCGGGTGGCCTCGGCCAGTGAGTGGACGGCGGCGACGGCGGTGAAGCCGGGCACCCGCCCGACGTACAGCGCGTGCGCGTCGGCGGCCACCGGATCGTCCTCGACCACCAGGACCCGTACCCCGGGGGCGCTCATGCCCGCGCCTCGCGGCGCACGGGCAGCCGTACGGTGAACTCCGCGCCGCCGTGCGCGCCGCCTGCGGCGTCCGCGCTGCCGCCGTGCCGGTGGGCCACCTGACGGACCAGCGCGAGGCCGAGCCCGCGCCCCTCCCCCTTGCCGGACCAACCGCGTCGGAAGACGTCGGCGCCGGCGCCCTCGGGCAGCCCGGGGCCGTTGTCCGCGACCCGGATCAGGATCTGGTCGCCGTCGGGCCGGACCGTGACGGCGACCCGCCCGCCCGGGGTGCCCGTGAGCGCCTCGACGGCGTTGTCGACGAGGTTGCCGAGCACCGTGACGAGGTCCCGCGCGGGCGGCGTCCCGGGGCCCGTGTCGACGGCGCTGCTGTCCCGGGTGACGATCAGCTCGACCCCCCGCTCGTGCGCCTGCGCGGCCTTGCCGAGCAGCAGGGCCACCAGCACCGGTTCGCCGACGGCGGTGACCACCTCGTCGGTGAGGGCCTGGGCCAGCTCCAGTTCGGCGGTGGCGAACTCCACCGCCTCGTCCGCGCGGCCGAGTTCGATGAGGGAGACCACGGTGTGCAGCCGGTTGGCCGCCTCGTGGGCCTGCGAACGCAGGGCCTCGGTGAATCCCCGCTCGTTGTCCAACTCACCTGCCAGTGACTGGAGTTCGGTGTGGTCCCGCAGGGTGACCACGGTACCCCGGCGGCCACCGCCGGCCACGGGAGAGCTGTTGACCACCAGGACCCGGTCGGCGGTCAGGTGCACCTCGTCCACCCGGGGCCGGTCCGCGAGCAGGGCTCCGGTGAGGGGCGCGGGCAGCGCGAGGTCGGCGACCCCGGTGCCCCTGACCTCGCCGGACAGGCCGAGCAGTTCGCGGCCCGCGTCGTTGATCAGGGTGATCCGGCGTCGGCCGTCGAGCATCAGCAGTCCCTCCCGCACCCCGTGCAGGGCCGCCTGGTGGTAGTCGTACACACGACTCAGCTCGGCGGCGTTCATGCCGTGGGTGTGCCGGCGCAGTCGGGCGTTGACGACGTACGTCCCCACGCCGCCGAGGGCGAGGGCGCCGGCCGCGACCCACACGAGGGCCGAGAGCTGCCCGGCCAGCCGGTCGCTGATCGCGCGGACCGTGATGCCCGCGCTGACCATGCCCACGACGCGCCCGTCGTCCAGCAGCGGGGTGACCACGCGGATCGAGGGGCCGAGGGTGCCGGTGTAGGTCTCGCCGAAGGTCTCGCCCCGCAGCGCCGGGGCGGTGTTCCCGAGGAAGGGTTCCCCGATGCGGCGCGGGTCGCGGTGGGTCCAGCGCAGCCCCTCCGGGGACATGATCGTCACGAAGTCCACGCCCGAGTCGACCCGCACCCGCTCCGCGTAGGGCTGGAGCGCCGCCGACGGGTCGGTCCCGCGTCCGGCGTCCCGTACCGCCTCGACCACCGAGGGCGAGTCCGCGACCGCGCGGGCGACGGCCCCGGCCTGGAGCCGGGCGGCCTCCTCGGCCTGGCCGCGGGCGGTCGCGTAGGCGAAGACCGCGCAGCCGGCGAGGACGACGGCGACCAGCAACACCTGCATGGCGAAGAGCTGGCCGGCGAGGCTGCGCGGCGGTCGGGGGAAGCGGAACATGGCGCTCAGTCTGCACCCGGCCGTGAACTCAATGAACGCAAGGGTGACCGGGGTCACAGGCTGGGCGATGGTCTCCCGGAACGCAATCACCACCAGGAGGCATCGTGGCCGCCAGGCGCGACAAGACCCACTATCTCTACATCGCGGTGATCGCCGCGGTGCTGCTCGGCATCGCCGTGGGCTTCGCCGCCCCCGGCGTGGCCGTCGAGCTGAAGCCGCTGGGCACCGGCTTCGTCAACCTCATCAAGATGATGATCTCGCCCGTGATCTTCTGCACGATCGTGCTGGGCATCGGCTCGGTGCGCAAGGCCGCGAAGGTGGGCGCGGTCGGCGGTCTGGCCCTCGGCTACTTCATGGTCATGTCCACGGTGGCGTTGGCCATCGGCCTGCTGGTGGGAAACCTGCTGGAGCCGGGCAGCGGACTGCACCTGACCGAGGCGGCGCGCAGCGCCGGCGAGGCGCAGGCC
This sequence comes from Streptomyces sp. NPDC002602, assembly GCF_042889445.1. Lineage (NCBI taxonomy): Bacteria > Bacillati > Actinomycetota > Actinomycetes > Kitasatosporales > Streptomycetaceae > Streptomyces > Streptomyces sp. NPDC002602. The sequence continues at coordinate 1,115,137 of NZ_JBIAQX010000001.1, read as the reverse complement.
AAGGCGGGCGGGGCGGAGAGCACCCAGGAGTTCCTGCTGGGGATCATCCCGACCACGATGGTGTCCGCCTTCACCGGGGGCGAGGTGCTCCAGACGCTGCTGGTGGCACTGCTCTGCGGTTTCGCCCTCCAGGCCATGGGGCGCTCGGGCGAGCCGGTGCTGCGCGGGATCGGGTACATCCAGAAGCTGGTCTTCCGGGTGCTGGCGATGATCATGTGGGCGGCGCCCGTGGGTGCCTTCGGGGCGATCGCGGCGGTGGTCGGGGCGACCGGCGTCGACGCGCTGAAGTCCCTGGCCGTGATCATGATCGGCTTCTACACGACCTGCCTGCTGTTCGTGTTCGTGGTGCTGGGCACGCTGCTGCGGGTGTGTACGGGGATCAACGTGTTCTCCCTGCTGCGCTACCTCGGTCGGGAGTTCCTGCTGATCCTGTCGACGTCCTCGTCCGAGTCGGCGCTGCCGAGGCTGATCGCGAAGATGGAGCACGTCGGGGTGTCGCGACCGGTGGTCGGCATCACGGTGCCGACGGGCTACTCCTTCAACCTGGACGGGACCGCGATCTACCTGACGATGTCCTCGCTGTTCGTCGCGGAGGCGATGGGCAAGCCCCTCGCGCTGGGCGAGCAGATCTCGCTGCTGCTGTTCATGATCATCGCCTCGAAGGGTGCGGCCGGGGTGACCGGCGCGGGTCTGGCCACCCTGGCCGGCGGCCTCCAGTCCCACCGGCCGGAGCTGGTGGACGGGGTCGGACTGATCGTGGGCATCGACCGGTTCATGAGCGAGGCGCGGGCGCTCACGAACTTCGCCGGCAACGCGGTGGCGACGGTGCTGATCGGGACGTGGACCAAGGAGTTCGACCGTGAGCGCGCGACCGAAGTCCTCGCGGGCCGCCTCCCCTTCGACGAGACCACGCTGGTCGACGAGGTGCACTCGACGGATCCCGCCGGGGAACCGACCGCCGTGCCCGTCCAGTCGGCCGGCGACAAGGACGGCGTCCCGGTCTGACCGGAACGCCCGTGAGGGGGTGGGCCCGGCGCGACGCCGGCCCTCCCCCGGGGCCGGCCGGGCGGGGCTCGCCCCCACGGTGCCCGGCCCGGCCGGCCCGCACCCCCGCCGTTCTCCCGCACCGGGCCCCGACCCGCACCTCACGCCCCCGCCCCGGCCCCGCGCCCCTCGTACGAGGGGACCCGCTGGTGTGCAGGGGCGAACCCGTGGCCCCGTTGACCGGATCCGCCCCGGCCCCCGGTCCGCCGGCGCACCGCCGCGGGGGCCGCCGTACGGTGCGTCGACGACCCGGTCCGCCCGCCGGACGGGGCGAGATCCGGCCGCTCGCGGCGGAGTTCGCGGTTCGCTCCCGCACCGGACGCCGAAAACCGGTACGGTACGGCGATTTTCAGCCACACCATCATCAACTTGCCTGCGGTAAAAGGTACTTCCCTACCGGGCCAGGCGTCTGACATCTTGCGTCCACCACTCGTTTCGTACGACCCGGTAGGTGCCACCCGCACCACCGGGTCATCGGAGGACGCATTGATACCCCACATATCCGGCCGACCTCGACGTGCCCTGGTGCTGGCGGCCGCCCTCGGCGCCGCTCTCACCTTCGGGGCCCCCGCCGCGCTCGCCGGCACGGCCCCCGTCTCTCCGTCCGCCCCGGCCGCCAAGGCCGTGGCCCCGGCGGCGGCGCCGACTTCCCAGAGTGCGAACTGGGTTGCCGGCACCCGCGCCTACCTCGTGATCACCGCTCCCGGTGACACCTCGGCGGTCCGGTCGGCCGTCGCCTCCAACGGCGGCACGGTCTTCCAGTCCTACGACGCCATCGGCGTGATCGTCGCCCACTCCGCGTCCGGTTCCTTCGCCTCGACGATGCGCGGCGTGAGCGGGGTCCAGCAGGTCGGCGCGACCCGCACGTCCGACGTGCCGGCCGACGCCTACAACCCGGCGCTGCCCGCCAACCCGGCGCAGTCCACGACCCCGGCCGGCGAGCCGGTCCGCGCGGACATGACGCAGATCAAGGCCGACCAGGCCTGGGCCGTCACCACCGGCTCCGCCTCGGTCAAGGTCGGCATCCTGGACACCGGTGTGGACGACCAGCACCAGGACCTGGCGCCGAACTTCAACGCGGCGGACTCCGCCTCCTGCGCCTACGGCAAGCCGGACACCCGTACCGGGGCCTGGCGTGACGTCGGCACCCACGGCACGCACGTGGCCGGCACCGTCGCGGCGGCCAAGAACGGCAAGGGTGTCATCGGTGTGGCCCCGGGCGTGAAGATCTCCTCGGTGCGCATCGCCGAGCCCGGTTCCTCGCTGTTCTTCGCCGAGAACACCGTCTGCGGGTTCATGTGGGCCGGTGACCACGGCTTCAAGGTCACCAACAACAGCTACTACACGGACCCCTGGCAGTTCAACTGCCCGGACAACGCCGACCAGGCCGCGATCATCGAGGGCGTCAAGCGCGCCCAGGAGTACGCGGAGGGCAAGGGTTCGCTCCAGGTCGCGGCCGCGGGCAACTCCAACATCGACCTGGCCAACAAGAAGACCGACACCGAGAGCCCGAACGACTCGACGCCGGTCACCCGCACCATCACCAACGCGTGCCTGGACATCCCGACCGAACTCCCCGGCGTGGTCACGGTGTCGGCGATGGGCACCACCGCGAAGGCCTCGTACTCCAACTACGGCCTGAACGTCATCGACGTCACGGCCCCGGGCGGCGACACCACCGGCATCTACAGCACCCAGCCGGGCGGCAAGTACGGCACCATGAGCGGCACCTCGATGGCCTCCCCGCACGTCGCGGGCGTGGCCGCGCTCCTCGCGAGCGCCAACCCGGGCATCACCCCGGCGCAGATCCGCGACAAGCTGGCCACCCAGGCCAACGACGTCACCTGCCCCTCGGACAGCCGCTGCACCGGCACCACCGCCAGGAACGGCTTCTTCGGCGAGGGTCAGGTCGACGCGCTGAAGGCGGTCGGCGGCTCCACTCCGCCCGCCGGCAAGTACTTCGAGAACCAGGCCGACTTCACGATCGCGGACAACGCGACCGTCGAGAGCCCGATCACCGTCAGCGGGGTCACGGGCAACGCCCCGGCCACCCTCAAGGTGGGCGTGGACGTCAAGCACACCTACATCGGTGACCTCAAGGTCGACCTGATCGCCCCGGACGGCACGGTCTACACCGTGCACAACCGGGCCGGCGGCAGCGCCGACAACATCGCGCAGACCTACACCGTCAACGCCTCCTCCGAGGTCGCGAACGGCACCTGGAAGCTGCGCGTGAACGACAACGCCGGGGGCGACACCGGCAAGATCGACGCCTGGAACCTGACCTTCTAGTCGGAATCCGGGTGACCGACGCCGGTCACCCACGACGGGCGGGTTGTCGCCGGGGCCATCGGGGAGCGGTACGTCTACTCCCCGGTGGCCCCGGTCCGTTTCGGGCCCCGCGAGCGCAGCACGCAGTCCCCGCAGAGGCCGCCGCCCGGCACCTTGTAGTAGAGGCAGCAACTGCGGCGCAGGAAGGCCGCCCCGAGCCCCTCCTCGTACACGAAGGTGCCCGTCCCGCCGAGCGCCCCGTCCTCGGACAACAGCTCGTCGACCAGGGCCACGGCCGGGCCGCCGGGCACCCGGTCGAGCAATACCCTCAGCGCCCCGACCAGCCCGGAGGCGGTGTTGCCCCGGAGCACCTTGGCGGACACCCCGAACCGGGCCCGCAGCGGGGCGTCCAGTGCCGCCAGGTTCCCGAGCACGGTGTCGCCGAGCGCCTCGGCGGGCAGTGCGCCCTCGCCGGGGCCGGGCAGCCACAGTTCCAGCGAGCCGGCCTCGGGCAGCCGCCACCACACACGGTCGGGCGCCAGGTCCGGCACCCGACCGGCCAGGGCGGCGCAGCCGAGGCCGAGCGACCAGAGCCGGGAGGCGATCCCGAACTGCGCCGTGGAGGCCGCCACCCGGCCGGGCCCGCTGCGGACGCGTCGCCCCACCTCGGCCACGTACGGGTCGAGGTGGTCGGTGTACAACGCGTCGAGCGGCCGGAAACCGGGGCCGAGCGGCTCCTTCCCGTACGGCACGGTGAAGAAGGGCCCGACGGAGGTCAACCGCCGCAGTACGTCGTCCATGCCCCGATGATCCCAGGCGGCGCGCCGCCCTCCGCACGAGGCCTCAGGCGGGCTCCGAGCCCTCCGTGATCTCCACGTAGTGCGGGTTGTACATGACGCCGAGCACATTGCCGAAGGGATCGATCACCGAGGCGGTCGCGAAGCCGGCCTCGCCCCACTCCGTGATCGGCTGGTACTCCTTGGCCCCCAGTTCCAGGAGCCTGCGGCGGGCCGCCGGCAGATCGTCCACGTGCCAGTACGCGACGACCCCGGAGGGGGTCCCGATGACGGCGCCGGGCGGGGCGTACCGGGCGTCGATGATCCCCAGTTCGTCCTGCCGGTCACCGATCCGGAACTCCACGTATCCGGGGCGCTCGAAGTACGGCTCGATCCCCAGCAGCTCGGTGTACCAGTGCTTCGCGGCGTCCAGGTCGTGCGCCCAGAAACTGAGCGTGGCGAGACCTCGCAGCATGGGGTCCTCCCGATCTCCGACAGCGGTTGCCCCCACGACGTTACGGCGGCCCGGGCGGTCCCGCTCCCCTTCGCGCGGACGCGCTCGCCCGGCGACCACTCACCTCGCCGAGGGGTGGGTCCGAGAGCGACGGAGGGCGTGATCGGGCCCGCGTGCGACCCGGGTGGCGCAACGGCGCGCCCTCGCGATCCGCCCGCCCGCGGACACTCCGCCGACGACCGCCTGTTCGATGCCCTGAGGTGTCGGGGCGCGCGGCGTGATCGTCCGCGGAGCCGGCCTCCCGAGTCTTCCCCGAGGGCGCCAGACTTCCCTCGCGTCTTCGCAGGTCAGGAGCCCTGTCGGGACCTCGGGTCGGGGCCGGTGCGGCCGGGCGGGCGGTCCGTGTCGAGCGGTGGAACGGTTGTCCGTGGATCAGGATTGCGGGCTCCGCGCCCCGGGGACGGAAGTGATCGAAAAACATGGCCGCGACGTTGCCATTCAGGGGGTTCATGAGAGGACTTCGAGGAGCTACATTGAGCCACTCGCGTTCACCTGACAGCCCGTTGCCTTTCACTCGCGTTTTGCGCGGGGGGTGACGTCAGGAGCGCAGACTGTGCAACCACCCCACCGCCCAGAAGGACCGAAGGCTCCGTGCCCGTACCCGTACTCCTCGCCGGCCGCAGCGTGCGGCTTGAGCCCCTCGCCCCCCACCACACCGAGGCCTTGGCCATGGCCGGGGCCGAGGATCGTACGACTTACGCCTTCACTCCCGTACCGCACGGGTTGCAGGCGTCCCACGAGTACATCGACCGTGCCCTCGCCGATCAGGCGGCGGGTCGATCCCTCCCGTTCGCCGTGGTCAGAGCCACGGACGGGCGGGTCGTCGGTTCGACCCGGTTCCTGGAACTCGACTACTGGCAGGGTCCGCTCGTGTGGCCCGCGGTGCCCGGGGTCCCCTTCGGTGACCCGGCGACCGCGATCCCCGACGCCGCCGAGATCGGCAACACCTGGCTGTCGCCGGGCGCCCAGGGCACCGGCATCAACACCGAGGCAAAGCTGCTCATGCTCCGCCACGCCTTCGAGACCTGGGGCGTGCGCCGCGTCTCCCTGCGCGCGGACGCCCGCAACGGCCGCTCGCGGGCGGCGATGGAACGTCTCGGATTCACTTCCGAGGGGGTCCGTCGGGCCCACTCACGGGGGCTCGACGGCGCGGTGCGCAGTACGGCCTTCTACTCGATCCTCGACGAGGAGTGGCCGGCCGTGCGGTCGATCATCGAGCTCAGGGTCTCGGGCGGCGCGCCCCGCAAGCGACGCCGCAAGACGCTGATCCCGGCGTAGCGCTCCCGCGTTCGCCTCCGCTCCACGCCCTCGGCCCTCGTTCCCGGCCCCCTCGACCAGTCAGCCGAGGAAGGCCGGGGCGAGGGCCGAGGCCATGAGGCGGGCCGGGGTTCCGGTGCCGTCGGCCGGCAATGTGTACAGGTCGGCCCCGAAGTCCCCGGGCAGGGAGTAGACGACGGTCCGCCCGTCCCTCCACACCACCTGGTCGTCCACGCTGCGGTCCTCGGCGAGCGGGGTCTCCCGCATCGACGCGAGGTCCAGGACGTACAGCCGCCAGGGCGCGTCGGCCGACAGGCCGGGCACCCGCTTCTTGAACACGAGCCGGGTCCCGTCGGGCGACAGGGACGGACACTCCACGTTCTCCCGGAGCGTGGTCACGGTGCGCTCGGCCGCGTCCCCGCGGACCAGGTGGGTCCGTCCCCCCGTCGCGAGCGTCGCGTAGAAGGTCCGTTCGTCGGCGGCGAAGGTGACGCCCCAGAAGTTGACGTCGGCGTTGCGGTAGGTCTTCCCGTCCTTGCGGATGGCGAAGTCCTCCAGCGAGGCGTCGAACCTGCCGGTGCGCAGGTCGAGCAGCGAGGTCCGGGTGGAGAAGTTCGTACCGGCGTACGAGTCACCGCCGACGAAGACCGTCCAGGCGGCGAGCCGGCCGCCGGGCGAGACCCGCGCCCGGGTGGGGATGCCCGCCAACGGGCGGGCGGACACCTCGTGGAGTGCGGCATCGAGGACGACGGCCCTGTAGGTGTCCTGGACCCCGCCCTTGACGGCCTGGAGGCAGATTCCGGTGCCCGCCGCGGAGTGGAAGCGCAGGCAGCTCACGCCGGACGCGGTGCGGGGGCCGTCGGGTGCGCCGGCCGCGGCGGTGGCGAGCTCGTCGCGGTGCGGGCCCCAGGCCATGTTCCGAAAGACGATCCGCGCCCCGCCGCGGCCCCGGTCGAGCGAGACCTCTCCCCGACTGACCGGGGGGCCGCTCGCCTGCGTCCGGTTCTTCTCCTCGGCGCGCGAGGAGGCCCGTACGACGGCGAGCGCCCCCACGGCGGCGAGGAGCACGACGGCGGAGACGAGGATCAGGATCCGGCGCTGGAGGGTCATGGAAGCCTGGGGCCTTTCGGGTGGGGGGTCAGCCGTTCCAGGGCCGCGGTCGGACGCAGCCGACGACGACCGCGGCCAGCAGGGCGGACGCGACGAGGAGAGCCGGGCGGGCGCCCCAGACGGTCCAGGCCGCGCCGAAGCCGAACGAGGCGGCGAACCGGGCCAGGGCCTGTCCGGTCTGGACGAGGGCGAGTCCGCCGCCTCGGTGTTCCTCGGGGACCGCGTCGGCGGCGGCCGCCATCAGCACCCCGTCGGTCGCGGCGTAGAAGCCGCCGTGCAGCAGGAGCACCGCGTAGGGCAGGGCGGGGTGTCCGCCGCCGGTCAGCAGGAGCCCGTACACGGCGAGGAGCGCGAGGTGGCCGCCGAGGAAGACGCGCCGGCGGCCGATGCGGTCGGCGAGCCGGCCGAGCGGCAGCGCCAGCAGGAAGAACGCGGCGGCGGTGCCGAGCGGCAGCAGCGCGAACCAGCGGTCCGCGAGTCCGGTGGCCCGCTGGAGCAGCAGGAACACGAAGGCGTCGCTGACCGTGCACAGTCCGAGGAGCACGGCGCAGAGGCCGATCCGGCGCAGGTCGCGGCGGCGCAGCAGGCCGAGGGCGGCGCGCAGCGAGACGGGTTCGGCGGCCGGGGTCGGGGTGGTGCGCCGGCCGGGGACGAAGAGCACCAGGACGAGTACGCCGAGCGCGGCCACGCAGGCGCTGACGGTGAACACGGCGTCGTAGCCCTCGGCGGCGCCGCGCAGGACGAGGAAGGCGAGGATCGGTCCGATCAACGCGCCGGCGGTGTCCATGGCCCGGTGGACGCCGAAGGCCCGGCCGCGTTCGCCGGGCGCCGCCGAGAGGGAGATCAACGCGTCGCGCGGGGCGGTGCGCAGGCCCTTGCCGGTGCGGTCGAGCGCGAGCACGGCCCCGATGGCGGGCAGGGTGTGTGCGAGCGGCAGCAGCGGTTTGCAGAGGGCGGAGAGTCCGTAGCCGAGCCCCGCGAGGAGCTTGTGGCGGCCGAAGCGGTCGCCGAGGTGGCCCCCGACGAGCCGGACCAGGGCGCTGACGCCGTTGTAGAGGCCGTCGAGCAGTCCGAAGCCGAGCGGGGAGAGGCCGAGTCCGGCGACGAGGTAGAGCGGCAGCACGGCCGTGACCATCTCGGAGGAGACGTCGGTGATCAGGCTGACCGTGCCGAGGGCGAGGACCGTGGGGGCGAGCGCGGCGCGCCGCCCCGGGCGGGTGCCCGGGGCGACGGCCGGCGACTCGGGGGGCACGGCGGGCGCGGGGGTTCCGCGACTGTCCGCGACGTACATGGTCAGGAGGCCCAGATCCCGGTGATGTCCTGGGCGCCGGCGGCGTTCCCGGCGTGTGTGGTCAGCCCGGCCAGGCCCTCCAGGGTGCGCAGCACGTCGTAGTGGTTGTAGGTGGTGGCGGAGGTGCTGCCCGGGGTGACGGGTTGGCCGTAGAGCACGGTCGGGATCTTGTTGCCGGCGAGCCTGTTGTCCTCGTCGAAGGTGACGACGAGGAGGCTGTTGTGGGTCTTGGCCCAGTCCGCGTACGGCTTGAGCTTGTTCTTGAGCCAGGTGTCGCCGGTGCCGACGGAGCAGTCGTGCATGTCGTTGCAGAGGTTCGGGACGACGAAGGACACCTTGGGCAGGGTGGTGAAGTCCGTCGGGAACCGGGTCATGGTCTTGGCGGTGGCGGTCGGCACGTTGGAGAACGCGAACCAGGGGTTGTGCTTGCGGGCGTAGTCGCCGCTGCTGCAGGTGGTGGAGCCCTGGCTGGGGAGGGTCTCGTTGTAGCTGGCCCAGCTCTTGCCGGCGGCGATCAGTTCGGAGGCCAGGTTGGGTGCGGAGCTGAAGCCGGGGGTGTAGCAGCTGTCGCCGGTGACTCCCTGGTTCGAGCCCGAGAAGAGCTGGAGGTAGTTCGGTTGGCTGGGGTGGGTGATGCCGTAGGACTGGGTGAGGTTGGCGCCTCCTGTCTTCAGCGAGTTGAGGTAGGGGGCGCTGGAGCTGCCGATGACCTGGCTGTAGGCGTGGTTCTCGAAGACCACGACGACGACGTGGTCGGGGGCGGGGAGGGCGGCCGCGTGCGCGGGCTGGGCGGCTGCGATGCCCGCCCATGCGGCGGCGCCCGCGACGGTCACGCCGAAGGCGGAGGCCAGGGCGGTCTTGCGGCGAGTACGTGAAAGGGACATGCCAAACACGGGGCATACCTCCGGGCATGGGGGGGTGGCGGCGGCGCGGACGCACCATACCCAGCGGCATGTGCATGGGCCAGGGATGGCCGGCGAACAGAACGGGAACTCCGCGCGCCTTCCTGGGGAAGGGCAATGCCCGTCTCTGTGGAATATCAAGAGAAGTTAAAATGAGGAACCTTGGAGCCATTTCGTTCATCATTCGAACGGAAGAAGTCGAACTTGCCCCGACGGGGCAGCAGCAGCCGGAGAGCCACCGCACATGTCGTACGCACCCGACGGGCCGCAGTACCAGCCGCCGTATCGGCCTGAAGGGCAGCCGTCGCAGCAGCCCCGGCCGTCCCACGGCCAGCAACAGGGCGGCGGTCCCGACCGGCAGCCGCAGTACGGACAGCCGTACGGGCAGCCGCAGTACGACGCCCAGGGCCGGCCTCAGGGCGGGCGGGGCGGCCCCTACGGCGGCCAGGGTGGACAGGGCGGTCAGGGCGGCGGCCCGTACGGGCAGCAGGCCGGTCCGTACGGGGACCAGGGCGGCGCCCCGTACGACGGCCGGTACGGCGCCCAGCAGCCTCCGTACGGCGGTCCCGATCCGCAGTACGGGCAGCAGTACGACGAACCCCCGTACGACGAGCCGCCCCGGCGCAAGTCCAAGGTCAAGCGCTGGTTGATCGCGGGGACCACGGTCCTCGCGCTCGGTGGCGTCGCGGCGCTCGTGATGAGCCACTTCGAGATACCGCCCTTCAGCGACAAGGGCAAGGACGTCTCCTTCGGTGGTGCTCCCGACGGCAAGAACGAGGAAGCCGCCAAGCCGCCGGCGTCCTCGAAGATGTCGATGCCCACGGGCCCGAAGGCGCAGTTCAAGAACTCCATGACGCTGGACGACGGCACTCACGTGGCCGTCACCACGCTGGACGGCAAGAAGTCCGGCTTCAAGGGCAAGGTGTGGGTCTGGGCTCCGAAGGAGTACAACGACCCCAAGTTCGCCAAGAGCGGCTTCCCCGTCATGATCGCCCTGCCCGGTGGCGCCGGCTACCCGACCAACTACTGGATGGGCACCGACCTCGGCCTCCAGAAGAGCATCGGCAAGTGGTACAGCGAGGGGAAGAGCAAGCCCTTCATCCTCGCCATGCCCGTGCTGAACCCGGGCCCCGACGACAAGGGCATCTACTGGGACGGCTCGGACATCCCCGCCCAGCCCAAGATGGGCACCTGGCTCACCGATGACGTCCCGGACCTGATGCGGCAGAACTTCCGCACCGTCAAGTCGAGGGACGGCTGGGCCTACATGGGCTCCTCCACCGGCGGCTTCGCCAGCCTCAAGGCCGTGCTGAAGTACCCGGAGAAGTTCAAGGCCGCGATCTGCTCCGGACCGGACATCGTTCCCGACTCCTCGCTGTGGAGGGGCCACGAGAAGGAGAAGGCGGAGAACAACCCGGAGCTGCTCGCCAAGCAGCTCATGGAGAAGAAGGGCCCGGACGTCTACCTGGCGTTCCAGGTCGGCGACAACGAGAACAACAAGAAGACCCTGCCGGACGTGAAGAAGTTCATCGCCACCTACGGCAAGGGGCCCATCCACACCAGCCTGAGGGTCATCCCCAACGGTCAGCACAACGCCAAGACGTACGTCCCGAACATGGGCGAGGGCCCGATCCAGTTCATCAGCAAGGTGATGGAGGGACCGGTCGAGTAACGACCGTCCTACGGAGCGACGCCCAGGGCCCGCTCCGACGCCCGCTCCTCGCGCTCCGGCCCGCCGAACACCTTCGGCGGGCCGTCGCCGTCCCACGGCGCCCAGCCCGGATCTCCCGAGACGGCGAAACGGACCCAGGCCGCGTGCATCTCGTCCGCGAGGGCCTGGGGCGCGTCGGGCCCGGCCAGCCAGGAGGACTCCGGCTTGTGGAGGGTGTCGAACACGAAGCCCAGCTCCAGGGCGTGGCAGGCGCCGAGCCCGGGAACGCCGCTGGCCCACCGGAACTCGTAGAGGTGGCTCGGAGCCGTCCGGCGGGATCCGGCGAGGCGCCGCAGCGGGTCCCGCAGGAGCCGGTCCGTGAGCAGGTGCCCCGCGAGGTCGGCGGGGCCGGCGTCGGGGCGTTCCGCGCGCAGCGCCCGCACCGCGCCCCGGCTCTTGCCGGCGCGGACGCGCGCCAGCTCCACGGCGAGCGGGCCCATCCGGTCCAGGGCCCGCATGGCCCCGGTGGGCGCCAGCCAGAGCCGGTGTTCCTCGGCGGTCCAGCCCAGCAGCAGCGGCACGTCGGGGGCGACGGCGGCGAGGGGGTCCTCGGGGAGTGTGTCCGGGTCGGCGACGAGCCCGAAGGCGGGACCGCCGGTGACCGGGCTCGAACGGCGCGACACCGCCTCCTGGGCGGTGAGCAGGTCGGGCAGGGCGACGTCGGTGAAGGCCCGGGCGGTGGCGGGCACCTTGAGCAGCGAGGCCATTCTGCGGACCATCGGGCGGACCCGGTCACGGGGCATCACCTCGGGTGCGCCGCTCTGCAGGACGGCCCGGGCGAACAGCCCCGCCGCCCGGGGCGCGGCGAGCAGGGCTCCGATGCTGATCGCCCCGGCGGACTCGCCGAACACCGTGACCCGGTCGGGGTCCCCGCCGAAGGCCTCGATGTTGTCCCGGACCCAGGTGAGGGCGGCGATCTGGTCGAGCAGGCCGCGGTTGGCGGGGGCGTCGGGGAAGAGCCCGTACCCGAGGACACCGAGCCGGTAGTTGACCGAGACGAGCACGACGCCGTCCCGGGCGAAGGCCGCGCCGTCGTAGACGGGTACCGCGGTGGATCCCCGGGTGAGGGCGCCGCCGTGGATCCACACCATCACCGGCAGCCGGGCCCCGACCGCCGGCTCGGGCGTCCACACGTTGAGGTTCAGGCAGTCGTCGCCGGGGACGTCCGGGTCGGGGAGCAGGGCCGCGAACCGGTCCGGGTACGGGACCTTCGGCGCGGTGGGTCCGTACGCGCCCGCGTCGCGGACGCCGGCCCAGCCGGCCGCAGGCGCGGGCGCCGCGAAGCGCAGGGATCCCACCGGCGGCGCGGCGTACGGGATGCCCCGGAAGACGGCGATCCCCTCCCCCTCCACGCGACCTTCGATCACACCGCTCCCGATCGCGACCCGGGGTCGGGCGCCGCCCGCTGAGCTCATCGTGTCCTCCTGGGGTGACGTGCGCCGGCCACCTGAACGCGTCCTCCGGGGCACGGTCGCACAGCCTCGCGACGGGTGACAAGGCGTGACCCGGCCGGCGCGGCCCGGCTCCACCGGCCGGCCGAACGGGTGCGCGCGCGGGGAGTGCGCGGGCGGCTGCGCGGGCGTGCGGACCGGGGCGAGGTCGAGTCGGTTCGCCCCGGCCGCGAACGGCACCCACGGGTGTGTCCGTGCGATGTTCCGCCACCGGGTGGGTGCCACGCCCGTGACCCCGCGGCCCTCTCCGCGTTGTACGCCATGTCAAAGGCCACGGATTGCGTGGCACCCCCATTTCCCACGAGGAGATCTTGATGTCGCGTATCGCGAAGGCATTCGCCATCACCGTTGTCGCCGGTGGCACCATCGCTGCCGGTGCGGGTCTGGCGGTCGCCGATGCCGGAGCGCAGGGTGCGGCTGTCGGCTCCCCCGGTGTCCTGTCGGGCAACCTGGTCCAGGTCCCGGTGCACGTCCCCGTGAACGTCTGCGGCAACACGATCAACGTGGTCGGTCTGCTGAACCCGGCGTTCGGCAACACCTGCATCAACCAGTCGGGTGGCGGCGCCACCACCACGCAGCACCACACCGACGGCTACGGCGGCTGATCGCCCGTCCTGACGGCCGAGTGACGAAGGGCCCCCGCCGTGTGGCGGGGGCCCTTCCCCGTGGGCCGATGGGGTCCGGCGGGCCCGGGGGCCGAGGGGTCCGGGGGCCGAGGGAATCCGGAGGCGCCGGGCGGGTCATTCGTAGCGGTACAGGCCCTGGTGGCCGAGCATCTCGCGCGGGGTGACGTCCCACGGGGGCATCGGCTCGTCGAGGGCGATCACCCGGCCGCGTTGGAGGTCGCCCAGGGCGAGCGGGGCGGCGGGCAGGTAGCCGGAGTTCGGGTGCCGCTGCTGCCAGCGGTCCCAGACGAGGTCCACGAAGGCGTGGTGGAGCCAGAACGCCGGGTCGTTGGGCGCCGTGCCGCCGGTCATGTGGCCGCCGATCCACTGGTGGACCTTGTTGTGGTTGCGCCAGCGTTCGCTCTTCGGGGCGGCCCAGCCCTCCAGCTTGTTGCGGAAGCCGCCCGCGCTCGCCGTGGAGTCCCAGGGCGAGGTGTCGTAGGTGGGGTCGTCGATCGCCCACCGCAGTTCGGCGGGGGTGGGCAGGGCGATCGGGTTCTGTGGGCGCCCGAGGTTGCGGGTGAGGTAGGCGGCTTCGGTGATGCCGACGCTGACCGTCCAGTTCCCCTTGCCGTGGGCGAAGGGGCCGGTCATCACCTGCCGGTCGCCCTCGCGCCCGGTACCGCCGAGGAAGTCGTCGGCCCAGAGGGAGGACACGGGGCTGGTGTCGGTGGTCCAGTCCCAGTACGGGACGGACACGCCCGGGTCGACGGCCCGCAACTGCCGCTCGAATTCGAGGAGGTAGCGGCGGTGCCAGGGGAAGAACGACGGGGACATGTGACCGACGCGGAGCTTTCGGTCCCGGTCGGGCACGAAGTACTTGTCGTGGGTCCGCACGAACCGGTCGTAGGTGCCGTCGCGCTTGAGCTCCAGCACGGCCGCCGTGAACCGCTTCTTCTGGGCGCTGGTCAGGTTCTTCTGGTTCTGCCGGGTGTACAACGCGGTGCTCCTGCCGTCAGCCGTGGTGGGGGGCGGCCATCGCCAGTTGATTGGTGCCCAGTTCGTCGACGGCCGCGCGGGCCAGTTCCATGGGGGTCCCGTACGACTGGAAGTGGTTGACGCCGCTGAGGTAGCTGCCGTCAGCGCGGCGCATGACGTGCAGCGGGCGCCCGTCGATGCGGACGCCGGCGAGGTCCACGGCGATGTGCCGCCCCCGGTAGGTCTCCTCCGCGAGCGGGGCCGGGGTCACCGTCTGCCGGGGACGCCGGGCGCGCAGTACGGGGGCCAGGGCCGCGGCGGTGCCGGCGAGCACGGCCGCCGTGAAGGCCGAACGCAGGAGCGCGCGCCGGGTGAGTGGTGCGGGCGGTGCGGCGTACATACGGTCTCCCTCGCTCGGTGGTCCCGGGGCTACGGGGACTAACGCGGCGCGAGGGGCGAGGTCACCCCGGATCCCCCGGCGACGACCGCGACGAGCGGAACGGTGGGCTCGTCGCGGTACGCGGCCGGGGAGACGGGGGTGGGCGGGGAGACGGCTCCGATCATGCCGAGAGGACGGGGATCACCTCACGGGGTCGGGCCGGCGACCGCCGTCCCGGGGCGGGTGCCGGGGGCCGGGAGTTCCGCGAACTCCGCGACCAGGCCGCGGTGGTGGCCCGCCGTGCCCAGGGCCAGTGAGTCCGCCTTGGCGCGCTTGAGGTAGAGGTGCGCGGGGTGCTCCCAGGTCATGCCGATGCCGCCGTGCAGTTGTACGCACTCCTCGGCCGCCCGGACGGCGACGCCCGAGCAGTACGCCTGGGCGACGGCCACGGTCAGCGGCGCGTCCGGGGCGCCGGTGGCGAGGGCGTCGGCGGCGGCTCGGGCCGCCGCGCGGGCGGAGGCCACGTCGAGCCAGAGCCGGGCGAGCCGGTGCTTGAGGGCCTGGAAGGACCCGATGGGGCGGTTGAACTGGTGCCGGCCGCGCACATGGGCGACGGTCTCCGTCAGGCACCACTCCGCGAGGCCGAGTTGCTCGGAGGCCAGCAGTCCGGCGCCGCTGAGCAGGGCTCCCGCGACGGCGGCCCGCGCGGTGGCGGCATCGGCCAGGCGGGTGCCCGCGGCCCCGTCGAGGGTGACGCCGGCGAGTGGGCGGGTCAGGTCGAGCGGGACCAGCGGGGTCAGCGCGACCTCGGCGGCGGGGACGGCGTACAGCCCGGTGTCGGCGAGGACGAGCAGCACGTCGGCGGCGGCCGCGTCGGCGACGGAGGTGACGGAGCCGGTCAGGGTCCCCGCTCCGGTGTCACGCACGCCGGTGGGCAGGGGCGCCCCGGGGGCCAGGGTCAGCGGCACGGCGGGGACGCAGAGCCGCTCGCCGGAGGCCACCTGGCGCAGCAGGGCGGACACCGCGTCCGAGGAGGGGTCGCAGCCGAGCAGGATCTCCGCGGCGAGGACCCCGGCGGTCAGGTAGGGGACGGGGGCGACGGCCCGGCCGAGTTCCTCCAGGACCACGGCCGCCTCGCGGTGGCTCGCGCCCTGGCCGCCGAGCTTCTCCGGGACCAGCAGTCCGGCCGCGCCGATGCCGGCGGCGAGGGTCTGCCAGGTCCGCGGGTCGTGGGGGTGGTCCGTCTCGACGCGCGCGAGGACGCTCGCGGGGGCGCAGCGGTCGGCGAGCAGGGAGCGTACGGCGGACCTCAGTTCTTCCTCGGTCTCGGAGTAGAGCAGGTCGAAGGGGGCGCGCGGGCTGGTCATCGGGCCAGGTCCTTCCAGGCGAGGTCCTTGTCGTCGCGCGGTTCGGCGGGCAGGCCGAGGACGCGTTCGGCGACGATGTTGAGGAGGATTTCGCTGGTGCCGCCCTCGATGCTGTTGCCCTTGGCGCGCAGGTAGCGGTATCCGGCGTCGCGGCCGGTGAAGTCGACGATCTCGGGCCGGCGCATGGTCCAGTCCTCGTACAACAGGCCTTCCTCGCCGAGGAGTTCCACTTCCAGGGCGCTGATCTCCTGGTTGAGGCGGGCGAAGGTGAGCTTCATGCCGCTGCCCTCGGGGCCGGGTTGGCCGGCGACGAGTTGTTGGCGTAGTCGCTCGCCGGTGAGGCGGGCCACCTCGGCCTCGACCCACAGCTCCAGGAGCCGCTGGTGGAGGTCGTGGGTGCGCAGGTCGGGGCGTTCGCGCCAGGTGGCGGCGACCGGGGCGATCATGCCGCCCTCGCGCGGGATCCGCATGCCGCCGATGGAGACGCGTTCGTTCATGAGGGTGGTGCGGGCGACGGCCCACCCCTGACCGACGGCTCCGAGGCGGTGGCCGTCGGGGATGCGGACGCCGGTCAGGAACACCTCGTTGAACTCGGCCTCGCCGGTGATCTGGCGCAGGGGGCGGACCTCGACGCCCGGGGCGTGCATGTCGCAGAGGAAGTAGGTGATGCCCTGATGTTTGGGCAGGTCGGGGTCGGTGCGGGCGATCAGGATGGCCCAGCGGGCGGTGTGGGCGCTGGAGGTCCACACCTTCTGGCCGTCGACCACCCACTCGCCGGCGGCCTCGTCGAGGACGGCCCGGGTCCCGAGCGCGGCGAGGTCGGAGCCGGCGCCGGGTTCGCTGAAGAGTTGGCACCAGACCTCCTCGCCCACCCACAGGGGGCGCAGGAAGCGGCGCTTCTGCTCCTCGGTGCCGTACGCGAGGATCGTGGGCGCGGCCATGCCGAGGCCGATGCCGATCCGACGGGGGTCGTTGTCGGGGGCTCCGGCGGCTTCGAGTTCGCTGTCGACGAGCACCTGGAGGGAGCGGGGCGCGCCGAGGCCTCCGAGGCCTTCGGGGTAGTGGACCCAGGCCAGCCCGGCGTCGAAGCGGGCGCGCAGGAAGTCGCCCCGGGGGGTGTCGGCGGGCGGGTGGGCGGCGAGCAGCTCGGCCACGCGTACGCGCAGTTCGTCGGCGGTGGTCATCGGGAGGTGCCTCCGTCCAGGGCGGGCAGCACGACGATGCGGCCGGTGGTGGCGCCGTCGGCGAGGCGCTGCACGGCGTCGGCGGCGTCGGCGAGGGGGACGCGTTCGCTGACGAGCGGGGCGATGGCGCCCTCGGTGGCCAGTCGGGTGAGTTCGGTGTGGCAGGCGACGATGGAGGCGGGTTCCTTGACGGCGTAGAGCCCCCAGTGCAGGCCGAGGACCGCGTAGTTCTTCACCAGGGCGTGGTTGAGGGCGGGGGTGGGGATCGTTCCGCTCGCGAAGCCGACGACGACGATCCTGCCCTCGAAGGCCACGCACTTGGTGGAGGCGGTGTAGGCGTCGCCGCCGACCGGGTCGTAGACGACGTCGGCGCCGCGTCCGCCGGTGAACTCCTTGACGCGGGAGACGAGGTCCTCGGCCGTGCGGTCGATCACGAGGTCACAGCCGAGTTCCTCGGCGGTGCGGACCTTGGCCTTGCCTCCGACCACGCCGATGACGGTGGCCCCGGCGGCCTTGCCGAGTTGTACGGCGGCGCTGCCGACGCCACCGGCGGCGGCGTGGACGAGCAGGGTCTCGCCCGCCTGGAGGCGGGCCCTGCGGTGCAGGCCGAACCAGCCGGTCTGATAGCCGATGTGCAGGGCGGCGGCCTCGGCGTCGTCGAGGGTCTCCGGGGCGGGCAGCAGGGCGCGGACCGGGGCGGTGACGTACTCGGCGAAGCCTCCGTGGGGCAGGCTCGGGTTGGCGATGACGCGGCGCCCGTCCTCGGTCTCGCCGCAGATCTCCACGCCCGGGGTGAAGGGCAGCGGCGGTGTGATCTGGTACTGCCCGCGGACGAGCAGGGCGTCGGGGAAGTTGACGTTGGCGGCGAGCACCCTGAGGCGCACCTCGCCCTCGCCCGGAATCGGTTCGGGAACCTCTTCGAGGCGCATGGCCTCGCGGGGCTCGCCGGGGGTATGTACTCGCCATGCCTGCATCCGGGGCCTCCAGCCGCCGTCGAGGAACCACGCTCCGCGGGCATACTAAGCGGTCGCTTGTGGATCTGGGAACCACTTCCGCCGGTCTCCCCCCGGGGACCCGGGTCCCGCGCGGTCCGCGTCCCCGGATCCGTACGCGCGAGGCCGGCCGACAAACCGACCCTCGGGGATAACATCAACAAGCAGGTGTCACAGGGGACATGACACCTGTCGCCGCCGTGTGCGCGGCGGCGCCACACCGTCATCACCAGGGGGATTCCACCGATGAACACCGTGCGCATCAGACGAGGTACGGCGGCAGCGACTGCGGCCATGGTCGTGGCCGGCCTCGTGACGGCCGCCGGACCCGCCGTCGCGGCCGCCCCCTGCACGCCGAGGATCCAGGTCCTGGGCGCGCTGACGCCCGACACCCACCACCCGGATTCCCTTCAGACGCAGGGGGTGCTGGACCTCGGCGCGGGGAACCTCAGCGTCGGCGTGTCCGGCGGCAAGCCCGTGTACTGGACGGGCACCACCCTCCACAAGGTCCCGCTCACCGATCCGAACGCCGGCGGACGGGTGCTCGCCGTCAACCGGCACGGCCTGATGGTGGGCGTGCTCCACGACGCGGCGGGAACCTCGCTGTTCTCGTACAGGAAGGGCGCCGCGGCGGTCACCACACTGCCAGGCGGCCACGGGTACGACATGGAGGCCGATGTCAACGACGCCGGGTACATCGTCTCGCGGGGCACGCCGGGCGGCGTCGTGTGGAAGGACGGCGTGAAGGTGCGGGACCTTCCCGTGCCGGCGGACGCGGGCCCGGGCACGCGCATCGAGATGGTCACCGGCATCAACGGCCGCGGGGACGTCCTCGGCATGTCCGAGCAGGACTACGAGGTGCCCGAGACCGGGCAGCACCTCCAGGGCAGCCACCCCGTGCTGTGGCCGGGGGACGGGAGCCCGGCGCGCACCCTGGCGCCCAGCGGCGGCGGCACGCCGGAGTCGAGCCACGTCCAGGACATCGACGAGAGCGGTCGGATCGTCGGCTACGACTGGCGGGGACCCTGGCACGAGTACAAGCCGTTCGTCTGGACGCCCCCGCACACCGGCCCCGGCTCCTCACCCGGCGTCCTGAGCACGCACCCGTACGGCACCTTCGAGGCGATCAGTGCGACGACGAACGTGAGCGTCGGCACGGCCAAGTTCCACCCGGAGTCGATGACCCTCCAGGACCAGGCGCAGTGGTGGCCCGGCTCCGGCCCGGTCCTCGCGCTGCCCCGACTCGCCAAGGACGCGCCGAGCATGGCCGACGCGGTCGCCGACGACGACCGGGTCGGCGGTGCGGCCGTGAACGCGAAGGGCAGGCTCAAGCCGGTCATCTGGACCTGTGCGAGCAAGCAGGCGTACGCCCCGGCGCGGTAGGCCTGTCCCGGGCATGGTGATCTGGGCGTCCACGCGCTATCGATGGGCGCATGGAGAACCCTCTGCGCGGTCTGCCCGCGCCGCCGCCGCTCGGCGCAGCCGCCCTGCCTTCCGGGACCTACGAGGGGCAGGTGGTCCTGGTGACCGGCGGCGGCACCGGGCTGGGCAAGGCCATCGCCGCCGAGTTCGCCCGGCTCGGCGCGGATGTGGTGATCGCCGGTCGGCGGGCCGCGCAACTCGACTCGGCGTGCGCCGAGTTGGCGGCCGTCCCGGGCGCGGGCCGGGTGGCGGCCGCCGTCTGTGACATCCGGGACCCGGAGCGGGTCTCGGATGTCTTCGACGCGGCCGAGGCCGCGTTCGGCCCGCCGGACGTCCTGGTCAACAACGCCGCCGCCAACTTCCCCTGTCCGGCGGAGGACCTGTCGCCGAACGCGTGGCGGGCGGTGGTCGACATCACCCTGACGGGCACCTGGTTCATGACCCGCGAGTTCGGGCGCCGACACCTCGCGGCGGGGACCCCCGGCTCGATCGTGAACATCGGCGCCTCGTACGCCTGGACCGGCGGCCCGGGTTTCGCCCACAGCGCCGCCGCCAAGGCCGGTGTGAAGAACCTCGTGGAGACGCTGGCCGTCGAGTGGGGCCCGTACGGCATCCAGATCAACGGCCTGGTCCCCGGGCTGGTCCCGCACGCGGACATGACCGGGGACATCCGGGGCGGCCTGGACGGCGCCGCTCCGGACACCAAGGACGGCCGGCAGCCCGCGCTGCGGGTCGGCGCGCCGCGCGAGTTGGGCTGGGCGGCGACCTTCCTGGCCTCGCCCTACGCCCGCTTCGTCACCGGGCACACCCTGGTGGTCGACGGCGCGAACTGGCAGCGGCGCTCACTGGTGAACCCCGAAGTGGTCTCGATCCGCACCCAGTTGGGGCGCGGACCGTTCAGGCCGTGACCCGATCGGCAGGCGGTGGTCCCGGCCGGTCGGGTCGCCTGCGCCCGCAGGCCCGTGCACCCGTCATCCTCCCGTGAAGCGCGGCGGGCGTCGGGCGGCCTTGGCGGCGTACCCCTCCCGGGCGTCCTGTGAGGTGAGGGTGAGTGCGGCGGTCATCGCGACACCGTCGAGGGCGGCCTGGAGGGCGGCGTCCGCATAGGCGTCGATCCCGCGCTTGATGCCCTGGACGGCGAGCGGCGCGTTGGCGGCGATCTCGGCCGCCAACGCGCGAGCGCCCTCCTCCAACTCACCTGTTGGAAGCACTTGTTGGACCAGGTTGAGGCGTTCCGCCGTAAGGGCGTCGATGCGCCGCCCGGTCAGGGCCAGGTACTTCGCCCAGCCGGCGCCGGCCTCGCGGGCGATGCGCAGGTCCCCGCCGGCATCCACCGCCACGCCCAGCCGGGCTTCCGGCAGGGCGAAGACGGCGTCCTCGGCCGCCAACCGGACGTCCGCCATCAGCGCGAGCTCGAAGCCGAAGCCGAGGCAGTAGCCCTGGACGGCGGCCACGACGGGTTGCGGGAGCCGGGCGAGGACCGCGAAGCGCTCGTGCACCCAACGGATGCCCTCGTGGTAGTTCCGGGTCCGCTCGGCGGGCGTGCGTCCGGTGATCGCGCCGCCGGGGGCCGTGACGTCGATCCCGGCGCAGAAGGCCCGCCCGTCGGCCCTCAGCAGGACCACCCGGACCGTCGGGTCGAAGCGGATCCTGTCGGCCAGCAGCCCCAGTTGACGGGTGGACTCCCAACTCCAGCCGTTGAGCTTGTCCGGACGGCAGAGGGTGAGGATCGCGATTCCGTCCTCGACTTCGAGGCGGATGCGCTCCTCCCCCTCCGCGACCTGCGTGGTGATGGTGTCGATCACCCGATGCCCCCTCGCCGCTGACGAGTCGTCAGCTTAAGGGGGTCCGATCAGCGCGGGAAGAGCTCGAACGGAATCGCCGGGCGGCCCCCGAAGCGGGACGAGGCCTGCTGGGCGTTGCCCGTGAGGAAGGTCCGCACGTACTCCTCGGGGTCCTGGTCGGTGAGCACCTCGATGTAGGCCTTGTGCTCCAGCAGGGACGCGATGGACCGCTCCAGACCGGCGGTGGCGTCGACGGCGTGCGTCGGTGTGGCGGAACCGGCCACCGCGACCCAGCGCACCCCGTCCCAGGGCTCCAGGCCCTGCACGGAGATCAGCTCGGGAAAGATCCAACGGTTGCCCGCGTCGCCTGCCGCGTCCAGTACGGCGCGGCCGACGGCCTTGTGGTCGGGGGTGTTCCAGAAGCCGCCGCCGTCCGCGCCGCCCCAGGTGTCCCGGTGGTTGAGGGTGACGATCAACTCGGGGCGGTGCCTGCGGATGGCCGCGGCGATGTCCCGGCGCAGGTCGAGGCCGTACTCCACGACCCCGTCGCGGTGGTCGAGGAACTCCACCGCGGACACTCCGACGACGGCCGCGCTCGCGCGCTGCTCCGCCTCGCGCAGTGGTGCGCACTCGGCGGGGGCGAGGGTGTCGATGCCCGCCTCGCCGCGGGTGGCCAGCACGTAGACGACCTCCCGGCCGCCGTCGGTCCATTCCGCGATGGCGGCGGCGCAGCCGTACTCCAGGTCGTCGGGGTGGGCGACCACCGCGAGGGCGCGCCGCCAATCGGTGGGCATCGGCTGCAACGGGGCGGGCCGTGTTGGTTGTTCGGTCATGCCTCGCACCCTAGGCCCTGTCGTCGACGTGTTGCCGGTACGGCCCGCGGCCGTGCGGGTGCGGGTGCTCGGAGTTCATCGCGTACGAGGGCCGGCAGCCGGTCCAGGACCCGGGGCCCGCCGGCGCGGAGGCCGTCGTGCTCGAACTCGTCCGTGAGCGTTTTCAGCGTCGCCACCCCAGGGACGCCGTGACCCTCGCTTGAGTCCTGGAAGCTCCTCGGCTGGGTTCGCCGGGCACAGTGGGTTGTCTGTGAAGAGTCGCGGGCGGTCACTTCGCTGAGGTGCCGACCCTGCGCTTCGGGGCGGAAGACGATCGCGAGGAGGGAGGGAGCACACGCTCGAAGTACCATCCCTGCACGGTTGTCCGGCCGATACTTCCCAACCTCCGCAGTGTCGTAGCCGGACGGAGACAACCTGTAGAGGACAGAGGGCAGAGGGCAGAGGGCGATGAGTGTGACTGAGAGTTGGTCGCGTGTGATGAGTCTTCTTCGGGAGCACGCGCCGGCCGATCACGCGGATCTGCCGGGGCCCGCTACGGAGCAGATGCTCGCGGCAGCCGAGGAACGGATGGGGATCTCCCTGCATGGGGACCTGCGGACGTGGCTGTTGCGGAACAATCTGGATCTGCCGGAGGAAGACGTCGACGACGAAGTGGCATGCTGCGGCTTCGACGGGTTCCCTGACGAGGGAAACTTCTTTCTGGGCATCCGGGCAATGGAGAGGCTCTACGCGAACCGCTCCAGGTCGTGTGGATTCGACCCTCCGGACCAGCCGGACCACCCGTTCTGGCGTAACGAGTGGATCCCGTTCCTGTCGGACCAGGACGGCTGGATGGGAAAGTTCGTCGATGTGCGGGACGGGCGCGTCGGCAGGTGGTTCGTGGGTGACCCCACGGTTACGGGCGAGTACGAATCGATGGCCCAGTATTTCGACTCCTTGGCGAAGACGCTGACGAGGATCGCCGATGGAAGCTACCCGGTCTGTCGGATCACCGAAGGTCGACTTGTCTGGTCGTGAGACGGTTCCCGGCTGGATGACGGTCATTGCCAATGCGTCCTCACCCTGGAACGGCAATGAGATTCATCAGCGTTGACGTTCCGGCGTGAGGATGGCTGCGGCGATGACGGTCATCCGGTTGGGGCTGCAGCGGACCCGGGCGGGCACACCGACGCCCCGGACGGGCCGCGGAGCTGCCCCGGACCGGCCGCGGCGCGGCGCGGTGGACGGGCCCGCCTCCGTGCCCGGTCCCGCCGCGGGCCCGCGCCCCGATCACCGGGTGTGGCCGGAGAGATCGGGGCGCGGGGGGGGGCGGAGCGGGATCAGAACTCGACCACCGACCGCAGCACCTCGCCGCGCTCCATGCGACCGAAGGCCTCCTCGACCCCGTCGAGCGCGATGGTCTCCGAGACGAAGGCGTCCAGGTCCAACCGGCCCTGGAGGTAGAGGTCGACGAGCAGCGGGAAGTCGCGTTCGGGCAGACAGTCCCCGTACCAGGAGGACTTGAGGGCGCCGCCGCGTCCGAACACGTCGATGAGCGGGAGTTCCAGCTTCATGTCCGGGGTCGGCACGCCGACCAGGACGACCGTCCCGGCGAGGTCGCGGGCGTAGAAGGCCTGCCGGTACGTCTCGGGGCGGCCGACGGCCTCGATGACCACGTCCGCGCCGTTGCCGTCGGTCAGGGCCCGGATGGCCTCGACCACGTCGTCCTTGCCCCCGTTGACGGTGTGGGTGGCGCCCAGGCCCCGCGCCCACTCCAGCTTCCGGTCGTCCAGGTCCACGGCGATGATCTTCGAGGCGCCGGCCAACCGGGCGCCCGCGACGGCCGCGTTGCCCACTCCCCCGCAGCCGATGACCGCGACGGAGTCCCCCCGTCCGACGTTGCCCGTGTTCAGGGCCGCGCCGAGGCCGGCCATCACGCCGCAGCCCAGCAGGCCGGCGGCGGCGGGCGAGGCGGCCGGGTCCACCTTCGTGCACTGGCCGGCGGCGACCAGCGTCTTCTCGGCGAACGCGCCGATGCCCAGGGCCGGGGAGAGCGGCGTGCCGTCCTCCAGGGTCATGGGCTGGGTGGCGTTGTGCGTGGCGAAGCAGTACCAGGGGCGGCCGCGCCTGCAGGCCCGACATGTCCCGCACACCGCACGCCAGTTGAGGACGACGAAGTCACCGGGCGCGACGGACGTCACGTCCGGTCCGACCGACTCGACGACGCCCGCCGCCTCGTGCCCGAGGAGGAAGGGGAACTCGTCGTTGATGCCGCCCTCGCGGTAGTGCAGGTCGGTGTGGCAGACCCCGCAGGCCTGGACCTTGACCAGGGCCTCGCCGGGCCCCGGGTCGGGCACGAGGATCGTCGTCGTCTCCACCGGTGCGCCCTTGCTCCGGGCGATGACCCCTCGTACGCGATGTGTCACGTCATACCCCGCTCTGATCGGATCCGTCTGGATCATCGAACGTACACGGGCGGCACGCGGTGCGGGAGCCGTGTCACCCTTCGGCGCGCGGACTGGCCAGTTCCGGTGGACCGGCCAGTTCGGGTGGCACGGCGGCCCGCAACGCCGAGCCGAACGCGGCGACCGCGGGGTGCCCGGCCGCGCCGTCCCGAAAGGCGATCTTGGTTCGGCGCTGCATGAGGAGCCGGGTGAGGGAGACCCCCGGTTCGGCGTCGCGGATCCCGAGCCGGGGCACGACGGCCACCCCCTGGCCCGCCGCGACCAGGGCGAGGACGGTGGCGAACTCGTCCACCTGGTGCCGCACCCGGGGGGTGAACCCGGCCGCCTGGCAGGCCCGGACCGTCATGGCGTGGCAGAGGGTGCCCGGCGTGGCGGTGATCCAGGGGGCGGCGGCCCTCGTCCGCAGGACCGCTCCCTGGTCGGGGCCGGCGTCCACCTCGGCGCCCTCGGGGACGGCCAGGAACATCGCCTCATCGAACAGGGGCTCGGTGGTGAGGCCCGGTTCCTCGGGCGTGGGGACGAAGTCGTACTCGTGGACCAGCGCCACGTCCAGGTCGCCGGCGCGCAGCGCGTGCGCGACCGCCGCCGGGTCGGTCTCGCAGACCATCGGCTCCAGGCGCGGGTGGCTGCGGGCGAGGGTGACCAGG
This sequence comes from Streptomyces sp. NPDC002602, assembly GCF_042889445.1. Classification (NCBI taxonomy): domain Bacteria; kingdom Bacillati; phylum Actinomycetota; class Actinomycetes; order Kitasatosporales; family Streptomycetaceae; genus Streptomyces; species Streptomyces sp. NPDC002602. Next base: position 1,090,175 of record NZ_JBIAQX010000001.1, on the reverse strand, counting down.
GCGGCCGGGACGATGGCGCGGGTCGCGGTGGGGAAGGACCCGACGCGCAGGACGCCGGCGAGGCCGCCGCGGGCCTCGGCGAGGTCGGCTTCGGCCCGCTCCAGCCGTTCCAGGACGGCCTCGGCATGGCGGACGAGGTCCTCGCCGGCGGGGGTGAGGCGGACCCGGCGGCCGGTGCGCTCCAGCAGGGGCAGGCCCGCCTCGCGTTCCAGGACGCCGAGCTGTTGGGAGACCGCCGAAGGGCTGAAGGCGAGGGCTTCGGCCACGGCGGCGATGGTGCCGCGGCGGGCCAGTTCGCGCAGCAGGCGCAGGCGTCGTACATCGAGCATCGGCTCAGCTTACGCTTCGAGTAAGGAATGCGAACTGGATTCGATGATCGGGGCGGGGCAGGCTGGTCGCCATGACACAGGACGCCTCGCAGGGCACGGCCACGCCGCCGAACGCGGCTTCGAACCGGAATCGGGACACGAGTCCCTTCCCGGGCGGGATCCACGTCCCGCTCGTCACCCCCTTCACCGCTGCCGGGGAGGTCGCCGTCGACGCCCTGGAGGCCCTGGCCCACGAGGTGCTCGACGCCGGAGCCCGCGGGATCGTCGCCCTCGGCACCACGGGCGAGAGCGCCGGCCTCGACGAGGCGGAGCGGGATCTGGTCACCGACGTCTGCGCCCGGGTCTGTCGGGAGCGCGGGGCGTCGCTCACCGTCGGAGCGGGGGCGAGCGGGACCCGGGCGAGCGAGGCCGCGCTGGCCCGGCTCGCGCGGTGGCGGCCGGTGCGGGCGGCCCTGGTGACGGTCCCGTCCTTCGTGAGGCCCTCGGCGGCGGGGGTGCTGGCACACTTCGAGCGCCTGGTCGAGGTGAGCCCCGTACCACTGATCGTCTATCACGTCCCCCATCGGACCGGTCGCCCCCTCGACGCCGCCGTGCTCCGCTCGCTCGGGGAACTGCCCGGGGTGGTCGGGGTCAAGTACGCGACCGGCGGCATCGACCAGGACGTCGTGGCGCTGCTCGGTGACCGGCCGGACGGGTTCGCGGTGCTGGCGGGCGACGACGCCTACGCGTCACCCCTGTTGGCCGTCGGCGCGCAGGGCGCGATCCTCGCCTCGGCCCACCTGGCGACGGGGCGCTTCGTGGAGCTGGCGGCGGCCTGGGAGGCGGGTGAGGTGTCGCGCGCCCGGGCGCTGGGCCACGTGCTGGCCCGACTGTCGGCGGCGGTCTTCGCGGAGCCGAACCCGGCGGTGGTCAAGGGGGTGCTGCACGCCCTGGGTCGGATTCCGACCGCCGATGTACGGCTCCCCCTGCTGCCCGCGTCCGAGGAGTCGGTGGCCGTCGCCCTGAAGGCGCTGGCGGAACTCGCGACCGGCCCGGTGGGGGCCGGCGGGGCGTGATCCCGGGAGACTGCGGGGACGCGTTCCCGGTGGACGGCGAGCCGGGGCGCGGCGTCGTCCGGAGGGCCGGGGTCGGGCCGGAATTCACGCCGGAAAAGAACCGTGATGGGCGATTCGCCACCAAGGGGTGGGTCGCCCGAATTCGGTAGACGGAGGGGCGACTTGCCCTGCTTTCCGCTCGAGGCCGCCCGCCCGTGATGTGAGTCACGCGGGGCCCTTCAACATCAATTCCGCGAAAGAGCCGGATCCCCTTTCCCTGGAAAGGGAATCGACATTCCCCGCTTCCCATTCTCAAGGTCATTAACCGGACCGAATGCGGGATGTCGATCACCCGACACAATTCCAGGCTTGTTCGGCCCCCACAGGCTGTCTTACGGTCACCTCGTTCCCGGTGGCCCGGCGTTCATTCCCCTCACCGCCAGGGACGCTCCCCGCACCCCCACGTGAGGAATTCCGCCATGCCCGCAAAGGGAAAGCACCGCCGCCCGAAGCAGCACTCGATCGTCCGCAGGCTGGCCGTCGCCGGCACGGGCGGCATCGCCCTGGCCCTCCCGCTGATCGGCGCGGGCACCGCCGGAGCCGCCGAGAGCATCGCTCCCACCACGTACTCCGTGGTCGCGGGCGACACGCTGGCCACGATCGCGACCAAGCACGCGCTGAGCGGCGGGTGGGCGCAGCTCTACGAGGCGAACCGCGGGGTCGTCGGCGCGAACCCGGCGGTCATCCGGCCCGGGCTCAAGCTGTCCCTCGGCACGGCGGCGAAGACCGCGGCGGCGAGACCGGCGACCGCGTACACGAACAACCTGGACGGCTGGATACGCGAGTCGCTGGACGTGATGGCCCTTCACGGCATTCCCGGAACCTACGAGGGAATTCACCGCAATGTGATGCGGGAGTCCTCGGGCAATCCGCTGGCGATCAACAACTGGGACTCCAACGCCGCCGCCGGCATTCCCTCCAAGGGTCTGCTCCAGGTCATCGACCCGACATTCCGCGCCTACCACGTGCCGGGCACGTCCGAGGACTCCTACGACCCGGTCGCGAACATCACCGCCGCCTGCAACTACGCGGCCGCCCGCTACGGTTCGATCGACAACGTCAACGGGGCCTACTGAGCGCCTGACGCCCGCCACCGATCAGGCACGCGCACGGGCCCCGCGGGCTCGGAGCAGAGTGCGCATCGGGGCCACGAGACCGTACCCGATGTCCTCGCGCAGAGCCTTGACGCCGGCCCGCTCCACCGCGGCGAGTTGGTGCGTCATCAACTCGGTCATCGTGGCGATCATCGGGCGCAGGCCGGGAACCGCGAGGTCGACGAGTCCGTCGGTGGCGTCGAGGGCGGTGCGGGCGAGGCCGCGTTCCGAGTCGAGGAGCGCCCGTACCGCCGGGGTGTCGCGGGCCTGTTCGAGGTCGGCCCGGGTCACGCCGTGTTCGGCGAGGCGGGCACGCGGGATGCAGAGCCGGCCCTCGGCGAGGTCCGAGGCGAGGTCGGCCAGGAAGTCCACGCGCTGCGCGGCTTCCACGAACCTCCGCCAGCCGGCGGCTTGTTCCTCGTCCGGGCCGCCCTGGTACTGGAGGCCGACAAAGGCCAGTACCGCGGGCCAGGCGTACGCGTCGAGGTAGTCCTGGAAGTCCGCCTCGGTGGCGAAGCCGTCGAAGGCGGCCTCGAACGTGACCGCGCCCTCGATGAAGCGGGACACCCAACGGACCGGCAGACCACGGGTGTTCACGGCGTGGGCGTAGGCGCGCACCAGCGGATCGGCGCCGGCACCGGTCCGTACCGCGGCCTCGAAGTCCTCCTCCAGCGCGGCGAGCCCGGCGGTGCGCCGCCGCGCGGTTCCGGTCTCGGCCACGTCGTCGACCCGGTTCATGAAGGCGAGGCCCGCCGCCAGCCAGGGCTGGAGCGGCGGGGCGGCGAGCAGGCGCAGCGCCGCGTAGGGGGCCGGTTCGCGGCGTGCCACCCGGCGGGCCGCGTGGGTGAAGTCGGCTCGTTGCCGGGATCCGGAGATCCCCGCCGCCGTGAGTGTGGTGCGCCAGCCGGGCATGGTGGGGTCGGGCCCTTCTCCGTGGTCGGCGCGCGCTGCCGCGCACGCGCCTGCGGGGTACAGCATGTCAGCCGCCGACCACCTTCTTGATCGTGCCGTCGACGCCCGCCAGGACGTAGCCGCCTTGGCCGTACGGGTCGCTGATGTAGGAGCGGATGGCCGGGGTGTCGTCCGACCACACGTCGAGGATCAGGTAGCGCCCGCTGGGCACGGCGACCCCGAGGCGTTCCCTGGATTGGCTCAGCAGGGTCGGCAGCACGTCCCACTTGACCGCGGACATGTCCATCAGCCGCCCGCCGGCGGGGATCGTCCCTCCCGGGGCGAGGCGCCGGGCGGTGCCGTCGCGGTACTGCCAGTTGTCGTACGTCTTCGCCCCGGGCGCGGTGGGCACGCCGGCCAGCATGTACTCCGGGTAGACGACCAGCCTCACGAACGTGGTGGTTCCGGTGCCCTGCTTCAGCGCCTCCAGGCCGGCGCGGGCCCCGTCCGGGGTGAGCAGGTCGACGCGGGAGGCGGCGGGCGGGGCGGAGTCGGTCCGCCCGGCCGGGGTGGAGGCGGACGGCTTGGCGGTGGCGGGCTTCGCACCCGCCGGGCTCCCGCCGGTCGAGGGATCGGCGGAACGGGAGACCGTCGGGCCTTCCTTCGCGTCGTCGCGGGTGCCGTCGTCGCCGTCGCCCAGCAGGTTCACGGCCAGGGTCGCGCCACCCGCGAGGAGCAGCGCGACCAGTGCGGCGAGCAGTGCGGGCCGGCGGCGCGGGGTCCGGGCGGTGGGCACCGGTGTGGTCACCGCGTACGGGTTGCCGCCCGGTGGGCCGAAGGACGCCCCGGGCGGGTTCACGGCCGTGGGAGGCGGCCCGTAGGGCCCGAATCCGGGCGAGGGCGGCGTTGCGGGGGCGGGTGGGGGCGGTGTGCCCCGGAGAGCACTGCTCGCGTCACGGAGCAGTTGTCCCAACTGCTCGGCGTCGGGCCTCGCGGCCGGGTCCCGTACCAACAGCCGTTCCAGTACGGGCCCCAGCGGTCCGGAGCGCGTCGGCGCCGGGATCGGGTCCTCCAGCGTGGCGACCATCGTGGCCATGGTCGTGGCGCGGCGCAGCGGGTGGACCCCCTCGGCGGCGACGTACAGCATCATGCCGAGCGACCACAGGTCGGAGGCGGCCAGCCCTTCGGCGCCGCGCACCCGCTCGGGCGCGATGTACTCGGGCGAGCCGATCAGCGCGCCCGTCGAGGTGAGCGCGGTCGATCCGTGCAGCGCGGCGATGCCGAAGTCGGTGAGCACGGCCGAGCCCTCCGGCCGCAGCAGGACGTTGGCCGGTTTCACGTCACGGTGGAGCACCCCTTCGGCGTGTGCGGCCCGCAGCGCCGACAACACGTCGAGCCCGATGCGCAGGACGTCCGCGACGGGCATCGGGCCGGACTCCAGTCGGTCGTGCAGCGAGCCGCCCTTGACCAGCTCCATCACGATCCACGGATGTCCCTCGCCGTCCGGTGCGGGCTCCACGATGTGGTGGATCGTCACGACGTTCGGGTGGGTGAGCCGGGCGAGCGCCCGGGCCTCGCGGACGGCCCGTTCGCGCAGTTGGACGACGAGTCCGGGCTGTGCGGCGGCGGTCGCCGGGTCCGGCGGGCGCACCTCTTTCAGGGCGACGTCGCGGTGCAAAGCGATGTCGCGGGCGCGCCACACCGTGCCCATGCCTCCGGCGCCCAGGGGGCCGATCAGTTCGAAGCGGCCGTCGACCAGCCGTCTGCCGGCCTCACTCGTGTCCATGGGCGGTCATCGTAGGCGGCGCCGGTGTCAGCAGCCCCGCCGGTCCACCGTCAGCACGCCCTGCACGGTCGTGAGCGTGCGGTCGTGACATCCCCCGGGCGCCTGCGATCCGTACAGCCGGTGGCGCGCCGTGGTGGTGGCCACCGCGTGGCGCTCCTCGCGCGGGACGTTCGCGGTGTAGCTCGCGTCGCCCGTGTACCGGTCGTCGAGCCGTGAACGGTCGATCTCCCGGCCGGCGCGCAGCACGACGGTGTCGGCGCGGTCGCCGAGGGAGAGGACGGTGCGCAACCGGTCTCCGGCGCCCAGGGTGGTCTCGCCCTCCATCGTGTAGGCGCGTGCCGTGCGGGTGGTCGTCGGGCCGCGGGTCACGCTCTCCCGGTCGGTCCACTCGGCGCTGAGGGCGTCACGGCTCTCCCCTTCGGTCCAGCGGTGCGTGGAGCTGTGCCGGACCATGCGGGTGACGGTGGTGACGACCCGGCCGTGGGAGGTGTCGAGGTGCCCCGCGACGGTCAGGCCGTGGCCGCCGGTGGTGTCCAGTCGGTGTTCGGAGCCGGGGGTCCAGCGGGAGGAGCCCGTCGGGGCGACCTCCTCGTGCCGGGTGAGGGCGCCCGTGACGACGGCCCGGCCGGCGTCCTGCCAGAGCAGCAGGTTGGTGGGGGTGCTCCAGCCGGCCTGCCCGGCCGGGACGCCCGCCACGGACACCTCGATCCGGTGCGGGCGGCCGTCGTTGAGGAGCGCCGCGTAGGGCGTCAGGTCGTAGCGGATCGGCTGCACGTCGAAGGCGCGGGGGCCGGGGATCACGTACCAGAGGAAGGGGTTGGACCAGCCGCCGGTCCAGACGGTCGGGAAGGGGGCGGCGAGGCCGGCGAGCTGTCCGTCGACCAGGACGCGGACCTCGCGGTAGGGGCCGTCGGCGGCCTTGCAGGAGTAGGGGGCCGCGTCCGGGACGGTCAGGTACCAGTACTCCTCGCAGCCGCCGCCCGAGCCGGTCGCGTACACCTCCGCCAGCAGGCGTTCGGTGTTGCGCGGGGTGGTGACGGTGGGGGTGGTGAGCGGGAGGACGCGGTCCGGGGTGTCCGCGGCGGGCCGGGTGCGTTCGTCGGAGGCGAAGAAGGTGAGGGTGACCTCGACGTCGATGACGCCGGTGTAGGTGTCGTTGACGACGTTGCCGATCAGCATCTCGACGGGCTGCGGACGGCTGAGGGTGTCCCGGTAGTGGGAGACGTCCTTCTCCACGGACCAGGTGATGCCGTCGGGCGAGGGCTCGGGAGTGGAGGTGCGCAGGATCTCCACGCCGCCGACGGTGAGGTTGCCCAGGCGGTCGTACTGACGGCCCTTGACCTTGCCGTCGAGGCGGAGCACCACCTTGGCCCAGTCGCCGCGGCCACAGCCGTTCGGGGGCGCGTAGTCGCCCCGGTAGGGGGTGAAGTCGACGAACCGGGCCTGGGCCAGGGTCACCCGGCAGGACCGGGTGGAGGGCCGGGTGACGGGCGGGCCGGGCGTGAGCGGGTCGTGCCAGTCGGTCCCGAACTCGGCGGGCGGCTCGGCCCCGGCGACCACGGGCGCGGCGGCGACCACGGCCGGGGATGCGGGTGCGCCGAGGGACGCGGGTGCCGCCGGCGGGGCCGCGGCCGCCGGTGTCCCGGCGCCGGCCAGGCCGGCCGCGGCGAGCGCGAACGCGCCGAGCAGGCCCGTGATCCTGTGTCGTCTCATGGGCCCGTAGTGAAGCCCGGCCCGACCGGGCGCCGCCAGGGCCGCCGGCCCGACGGTGGCCGGATCTCGCCCCTGTCGGGCACCGTGCGGGGACCGGCCCCGGCCGGGTGGCGTCAGGCCTCTCGGGGACCGGCCCCGGCCGGGCGGGGTCAGGCCTCTCGGGGGCCGGCGGGCAGGAGGACCACGCCGTCGTCGTCGGCGTGGACGAGGTCGCCGGGGCGGAAGGTGACCCGCCGATGGTGACCGGCTCGCGCGGAGAACCGTTTCGGCCGGCGGCGCGTCCTCCCTCGTGAGAACGCGCACCCACACCTCATCGCGCGACCGGAGCGGAGTGAACGACCATGGGCATCATCGGCTGGATCATCCTGGGGCTGCTCGCCGGAGGCATTGCCAAGCTGCTGCTGCCCGGACGTGACCCCGGTGGCCTCATCATCACCACCCTGATCGGCATCGCGGGCGCCTTCACCGGTGGCTGGCTCTCCGCGAGGTTCCTGGACCGGCCTATCCAGAACGAGTTCTTCGACGCGGCCACCTGGGGCTCCGCCATCGCGGGCTCGTTCGTGCTGCTCGTCGCCTACCGGATCCTCTTCGGGCACTCCCGCCGCTGACTCCCGTCCGGCCGCCGCCCACGCCGGCCGCCGCGGGTCAGCCGCGCCGCACCCGGGCCGCGCACGCGACGGTGACCACGGCGGCCGCGGCGGCGCCCAGCGTCATGAGGCCGCCGCGGGATCGGTAGGAGAGGACGGAGAAGGTCGAGCACGCGGAGAGCGCCGAGCCGACGCTGAGCCAGGATCCCGACGAACCCAGTGACAGGGCCGAGCCGATCGACACGGCCGAGAGCGCCGAGCCGATCGAGGCGACCGACAGCACGCTGCCGACGGAGCCGACGGAGAGCACCGAGTCGACCGAACCGATGGACAGCACCGAGTCCTTGGACCACAGGGAGAGGAACGACCGCTCGATCATGCCGGTCATGCTGCCACATGCCGGCTCGGCAGGGCGGTGGGCGCGGAAGCCTGTTTGCCCGGCGTCGTCCTGGTGAGCAGCATCACCCCGCGGCCCGCCGCGAAGGCGCCGGCCACGGCGAGGACGATGCCCGCGACCCCGCCCTGGAGGCGCTCGCCGAGCAGGACCATGCCGATCGCGGCGGCGGCGAGCGGGTTGGCGAGGTTGACCACGGCCAGCGGCGCCCCGAGCCCGCCCCGATAGGCGCGTTGGGACAGGAGCATCCCGCCGACCGCGAACACCACGACGAGCAGGGCGACCGCGATCACCCGGACGCTGAGCAGGGCTCCACCGCGGCCTCCCGCGACGGTGACGGTCTGGGTCAGGGCCGAGGCGGCGGCGGAGGCCAGTCCGGACGCCGTGGCGTGCCGCAGCCCGGAGCGCACGTCGCCGCGGACCGTCAGCAGCATGATCACGGCGGCGGTGGCGCCCGAGACGGCCAGCGCCTCGGTCAAGGTGAGGGTGTCGTCGGGGGCCGGGCCGGAGGCCGGGAGGAGGAGCAGGCCGAGTCCCGCGACGGTGGCGAGGGTGCCCCGCCATTCGGTGGCCGCCACCCGCCGTCCGGCACCGCGCGCCCCGAGCGGTACGGCGGCGACGAGGGTGAGGGCGCCGAGCGGCTGGACGAGGGTCAGCGGCCCGTACCGCAGCGCGGCGGCGTGCAGCAGCGCCGCGGCGGCGTTGAGTCCGGCCGACCACCACCAGGCACCGTTGCCGAGGAGCGCGCCGGCGCTGCGGGCGACGGCGGCGCGGGCGAGGCGCTCCTGGGCGACCGCGGCGGCCGCGTAGGTCACGGCCGAGGCCAGGCAGAGCGCGACGGCGAGGGCGGTGGCGTTCATCGCCCCGCTCCCGCGGTCGCGGGGACGTGCGCGGCCGGATCCACGTCCGCGCGTACGGGGAGGTCCGGGCCGGAGGCGGCCGGGGCTCCCGGCGCGGGACGCCGGACGGGTCGCGGGACCGACGGGCCCGCCGGCACCGGCGCGGACTCCCGCGCCGACCGCGCGTGCGGCTCGGGGACGGGTCGCGGGACGAGCAGCAGCGCGGCCCCCAGCAGCACGGTGGCGACGATCGCGTCGAGCCAGTAGTGGTTGGCGGTGCCGACGACCACGAGCAGGGTCACCAGGGGGTGCAGCAGCCACAGGGCCCGCCACCGCGACCGGGTGGCGGCGATCATCCCGAGGGCGAGCATCAGCGCCCAGCCGAAGTGCAGCGAGGGCATGGCCGCGAACTGGTTGGCCATGGTGTCGGCGGCGGGGGCGGCCCGGTAGACGGTGGGCCCGTACACCTGCCCGGTGTCCACGAGGTGCGCGGCGTCGAGCATCCGCGGTGGCGCCAGCGGGAAGCTCAGGTGGATCGCGAGGGCGGCCCCGGTGAGAACCGCGAGCACCCGTCGGGTCCACAGGTAGTGGCCGGGGCGGCGGAGGTAGAGCCAGCCGAGGAAGAGCGCGGTCGCCGGGAAGTGCACGGCGGCGTAGTAGGTGTTCGCGACGTGTATCAGGGCGTCGCCGTGCAGGAGCAGCCGCTGTATCGCGCCCTCACCGGGCAGGCGCAGGACGCGTTCGGCGTCCCAGATCCACGCGGCGTTGCGGAAGGCCTCGTCGGTGCGGCCCGTCGCGAGGGTCCGGCCCGCCTTGTAGACGGCGAAGAGGCCCGCGACGAGCAGCAGCTCGCGTACGAGTCTGCGGCGTGCCGCTCTCGAACCTGCCGGTGGTGGGTCCGCGGGTGTGGTGTGGGAGGTCATCCCCCGGTCTCGCTTCCTGTCCTCGGCGCACGGCTGGTTCGGGGCTCGTCCGGTCAGGGCCTCGCCGTACATCGACACGCCAGTGTATCGATACATTCGCGTATCGATACGCCGGTGTAGCGATACGCTGGCGTAGCCGTACACTCGAACCACGCCGGACGGCAGAGCGAGCCGCCGGGCCCGCAGCACGCCGCCGAGGAGGGCCGCATCCCATGACGTCGACCCCGTCGACCAGCGCGCGTCGTTCCAAGATCAGCCCGGAGCGGGTGCAGGAGTTCTACGACGCCGTGCTGGACCAGTTGCGCGAGCACGGGTACGAGGCCCTGACCATGGAGGGCGTCGCCGCCCGCGCCTGCTGCGGCAAGTCCACGCTCTACCGGCAGTGGAAGACCAAGCCGCAGCTCGTCGCCGCCGCGCTGCGCGCGAACCGGCAGGGCACCCTGGCGGCCGTGGACACCGGGACCCTCGCGGGCGACCTGCGCGAGGCGGCCCGGATCGCGGCCGGGACCTCCGGCCGGGACACCAGGCTCTCCCAGGCGCTCGGCCACGCCGTGCTCGGCGACGAGGAACTCCAGGCCGCGCTGCGCGAGGCACTGGTGGAACCCGAACTCGCGGCGTTCGACGCGATGGTGGCGCGGGCGGTGGCGCGGGGCGAGGTCACCGCGAACCATCCGGCCGTGGAGTTCCTGCCGGCGCAGCTGATGGGCGTCTCGCGGATCCGGCCGGTGCTGGAGGGGCGGTACGCCGACGCGGACTATCTGGTGCGGTTCGTCGACGCGGCCCTGCTGCCCGCGCTCGGCGTCACCCCCGCGGACGCGGCGACCGCACCCGGCACCACCCCCTGAGACAGGCGGGCCGCCGTCCCCGATGACCGGGCGGCGACCCGCCCGCGCTGCCACGTGGGGACGGCGGCAGCGCGCCGGCCGGACCGGGCGGCGGGCACTCGCACGACGAGTGACCGCCGCCCGGTCTGAGCGGCCGATTCACGTCAGGACCGGGCGGCGCCCATGACGCGGGTGAACTCCTCCGGCTCGGTGTCGAACCCGCGCTCGCGGGCATCCAGCGACCAGCCGCCCGAGGTGTCCCGGACGAACTCCGCGACCGTGGCCGCGGTGGCCCCGGCGACACCCTCGAAGTCGGACTCGGCGAGTTCGGTGTAGCCCTCGCGGATCCGCAGTCCGGTACCGGCCACGGAGGCGAAGGTCTTCGTACGGGCGCCCTGCGGGCCGGGGTCCTGGATCACGACCCCGACCACCACCCGGACCAACTCGGTCGACATGCGGTTCAGTTCGACGGTCATCACCTCGTCGAAGCCGAAGCCCTGCCCGGTGTCGCTGTCCCGGTCGAGGGTGATGGTGCCGTCGGGTGCGCGGCTGCCGAAGTGGACGAGGTAGACGGGGTCGCCGTACGGATCCGCCGCCCCGTAGACCGCGGCCAGTATGTCGAGGTCGTGCGCGGGCGCACCGGTCGGGCTGGGGTCCCACCGCAACGCGATCTCCACCTTGGCCAGGCTCTTGCGTATTCCGCTCATCGAACTCCCCCTCCGCGCACCGGGCATTGCCCGGCCATGCTGTCACGCGACCGCGATCACCGCGTCGACGAGCGAACGTTCCAGGCCAGTCGGGCTCCGCCGCGTCCGCCGGGCGGGGGGGGGGGGGGGGGGCCCCCCCCCCCCCCCCCCGCGGGGGCGGCCCCCCCCCCCCCCCCCCGCGGGGGGGGGGCCCCCGCCGGCCCCGCCCCCCCCCCACGCCCCCGCCGCGCCCCCCCCCCGCAGGGGGTGGAA